>NZ_CP012036.1:350099-950099 GCF_001298445.1 Nostoc piscinale CENA21 | reverse complement strand
GCAAGGCGTGAACTAGGAACCCAACTAGCAGAGTTTGTTGCTACCACTCCCCAGCGTCAGCAGCAGGTAAAGCAGTTACGCGCCCAAGATACCCAACTAGCGACTCAACAGCAATCTGCACAAGAACGGGTTACTAATGCACAAAGCGCGATCGCGTCAAAACGCCAAGAATTAGCTCAAAAGCAAGAGTTAATTCTCAAAAAACTAGCATCTCAAGGTACAAAAATTGACGATACCTTAAGAAAGCAAGTTGCCAAACAAGTACAGTCAGCGCCGCAAACTGTACAAGAATTGGCCAAATTAGAAATTGAATACGCTAAATCATCGCAGTCCCTAACCGCGATAGTGAGTCAGCGAAAAAATATTCAGACTAAAATCAACCAGCTTGGTACACCTATTTCACCTATAGTCAAACAGCTAGAACTACTAGGTGTAAACCAATCTGAAATTGCAGCAATTAGAGAGCAAATTTCTAAAACTAATTCAAGTTTTGATCAAATAGTTTCTAATCTAAATAATAGCGTTAATGAGAACATTTCAGACATTCAAAACCTGCGAAAAGACATTGCTTACTACAAGCAGCAACTACAAAGTTTAGTTACAGACTACAATTTTCAGCTTAACTTTGTTTCCTCCAAAGAAGAGCAAAAGCAATTATTACAACAAGTAATTCAACAACGCAACGAAATCATCGGACAAATTCAACAAGCCGAAAAAGATATTGCTTCTGCTGTTGCCAAGGTCAAAGGAAGGCAGGTATTAAGACAGGATACCCGTACCAAACAAGCGACTAGGGTGTCAGAGATAGAGCAAGGTTATACCGCAGCCCAAGTTAAATTGGTTCGTCAAGCGATGGGTGGAAGGCAGGGAGGCAAAGTACAGGGTACAGGGGATGTAATATTCCCTGATGCGTTCGCCCAAGAAAGCCGCCGCGACTTACCTAATGTTTACCGCCAAATTGTTGAGCAGGTTGCTAAGTTATCTAATGTCAAAATCAGCGAATCTAATATCCCCTCTCTTGGGACTGATGCAAGAGTCCCTGTAGGCGGTGCAGCTTACGATAAAACTAGCAACAAAGTTTTACTTGATAAAGCCGCCTACGAACAAATATCTAAAGGTGTTGTTGATAAGCAGTTGGTAGAAAATGTAGCCCATGAATTAAGACATGCACTTCAGTTTGAGTTTGGCAAGAATATTAAAGGAACAGGGGTAAATCTTCTTCAACCATCACAGCAAGAGGCGGCAAAATTGTCACCTAGGATCAACGAGTCTGTCGCTGCCGTGGTGGCTCAAGGCAAAGGGAAGATAGGCGATCGCGGCAAGGAAGTTGCCAGGAAGACAGAGGCGGATGCTTATACCTTTGCTGATCGCTACGCCCAAGAAATTTATAATTTTGTCACTGGTGTTACCACGCCTTCCCTAAAAGCCAAGCTCTTTGAAAAACAACGACAACTCAAAACCACAAGAGAAAAATCTCAGGAACAGTTGTTCCTGGATCTCACCGAAGAGAACAAAGCTGCATTAGAGCAATTAACTGGAAAGCAACTAACAGCAATCGCTCGCTCCTCTGGCATTAGTGGTTACTCCAATAAAAAAAGTTGCAGACTTACGACAAATACTTTTACAGCAAATCAACCCAGAAGATTTAGCGTTTAGAATCCCCATCTTTTCTAAGGTAGATCCACAAGTCCAACAGGATGCTAAAGAGCTTTTACAAATTGCGCCATCACAACTAAGACAACAGATTCAAGAGCTTTCAAAATATTTTAGCGCCAGCACCAAGCAAGCGCGTACTGCCAATAATTCTCAAGGACTTAGAGAGGTTTTGGATGGTATTGCAGAGGCGAGAAAAGTTTACGCATCCGCCTTAGCCCAGGACTTGGATAAAGAAACTCGTAATATATTGCAGTCCGCGATCGCTAGACTCGGCAAACAGCGCATCGCCGCCCAATCAAGCCTGACTACCCTTGATGCTCAATCCTTAAACACTAGGGCTAACGCAAATACTTTCGGCTCTCAATCAGTAGGAAATCTGCAATTTTCGTTCCCCGCAACACCCCAGGTTGATTTGTCTTTTAAAACTGCTCAAAATAAGCAACAAGAGCGAATTAAAAAACTACAATCATCTGGTGCGAATGTAACGCAAAACATTAATCAATTAGTTAACCAAGTTAACCATCAAGTATCTCAAGGAATTATTAACGCTGATGCTGCCCTAGAAAGATTAGCAACACTCGCCCGTACCGCACAACAGCAACAAGATAAGGCTGCTGCCCGTGCTAATGCCGCAACTATTAAAAGCTCCGAAGCGTCATTCAGGCAAGCACAACAGGCGCTTAAGCAGTTAGAGGCTAAGGTGAATCAACAGGTCGCCGAAATTGAGCAACGTACTCGTTACAATCAGCAACAGCAACAATTAAAACAGCGCGATCGCCTCCGCTCCTACGGTATTGACCAAACTGCGCCCGTTGATATTGTTGAGCAACGCCCACAGCGTCGACCATTTAGCATAGGTAAGGTATTTAACCAGCTACGTAGCGAGGTTCAAGATTTCCGAACATCCGGCGCAAGGAAGCAAGCACAGGCATTAGGGCAGCAATCACAAGCCATTCTGGTAGACCTAGATTCACAAATCGCTATCGGTAAAGCCTCTCTCAAGGAATCTCAGCTTTTACAAAAACAGATCGCCGAGAACGAAAAACGCATCCAGCAAATTATCGGTAAAGTCAAAGCAGCCAAAGAAGGACGCACCCCAGCTTTAACCCCTGGTGACTTACAACGTTTTTCAGGGCAGTTGCAACAACTTGGCGCTCAAGTTGACGCGGATAGATTAAGAGTTGCGGAACTCGACCCCAATATTCAAGCAGCGAAAAGATTGCAACCAGTAGCCAGCCGATTGCGAGGGACTTCTAGTGGTGCAGGTGCGATCGCTTCTCAAAACACTATTTCTAATGAAGATTTAACGCGCCTTAATGAATTCAACCGTCAAACCAAGGAGTCTTTGAAGCTTCTGGGGCAAACCCCCGCAGGTGGTGGATTCTTCGCAGACTTGAATCTAAAAATGCCTGGGCTGCTGAAAAATACATTTAATTTAGTCAAAGGTTTTTTAGCGTTTCAAACGATCTCATTTGTTCAACAACTTCTTTCACAAATCGGGCAGGAAGCTTTTCAAACCTCAATGCGGTTTGAGCAACTAGAGAAATCTTTAAACTTTGCTACAGGTGGGCAGGGTGCAGAAAGTTTAGCTTTTGTTCGCAAAGAAGTAGAACGCCTATCTCTACCTCTAGAATCCTCAATCAAAGGATTTACAGGACTCGCAGCAGCAGCCCGTGGTACCGCCCTGGAAGGTGGAAAAACAGAAAAAATCTTCACCGCGATCGCGCAGTCCGCCCGTGTCTATAATCTGACTTCTGAACAAACAGAAGGCGCACTTTTAGCAGTGCAGCAGATGATTTCTAAGGGGAGTGTCCAAGCTGAAGAATTGCGAGGACAACTTGGTGAACGACTCCCTGGCGCATTTCAAATCTTCGCCCGTGGTATGGGTGTAACCACAGCAGAATTAAGCAAGCTACTAGAACAAGGCAAAGTCGGATTAGACGATTTATCTAAGTTTGCAGATCAACTTAAAACAGAAACCGCAGGTGGTGTCAACGAAGCAACTAAAACAGCGGCCGCCTCCCTGCAACGTTTACAAAATTCTTTTACAGACTTCAACCGCCAAATCGGTGATGCCATCACTCCCGCAGTTGTAACAGTATTTGATGGGCTTTCTGCATCAATGGACTGGACACAGAAGAATGCCAAACTGGTTAAAGCCGCTCTTGCCGCGATCGCACTCACCGTTACAGTCGCCCTAATCCCCAGTATCACCGCCCTTGGTACAGCAGTCTGGACACTTGCCACCGCAACATTCCCTGCTGCCGCCTCAGCAATGTTAGCTGTAGTAGCTGCCAACCCTGTATTAATTGCTTCCCTTGCTGCACTAACCGTAGGTATGCTGGTAGCTGAAGATGGAGCTAAAGCCCTAGCCTCCGCCCTAACTGGTGTAAGTGAAGCGCAAGTCCAGCAAATTGATGCTGATGCGATGACAGATAGCAAATACAATAAGGCGATCGCCCAACTCAGTAAGCAAGTTCCTATAGCTAAAGAACAGGTTGATGAACTTACCCAAGGATTAGCAGATCAAGAGCGTCGCGGTGTTCTTACTTCTAAATCCGCTCAACTACTAACCAACCAACTTCTCAAAGCCCAAGTCCAAGCCGAAGAGACGGCCGAAGCTCAAGCAAAGCTTAATAAACAACTAGCCGAATCAGAAGTTGCTTTCAAGAAAACCAAACTTGCCGCTGAACTTTACGCCACTGAAAACACTAAAAATGTTGCTCAAATTAAGGCTAGGGGATTACTTGGTGAAGATGCGATCCGAGATAGAGAATACCAAGCAGAACAGCAGCAAAATATAAATTTATCTAACGTATATTCTGCCCGAATTGCTAACATCAAGAATCTATTATCTGAATCGGAACGCCTACAAAAATCAGGTAAAAAAGGATTAGATGCCAAAGAGGAAATCAAGCTAAATGAAGAGCTAATCTCTATCCAAAAAGAATTCAATCAATCTCAAGCTAATTTAGCTAATGCCGATTTTAACCGTATCAAAGAAATACGCGATCGCCGCATTAAAGATTTTGAGGAATACCAATCAATTGCCGAAAATCAGCAAAAAGCGGGTTTGATAACCGAAGAGAAACTACTACAAGAACGCCTTGATATTCAACAACAAAAAGGCGAAGAACAGCTACAAGATATTGCCCAGCGTCGTGCCAAGTTAGACGCATCTGACAAGGAAGGATTAGAAGCTTTAGCGGTAGAAGAATCCGCCGCCCAAGCACAAATTAGAGAAGCGCAAAAAACAGCCTTTGATCAAAGAATTGCCCTTAGTCAAAAACGTGCAGATGAAGAGGTGGCGATCGCTCAAGCTTCCCGATCCAAGGGATTAATTACAGAAGCTCAATTCAACCAGCAGCAATACGAAATCAGGACTAAATATTTAGATGACCAACTCACGGTCTTAAAAGCCCGTTCCGCTACCATTTCTAAAACAGATATCGACGCACAGCGCGATATCCAAGCCAAGGAAGCACAGATATTACAGCAACGTACTGACGCTAGAAAAGCTTTTCTTGACGCTCAACTGCAACTATTGGAGCGCCAACAGCAAAAAGCGACTGATTTAGCAACCCTCGCCGCTAAAGACCGCGAAATTGAATTGCAAAAATTAGTCAATGCTCGTGTATTAAATAGAGAAGATATTCAAGTTGAAACTCTCAAAATTACTCGTACAGGCATTGAAAAAGAACTTGAATTAGAACGCCAAAAGCAACAACAATTACAATCATTTCCTAAATATGATGACCCTGTAGCCGAAGAAGAACGCCAAACCAAAATTCGCACTTCCCGTATCCGCACCAGCGACCTGCAATTACAGCTACTGCAAAATGAAAAGTCTCAGCAGGAGGCGGTTTACGCCGCGCTTAGCAAACAGCTAGAACGCGCCACTCAGGCGATCGCTAACCGCGCCACCATTGCTACTCAGTCATTCAACAAAGAACTACTTGCTAATTCTGCCCTAGAAAAATCACTTTCCCTACAAAATCAACTTTTAGACGCACAAAAATCGCTCCGTTCTGCCTTGGGTAGCTACGTTGATGCTGAGTTCCAAATTCTCCAAGAAACCGCCAAATCAGAACGTGAGAAGAAAAATCTAGCTGAAACACAAGCTAGTATCAAGCTACAAGCCGCAAGGCAACAAGCCGAACTTGACAAGCAATCCTTGGAGTTACAAATTCAACAAAACGAAGCAGCCCAGAAACGACTGGAAATAGAAAACGCGATCGCGCAAATCAAAAACCGTGCTGATATTGCGACCAAGCAAGCTGAAGCAGCTAAGGTTGCATCCGACCCCAACGCTACCCCAGAGCAAAAACAAGCGGCCCAGTTGCAAGTGGTAGCAGCCCAAGTAGAAGGTGAAGGCTTGCAGCAGCAAGCCGGATTTTTAGCGCAACAGCGTACTGTAAACGACCAAGTAAATCAAATGCGTCGCCGTACCCAAGACGCACAATCAACCGCAGACGTTACCCGTGCTGAATTTGAAGCGGCCAACGCTATCAGAGATCCCAGGAATCGCCGCCGCCGACTCAGAGAATTATCAGAACGTGCAAGATATAGAATCACTGGTACAACAGAGCGTGGCGAATCATTGACCAGACTGGACGAATTTAACCGCGCAGGGCGTGGTGATGCACTGACTCCACTGCAAGCCTACCGCGCATCCCAAGTACAAAATCAAGTACTACCCGCATTACCTACGCTGGAATTACCAAAACTTGTCCCCGCACTTGACAACACTGCGAATAACTTAGGTACAGCCGTTGATTCCTTAGTGAAGCTTGTCAATCAAAAGCTATCAACACCCAACAGCGTGACTATTGCCACCCCAATTAATAACTACTTCCCAGTCACATCTAACCCCAAGGATGCGGCTAACGCTGCAACGCAGGCGACTAGGAAGGAACTGTATGATTTGGGTGTTCTAATAAAGAGAAGTTAGGTGATTTATGAATGTTATCGAAACTCAAAAGCGTATACTAGCAGTTCAGCAAAATATAGAGCTACAAAAGGTCAACAGTGAAATCCTTGATTGCAAGAAACTGCTATTACAAGAACACTATGTACCCGAATACTATCAACATAGATTAAGTTTGCTCGAACAAGAAAAGCTGGACTTGCTTGAGCATCACAAAACTCAATTTTTAGTGCTAAATACCCAAGCCTTTTTGTGATAATGGCAAAGAAGGGACTCAAACCCTCAATTGAGAAGCCTGTTGTCGTCTGCCAAGACGGTAGCCTCAACTACCTCTTCTCCCCGTGGCTGGGTGCATTATCTTTCTGCCACTTTGCCAAGTACGGCGTGCATAATCCCTGGCTGTTTTAAACGGTTTCTGCAACACACCGCACTCCAAGCTCTTAGGGCTTACACATATCGCCTAAGCTACTTGGAGAGCGATCGCGCCAAGCCGCCATACTTTTTACAACTACCGCGAACGGAATCGGCACGAAGGTCAGGGTTACAGTTGCTTTCCCCGTCAATAGCAGTCCCTCTGCTTTTCTAAGACTCGTTTAACCACGAATCAACCCGCGTCCTATTTAGTCGAGGTGCGAATCGCTACTATATATTATACCTATTGCTCAGGAACAATTGTTCCTTCTAAATGAAAAGCTATAGCTTCATCAATGCTTCTTAACTTCTTCTTCTGTTTTAGCTACAGCTACACATCCAGGCAACTCTTTTACCCAAGCGCCATAACTAGTTTTACCTTTTTCGATTACGATTGAATACTGCATCAACAAACCTCCAGTATCTCTTTCAACTCTACCCCAAGAACTTGCGCGATCGCGATCGCCTCTACAACATCCAGCCGGCGCGATCCTAATTCAATCCCAGAAATTGTCCTTCTATCTAATCCGACAGCTTTACCTAATTCCATTTGAGTAAAACCATTTACTTGGCGAAACATCGATATTCTCTCACCAATAATTCTTCTTGGAGTAACTTGATTTTTGTTCAGGATTGGTATTTGCAAATTCACCCCAATTAACTGAACATCATTAACATAATCTTCGACAATATCCTTAATTAAATCAACCATTGTGCATCCCCTGCGTTTGGCGATCGCGTATAATTTTCTCGCTTTTTGATTGCTTAAACTCAAGGGAAAATACACCTCTGGGTTATACATGTTTTGCCTTATATTCAGGAAATTTTTGATTTTTAAATCCTATTATATTAGTCCATGCAAATATTGTTCAGAATACAAAATCTTTTATATGGAATACAGAGTAGATACTGGAGGAATAAATAAATATGAAATAACGCCCGAAGGATATTTGAGGGCATGGGCGACAATCGCTCGGATTGGCGTACAGACTTACTATAACGCCGACGGTACGCCTCGGCGAGAGCTGCGCCCTCCCGAAGAGGTAGCAGATCCAGAAAGTCTGGCCAGTTTCGGATTAAAGCCGCATACCGTCGATCACCCTCCAGAATTTTTAAACAGTGAAAATACAAAACTTTACCAAACCGGATTCACAGATTCCACCGTTTATTACCAACAAGGTTTTGTTAATGTCGCAATTAGCGTAACCGACGCTAAGGCAATTGATGAAATAGCTAGTGGTAGGAAACGGGAATTATCAGCCGGATATACTTGCGAATTAGATTTTACTCCTGGAGTATGGCGCGGTCAAAATTACGATGCCATTCAAAGAAGAATTAGAGGTAATCACGTTTCTTCGATAGAGGTAGGGAGGGCAGGCCCGAATGTAAAAATACACATTGATGAAATGCCTTGGGTTAGTCGCCCCCTCAAGAAAAAAGCTTTTATTGCCAAACTAGATAACCATGAAACAGCTATGACTGTAGAAGCAAAAGAAAAAATAGACGAACAAACCAAAGATACACCTCCCCGAAAAACTGAGAGCCGGGAAGATGTACAGGCGCGGAGAATCAAGGAGCTAGAAGCCCGAATTGACGATCGCGACAGCACGGTTAATCAATTGAGGGAAGAATTATCAACCACTAAGACCGAGTTAACCCAAGCAAAGACTGATGCGGCAACAGCCAAGTCTGACCTTGAACATCACAAAGCAACTTACGATAGCGCGATCGCCTCGGAAGTAACCGCTAGGATTGACGCTTGGCAAAAAGCGAAACCATTCTTACCCAAAGCATTAGCACAGTCCCCAGATCCCAAAATGACTGCCGACGAGATTAAGCGTGCGGCTGTTGAAAATGATAACCCTGGTGTCAAATTGGACGGCTACAACAGCGATCGCATAGATGGCATGTTTGAGTTTATGCTGCACTCCAAAAAACCCAAAGCCGATAAAACTAAGGGAATCATGAAAGCTGTTGAGAATGCTTTCAATGCTGGAGATGCTAAAGCTTCTCGTAGTAAGGCGATGTGTGATGATGACAAAGCTTGGATGACGACAAATTAGGAGATTGATTAATGGCAAGTCCCTCTCCAGCCCCATCCCTACCCCCCTTTCACCCCCATGACTTCAATAGATAGAATCGAGTCTCCCGTTGCGTTCCCTGGCATGCAGGGTTCTCGCCGTATTCCTGGCGGAATTGCCACCCTTATTAATGCCTCAAACCAAGTAAGGCAGGTCAATACCGTAACTGTTGGCACAGCCGCCAATAGTACCGCCTACGGATTAATTATTGATGGCATCCTAATTGATTACACATCAGATGCTACAGCTACAGCTACAGAGATCCGCGATGGACTGATCGCCGCAGTTAATCTTACTGGGGTGGGAGTAGCCGCGATCGCCACAGGTGCAGGTACATTTACCCTTACTGGTTATCCTGGTGCTTCCTTCGATGCCACCATTCTTGGGGGTGGATCTGGTTACGCGATCGCCTCAACAACAGCCGCAGCTAATTCTTCTGCTATTGGTTTTGGTTTAGCAGTAGCTAGGGCAACATCTGATCCTGAAAATGTTGGCAGGCTACCCACCAGCGATCTCCAGAGATTCTTGGGCGTAACACTGCACAACCACAAGCAACAGCTTTACAACCCATCGGAGGGTCAATATAAAGCTGAGTATCGCCATACAGAACCAATGGCTGTAGTTCAACTAGGATCTGTTTGGGTAGCGGTGGAGTCTGCTGTAACACTAGACTCTAGTGTGTATGTGCGCGTATCCGCAGACGGTTCTTTAGACAAGATTGGCGGTTTTACTGGCACATCCGGTAGTGGTGTGATTCTTCTCCAAGGAGCTAAATGGATCACAGGTGGCACTGAAATAGCAGAACTGCTATTGAACGGAACAGAAATATTTGTAGACTAAAGAAAGGCAGAGAGCAGAAGGCAGAAGGCAGAAGGAAATGTGTCTTTGCTCTCGGTTGCCGAAAGTTTTCATTAAAAATGAATAACCACCTTCTGCCTTTTGCCTCCGAACTCCTGCCTTATTAAGAATGCTTAGACAAGTATTAGATGAAGGCGAAAGCGCCTTTCTAGACCAGCAATTAGAATATGTCCGCACTCAGGTTTATGAAAAGAAGATTCCTGAGTACAAATGCCGGATGCACATCCCCATTTCTCGTGAAGGTGGCCCCGGCGCGGAAACCATTTCTCATGATATGTATTCAGAAGTGGGGATGGCTAAAATCATCAATTCCTACTCTGATGATTGGCCTCGCGTGGACGTGGTAGCTAAACGGGTGCGAGTGGAAGTACGTCCGATTGGTGATAGCTACGGCTACAACTTCCAAGAAATTCGCTCAGCGGCAATGGCGGGGCGGAATCTAACTGACCGCAAGGCGATGGCGGCTAAACGGTTTATCATGAAAACTGAGAACCACCTTGCCTACCTTGGCGATCCTAGTTCTGATATTAAAGGACTCCTTACCTACCCCACAACCCCAAGAGTTTTAAGTGATATCAGGATTACAGATAGTACTGTATCCAATCAAACCAAGCTAGATCGCCTCAATTACTGGGCAAGAGTCCCTTGGTATTTGAGCGAGTTTGAAGTTACGGCTTGCCTCATGACCAAGGCAGATCATGGCTTCTTGAGCAGTACTTCGCGATCTGAACAGTCGGACACATTCTTGATGGATTTGTTCCGCAAAGCCAACCCTAATATCAATTTTGTTGATTGGTGTTCTCAATGTGAAGGTGCAGGGATTAACGGATCAGATATTATGATCTTCTTTGTGCGCGATCCTGAATGCGTAACCTTGAACGTTCCTAGTGATTTTGAGCAACTCCCTCCCGATGACAGTGGCAAAGAAGTTGTAATTTACTGCCATGAGCGGTTCGCTGGGGTAACGATGATTCAAGAGTTGAGTGCCGTGATTGTGGAGGGTCTGTAATGGCGCAAGCGCAAGTGTTAATTGAGTATAATCCTAGTCGGTTTTACCCTCCGCGCTCTGGCCCGTGGATCGCGGGAAGTGTAACTTTTGTCCCCGGTGTCAAGTCTTATGAAGCGTCTGACTGGGAATCCCTGACATCTCACCCCGTACTCGCTGGTGCTATCAATAGTTGTGTGGAAGAAGGGATTTTGCGGATAATTTCTCAGTCCTCAAAATCTTCCTTGTCCACAGAACCCGAAGTACCACCACTGCCGAAAAACCAATCAGAAGCGATCGCGCTGGTTAAGCGGACTTACAGCATGAGCTTATTACAGGGCTGGCAGAAAATTGAGAAACGCGCCAAAGTTCAGCAAGCCATTAAAGAGCAAATGACTACAGATACCCCACAAGTAAATGTGCCACCGCCAGAGGAGACGGAGGGGCAGGGGAGCGGAGGGGCAGGGGAGGAAGAATGATCACGCCATCAGACTTCCTCGCTAACTACGACGAATTCCAAACCCTGGAAGAATCCAAAATCCAAGCAGCAATTAACGAAGCGGCAGTTTTCTGCCCTGCTGATGTATGGCAAGATAAACGCGCACTGGCTGTATCTCTTGTGACCGCCCATATTTTAGCTATGCGGTGGCTACAAATAGGCGCGATTGCGGCAAGTGCTGTACAGAACGCCAAGGGTAAGGACGCAAACAACAGGATGGATTCTGATAGCTGGTTCACTGGTACTGTTTGGGGGCAACAGTATTTACAGATGCGGCGCGGACTTCCTGTTAGCGGATTTGTAATCTGATGGAACCAACACAAGATACTCGACCAAAAACCAACTACACACAGCAAATGATTTCTCTAAGAGATTGCATTGCTCCCTTAGTAGATGCTTTTGGCATCCCCACGGCGCGATCGCTGATCATCCAGCGCAGGTTTCAAGAAGATGGGCGGTTAAAGATTGAGTATTTTGCAGTTGAGCCAAAACCCATAATTGATCGTGTCCCTCCCGCGATCGCCTCTGCATTCAACACTGACTTGCAAATTAAGATTGATGATTTGCAAGTATCAGGAATTAGTCGGAAGTATCCCCGCGAATGGATTGTTGGTACAGGAATTTCTTATTTTGCTGATGCCCAGTTATTGCTAGATCGGATTGTAGGTGGTTTTGAGGCAGAGTTTGTCAGTATTGACGAACTCCCCTTGACTTGGAATTTGATTTTACGTCGTCGCACGGATGAAAGAAGAGGAATTTAAATGGAGCCAAAACCCGAACCGGTTACAACAACGCTAGAAGAATACCTTCGCGCTCATGAAGGCAAAGCTATTGATTTTGCGCTGAGGGTTGATTTCAATAGCCACGCGGAAGGACAGGTGAGCTTTTATATTCATCCTGTAAATGCAGACGGAGATACATTGGATTACAAAGTCAAAGGGAATACTGTTGAGTGTTTTACGCAAAAGGCGGTATAAGCAATGGCTGAGGGACAATCAGAATATTTAGCACATAAAGAGCTTGCTATCCTTCGCGGCGTAGCTTTTGAGTATCCCAGCGGCGGATTGCAATTGCATCTTACCAAGGATGTACCAAGTTCCACAGGCGCATACACAGATATAACTGGCACTGGATACGAACCCTACTCTTTGTTAACAACTCACTGGGGAAATGCAGCAAACCGCGAAATTGCCAATATTGCTGAACTGGAATTTGAAGTACCTACAACCGCATGGGATACCCCCATAGGCGTAGCGTTGACGGATACCGACGATAATGTCTGGTATTTTGGCACAAATGAGATTACCAAGATTATCAATGCAGGTGATCCTCCTTATTTTGATACTGGCAATTTGATTATTTCTAAGGCACTCCGCAAACAGTATTCCTCAACTTGGTGGGCAAATAAGCGATTAAATGTCCTTAAGGGCGTAAGCATTGCTCCACCACCTTTTGTTAAAATTGTCCTTCTTTCTTCCCCGCCTGATAATAGCGACACCATCCAAGAAATCAATGTTGCTGATTACGAATTTCCGATGGTTCCTTGTAATACATCCTACTGGAGTGCGCCATCAGGCAGAGCGATCGCTAACTCTCAAGTTATCGAATTCCCTAAGCCAGATGTAGACCTACCAGAAATAGCTGGTTTTGCCATTAAAGACGATGCGGATAACGTGATGTGGAAAGCACCCCTCACTCGCCGCGCTATTTACCGCAAGGATAAATTGTTTATTTCGCCAGGAAATTTAATTATTAAAGCATGAGGAAAGGCAGAGGGCAGAAGGCAGAAGGCAGAAGGAAAGATGCTGTTGCTCTCAATTGCCGAAAATTAACGCTACCCACGATTAAACAACCTTCTGCCTTCTGCCTCCGAACTTCTGCCTTTTTTTATGAGAGTAGGGCTAACAAGTAGAACGTTCTCCGACTTCAACACCGCATCCTCCCAAATCACTGCTTTCAACTTTTACCGCAGCATTGAAGGCAAAATCAATATTGATACGCCTTCACCCGAATGCACCCATAACGCATTTTTGGCGCTGCGATCGCCAATCTCGGTTAATGATGAATTACCAGGGGTGATTGCCAACACGAAACGGGCGATGATTTTAAATATCGATACCGACAGCAAAGATGAAGTATCAATGCTGGCTCTGCGGCGACGGAATCTCCCACTGCCACCAACAGGGCAACTGACTATTCTTAAAAGTACTGGCGAAGCACTTTTAGCTAATGCGACTTTGCGGCGCGGTGACACCACAATTATTCAATTAATTGCTATTGGCGATTTCCCGACAGAGCCTGAGATTGTGTTTGCCGCTAAAGACCAAATTGACGGTAAAGCATTATTTGTTAAAACCAATCAATTAAACCAAGGGGACATAGAAGTAACTGATATTTCTCCTTACGAATCTGAACTTGGCACCAATCAAAGGTTAGTTGCTCAAATAGTAATATATCCCAGTGATACAGCTAATTTTGTAGGTAGAAAAATTTTGTTTTACACAGCAGAAATAGTTGATAAGTTAGCAGATGAGGTTTATACATTAGAAACCAATAAGTTTACAGTCGAGCCGGACACATACAATTATTTTGCAAATAAATGAGATTTGTAATTACCAAAGATTCCACTAGAAGCAGTCCCAAGAATTCCACTTTTATTCGTGGCGATACAGAAGTTATCCGTGTCCGAATTACCGGACAATCTTTAGATCCTGAAAACTTTAGTTTCAAATTTACAGCAAAAGTAAATATTTCCGACCCTGACGGAGATGCTGTAATTTCCAAATCAAGTGCGAGTGGAGGGGGGATTACTATTAGTGCTATCAACCCAAACGTGATTGAGGCGGTAATAGCGATCGCCTCATCTGACACCGAATTACTAATGGACGGTGACGAGCTTTTTTATGACATCCAAATGAAAACCACTTCACCTGTATCAACCCGTACCTTAGAAAAAGGCAAGTTTAAGATCGAAGCAGACATCACTCAGGATGACTAATGAATATTGGAGAATTGCGCCAAGAGCTAAAAACATGGCTATCAGGAAAACTAAGAATAGATTGCTGGGGATTAGGATTACCTGATAGTATCAATTCTTCAGATAAACCCCCGTCGATTGGGTTGGACAAACCAGCACTTGATATTACGTTTTTAGAATCCCAAGGCTTTGGTAAGCAAAGAATCGTCACCACAGAAACCGTTATCCCCTTTCAAGTAATTTATCGCTTTGATGCTTCTTGGAAATATGATGACTTGCCTAGGTCTGACGCTGAAACAATCTTGACTCAAATACTTTTTGAACTACAAACACCAAGTTGCATAAATTTTGATATTTCGCAGCTAGAGCCATCTGGCAGTGTATCGATTGCCGAGCATAAAAACGGAGATAAATTATTAATATTTGAAATTGATATAAAAGCTCAGTTTCCTTTAGAAAATACAGTTATTAACACCAAAATATTTGCGCCATAACTGCTTTGAGCGATCGCTGCGATCGCCGAACAACCTGCGATGAATTCAGAACAAAAATATTTACTACAAATGCGCGTACTTCTGTACCACAATGTACCCAGATTCATTGCTTGCATCAAATCTCGTGGTGGCGTGAAACCAGAAGAATGGGAATGGCTACAATACAGCAAAGATACCAGCACAGAACACCCAGAGGGCATAATGGCGAGAGCCGATGAATACTTGGTATGTCCAAATAGCGTAGAAAAATTCAAAAAAGGATTGTCTGTTTTGGTAAAGGCGATCGCTATCATGAGCTTTGTCCCTGGTGGGATACACACTTTTGGTTTATGGTTTTCACCTGAAATTGACGGCTTTGTGGTGATTGAAGATGGTTCCACCGAAACCTGATCCTACAGGGCAAAAATTTGGGCGATTAACGGTGATCCGGGGTGATGGTAGATGTCCAAACTCAGATCGCCCACTTTACTTGTTGCAATGCGATTGTGGGAATACAGTAAGCAGAGTAAGGAATAGCTTTGATCGTAAATGCGTAGCTATTCCATCCTGCGGATGCTACAGGCAAGAAGTTAGGTTGCAAGCTGCTGCAAGCAAAAGCAAACCTGATTGTACAGGGCAAAGATTCGGCAGGTTACTTGTACTAGGGAAGGGCGATCGCGTCCCAGATAATCGAGGTAGTTATATTCAACTATGGAAATTGCAGTGCGATTGCGGGCAGCTAATTCAACGTCCTAGAAGCAGCTTTGAGGATAAAAATCAAATATCCTGCGGATGTGCAAGAAAGTTAGGATTGATTGATAATAAGCGTCGCCCTACAGATATCGCTGGGCAAAGATTTGGAAGTTTGGAGGCGATCGCGCTTACAGGTAAGAAAGATAAACACAATCAACCCACATGGTTGCTACGTTGTGACTGTGGGAATACCTGCAAATTTTCTTTAAAGTATCTCACTCACAAAAAGCATACGTGTCTGTGGATTAATTGCGGCGATCGCTCTAAACATCCTGAATTTAGTTGTTGGTATCCCCCAACCCCTAGTCCTTACCCAGTGGATGCAGGCAGACTTCTTGAAAAATACTTACGCCTAGCAGGACTGCCTTACAAAATTATTGATTCTAGAGTTGAAGACGAAAGGCGCGATCGCCTCATTCGTGCTTGCTGGATTATTACTTACAGGCGATCGCAGGGTGAACAGATTTCTGAGTTTTACGAAAAACGCTATATCAAAAAGCACCTAAAATACTGTTCAATTGATGTTTTTTGGCGGCGTAAACTTGAAGCCAATGGTGGTTTTTTGTATACTGTTGGCAACAAGAAAAAGGAAATAGGTGCAGCAATGACCAACGAAACATCGCTCGACTACCCTGAGATTGAACTTGAGGGGATTAATTTGCTGTCTACCAATAATCCGCTGCCACCAAAAAGATTAAAATTTCGTCGTTGCTAACCAAATATTATGCTCATCACCTCCCCTTACTTGCCCACCACACCCAAGGGCGATCGCACCGCAATCAACACTCAAATCCAATTCGACAGCAACTATTACGCGCCACTGGTGCGGATAAGTTATGGGGAAGATGAAACTTACACCACGACGAATACAGGTGGAAGCATTGCGCTTCCTAGTGATTGGGACACAGTGAACGCAATTGAAGTCAACGGGCAAATCCTCACACCTGCCATCGACCCTGAAAATCCTCAAAGTAACGAATTTTTATATAATCCCTACACCAAAACCATCCAGATTTCCCAAACGGGGGGCAGTATTAAGGTATTAGGCAGTAGAGAGCAAATCAAGATATCGCCTCCGCTACTTTTACCGCCTTACCCAGACCTATTTACTAAGTTACCTCTATCGGGAGCGATCGCTCTGAGCGAATCTTTTGAGCAGCACCCCACAGCGCAATTCGAGTTTGAGGTGACAGGAATTAGCAAATCATCTCTGCAAAATATCTTCAAGCCAGGAACTGAGATTGACTTATACGGCATTCCATTAAGAATTAATAGCTTATCTTTAACCGAATTACCCCGCGCCATCTATCCAGATAGCAGAATCAAGGTGTCAGCTTCATTAGGTGGAAGATGGGAGAATTATCTTGATCAGACATGCTTTCTCCGTAGTGATGGAAAAAACAGCACACCCACAGATCAACCGTTTCAAGATCCAGAGTGTGCGGTGAATTACAGTGCTACAAACGATCCAAATCGTAACACAACGATAGCCAGACTTTTAAGCAAGCTCGGCATCAACTACATTGGCCCAAATTTAGCGCCAGTGCAAATCCCCCAAGATACCCCAAGAGACGCAACAGTTAACCCAGCGCAGCTACTCGGCGATCGCCTGCGCCTTGCTAATTGTTTTGTCCGCTACTCCAATGCCCAAGGTATTCAAGCGGTTCCCATCAACAGTACTAGGGTGTGGACTTATCAAGAAAGCGATATTTTAGGGGAAGTTGAGACGAGTTATGAGGCGATCGCTAAGACTTCCAAAACAAGGTTGGGCGCGATGTCTTCGACAACCCCTTCGGGCAACGCTGACTACAACCCCACAATAGATTTAGTGAATTTCCCTTCTACTATTACCTCTGTACCTACGCCGATATTGAAAGCGGAAGGAGCGATCGCGCTAGGCTTCGAGTATCCCAACATTGAAGTGAGCGTTGACTTCACAGAGACCAACGCCAAAGAACAAGAACGCACCCAAGGGCAAACCCCAAGGTATGTACGCAAAGAACTTAAGCGGGACACCAGGACAGAAGGGGATAAAACAGCAGATGCACCCCTAGAAGGTGTAAGTGAAATCAAAACCATGTCCCTTTGTTTTGACATTGGCGGACAAACCAAATCTCGCAGCTATGTCACTGAAGAGAATGGCACGAAAATTCAAGTAATTGATGAAACTTGGGGATTTGCCTACACTGCCGACTCGATCTACAACGATGCCACAGGTAATTTATCAGGTGATCCTAGTATTTGGCAGTGTCTGAGACGAACCACAACTGATTATTACTACGACTACAACACGGGTTATCTACTTTACGTAATCACCTCCGGGTATAACACTGTACGCTACAAGCAAGAAAACCCCCAAACGCCGGAAACACTAGAGCTTGACCCCTCTGACGACGAATACTCGCTGTATGACTTCTTCCGCATCCCCGTGACTGGGCGCACCAGCTACTATCTCAAATTATTTCCTGAATATGTAGCCAGCGAAGGATTATTTGAGTTAATCAAGGTGTGCAATCGTGACGGCACAAGTTCACTCACCCCATTATTGAACCCAGACTACGCACCTCCCTACTACGTGGAATCGGAACGCACTGAAATGGTGGCGTTTGCTTCTCGAAAAAATATTGAAGATGGGCAACCCGATTTTATCGTGGGGGAAGAATCGCGCTATCAGATATCCCGCCAAGTCATCCCACCAGAATACAAAGAGAAAACGACTGGTTTTGAGAACGGCTACCCCATTGTTGAACGCGGCGATTTACTGACACCCCAAAAAATCCTTGAGCATCACATTGAGTTCAAAGCCCAAGACCAGCAAATTGCATCAGCGGTTGAAAAGGTCTGGACTGAAGAAATCACTGGAGAATTAACACTTGCAACCAAACGCAACCCGCTTTATGCCAAGGAAGAACCAGCACAGGATACCAAGCAAACCGATACCAACGACCAGCAGCAATACAGGTATTTAGTGCAGAGTGCAGGGTATACAGTAAACGACCCTGTGAATGGTAGTGAATCTGTGCCACTAGCTAAAACCTGGGATGAAGCCTTGGTGTATCTAAGGTGTAAGTTAGCTATCGAGAATTGGCGCAATGGATTTACTGAGTCGTTGCAAATTGGTGGGAACTTGCAAATTCGCAGCGGGGACAGATTCAATTATTGGTGCAATGGCGAGTATCGGCAAAGGGTAGTTTTGAGCGTGCAGACTCAACTAAATATTCTGGGTGTCGTTGACGGAGTGCCACGCATCACCTACGCCACATCACTCACGCTTGGCTCGTGGGTAAATCCGCCAATTACCTATAGTAAAATAGCTTTACCCAAAGAACCAAAAGCCCCGACAGCTAATCTGAGTGTGTTTAATGTTGTTTCTGAGACGTTGGGGAGTGTTTTGGATTGGGCGACAATTAGAAGTAGAAGAAATTTTTGAGACAAAATAAGAGTTACGTAACATGAATTATGAAGGTAAGTTTCCTGTAACAGTTGCAGATTTAATTGAAGAACTGCAAAAGCTTAAACCTGACGCGATAGTGTATATACAAGACCATGAAACAGGGAATCTTTATGATTTATCTGCTGTTGTCTCTGGTGGTCAGACTGTTGAGTTGAGATTTAATGATGATGACGATTGACGTAGATAGATAAAACTGAGACAAAATACAAATTACGTACATTAGAGGCGATCGCGCCATGATTCACCCCGACGAATTGACCGAGACTCAAATAAAAGAAATCCTCAACGATTTTGTAACAATACTGGCATTTCACGAGGGATATTCTCTCAAAGAAGAACACGAGATGCCAGCAGACGATCCTAGAATGGTTGGATGGAAACAAACAGCAGAATCACTGTGGGATGCTGTTAAAGGAGCGATCGCGTGACTAAGTTTAGAAAAAAGCCCGTAGTTGTTGAGGCTATGCAATTCAATGGAATGGATAGTTACTTAAAGATTGTTGAGTGGATGAAAGCCTGTGGTGATACTACAGCAATGGCGGATGAAATTAAATATTCTCACCCAATAATGTTGATTCAAACTCTTGAAGGCACGATGGCAGCCAACCCTACAGACTGGATTATTAAAGGGGTGAAAAACGAGTTCTATCCTTGCAAAAATGACATTTTTGTGGAAACTTACGAAGAATGCGACAGTTAACATGTATTTGAAAAGTTTGGCTGGAGGCGATCGCGTAATGAATTATTCGCTATTCGACGTTTTAGACTTCATAAACTTTGAATCTGGAAACATCGACTGGGATGATCTGTGTGAAATAAACAAGAATTTTAGGATGAACTCTCAATTAAGAGGTGAAATCTGGAGTTCATCGCAACTTATTAAGACTTGGTGGGTGCTATGGAAATTTACGCCTAGTTTTCGTATGGCAGATTTTATATTTTCTAAACTGTTTGGCGGACATATAACAATAGGAGATTTGACTATTTTTGGATGCAATGCAATGATGTTTGCTTTTCAACTGCATACCAAAAAAGGTATTTGGTTGTTTCGTCCTCCTTGCTTCAACCTATATAAACACAAATTTACTTGGGGAAGACTGTATTTATCTCCTGACGGAACGCCAAGAAATCCAAGAGCAAGGATTTATTATGGCAAGAATGATTATTAAGCGAGGAGCGATCGCGTGACTACTAGATACTTGTTGTAACTTTGGCAGATGACATCAGGAGTGATGACGCGGAAGCTTTAATAACTGCATTAAAAATGCTTAAAGGCGTTATTGATGTTACCCCTCAAGAATCAACAAGTTCAGATCATATTGAGCAGTCGCGGGTAAAAGTCCAGATTAGAAAAGAACTTTATGCTTTTATTGAAGAAAAATTACAATAGGAGCGATCACCCCTCTGATAACTGTTTACTGATAACTGATGACTGTATGTACACAACAGCAAAAGCGGCAGAACCGTGGCGATCACTATTCGCCAAAATCAAAAAAACCGACATTGGACTAGAGATAAGTTTACGCGGTGAAACATACGCGATCGCGCCTGATAAGCGCACATCTCAAATACAGGGAACAAGTATCAAGCAGTATAGATGATGTTGGCTTTACGTTGTTTCACACCCAAAGAAAGGTTGATTTGTGAATTACTTGCTAGAGGTATGAGTTATAAGGCGATCGCCTCTCGCTTGGGAATAAGTCAGAGAACAGTTAATTACCACGCCTGCAATATATACAGCAAGCTTGGGGTTGCTAGAAAGACGGGTGGTCTATTACAAATACTGCAAACCAATAAAATCAGTACGCCTGCGACAGTTTTGTGTAGAAGCAAAGAAGAACGTCTTAAGGTGTATCAGTTGAGAAAAGAGGGTTTGTCAATGGCAGAGATAGCCATTAAATTAAAAATCACCAAAGAATCTGTTCACCAAAATATTAGTTCAATACACGGATTTTTGAAATCCAAAGGCGTTAAGCTTCCAATTACATATTCGGGGAATAATAATCGCAAGTGTTCAGTTCCCTGATATGACCAAATTACCTCTACCCGGAATTAAATTAATCAAGCTGTTTGAAGGCTGTTCTTTGGAAGCTTATCCCGATCCGCTATCTGGAGGAAAACCAATCACAATTGGATGGGGTTGCACCAAAAAAATTAGATGGTAGTGAATGGAAGTTGGGCGATAAAATTACACAAGAACAAGCCAACGATCTACTCATTCATCAATTAGAGAATGATTACCTGCCAAAACTAGAAAAAATCCCCTGCTGGCATGAATTAAACGAAAACCAGCAAGGCGCATTACTCAGCTTTGGCTATAATTTAGGGGCTAGTTTCCACGGTGCGCCCAATTTCAACAGCATGACCACAATGCTAAATACTAAGAATTGGGGTGCAGCTAGGGAAGTATTTGTCAAATACCGCAACCCAGGTTCCAATGTTGAGGCAGGATTAAAAAGGCGCAGGTTAGCCGAAGCTGATTTATTTACTCGCCCAGTAACTAATTGAGTGAATTGTCGCCCCCGCATTCCCAAGGGAGTAAATCAATCCTTCCCTCAAAGCATCCTGTCTGATAAAATTACCATCACTATCGATTTTCCATTCCTCTGCATAACCAGCAATATTGGCAGTCTTCATCGCCTCATTGATTTGGGAGATGAAGATTTTATTTTTTACTAGGTTGTCAGTCACAAGGCGATCACGCACATATTGACTCGAATCAATTAATTCGGGGAATAAATTAACCCCGGCAAAGCTATTAAGGGAAGATGGCAATATAGCTTGAAAGCTGGACGCACCGCAAAGTAGATATTCAAACACCGACCCGCTATCAAGTAGAACTTTGCCTTCGGTTGTTGCGAATGAGACGAATGGAGCGACAATAACAGAATCAACAGCGATCGCTAAAGATAAATCGCCAGAACTAAAGGTGTAACTAGTGATACTACCCTTTGCTAAATAACTGGACATAGCATCTTTAATTTTGCCTAGAATTACATCCTCGCCCACCAAGCTATCAAAAAATTGGGTCAGGGTAATTCCATGCACTAACAAGAAAGAGTCAGGATCTATGAGTATAGTAGTTGGTGGTGTAGCGATCGCTGTAGTTGATTCATCCAAAGAAAAGCCTTGAGTCAAACAAATAAATTTATCGGAATTGGTAACACGGTTGTTTAAGTAATAGGTTGAACCTCTTGTATATGTGATATCGCCGTCGTTATTGCGATAACTGAAACCCATTTCTTCTCGAATAAAGCTTACACCCCTAGTTATCAAAAAATTACCAGTGATTGTATATACCTGGTCGTTCGTCACTTGATCATAATCAGACACATAAGAAAAAGAAGAAGCCCCTGAAGGGAGAAAAGTATTATTAGTTGTATCTTCTACAAAAGTTCCAGTTACTAAGGTGCTAGTTGGATTGAAATCTTGGAAATTATTGATAGTATACAATCCGTTATTATAGGCAGAGCTTGTTTTATTAATATAAAAATTTTTAGTTTGAATATTAAAATCATTTTCATTTGTTTCCCTGTAAGGTTCGCAAAACAAGTTACCGCTTTCTGTGGTGACAAACTGACAATAAGCCGTAAATACACTTATCCCGCTTCCCTCAAAAAGCGCATCCCAAGGTGGAGCAATAAAAAGATTTTGAGTTTCAATTCTGGCGCTAAGATCCCCGTCTTCGCCTGAAGGTTCCGTTATCACTGGGTCTGTAAAGCCCGTTCCTGGAATAATTTCAGGACTTATCCAGGTTGCCGCTCCCCTAAAAGCAAGGAAGGTATTGGAGTCATTCAGTAATACGTTGTCGGCAAAATCATATTGCGTACCGTTGATATTGTTGACATATCTACAATAATTCTCCTCTGCTAGTTGATACTTAATCGATATATCGTATTGAGATGGTTTGCCTTTATTTGTAATGTAAGCACCTTGAATTGTCGCAGAATTAGGAACAGTGGCGACAAGTATAGGTGTAGGGCGATCGCCCCCTACATAAAACCTCCTCTCACCCCCATCAACCACAGAAAACAACACTTTAAAATTCGCTGGTACTATCTTTTCTGTGGTTGGTTTGGTTCTGCGAGCTTGAATTACGCGAGTATTTTTTTGTACTGGTTCCACCTTTTGAGTGTTCACCAAATAATACTGCCCATCATCAGCAAGAATCGCCAAGCATTCACCTGCTTGAATATTGTGGTGATAGGTTGCTTGCACTCGTTTTCCGTCGATCTTAATCCAGACGCGATCGCCTACCTTGCCGCCCTCGGCTGTTATAGGGAAGAAGCGGTTTAGTTGGTTAAATAAGTCTTGGAGTTGTCTGTCTGTGGGCATAAAGTAGATGAGCGGTGGGAATCCGTCTTAAATTATGACCGAAGAAGCAAGGGGGAAGGGAGCAGGGAGCAGGGGGAGCAAGCCCTTCCCCCTTGCTGTGGAGCGGAGCGGAACATGGGTACAAGCCCCCGTCCTTCTAGGACGTTTAGACGGGGCGGAGTCCAAGCTTCGTCCCGGTTCTCCCCCTTGCTCCCTGCCCCCTGCCCCTTTTCCTCTTGTTGACCGAAATATCCTGAGTTCTGGCTCCTTTTTATTATTTATTGTCGTACACTATTGACACCTCATAATTAGTGTACGACAATAAATATATTGAGGTCGAAATAAGGCAATGAAAAACCAAATCGCACAAATCCTAAACGTCAAAGAAAATCAAATAATTGAAATCCGTGAATAGGCGTTTGTGTATTGGGTGAAAGTTGCTGGACGTAGACCCACTTTAGTTAGCAAGAAACAAGTGGAAAAAGAATACTTTGCAATTCAATGCAAGGCATTTGACGAAAAACAAAAGAAAGATATTTGGCTTTACGTTCGCCACATGAGCAAGGGTTGGGTTCCTGTTAGCGACAAGCCAGAGGACGCTTGCAGATTTGAAACCGTAGCTTACGCTCAATGGGCTTCTGACAGGCTCAAAGGCGAAACTCGTGTAATTAAAGCACCTGCTCAAGCTCAAGGTAGATTATACGTCTCTAGCAAATAAGTTGAGGTTGATTATGTACGAACTAGATATCTTGTCTGGAAAAATAACTATTGAGTCAGTTAATAAAATAGAATTGCGCCCCACAAAAAAACAAACTAAATGGGGTACGCATTCTTCCGGCAATTACGATTGTTATGTGGGCGAGAAAAAGATAGGAGAGATAATCAATTCAGAGGATGGCACATGGGAAGCCAGAGCAGAAGACCACGCAACAATACAGGGATTTGCAACTTACGAATACGCGGCGGAGTATTTAGAATTTGTTGCAAGAACAATTTCCAAATCTATTCCAGAGCCGTTCTTTGATTTAGGGTGGGAATAGTGCCTAAGATCCACTACAAACATCCGCAACTCGGATATCACGCTTGTGGGGTAAGGATTAACTCTCTGTCAAAGTCATCAAGCGATATTAAGCAAGTAAATTGTCAAAAATGCCTTGAAACCGTGACAGGTAAGAGGCGATCGCCCGGAAAGCCGGTTACAGGAAAAGCCAAAATAAAAGTCACGATTCGTCTACCGCAAGAGTTGGTAGATTGGATTGATAAACAAGGCGATCGCACTTCAGTGATTACTTCGATTTTAGCTGATCGCCGCATCAGGACTCGGTATCCACCCAATAGTTGAGTTAATCCAAATAAGATTCAATTGTCTGTAATCTTTAGCAAAAGTCACGGGACTTGCTTGGGTTGCAGACTTAAATTTTTGCCCGTTGAAATTGATATTCAGGGCATTCGTCCCCAAAGACCCACGACCAAGAATTGTGATATTGTCTCCTGTCGTGGGTGATGCGGGAAGGGTGAGGGTAAAAGATGCACCCGAAGTATCAGCAATGATGCGATCGCCTGCTACGGCTGTGTAATTTGCGGATTTCGTAGTCCAGGTATTTCCTGCTGGGCCTTGTGGAATAGTAAATCGCAGTCGAGCAATATTCGATAAGGTACTAAGATTTTCAACAGATGCAGGCGTTCCGGCGGGAGCCGTAATTGTCGAATCAATTTCAATTGCAGGTGGCTCAAATGTCCCTGGATACTCAGGAATACAAGGCGGTGAATCGTGGGAGACGGAAGATATTTGACTGCCATCGTATTCAAAAGCAAATGCGGCCCTATAGTTAGCTGCGGTAAATGTGCCGCCCGTGGTGGTTGTTGGCGTAGCTGTTCCTGGGGCAAACAAACAAAAATCACTTGCAGCCGCAGGGACGCTAGGAACAATTGTTCCTGAACTCCAGTTGGTGATCGTGAATTGTTGGGTGGTTCCTGGCAGAACCAAAAACCCTGTAAATTCCCGAATCTCTGAAGTGTCTTGACGCTGTAAATAAATCCGGACTTTTGGTGGATTGAATATAGCTTTGGTATTGTCTGCCAGTACATCAGGGTAATCGCTGCGGACTGTACCATAACCCCCAGAGTAGGGATAAGCACAGGTAACTCGAACCGCTTGAGTTGCCGTCACCCCAACATAGCTACTCCATGCCCCCGCACTCGATAGACCACTCGCAGTCCCCACAACTGCCCTAATTGCTTCACTCGCCGATGGTGTATACGTACTGGGTTCTGTAAATACTGCGCCGTTCCCGTTGATAATTACTTTCTGCCCTGTAGTGCTGGGCGAAAGTCCTGAAAATGTGCGCCGGGGTTTACTAGGGAAATCGTAACCGCCTACACAAGCAGTTCCCTCAAGCACGTCGTAATTCAGTCCAGAACCAGGAACTACGCGATAGTAGTCATCTTGAGGATAAACAAAACCATCAGGGAGTATCTTGCCTAGTGGGTTGTAGTCGCCTGATTGGGGGCGAATTGCTGGGTATATTCCAATGATTGAATCAGGAACAACCTCATTATTTAGTTCGGCAACCGAGAAGTAAGGCTTGATCGCAAGCGCGATCGCCTCCCCCACTGCCAAATCATCAGCAGTCACAAAAGGCGTAGTTAGCTTGGTGTCCAAGAAAAAAAACGCACCGCAGTTAGGGAAATTGTTGCCATCCCCATCTGTAGTGCGAATCGTCCCGTCTGACTGAACGTATCCAATAAACTTGACCAAGAATAATCCCGACAACAGATCAGGCGATCGCTTGTTGTTGAACTCAATCTCAATCCCAAACTCAATTCCCGCAGGCAGCGAAGTATCGTTATCGTTGTAAATCCATAACTGTTGCTCCCAGCTAGGTAAAACCTTACTCAACCCCACATCGCCAGGATAAGGGGGAGTTGGGCGAACAGTGTCGGGGTTGATTGTGTCGATGGCGCGATCGCTCCCCACGCCAGATTGAGTATCTGATACATAAGTACTAGCGCCACCAATTCTCACCCATTGGCCAACATCCGCAGAAATTACGTCAACACTTGGATCTAAATCTGAATCCGCACGATATTCATACCATTTGCTTTCGCTTGTTACCCAACGCACTTGACCGTCTAGGCGATCGCTTCCTGTGGGAAAGTTATAGGGATCTGCAACTGTTGGCGCAAGGGCAATGTGAGCAGGGCGAGAAAGGACAATACTTTGAGGTAGGGTGACGCGGGTTGATTGCGGGTTTACGCCTACGCCGAATAAATAACCAGGATAACGGGCGATTTGTACATGGGTAGATGGGTCACTGGTTGTCCCCGCTGATACTACAAAATAATGAATATCCCATCCCGCTTTCATCACAGTACTGGGAATTGTGATTGTAATTTTCTGCCCAGATGTATAGGCGATCGCGCCGCTAACAGAAGGGATATTAAACCCAGCGCGATTTTGTAACTGAAACGAAAAATACAGCGTACCCGAACCTGTGAGACTGCCACCACTAGCAACTGCAACGGTAAAGGCTGGGCAAGTTTCGCCAACGCCTGCATACTGGGAAATTAACGCCACTAGCTCACCTCAATCAACCCTGATTGATTATACGTGAACGGCATATTATTCGTAGAGGCGATCGCTCTCCATCCTGCTGCTTCCTCTGCTGTTGGTGGTGTTTCGCTTCCTGCGATCGTATTGTTCCAAAGCACCGCAAATATCTGCATATTAAACGGAACACCAGCAGCTAAAGATAAAGCCAAAGCCTCAACCCTGCCCCCGTCTAGTTGGTTGGATGTGTTGCTACGAATCCTGTTGTAAGCAGCATTTTGAAACATTGCAGTATTAAATCCAACCCAGTTAGGCGTAGGTGCAGGTGGTACGCCATTATCAATTTCTGTTTGCCGTTCTAGTAAAAACTCTTGATAATCAGCATCAGATATGAATTTTTGCCATTCTGTACTGCCATCTTCTACGTAGAAGATTTCAATTTGTCCTGGAGGATCAAATTGGATTCTTTTGATTGTTTT
Source organism: Nostoc piscinale CENA21 (assembly GCF_001298445.1). Lineage (NCBI taxonomy): Bacteria > Bacillati > Cyanobacteriota > Cyanophyceae > Nostocales > Nostocaceae > Nostoc > Nostoc piscinale. Next base: position 922,682 of record NZ_CP012036.1, on the reverse strand, counting down.
AGCCATATTAAATACTCATTTTATAAAGTACAAACTCATTGTGCGTAGCTCTTGCTGTGGAAGATGATCTAGATGCCGAACCTGTATTTGTTTGGAAAAGCGTCACAGTCACCGCATCCCCAACAAGTAAGGGAATTTTAGCTACTCCACCTATAAAACCAAAAGCGTCAGTAGAAGCTCCCCTATCGTCAAGGCGATAAAGTGTAGTATTACCTCCGCTTAATACGGATACTTCCAGAAGCATACGAGTGCAGCTAGAAGAAAAAACAAAGCGAACCTCTACCGCATATTCCCCAGCATCACCAGACTGCACAGTATATGTGCCAGTAGAGGTATTCATTCCTCCGGCAGTATCTATGACTGTCGTATCCCAAACAATTACTACTGAAGAGTTGTTTGTAAAATTACTCTGTGCTGCAATACGTCTTACTTTCAAATAAGGACGGTTTGCTTTGATATCGGAGGATACTGATGTGACTCTTCCCCCAATATTGACACTACCACCTATACCCGCACCGCCCGGAGTAACGATTGAGCCTGTAGTTGTATTCGTGCTTGCAGTGGTGTCGGCTGTTTTAATTGCCCCGCCAGTATTGATCGCCTTTTCTACCCCTAAGCCACCTTCTAGAACCAAGCACCCATTATCTTTAGTGGTTGATTGCGTTGTGTCTGTAAGTATTTTTATGCCAGCAATGCTTTGATTACTGTAGAGATTGACTGATTTTAAGTAAGCCTCCGCGATTGCTGCTTGGGCGTTTGGTGATAGTATGTCAGCAGAAGTGCTACCAGTTGGCGTAAACTGAACTTCACTAGCTGGATTTGAGAAGATGAGGGCAGGCATAGAATAGCTATTGGAGTTGAGGAAATATTAGCGCGATCGCATCGGTTATGAACAGTTATGATAGCTGATCACTGCTTACTGATAACTGATATGTGGCAACAGTCAACTCAAACCCCTCCTCATTGGTGGCAACTGCAACTAGGCAATGGATTAATTCAAGTCAGAATTAAATACAAATCTGCGCCTGACATTTTACGTTGGGGTGACAACGACGAAAGCGGCTATTGTGTGTCGATTGGTAGTGGAATTAATTACCGCGAAAAAATATTCCCCACACTTTCAGAGGCTAAAGCATGGGGAGTTAAAGAGGCTAAGTTGGTTTTGCGTCAGATGCGGAATGAGATAAGTCCGCAGATTAACTGGTTATTCGCTTTGTGTTTGCTGCTGTTAGGTTTTATTGGTGGGGTGTGGTTAGCTTGGTTTCAACCCGTGGCTAATATCGCTGTTCTGTCGATCATTCCTTGGTTGGTAAGAATTGCTTCAGGATATTGACACCAACTAGGTTGCTTGTATCTTGAAATAAACTGCCCCCATCTTATTTTTTGCCCCAAGACGTGGTTTTGCTCTTCCTTGGTTAATTCGTGCCAGTACTGTTTCACCGCGATCGCGCCTCAATCTATTCATTCTGAGCCAAAATGCTTTTCTCTTGCTTGTCTCATTTCTGTTATGAGTTCCCGTTGTTCAAGTGGTTTTTGAGCCACAACTTTGGCATTTAACCAAGCTTGGATGCGTTCATGGACTAGCGCGATCGCCTGAGTGTAACTATTTGCTTCTACACCTTGTATTTGAACCCCGTGGTCTTTGACCGTTGCCAGCAACAATTCTAATTCCGTTGCTTGCTGAGTTGTTAATTCTAGGTTTAGTTTCATCGCGATCGCACCTCAAATTAATTCTTCTAGTTTTTCGATCAGCCACCTGATATGTTCAGGCGGCTCCAGTTTAGCTACCGATACCTGACTTTGATTGCTTTGAAACTTCGCCTACGTGTCTAGCTATCATTTTTGCTACGCGATGATCATTGTCTCGAAAAGATTCTTGAAGCAAATTCGGTGCCACATTCCAAGTAGTTCTTTGTTCCCCCTCCGAATTCCAGGAAAACTCATAAGCCCATTCTCTTTTATTATGTCTGTACCGAATATCAACAATAAAATTACTCTCCAATATTTCGACGATCTTTTTCCCAAGGCTGACCGCCCAAACAATCACGTCTCCGGGAATATCGTAATCTGCATCTGTCCAAACCAGTAAGTGGCATTGCTCTGTCTTCTCTTCTTGTATCAAATACATACGCGCCTCAAATTAATTCATCCAATCTTTCGATCAACCACTTGATATGCTCAGGTGGCATCGAATTAAGCTGTTGATACCTGACTTTGATCTCTTGAAGTTTTTGCCTATCTGTGGGACTGAAATTATTGTCAATCATTTCGCCGTTGACCAAATATTTACCCTTAGGCAAGTTATCTAGGCTTAGTTTTGGTGTGGGGTCAAATTCGTCGTTATTTTCTGGGTTGAAATCTATTTTCATGCTTGGCGTGGGTTGCGTGGGGAGGCGCGATCGCTATGGTACACCTAGCAGTGATCGCGCTTCTCAGGAACAATTGTTCCTGAAAATATTGTGCTAAGGACTAGGACTTAAGGGATCGAATCTTATTGCTGTATCTCTCCAAAAGTTCCGGGTTGTCATGCTGGTAATAAAGCACGCATATTGCATCGTATTTTGATGTATTCACATCAGGCTTATACATTTCTTTTTTTACCAGCCTCCACCTGTGTTCTTGGTTTCCTCTTTGTCCGACCGTGTAATTGAACTTGAGTTCACATTCAATATCTTTATTCAATATCTCTTCATCCGCGTACCACCGAGAATGCTCATCCAGCAGGAATGACGCTGGTGACTCGTATTTTAAAAAAAACTTGGATTCCACCTTCTCTATTCACGATATCAATCTCCTCCTCCAAAAGTTGTTTGTTTTCCCGAAAAACGACAAGTCACCGTACCGTCGCCGTGATCTATAAGTCCTATGTATCTACCAAAGCCGCGCGACGCGCCCATTTTGCGACAGGTATCAGAATTGCCGTACACAGTATGCCTGTTCTCTTTCTCTGTGTCCCAAGTTGCAAAAACCTGCCCATCCTGGGTGGACTGGATTACATAAGTTTTCTTTCCCTTTCTGTGACTCCAGAAGTAATAACCAATTCCACCCACGGTAGCTACACCAATCAAAACGCAACCCACACCAGCAGTCCCGGCACAAAACGCGGCTGGTGCTAATACTGCGGGATTAGCTTGAGATGGACGAGGGGAGAGACAAGAGATAGAGATCGCGCTTACGAGTACTAAGCTTGTGAATTTTCTCATTTTTCACCACCTTTGAACATCTCACAAGCAAGCGCATACAAATCATCAACCACATCGAGTGATTCAGCTACATCTAATGGCGCTGATTTACCGTTGGCCGCACGGATACCCAAATCGATATGAAATCTGTACTTGAATTCTCTGTACAATTCTCGCCATGCGTCGTTGTGCCTGACTGATGTTTTGTGGCAGTACTCGCGAATTAATTTGTTAAGATTCGATCTAGTGGTTTTAACTGGGACTGGTTTAGTAGCTGGAGGAAGTTCCTTGAGTGCTGACTCCGCATCTGATTGAACTTGCTTAATAGTGGCAACGTCAGATTTTACTTGCTCAAGGCTTAACTCTATGCGTTGCTGTCTTTTCTCTTGTTCAACCAGTTGCTGTGCATACATCAAAAGCATTTCTGATGTACTTTTAGGCGCTGACAGTGACTTTGCTATTTTTTCGCATTCTAAAAAATACATCCTGACTTCGCGCCCTTTATCGGTTCCACACATCATGCCCCACTGTTTAAGGCATTCCACCGTGAGGCAAATATCTTCACTTGGCCTGCCACCCAATGGGTTTTCCTGAACTCCCAGGAAAACCTCATAATCTAATCCTTTGACAAATCCGCACTTTAAAAACTTAGACTTGGCATTATCCTTTCTGCTGTACCCTAGCCACTGCCAAGCATTTTCAAAATCAACCGGGAACGTATCTAGTGAATCGTAAAGCGATCGCGCCACATCAATATTAAAATTAGTCATGTTGACCTCTAACTCAGGTTAACCGCGCCCAGGATGTTTACTCCATCGCTGGGCATGTTAATATACTACCATCGTATACAATGGAATGTAAAGATGGTAGGCAAAGTTAGAGACGAAAAGACAGGTAAGTACACGGTCAATCCGGATAAAGGGGTTTTGCTGTCTGTAAGAGTCGATCAAGGTGATGTAGAGTCGCTTAAGGGTATGCTTGCCGAAGGGGAGACAATCAGTGACAAAGTGCGAGAAGCGATCGCGCTATACATCAGGAACAATTGTTCCTGAGACTATTCGTCACCTGCTTGTAAATTAGCCTTCTTTGCTCTCCCCTTGGCTTTGTATGCACCAAAAGTCTTAGACCTGATCTCAAGCTCATCAACGCCAAATTTTTTAGACTTAATTCGTTGTGATCGCTCTAATAGCTCAAGTCTTCTGATGACGTATTCCTCAAGCGCCTTAACCAAGATGGTTGATTTATCGTCACCCAATGCGCCACCCACCTCTAAAGCTAGTCGGTAAATTTCTCGCGGAACATTACCACGAAATTCAACTTTGTCAAAGGCTACAACATCATCCCCATTTAACTTGCCACGCTCTGGATGATTCTCAATGTCTGCTTTCAATTCCTCGGCGGTGGTCGGTTTTTTCCTAGAAGTCATTGTCTATCGTTTATTAGTTTGCTCGTATTTTACGCGCTATTAGAGCAACAATTCAAATCTCGTGCTAGTATTTCAACAGAATCAAGACCGCCTTGGAGGTGTGAGCAAGACACCACCAAGACTTCCCCAACCGTAGAAAACGGCTACAGTAGGAGCAATTACAATTATGACTGCCGAAGAGCAAAAACGTGAATATGTCTTAAACGCGATCGCGTCGTATCCATCACAACAGCAGGCCGCGATCGCGCTTGGTACTTGTCCAAAAGTAGTTAGCCAGTGGAACACCAATAAAACCAAACCCAGAGATTTGGCGGTTAGGGTCGTGCAGTTACTGCGAACGCTTCAAGAGGCGGGGATTGAGCCGCCACCACCAATAATTTTTTAATTAATTTACTTTAGTTATTGCCCGCCTAGTGCGGGTTTTTTATTATCTATTCATAAGTCGCAATGAGTAAAAGTAAATGCCAAATCCAGCAAATATTCCAAGCACAATATTCAGTTCGCCCGAATTAATTATTGATGACAAAACCGTGACTTTTGTAGACAGGAAAAAAGAGCGCGGTGAAGAAACCAAGATTATCTATACAGCGCCAACTCAAGAATTTTCACTTGCTTTAAGAGGTGCAAATGATTGATTTGTTGATAATAGGTGGTCTAGCTGCTTTAGTTAGCCATGCCAAGAATCAAAGCTACGAAGGCAAAGTAGAAAAGCTGCAACAAGACTTGATGAGTGGGAGAATAAATCCCCAGCAAGCACAATCAAAATACAGCGAAATTGTGCAGACTGAAATCGATAAAATACCATCCCAAGGAATGACGCTACCACCTAATATTAAACAAGCATTTGAATCAGGACTTGACTATAAACAACTTGCCGGAAAGGTAGACCCAGATACTTACAACTTTTTAGAGCAAGCATACTGGTATGGCGACTGGGATTGCAGTAAGAAAAACAGCAAAAACAAGCAATAGTTTCTCAAATCCCCAGTAGGACAAAGCCACAGTGAGTAAACGTGAAACAAAGTCACAGTGAGGTACTTTTTGCACGAAATAGGAGCATTTTGAGGTGAGATGAGCAATAGTTTAGCAATCGTACTAAAACTAATCGAGGATGAGCGAGTTTTTAAAAAACGCTTTCCTTGATAATTATCTGACCCGCCAGGAGTGGGGAAAGCTAATCGGAATAAATCGTAAAACCATAGCGCGTTGGGAAACAGAAATAATTCAACAAGTACCACCTGTAAAAGCGCAGTACTTCCCACTAGATAGAAGCATTAGGGCGCATTACCTAGACAACTACCAAAGGTTTTTGATTGCTTGTATTTTGGTGGCGAAAGGGGGACTTGAGAGGCGATCGCGCTCCTATGAATCAGTAATCAAATTCCTGAAAGTAAACTTCAGCGATCTAAAACGTGAAAACTTTGAACAGTGGGTGAAAAACAATGTATAGCTTTACACGCGAGAAATTATATGAATATTTTGCAAGTGATTACACGCCTGAAATTGTTGACAGAGCGTTGATTATATTTGCTCAGAACGGTGCAGATATCGACCCCCACGGTGATGAATTCTCATTTGAAATCACCGAGCAATTAGAAGACACCTTCAAGCAAATAAATCGAGAACTCGGTAAACAAAATAGATTAGAGCAAGGACAACCATTAACAGCAATTGAAACACAAGCGATGTCTGCGACAACCCCTTCGGGGAACGCATCCAAATTCTCAACTCACTCCAACCCACAGTTAATGGCGGCAATGATCCGCTTGGTGACAGAAGAAGCGATCGCCCAAGGCGCGGCCTTAAGCCAAATCAAGTCCCAAGTAATTGGGAAAGTATTGGAACAGGGTGATTTGGAGATTGCTAAATCCTTGCTCGGTCGCACTCAACAAACATCTAACTTTGTAATTGAACTTGCCAATGACCGCGATCGCGTCAAAAAGATGATCGCTGGATACGGTATTAATCAAGAACCAGATGTATTAGACGCATTCTTGGAAGAAGTGCGCGGTAATTCAGATGGGGTGAAGATGGCAGTCAAGGCGATCGCTCCATCTCAAGAGAAAGAATTCGATCTGGATGCTTTCTTGCTGGAGGCAGGTAAATAATGCTGACAGCAAGAACGTGGCGTAAACACAAGACCAATATCGTCTTCGGTGGCGCTGTTCTGGTATCGCTGGCTTTCTCCTCTGGTGACATCAGTCGAAATATGCAATCACTCTCGGCTATCAAAGAGCAAAACGCCACCAATTCCGAAAAGCAAACCAAGCTAGAACAGCAACTGGCATTTGAAGAAGAACAAGCCAAGATCGCTGATACTCGATATACCAAAGGTTGTTTGCCGATAGTTGCTGGGGAATACCCAAATATCCGCTACGTGTCTATATTTGAAGGGCAAACCCTTACAGATCGGCATACAGAAACCCCCCTCCCGTCTGGGACTGTAGTGTGTGATGGGCAAGGGAATACAGGTGTGGTTGAAGATAACGGGGTTGTTGGCGCGATCGCGTTTACTGGAAACCGTGATGTCATTGCCAAGCGGTTGAAAAGGTTTCGCGGCGGCATCTACTCGCAGCCAGTAGGAGGTAATTAATGAATTTCACCATGCCTAAGCGCGATCGCAGGCAAAATCAGCAAGATCCTTGGTTGCGACTGCTTTACTGGGGGCTTGTTTGCGCCGCATTCTACTTCGCATACCTCAACATCCAACCCTATGAAAAAATAATTGGGATATTGAGTGGCAAGACAGTTAACAGCGCCTTCCTGCAAATCATCTCAATCATCCCAATCGTCAACGGGATTGCCGCAATTCTAGGCAAGGGTGTTACCTGGATTCTAGGTACGGTATTATGGGGGATTATCCAAATAATCGAAGTCCTGCCACTGGTTTTGTATAACAACGAATCGTTTATCAAAGCCGCGATCGCGTCGGCAGATAGTCACTCAAAATACAAAATCAAAGACGATGACGATCCGACACTGAAGATGCTCAAACGGGTATATAATGCCCTCCCGACTTCGGTTATCAGCAACCTAGAAACCCTTAAAATCTTCACCTACACCATAGACTTCCTGATTTGCATCACCGTTTATTCCCCAGTTAAAAGCGGTAAATTCTCGGACTTCTTTTTCGTCTTAACAACTGGGCAGTGGGGCAAGCTTGATTGGGTGAATTTATTATTGGCTGGCGTGACCTTGTTCGCAATTGAAGTGATTGTCAGCTTGATTATTTGGGTTGGTAAATTAGCTTACGCAATGAAGGAGGCTTCAAGATAATGGCAGATTTTAAAGCGATCGCGCCAAACGGCAAGACAATCGAACTCAAAAACGTAAACCCTGATTTAGTGATAGGCGACGAATTATTTTTTGTGTCGAGCCTAGGAACTGCAACAGTTTGACGGTTTCTGTTGAAGAAAATGGAACCGTTGTTCTAGTGGATAACAGGCTAATTAAAATTGGTGTCTCAAAATAATGGAAATGAGCAGATTTAAACCTTTGATGCCGTAAGGCGTTGATCACCCGACTATCACATTTGCACCTACGCCGGCGGCGGTAGCTGATTAAACCTTTGATGCCGTAAGGCGTTGATCACTCCAATTAGGCGATCGCTTACTTTTAACTGTCCGAAACTGATTAAACCTTTGATGCCGTAAGGCGTTGATCACCAGGAGTTGGGGAGACTTGCCCAGCCTTTACCGTTGCGCTGATTAAACCTTTGATGCCGTAAGGCGTTGATCACTGTCTAAGCGCGTAATCTTCAGAATTATTCTCATGTCTGACCAAACCTTTGATGCCGTGAGGCGTTAATCACGACAATAACTATTAACTGTCAACGAAACTTTTTGTAATTAGTTTTGTCTATAAGATTAATTCATTAGTTTATCAGGAAATTATATGCGATCGCCTATCGTAATCGGTACAGGGTTGCTTGTATCTATAATTTTGAATGCCCAAGTATTCGCACAATCTACAGTTAATTTGCCACAAATAACTGCCCAGAACTCTTCGCAACAAATCTTAAATCAAAATAATAAAAAGACAAGCTCAGGAATTATTACTCTGCAAAGAACAGCGTGCTTTGGTGCTTGTCCTATTTATAAAATTACGATATTTCCTGATGGCAGAGTTGTCTACGAAGGAGAGCGATTTGTTAAAGTTGTAGGAAAAAGAACTGCCAGAATTAGTCCCCAAGCAGTAAGAAAATTAGTTGCAGAATTTAATAAGGTAAACTATTTCTCGTTATCTGATAGCTACCAAGGCGGACGGACAGATGCACCTTCTGCAATTACTTCTTTAACTATTGGTAAACGTCAGAAAACTGTTAATCATTATCTCGGCTCACCCAATGCACCACAAGCACTAACAGCTTTAGAAAATAAAATTGATACTGTTGTAAATTCTCAACGTTGGGTTGGTTCCAAAAATGAACAAACACCAAATCCAAATGATGCAAATTCCACTCAACTCAAAGTTAATCGTCAATTGTGGAATCAGCAAAGGCTAAATAACTATCGCTTTACATTTAGCCGGAGTTGTTTCTGTGTACCCAAAGCAACACAACCAGTAGTAATTACAGTGCGTAATGGTCAAGTTGCTTCTATTAAAGCTGTCAACAATAATGAGCCAGTTGATGCAGAACTTTTCCAACAATATAATTCCATTCCGAAACTGTTTGGCATAATTGATGATGCGATCGCCAAAAAAGCATCAGGTCTCAACGTCAAATATGATCCGCAATTTGGCTACCCAACACAAATTAATATTGATTACAACCAACAAATTGCTGATGAAGAACTATATCTGACTATTAGCAATCTTGAACCGTTGAGATGATGTCTTGCACAGAGTAAATTATCCTTGGGGGCGTACAATCGTACACCCCTTTTATTTTGCAGTTAAGCTTGTATGTAAGAATTCAGCACCCAGGAGTCAGAAGTCAGAATTTAGAGTATGTCTGAAAACTTTTTGGTGTTGTATTTAAGACTTGTAGATCCCCCTAAATCCCCCTTAAAAAGGGGGACTTTAACTCTGGTTCCCCCCTCTTTTTTAAGGGGGGCTAGGGGGGATCAAGTGCAATATTTAATACTTCTCAGACATCCTCATTAGAGGTATCTAGCAGATTAGTAAATTGAGTCATCAAATATTTCTCCTCATTCTTTAACCCTTCTGGCTTCTGGATTCTGACTCCTGAATTCTTACGCTTGTATGAACAGAAATATCTCCGACTGCTATCAAGTTCTCAGACTCAGGGATGATGAGTATTGATGAAATAAATTGGCAAAATCAGACTATAAATAGTGATATCTCAGCGATATGCAGCAATTACAAGGAATAAGGTCATGATTAAATCATGGATGATCATTGGGGGCGTAGCAATATTAGTGGCTTTGGGTGCTAATTTAATTCAACCAAGCGATCGCAAATGGTTCAAACGCTTACAAAGGCCGAGATGGCTAACTTTTGAAGCCGCAATTCCAGTGATTTGGAGTGTAATTTTTATTTGTGGTGCTTGGTCAGCTTATATTGTTTGGGAAACTAACCCAGGAACAACATCTACTTGGTTGTTGATGAGTTTATATTTAATTTTAGAAATTGCGATCGTTGCGTATACACCCGTGATGTTTCGGCTGCGAAGTCTGCAAGCAGGCACAATTATTGGTGGTACAGGCTTTATTATCGGTCTTATATTAATTCTGGCTGTCTTACCTGTCTCCAGTTGGGCAGCATTATTATTAGTACCCTTTTTACTATGGAGTCCCATTGGTACTTATACTACTTGGCAGATGCAAAGTCTCAATCCGCAAGATGCCTAAGTATCAAACCTGCGGTTGATTTCACCCCTACCTTATATTGTCAAACTGGCAGTGTATAACTTGACAAAAAGTAAGGAAAAGGGTAAAAACATGCTTTCCTCTGGTGTCATCATTGGGGTGATAACTTTCTTAATTGCCTTTGGTAGTTTTTTCATCACACCGCGAGACGTGAAATGGTTCGCCCATTTAAGTCGCCCACAATGGCTAGTTTTTGAACCACTGATTCCTTTTATCTGGACTGCGATTTTTATTTGCGGTGCGATTTCGGCTAACATCGTCTGGAAACAGAACCCCGGAAGCGTTGTGACTTGGTTGTTGATGGGTTTATACCTGTTCGTAGAAGTCATCACCATTGCCTATATCCCCCTGATGCTGAGGTTACGCAGCTTGAAAGTTGGCGAAACTCTTGGCTTAATTGGCTTGATTTCAGCCATAGTTTTGGCTTTGGCAGTTTTGCCAATTTCACTACTAGCAACTGTATTACTAATTCCTTATTTAGTTTGGAGTCCAATCGGCACTTTAACTACAGATGAATTAAAACAACTTAACCCCGAAGATGCGTAAAGGTAGGGAGAGGAAATACTAATACTTTTGTCTCCTGACCTCTGCCTCCTGCCTCCTGCCTCCTGCCTTCTACTATACAATTCGACCATAACGCGCTGTGAATTTATTAGCTGAATTAGCTTGATTATTTAGCCACGCCCACATTTGATCCCCAAAACAAAAATGCCACCATTCCCTAGGGTTGCGTTGAAAGCCAGCTTTTAACATGACATCATTTAATAGCTGACGGTTAGCATGATATTTTTGTGCTTGGGGATGGGGATGATTAGCATAGTAATCGGGATGCGATCGCTCTGACAACTCATCAATCGGCGAACCCATATCTACTATTAGCCCTGCATCATCAACTAACGTCACATCTACCGCAGCCCCGGTACTATGAGGTGGTGGCGTTTTTTTCGTCCAGACTCGGAACCGCCCAAATTTGATACACCGCCTCCCAAATTTCTTGGCGTTGGGTTGGCGATAACTCAGCTTCCGTCAGTCCCCTATCTTGTAATGCTGTCGCAAAGCTATAATCGACCATAAACTGCTGCACATTCACCGGACGATAACCATCAAAAATTTGAATATGCCAATGAGGATGCAGCAATTCCAAATAATTTTGAGCTTTGATTAAATTTTCGACAACAGTTTGGCGGAGATAATAAGGCGAATATTCTCCATAAATAGCGCCCAGTTTTTCATAAGGATGGGGAGACTCCACCGCAAACAAATGCAAGGGAATTTCTACCAGGGGTTCACCGCATTCAACAATCGGGATATGGTGATAAGGTCTCATACCAATTTTGGTGTTTAGATTTAAGATTTTGGTTGACTTCCCAGAATCTTAAATCATAATATCTATTCCCATTTGGTAAGAAAATTAAGTAAGTATTCAGCACCCAGGAGTCAGAAGTCAGAATTTAGAGGTATCTAGTAGATTAGTAAATTGATTCATCAAATATTTACCATCATTCTTTAAGCCTTCTGGCTCCTGGATTCTGACTCCTGAATTCTTACAAAATTAATAACCATAAGGATTTCCTTGCACGCCGCCTGTATACTGTCCGGGAACGGAAGTATTAGAAGGTATTTGAACGGGTAAACCCCTAAAATAGCGGTTGTTTTGATAACTGGCAGGAGCCGATGGTGTCACAATATATGCAGAAGAATTCTGTACAGCAGTGGGTGTAGTGTTTGTTGGCGCAACTGAATTAATAGGTTGTGTTGTGTTTATTGATGGTACTGAATTAGTCAAAGGCTGGGCAGTATTGACACCGTTATAATAATTTGTTGGTTGGCTGGGTACGCTTGGTTGGATATAACTTGTACCGCTATTTAAACTGCTGTTAGGGAGAAAATTCTGCGTATTTGTCGGTAAACTTTGGGGAATGGAAGTATTGGAAGTTCTGCCGGAATTATTGCTGAAATTTGTAGTTGTGCTGTTAATGTTCGATAAATTCTGCGAAAGCCCGGTGTATGGAGTTTGACCAAAGCTATTACCGGGGTTGGCAGTTGCACTATTAATATTAGATGGTGTTGTTTGGTTAGTTGATGTTGGAAGTGTGGTTACTGAAGGGGTAATTGAGTTGTAAGGGTTGTTTGGTGTCTGGTTAGTACCTGTTCCTACCGCATAAGGGTTATTGGTTGACCCTTGTGGTTGAGAGGACGAATTTAACAACTGATTACCGCTACCATTTTGGATGCCAAACTGTAACAAACTTTCAGTTTGGGCAACAAAAGGATTTTTACTATCAAAACCAGATGTAGCACCACTAATTCCTGAGATGGAAGTTGATTTAGTGTTTTTAGAAGATTTTTGCTTGTTAATTACATCCTGTAAAAAATCTTTACCTTTTTTCGGTTTAGAGTTATCTGTAGGGGAACTGACAATTGCTTGATTTTCTGCTTGTTCAGCGTCATTATACAGAACTGGTAAGTTATCAATATCAGCTGCGATCGCTTTATCTTCCGCCGACAGAGAAGAATTATCCGCTTGTTGTGTTGTGACTTCGCCGTCTTGTTTGCCAGTAAACGCCTCTGGGTTAGTCCAGTATTCTCGAATTACTAGCCCTAGCACTGATAAAAAAAATTGCTGTTCCCCAAAAAGCAGGTTTGCTAAAATTCCATAACCTGGCTTTGAGATAACGTAAGTAAGCGGGTGGATAATGACGATTTGACATAGCTGAGTCTCAAAATTTACTGGCAGACGGTATACCTGGGTGCAAACTTACAGCAAAAAAGTTTCAGCCGTAGTTGGATGATGCTGTGATCATCCTAGCCTGATTACGGATAAAAAATGCAGATTTAAGTATAAAATTTCATACTAAGGTTTCCCTACTTCATACTTTTACAAAATCATTATGCCGATATTGTGAGCTTCGGTCACTTTCGATAACATCATAAATTCAAACCTGCACTAACTTTGTGGTAGCGAATGGGGAATAGAGAATAGGGAGTAGAGAGTGGGGAGTGGGGAATAGGGACAAAAAATTCACCAATTATCCCTGTAGTCAGAAACCCAAATTTCTCACGCATGGATAGGGGGTGTGGGGAGAGAGGGGGGAAAGATTTCTTCACCATCCTCCCACCCCTCCTACACCCGTGGATTTCTCTCTTGTGAGAAATGCAGGAGAAAGAGTCGGACATTGTGTAGGCGTAAAAACTAGCAATAGTAATACTTTTGCCTCCTGCCTCCTGCCTCCTCTGCTTTCCCTATCTCCCCTGCTCCTCTGCTATTTACCAGGAGACTACAGCAATGATGAAAGCTGAAGATATCATGACCAAGGATGTAATTACCATTCGCGGTTCGGCCACTGTTGCTGAAGCAGTCCGGCTGATGAGAGAAAACAACTTGCGTGCCTTGGTTGTAGATCGTCGCTATGATAATGATGCCTATGGTATGGTTAGCGAAACAGATATTGTCTATAAGGTAATAGCCTACGGTAAAGACCCCAAGCAGGTACGGGTTTATGAAATTATGAGCAAACCCTGTATTGTCGTTAATCCTGAGTTGAGTGTGGAATATGTAGCGCGGTTGTTCGCAAATACTGGTATTCGCAGAGCGCCAGTTATTCAAGGCAAGCTGTTAGGTATTATCTCAATTACTGATATTTTGACCAAGAGTAATTTTATCGAAGCCCCAACAGCACTCAGGTTAGAAGAGAAAATTCACAAGGCTGTTGAAGCTGCCCGCGCTATTTGCACCCAACATGGTGCTTATTCTAAAGCCTGTGCTGCTGCTTGGGATGAGGTGGAAGAACTGCAAGCAGAAGCCGCCCATCAAAAAGCTGAAGCTATGGTTTCGGCGAAAGTTTCTTTTGAAGAATACTGTCGAGAAAATCCCAACGTACCAGAATGCCGTAACTATAATCCTTAGAAGTCAAAAGTAAAAAGTAAAAAGGCAAAAATTTTCTTTTTACTTTTACCTTTTGCCTTTTGCCTTGACCTTTTTTATTCTTCGCTGTTGAGAATTTTCGGAACTTTGAAATAGTCACCTTCTTGCTCAGGCGCACTATCGAGGATAGCATCTCGGTCAGGATACGGTTGTAACTCATCCTCGCGTGTCACGTTGCTGACATCAATTGCGCGTGTAGTTGGTAGCACATCACTCACATCTAGTTCACTCAGTTGTTCTACATATTCCAAAATGTTTCCTAACTGAGTGGTAAATTGCTCTTCTTCTGCTGGTGTTAATTCTAACCGAGCAAGCAGAGCTACTTTATGAACTTGGTCACGATCAATCATAAATTGTCATTTGTCATTGGTTATTTGTGATTTGTCATTAGTCCTTTGTCATTTGTCAGGACTAATGACAAATAACTAAAAGAATACGTCAATTTGCATCCGGCCAGTGGTTTTTAGCCAGTTTTGCGCTTCAATGTAGTTATTGGGAGCCATCCGTATGGCTCTTATCCAATAATCTGCGGCTTGGTCAAACAAAGCTTCACCACCGTCATTATCTCCAGCTTCTTTGGCTTTTTCGCCTTGGTAATGATAAATTACAGCGATATTATTCAAGGCTTGGGGTATACGTGGATTGATTTCAATTGCTTTGTGATAAAGTTCTAAAGCTTTCTCGTGATCACCGTTACTAGCATAAATTAGCCCCATATTGTAGAAAATATAACTGCGATCGTTGGCATCTTCTTCTAAGGTGAGGGCTTCTTCATAATATTCCAAAGCTTCGGCATATTCGCCTTCTGCTTGGGCAGACATCCCATCTCGGTAATAAACAAATGCTTCTTTAGCTTTTTTGTTGGCTGGCAGAATCTTCAGAATGATATCCGCCATGACTGTAAAAGATTTGTCAATAAAGTTATCGTTTTTCTGTGTTCTTGGCATAACTGCCTCTATAGTTGTACAGCTACTAGCTCAAAAGATGCTTTTAGGAATTGCAGGGTTTCTTGGTTAGGTGCTGACTCAGCACTTCCGACTCAGCACTCAATAGTTAATTTAACTGATTTGGCAGGCCATTCTCCTCACTAAGAGGCATAATACATTCTGGACTATTGTGTTGGGGCTTGTTGACCAAATTGCTCACGGGGTAAGCTGTCATTGCTTCCGCCGGGTAAGGATCTAATAGTGGCTGAAGTTTTTCGGGTGTTTGCACTTGTGTATCTAGCCATAAATCGTAATCTTCGGGTGCTAAAATTACTGGCATCCGGTCATGAATTGGTGCTAACAATTCGTTAGCTGTTGTTGTCACAATTGTACAAGAAGCGATTTCTTCTCCTTCTGGTGAGTGCCATACATCCCATAATCCCGCAAAACCAAAGGGCTGCCCATCTTGCAGGCGAAAATAAAATGGCTGTTTTTGACTTTGTTGCTTTTGCCACTCATAAAAGCCATCAGCTATGACTAAACAGCGTCGGCGCTTGAAAGATGCTCGAAAAGCTGGTTTTTCTGATACAGTTTCGGCTCTGGCGTTAATCAGCTTGACTCCCATTTTTGCATCTTTTGCCCAACTCGGAATCAACCCCCAACGTAATTGTTGAAATTCATACTGTTCATTGCTGGGGTGATGTAGCACTGTTAGCACCATTTGTGTAGGTGCAATGTTATATTGAGCCACTAAATCAGGCACTTGTTGGAGATGGAAAGCCTTGCTGAGAGCCTCTGCTGACTGATTTAAGGTAAATCTTCCACACATATTTTGAATTTATCCCTTTGAATTAAATTGCACATTTAAAGTTGATAAATACTAAAAATCATCAATAATTTGTTTTTTATTTTTTCAGATAAATCTAGTTTTCATGAAGATGCTTAAAAGGAAAATAATTATCCTGTTTAACTCGAAACATTTTGTAAGATATTGTATTTTAGAGCCTCACTTCTCTTAATACTCTTCATCATCTTTTTGGCATGGAAACGCTACGTCTGTACGATTTTTTACCCTCTGGTAATGGCTATAAGATACGTCTTTTATTATCACAAATGGGTATTCCCTATGAAAGAATCGAGGTGAATATCTTAAAGGGAGAAAGTCGGACACCTGAATTCTTAAGTAAAAATCCGAATGGCAAAATACCTGTTTTGGAAGTTGAACCAGGGAAATACTTAACAGAATCAAATGCCATTTTGGCTTATCTCAGTGAATACACAGAATTTTTACCTTATGATCGCTTTTTAAAAGCACAGGTTTTACAATGGCTATTTTTTGAGCAATATAGTCATGAGCCTTATATTGCCACATCACGATTTTGGATTTCGATTTTAGGGAAAGCCAAAGAATATCAGGCTGCTTTAGCGCAAAAACAAGAACCAGGTTACGCCGCATTAAGAGTGATGGAAAATCATCTGCAATCTCGTTTGTATTTTGTTGGCGATCGCTATACCATTGCTGATATTGCCTTGTTCGCTTATACCCATGTAGCTGATGAAGGTGGTTTTGATTTATCCAGATTTCCGGCAATTCAAAAATGGATAGAACGTATCAAAGCTCAACCTGGGTATATCAGTATTACATATCAGCCAATGCCCTTAGAAGCTGAGTTTTGCTAAATACATTCTTTGTTGATTATTCAGCCACACTCAAGTTTTGAAGTTGCAAAAACTTATCAGAAATTTTGTGTGGTATAGGTCTGGGACGCATAGTTTTAGCATCTACCCATACCCAAAGTGCTTCAGCAGTCACTAATAAATCATCTCCATGTTGTTTCCGTATTTCATAGCATCGAAAAGCACGGGTACCACGCATTTCTTTTAACCAAGTGGTCACTTCTAGAGTATCACCTGCCACTGCTGGCCGGAGATAGTCAATTTCGACCCGTCGCATGACAAAAACACCACCTAATTCGCGGTAAACATCTAAAGTTACACCAAGATATTCTGAGTGTTCAATGGCTGCTTGTTCTAAATAGTTTTGATAAACGGCATTATTAACATGTCCTAAAGTATCCATTTCATAGTGGCGGACGCGGAGTAATGTCTTAAATTGTTGCATGAAAATAATTCGGATGTGTTTTGATCAGGATGGGACAAATAACCAATCAGCTTGTGAGTAAGATTAAAAGACAATTGTAATTTGGACTCCAGACGAAATTACTGATACATTATTGATGCAACTCTCTTAATTGACGATTTATTGAAGGTACAGTACCAGAATCATTATGAAATCTCTACACCGTCCCGATTTATATGGCTGGTCTACTTTCAATCCTGCAAGAAATATTGATTTCAATGGGATTGCCTGGATTCGTCCAGATGGCAATATCTTAATTGACCCGGTAGCTTTATCAAATCACGACTGGAATCATCTCGAATCCCTTGGTGGTGTGGATTGGATTATACTAACAAACTCGGAGCATGTGAGATCAGCTAAGGAAATTGCTGTGCAAACTTATGCTAAAATAGCAGCCCCCGCAGCCGAAAAAGAATCTTTCCCCATAGCTTGCGATCGCTGGTTGTCTGATGGTGATGAGTTTGTCCCTGGATTAAAGATTATTGAACTCCAAGGTTCCAAGACTCCGGGCGAATTAGCACTACTATTAGAAGAAACTACCTTAATTACAGGCGATTTAATCCGGGCGCACACAGCCGGAAGTTTAACTATTTTGGCAAAAGAAAAGTTACTGAATCCCGCAGAGGCGATCGCATCTGTCCGCAGACTGGCACAATTAAGCAAAGTAGAAACAGTCTTAGTTGGAGATGGTTGGTCAGTGTTTCGAGACGGACACCTGCGTTTAAAAGAATTAGCAGCAACATTATGATCGATTGATTGGGATAATTAAGCTTATGAAAAACATCTCAGTAAAACATCGCCAAATGAATATAATTTGTCATAAAGTTAAACTTAAACAGCAAAAAAGTGATTTTGCTTATTGGCAAAACCAATCTTATCAATCTCGACTTGAAGCTTTAGAGCAAATTCGTCAAGAATATCATAGATGGAAAGATAGTAGTGCTGAATCAAGACTTCAAAGAGTTTATACAATTTCTCAACGAAAATAATGTTCGTTATTTAGTCGTTGGTGGTTATGCAGTAGCAATACATGGTCATCCTCGCTATACAAAAGATATTGACATTTGGATAGAAATAAGCACAGAAAATGCAAATAATATAATTCAAGCTTTAAAACAAGTTGGGTTTAGTTCTCTAGAATTAGAACCATCAGATTTCCTGACTCCTGATCAAATTATTCAGCTTGGTTATCCGCCTAATAGGATTGATTTATTAACGACTATTGATGGAGTAAATTTTGAAGATTGTTATCCTTTGAAATTAGAAGTTTTAATTGATAATCTTGTTGTTAATTTTATTGATTTAGATAATTTGAAGAAAAATAAAAAAGCATCAGGAAGACTGCAAGATTTAGCTGATTTAGAAAATTTGACTTAGTATATTATTTTTAACTTTTTATAGCTATCACTATTCTTATTTGGATGAAATATCATAGCGATCGCTGTTTAGACATAAACCCACTGACTTAAGTTACTCAAAAAATATTACTGTGCAAGGTTTTCTCAACTTAAACAAACCATTTGATTGGACTTCTCACGACTGTGTGGCGCGAGTACGCAAACTGTTGCGCCTCAAACGAGTAGGACACGCGGGAACTTTAGACCCTGCGGCGACTGGGGTTTTACCAATTGCAATGGGGAAAGCCACAAGATTATTGCAGTATCTTCCAGGAGAAAAAGCTTACAAAGCTACTATCCGTTTTGGTGTGCGTACCACAACTGATGATTTGCAAGGTGAAATTATTGCTTCACAACCTTGTGCTAATTTGAGTTTGGCTGAAATAGAAACTGCAATTACACAATTTGTTGGCAAGATTGAACAAATACCGCCAATGTATAGTGCGATTCAAGTGGATGGAAAACGCTTGTATGATTTGGCGCGTCAAGGCGAAACGGTGGAAGTTCCTGTGCGTACAGTTGAAGTTTTTCAGATAGATATTTTAGATGGGCGCGAGGGGGACTTTCCCGAATTAGATGTGGCGATCGCTTGTGGTAGTGGTACATATATTAGAGCGATCGCCCGTGATTTAGGCGCAGTCTTAAACACTGGTGGAACTCTCGCCGCTTTAACTCGCACCCACAGCAGTGGTTTTAATTTAACTAATAGTCTTTCTTTCGCTGACTTAGAAGCACAGTTGCAAACTGGGACATTTCAACCCATTTCCCCTGATGTCGCTTTACAACATTTGCCCACTGTCACTTTACCTCCAGAACTCGCCCGCAAATGGTGTCAAGGACAAAAAAATTTCGGTCAATTCTGATAATTTCGGACTTGTGCGCGTATATGAAAATGAAACGCGATTTTTAGGAATTGGACAATCGCAAGATGAAATATTAATTCCTCAAATGGTGTTTGAACCAGTTTCTTAAAAATGTCTTGTAGCCAACACAATTCCACATCAGTGACACGAGGAATTACGCTTATTTTATCATTACTATGCAGTACTACCGTTGTTTTTAGCTTTCTAATATAGCGTGGATATCTTTTAACATCAGAAATAAATGTAATGGATCTGTTGGGCTAGGTTCAAAATCAAATTGTTGATACCAATCACGCACTTTCTCATCTTTCGCATGAACTAATAATGCACGAATACCAATCAGATCAGCAGCTTCATTGACGCGAATTAAGCAGTTTTTGAGTAAACCTCTTCCTATACCTTTTTTTTGAAATTCTTTGCTTACTGCTAACCGAGCTAATAAAACAACAGGTATAGGGTATTGTGGTAAACCTTTGGATATACGAGGTGGTGCATTTTCATGAATAACTGATGCTACAGTCAAAGTATAGTAACCAATTACATTCTCTTCTAAGCAAGCAATATAGGTGGTCGAACTATCAGCTTGCTGATTTTTTAAAGCATATTTGATTAAATAATTATTTAAATCAAAATTCCCACAATCAAAGTTTTTTAGATTATGAGATTTTGATAATTTAGCGATATATAAATTGTTAGATGTCACAATACTACTCAAATACGCTAGGCTCAGTTAACAAACGACGTAAGCGTGGTTTCTCAACACAGGGAGCATCCAGAGCGTCTTGAAAAGCTTGCCATTGCTCATCGTTCAACACAAACAGCTTTCGATTCGTTAAAGTTTCTTGTGCAGCTTGCAAACCATGTTCAAGTAGAAATTCACTAACATTTTTATGACTTGCTGCTGCTGCTTGCTGTAAAAGCTTTTTAACACTAGAGCTAGTACGGATATCAATCCGTTCAGTTCTAGGTTCATTTGGGTAACTCATAGGTTTTAGTTAAGCTTTATCTCTCAACTAAGGTAACATACACACATTGTCCTGACAATATTCTCAAAGGTAAAACTTAGGTAAGTGTAATAATTTTTGGTTGGTGCAATTAATTTTTATTTTGAGTTCTGTTGTTTTTCAGATAATGAGCTACTGTTTAAGCAAATTTCATTTCACTAAACTTGGAGGGTGATATGTCAGCTCAACATGAAGGGAAAGGAAGTTGCTTGTGTGGAAAAATTCGGATCTTTTCTTCCACAGTTAGTAAAAGCATTAGCGGATGTCATTGTCAAATGTGTAGAAAATGGGGAGGTGGCCCCTTCTTAGTAGCAGATTGCGGCGATGATGTTTCGTTTGAAAATCAAGAAAGTATTACTATATTTGGCTCTTCACAATGGCTAGAACGCGGCTTTTGCAATCAATGTGGGACTCATCTATTTTGTAGATTGAAAGAAACCAAGCAGTACTTCATCCCTGTGGGAATATTTGAGCAACCAAAAGATTTTGTTTTTGAGCGTCAAATATTTATTGATGAAAAACCTGCCTATTATGACTTTGTAAATGAAACAGAAAATATGACTGAAGCTGAGTTTATTGCTCAGTTCCCTCGACCAACAGTTTGACACTAACTAAGTAGGCATCAAAACTGATTTTTTCCATTTTCTTATACTACAAGGTAATTTTTCTTTCCTATCGTCACGATAGTGGTGTGGCAAGGCTAAATTAGTGCATTAGATTGAGATAAAAAACCGCCGATAAAATAGGTTTTTAAATGCAACCTTTAAAGCTTGCTATGCCACTGTTCAGAGGTTAAATGTCATTTTTTTTCATAAAGTCTGTCCAGTATCATAGCAATTATTGCTATGATCAGTAATGTCAGTAATTTGCTAGATCAAAAACCATGAAAACAGTTGACAAGAATGAATTAAAAGCTAATTTACTAGAATTTTTGCAACTTGTAGAGTTAGAAGGTGAAGATATTTTAGTTGTTGATGAAAATAAACCAATCGTGAGAATTTCTCCCTATCAAAGAACCTCAAATACCGAAGAATTGTTTAAAAATATGCGCGGCAAGGTCAAGTATTATGAGGACTTAACTACCCCAACTATAGAAGAATGGCTGGAAGTCTAAAAATTGTACTTGACACCTGCGCCCTGATCTGATGGAGCCTAGATCCGGAAAAACTTTCTCAACGGGCAAAGGAAGCTTGTGTCAAGATGGAGCAAGAAAAGAATGGTTTAGTGCCATCAACAGCAATATGGGAAATAGCTATCAAAAGCAAAAATCAGAAATTAGATTTAGGCGTAGATATTGATGAGTATATAGCCACTTTAAAAAAGTCCAATGTTATCCGTATTATTCCAATTGATGAAGAAATTTGGATAGAAAGTGTCAAATTAGAATGGGAACATAGAGATCCAGTAGATAGAGTGGTTGTAGCAGTTGCTAAAATCAATCAGGCTTCTATTATCACAGCAGATAAAAAAATCGCTAGTTTTTATCCTTTAGTAATTTGGTAAATTGAAAAGCAATACCATTGTAGGGAAAGGCGAACAGGTTCTGTCCAGCCCGAAGGGCAGTTAAAATCAGGCTTCGTCATCTTGGTTCAATTCCCAGCTACCATTTGCAAAAATAGTAATTTCTCAACAAATCTAAAAAATTTGCTCTATTTTTTGAAAATCCCGTTGGACTTCATTCCACAAAGCTTTGTTATTTGGATCAGTTTTGAGGGCTTTTTTCAGGTAAATTCTGGCTTTGAGGACTTGATTATCGTTAATTAGCGCCCTTCCCCAAATTTGATAGGCGATCGCTAACCATTGGCGAACTTCCGCATCTTTGGGTAAACGGTCTACTAAGGCTTCCGCCAGGGCGATCGCTTGGGGAAATCTTTTTTCTTTTAAAAATCTTTGTAATTGCTCATAAGTCTTCCACTTCAGCCGTTGTTCAATTTCGGCAATATTCGCAGGCGGTGACTGTGGCTTTTCGGTGGTGACTGTGGTTTTCGGTACAGTATCTTGACGAGTCGCCTTTGGTTCTTCGCGCCTAGCCACAAAGGTTTCTGTAGTGACTGTGGTTTTCGGCGTGGTTTTTGCTTCCTCGCGCCTAGACACAAACTTTTGACTTGACGGCTGTTCGACTGTTTCTTCTGGCGGTACCACCGTTAAGAGCAGCCTATAAGCTTCTGTCAAGGCAATAAACTTATCTTTAGCTTTTTTGTCATCCGGGTTGATATCGGGATGATATTGCTGCGCCAACCGTCTGTAAGACGATTTGATTTCTGCAAACGAGGCTCCCGACCTTAAACCCAATAAACGGTAGCAATCTCCTAGATCCATTTCGAGATATCAGCTATCTAATATACAGCTATCAGCATTTTGCCTCTAGCATAAGGTTTTAATGATAAACAAGAATTTTCTAATTTATAGTTCAAACTAGACAGTTTTGGGAAAGTAAAAAGGTAAAAGTAAAAAAGTAAAAGATTTCAGAACACTTAATTTCTTTTGACTTTTGCCTTTTACCTTTTTACTTGACTCTAGATTCGCTCTTCAATCACACGGTCAATCAATCCGTATTCTTTGGCTTCTTGGGCGGACATAAAGAAGTCACGATCCATGTCTTTCTCAATCTTGGCCAAGGTTTGACCAGTATTTTGAGCGTAAATGTTATTGAGTTGATTGCGAATCCGCAGAATTTCTCTGGCTTCGATTTCGATGTCGGTGGCTTGTCCACGGGTGCCGCCGGAGGGTTGGTGAATCATAATCCGGGAATGGGGCAATGCGAGGCGCTTGCCTTTAGTCCCAGCAGTCAACAAGAAAGAACCCATTGAAGCAGCAAGACCAACACAAATGGTCACAACATCAGATTTGATGTGTTGCATCGTATCATAAATCGCCAAACCAGATGTCACCATCCCACCAGGGGAGTTGATATACAAATAAATATCTTTACCTGGGTCTTCTGAATCCAGATACAGCATGACAGCGATGATTTGGTTAGCAATTTCATCATCAACATCACGCCCCAAGAAAATAATCCGTTCCCGATAAAGGCGATCGTAGATGCTAATCCAATCTGTATACTGCCCTCCGGGCATCCGGTAAGGAACTTTAGGAACGCCGATAGGCATTTTCTTTACTCCGTTGGTGATTTAGTCATTATTTAAAGGAAGAGGAAATAGGAAATTTAATTTTTTCTACCTCCTGCTTCCTGCTTTCTGTCTTCTGCCTTCTTAAAGAACACTAGTTGGTACTGGTGGATTAGCGAGTTCTTCTTTTTCAAACACGCGATCGATTAAACCGTACTCCTTGGCTTGATATGCACTCATGTAGAAGAGACGATCCATGTCTTTGGTGATTCTTTCGGCCGTCTGTTCGGTAGTACGGGTCAAAATATCAACCATCGATGCTTTGTTTGCCAGAACTTCCTTCGCCCGAATCTGAATATCAGTTGCTTGACCTTGGGCGTAGCTCTTGGGCTGGTGCAGAATTATGGTAGCGTTGGGCAAGCTGGCGCGACAACCTTTAGTACCAGCACTCAATAACATGGCCGCCATACCCATCGCGGAACCAATACAAATGGTGTGGATGGGAGGTTTAATGTATTTCATTGTGTCATAGATGGCAAAGGCTTCAGTTTCAAAGCCAATTGGTTCGCCACTATAACCGGAAGTGCCTGTCGAGTTGATATAGATTTTAATAGGTTTTTCGGGGTCGTCTGACTGCAAATACAATAATTGAGCGACGATTAATTCCGTCACAGCAGGTACCAGTGGCATTCCCAGATAGACAATTCGCTCCTTTAACAGAAGGGAGGGTAAATCTGGCGGCGGTGTCCGGTAGAAGTTATCGCCGTAGTATGGGGCTTGAACAGCCTTGATGGGGGAAATGTCCATAGCAACTGATCGCCTGAAATTATGCCGTTAACTGTAATACATCCTAGCGTGATGCCGGCTAGAGTCAGGTGCGGTTTCCTCGCTAATGGGCGAGATTGCTGCCATCTGCTAAAGCTAGGCTTCTAAGATTATTGTGAATATATTAATCTATCTCGACAAGATAAGTTTTCCGTAGCGTTGATCTGGCGATTTGAAGTTATTTATAAGTATGGTGGGAATTCGGGATTCAGAATGTTTAGGAAGCGAAATTTTGATTTCTGGCTTTTGAGTGCTGGATTCTTAACTAAATTATGTATATATCCTGAATTTAGGAAGTTTGGGTTATGAAGGTCAATTTGCAGCCTGCCCTGAATGATGTAAATGTTGATGCTAATCAAACTAGTAGTCAACGTCAGCTGTCGTTTTCTGTGTCCGCGATCGCCGATACCCAAGACCGGACTCTACCGATTAATTTATGTTTAATTCTCGACCATAGCGGCTCGATGAATGGTAAACCGCTAGAAACTGTGAAAAAAGCCGCAAATTTGTTGGTTGACAGACTTAAGCCTAGCGATCGCCTGAGTGTTGTAGTCTTCGATCATCGCGCTAAGGTCTTAATCCCGAATCAATCTGTTGAAGACCCAGAACAAATCAAAAAGCAAATTAACCGCTTATCTGCTGATGGCGGGACGGCGATTGACGAAGGTTTGCGTCTGGCGATTGAGGAGTTAGCTAAGGGCAAAAAAAGACCGCATTTCCCAAGCATTTTTGCTAACCGATGGGGAAAATGAACATGGCGATAATAACCGTTGTTTTAAGTTCGCTCAGTTAGCTGCTGGTTACAACTTAACTTTAAATACTTTGGGCTTTGGCGACAATTGGAACCAAGATGTTTTAGAAAGAATCGCTGATGCAGGTTTAGGTACTTTATCTTATATTCAAAAACCTGATCAAGCTGTAAATGAGTTTGGACGGTTATTCAGCCGGATTCAAACTGTAGGCTTGACCAATGCTTATCTGTTATTTTCTTTAATGCCGAATGTCCGGTTAGCAGAACTTAAACCCATTGCCCAAGTTTACCCAGATACAATTGAACTGCCCTTGCAACAAGAAGCCGACGGACGGTTTGCGATTCGGTTGGGCGATTTAATGAAAGATGTGGAGCGAGTAATTTTAGCTAATATTTATCTGGGACAGTTGCCGGAAGGTCAACAAGCGATCGCAAATGTCCAAATTCGCTACGATGATCCCGCCCATAATCAAACCGGCTTATTTACTACAAATCTCCCAGTTTATGCCAATGTTACCAGGGCTTACCAACCAAACATTAATCCCCAGGTGCAGCAATCGATTTTGGCTTTAGCCAAGTATCGCCAAACCCAACTCGCCGAAGCAAAATTACAACAAGGTGATCGCGTTGGGGCTGCAACTATGTTGCAAACTGCTGCTAAAACTGCTTTGCAAATGGGTGATACAGGTGCAGCCACAGTCTTGCAAACTTCTGCCACCCAATTACAATCGGGAGGAGATTTAAGCGAAAGCGATCGCAAGAAAACTCGCATTGTCTCCAAAACTGTGTTGCAAGATATCCCGCCACAATGAAGGTTCAATTGCTCTCGTTGCTAAGTGATCGTAACGTTGATGTGGCTCAAGTGAGCAGTCAACGTCAATTAGTAGTTTCGGTTTCTGCGCTTGCTGATCAGGTTGAGGGGCGTTTGCCATTGAATTTATGCTTAATTCTGGATAAAAGCGGTTCAATGCACGGCAAACCAATGCAAACTGTGATGCAAGCAGTAGAGCAATTATTAAATAAGTTACAACCTGGCGATCGCATCTCAGTAGTGGCTTTTTCTGGTTCTGCGGAAGTGATTGTTCCCCATCAAGTAATTCAAGACCCCAGCACTATTAAATCCCTATTGCCAAAAAAACTCATCGCCAGTGGTGGTACAGCTATTGCTGCTGGGTTAGAATTGGGCATCACAGAACTGATGCAAGGTGCTAAAGGCGCTGTTTCCCAAGCTTTTCTTCTCACTGATGGACATGGTGAAAGCAGTCTGCGGCTGTGGAAGTGGGAAATCGGCAACGATGACAACAAACGCTGTCTGGAACTGGCACAAAAGGCAGCTAAAATCAATTTGACCATTAATACTCTCGGTTTTGGCAATAACTGGAACTCAGATTTACTGGAAAAAATTGCGGATGCTGGCGGCGGGAGTTTGGCTTATATTGAGCATCCAGAACAAGCTTTAGAACAATTTGGGCGGTTGTTTGGGCGAATATCATCAATAGGGCTAACAAACGCTTATTTACAGTTTTCCCTAGTACCTCATATCCGACTAGCAGAATTAAAACCCATCGCCCAAGTTTTCCCAGACACAATTGAGTTACCGGTGCAAGAATTAACCAATGGCGGCTTTAAAGTCCGGCTGGGTGATTTAATGCAAGGTGTAGAACGGATAGTTTTAGTCAATCTTTATTTAGGAAAATTACCAGAAGGAGAACAAGTCATTGGACAGATGCAGATTTGTTACGATGACCCAGCCTCAAACCAAGATGGCTTACTTTCTCCCATGATTAATATATCTGCTAATTTCCTGCGCCAATATCAACCCGCCCTCAATCCCCAGGTACAGCAATCAATTTTGACATTAGCGAAATATCGCCAAACTCAGTTAGCAGAGATCAAATTACAACAAGGCGATCGCATCGGTGCTGCAACCATGTTACAAACTGCGGCGAACACTGCCTTACAAATTGGTGATACTCACGCCGCCAACGTTCTGCAAACATCTGCAACCCGACTGCAAAGTGGCGAACAACTCTCTTCGTCCGAATTGAAAAAGACGCGAATTGTATCGAAGACAACTTTACAGAATTAATAATTTGTGCCAAAACTACCTAGATTCTCCAGACATAATTGACCTTTTCAATTTATCTGGAATCTTTCAGCTATTTTTAATAATTCTGTGAAGCAATGTTGTTATATTTAGTGCCAAGAGCAAGAAAAAGCTTATCTACTGAGCTTTTTAGATTGTTACGTCAGATTACATCGGTAAAGGTTATCTCCTACGAAATAATCTTTACTCAGATATTAATTTGCAAAAATTTACCTAGGGCATACCTATATTGTATAAAGATCACACATAACCTGACTTTACTCTTATCTTAACCTAAAAATTAAATAATAACAAAGAAAGTTTCGTTGATCAAATTTACAGGGTATAGGAAAATTGATTCCATGCTAACTAACAGAAGTCAATGCTATCTACTAGGATTCGTACTTGCAACTACCTTAAGTGCAAATATCCAATCTGTTAACGCTCAAAATGCTCAGTCTGTCAATTATTTAGAAGGTAGTGCAACCTCATCCACAATCAATTCGACCTTTGCCACTTTAGCGAGTAATCAATATCAAGCCAACACTCTTTTTATTGAACAGACTCAAAATGTTAACCCAACAGCCATCTTTCCTAATTATGATGGTGGATTATTTCAGAATACAGATTCAACGTCTGAAGCTTTAGTGGGTTTGACTGCGAGTAAATATGACAAAATGCCAGTTGGTATTAATAAAGTTTTCATGAGTAACGAAATGATTGCTAGTGTGACATCTCAAGCAAATACTGCCGATGATGTACCTAACTTTCAGCCTCTCAGACGTGGTACGTTAGTTAGCACTAACTACAACGCTATTAGTATGCTGCGGACAATGGAAGATTCGCAAAACATCGCCTATGTAGGGATGAATGAAGTTAACGCTGAACCTAGATCAGATGCTTTAAATAGAGAACTTAAAGTCACAACTTACTTAGCTTTTGCATCAGAAAACGCTTGCGTTAACGCTGAAAATACCAAACTACCAACAACTTGCCAAACCAAAAATGTGGAGAAGATGGTAGCAACTATGCCGATGATTCATAATAAAACTTGGTCAGCACAGATGACCAAAGATTTTTCTTTTTGGCAGAATATGAATGTTTCTAGAGAAACAGCAAGCAGATAAAATCAAAGAAAATTGTTGAGCAATTCTATTAGTTTGTTAAACTACTTATTCAGGTAAAGAATCGAGAAGTAAAAAAGCTTATCTGGACTGTATTGCCATATAATTGACCTCCTACTTTTTCTACCGTTGTTGCATTTTCCAAAAATAGCTGGAAATCCAATTTGTCATGATATGGGCAACAATTGGAACTAACAAATTGCCACTCAACAAGGCGCTATATCCTAAAACCAATCCAATCACAGTTGCCCATAGTACGTAAGGCCATTGTTGCGAACCACTGAGGTGTAAAACTCCAAAGCAAAGGCTAGAGACAATCACTGCTACATGGTCTAAGCCTAAAGCTGGTAGCATGACACCACGAAATAATAATTCTTCACTTAAACCTGGTAGTAAACCCAACCAAATTAAATCAGGCCAAGCTAAGGGTCTTAAGACTAGTTCTAAATAATAATCTGCGCTTTGACGATAGGCAGGCCACAAGCGATATGCTACACCACTCAAGCAGGTAATAATCATTCCTACAGCCAGCCCCCAAAGAAAATCTATTGGGTTCCATTCCCACTTGAATAGAAATACATTACCAAAGCGTAACCAGACTTTGGCAACTGTCCACAACAGAATTGCTGTTACACCCATTGCTATCAGCACTTGGGTACGGGTCAAATAGGGAATTTCAGGGTCTTGTTTTTGTTGTTCTACCACGGGAGTTCAGAGTTAGGGAATAGGGAGTTGGGGGGACAAGGGAGAGAATGATGATTAATTGTTGACTAAAGCATTGGGATTGATGCCAGCTTTGAGGGCTACCAATACACCAACTGCTTCTAAATACGAGTTTACCTGGATGGATTTGATTCCTAAAAGTTGGGCTGGAACTTGGATTTGGGTTTGATTATCTTTGACGGTAATTATTTGGCAGTGGCTTTGGCTTAAACTGAGTAAAGCACTGCTACCACAAGCGTTTGCAGGTACGATCGCAGCATCTATTTGATTAGCCCAAATTTCATCTTGACAAGATATAAATAATTGTTTCTCGACAATAAATTGCGGGGCGCGACTTAAGCCTACAAGTACGCTTGGTAAAAAAGTATAGCCTAATTCTTCGGCGGCGGAACGGGGAGATAAATCGGGATAAGGTGGAGTACTAGCGAGGGCTGGTGAATGGGCGCAGGGAATTTGCAAGTGTCTGACTAATAAATGACTAATTACGGCTTCTGCGCCGGCTATTGTGTCTACCCCTTTGCCTTGAAGATAATTCTGTGCAGCATCTTCATCTATATCATCGGGGAAACGGGCAACAACTGCGATCGCTTCTGCCCCAGTTTTTTGAATGAGTTTTTCCGCACCACGCAGTAAACTATCTGGGTTACCAATGGTTCCCCAACTTGCCCCTGATGCTGAGGTGCGTAATTCTACATTTAACGGAGCATCAGTAATTACATAATCTGTAATGGTTAATCCCAGGGTTGCTCTAGCAGCATCAGCCGCTTGCAGGTGACGCAGTAATAAATCTGGTTCAATTCCTTGGTCTAAAAGCAAACCTACTTTATTATTGCGGACTGGACGTAAACCCCAATCACCAGCAGCGAATTTATCTAACCCGTAACCTTCCACATAAAAAGCGTTGGGGATATTCCAATATAAACTTGCGCCGTTGAGGACATTGGGGTGAGTAATCAGGCGATCGCAAACCTGTGCTAAAGTTCGGGCAACAGGTATAGCATCACCCGCATATCCCCCAATCGCCGCCCCAACGCCAGTAGGTACAATTAAAATCGCAGTGTAAGGACGCATCTTCAAGTGCTGAGTGAGTAGATGTGTAAATTAAAGTGAGTTTGATTAACCTCTCCCCAACCCCTCTGTCTTGAAAAGTTCTGATCGGAGGAAGCCTCCGCTCAGACTTTTCGCTCCGACGCGGAGAGGGGCAAAAATACGACTGGTTTTCAACAAAAAAATAGAGTTTCAAAGCCTCTCTCCCTGTGGGGGAGAGGTTTGGAGAGGGGTTTTTATCTTTGTTGAACTCACGTGAAACTACAAGTCTTAGACTTTACCAAGTAATACAATCTTTTAATACCACTCAGCACTCAGCACTCAACACTCAGCACTTTGAGTAACAACTGCTTCTACAGCAACTTTCTGCTGTGCTTCATCCACAGATGTAATAGCCCAACGCAGAGGTTCACCTTGTTTTTTCAACTCAGCTTCAATTACTGTTTGCAACTCAGTAGGAGTTTCTTGAATGTCGATTTCTGCGGTAATAAAATGAGTAGTCATTGCCGTTCATCCTCTTCATTAATTTGTTCTAGAATAGCCGAATGAAGTATGAATTATGAAATTTAATCCTTCAGACTTCATACTTCAGACTTCACACTTCATTAGTCTTTGCCAAATTGCAACTGATAAACTACTTCTTCTTTTTCAGTCTCAATTTTCAAATCAGAACGGGGATAAGCGACACAAAGTAATGTATAACCTTGTTTTTGTAATTCTGGACTAACGCCCATACCATCAGTTTGGTCTACAGTTCCTTCAGTAATTTGCGCGGCGCAAGTTGTACATACACCTGCATGACAAGAACTAGGGAGTTCTAAACCAGCAGCATCGGCAACAGATAAAATAGTTTCGTCTTCAGGAACTTGCAGAGTATGAACTTTGCCTTGGTGAAGCAGTTCTACGGTGTAGGTTTTGGACATATACTAAAAGATGAGTGCAGTAGCCAAATTTATTATTATATCGGAATTATTTAATATTATTGCAGATACTCAATAAACTTTCGACTTTGCCAAACTTTCTATAACTAGTATCTCTGTTAATGTATTACAGGCTGGTGTTGGGTTTCACTTCGTTACACCTAACCGAGAAAAATTTTGACATTCAAAGTTACAATATTAAGCCTTAAAGTTACAACACTAAGCCTTAAAGTTATAATACTAAGCCTTGAAGTTACAATATTAAGCCTTAAAGTTATAAAGTTGACCCTTGAAATTACAACACTAAGCCTTAAAGTTACAATATTAAGCCTTAAGATTAAAGCGATCGCTCTTAACTATGCAATAAAAATGCAATCTGTGATTAAACTCAGAGAAAACACGTACATAAATAAGAATTTTTGTAAAGAAAAATGTGTCTTTTGCTGAACTATAATCCAGGTTAATTGAGCCAAAATAGCTTTGTAAAGCTTTTAAAAGAGCAAATTTATGCCTCGAAAAAAACGTAGTTCCCAGATACTAGAAAAAGCTCAGTTTAGAATCGCCGGACTGAAAGCTATTGATCCAAATCTTAATTTTGATGATACTCATAACTTGCAAAGCATGACGCAATTAATCGAGCAATTTAAAAAAAATGCTTGAGGACTATAATTCTGCTCTAGCAATCATAGATTCTTCTAAACAAAAGCTGGATGAAATGGAAAAAACCTTAAAACAAGTTTCAGATAAAATGGTTACAGGGGTTGGTTTTAAATACGGCAAAAACAGCAATGAATATGAACTAGCAGGTGGTATTAAAGAAAGCGAACGTGTCCGCAAAAGTAGATTGACACGCTTGAAATCTAACCCAGATAAAACCTCAAATGATAATACAGTAACCACCTTAGTACCCTTGCGTAACATTTGAAGATTGTTTGCCAAAATTCCAGTTTTACAGATCCCCGACTTCTGTAAGAAGTCGGGGATCTATACCATCACAAATAGTTCAGTACTGCTATATAATTTGGTATTAATACAGAACTTCCGCCATCTTAAAATTAAATGACCAGGTTTATACATGATCAATTTGCCAAAGACTACCTTGAAGAACTATTAAAAAACTACGGAGAAGTCAAAGCCTCAGAAAAAGTCTCAGGAGAAATTAAAGAAATAGATGTCATATTTACTCCTTTTCCTCAGCAAAACGATAATTTACAAATACTAGGCTTGCTAGGCAGACTTGCCGAAAATCCTGCTATCATTGAACCCTTCCGCAATCCAGCTTCTACTGATGAAATTTGTGATTGTCTACTCAAACTATTAGAAGTCAAAGCTTATTTACGGCGAGAAGGTAAAACTAATAAAACTAAACTGCAAGATTCAGAAATTCCCAAGTTGTGGGTGTTGACTCCAACAATATCTGAAACTAAATTGTCTGGCTTTAGAACTATCCAAAAAGAAGATTGGATATCAGGAGTACATTTTCTGGCTGATAACTTACGGACAGCAATTGTCGCCATACATCAACTACCAGCAATACCGGAAACTTTATGGCTGAGGCTTTTAGGTAGAGGGAATGTGCAGTCACAAGCAATTGGTGAGTTGCAAGCGTTACCATTAGATCATCCCTACAAACAAGCTACCCTAGAATTAGTTTACAATTTGCGCCAAAATTTAAGATTAAATCAAGAACTAGAAGCAGATGATCGGGAGTTAATCATGCGTTTAGAACCACTTTATCAAAGAGATAGAGAACAAGCCAAACAAGAAGGAAGACAAGAAGAAGGACAAGGATTAATACTACGTTTACTCAATCGTCGTTTTGGTGAAATTGAGGCATTATTAATTGAGCGAATTAGAAGCTTATCAATTGAACAGTTAGAAAATTTAGGTGAAGCATTATTAGATTTTTCTAGTGTTAATGATTTGGAAACTTGGTTAAATCAACACTCAGAATGACTCATCAGTATATATATTGAGAAAGAGTTTTTACATCATCAAAACAACAATGTCTCACTGAAGAATATAGCAATCCTAAATAGTTTCCAAACATCTTTCTACCTTGTCTACCTGTCTTCCTTGCCTCTATTGTTCACATATCAAATAGGAATGCTATAGCGATCGCACTCAGTAAAATATCTTCAGTGAGAATTAATACGCAAAACCATCATTTAAGTACCAGCCACAATTCTTGATAACCGATTACCAGTAAGGCTTTCAGCTATAAAATAGGGTAAACTTTTATAGCCAAGCATCGCCTAAAAATAATTCATAATTAAGGGAAGAACATCCCAACGGAGAATAGAACAATGCTAGAACAATACCGTCAACAAGTCGCCGAAAGGGCAGCATTAGGAATTCCCCCTTTACCGTTGGATGCGAAGCAAACCTCAGAATTGTGTGAATTACTGAAAAATCCGCCCAAGGGTGAAGAACAAACATTATTACATTTATTGCGCGATCGCGTCCCCCCTGGAGTTGACCCAGCCGCTTACGTTAAAGCTGGGTTCCTTACAGCTATTGCTAAAAAGGAAGTCAAAAGCCCCATCATTTCCCCCATTGAAGCTGTAGAATTACTGGGAACAATGATCGGCGGTTACAATGTTCAATCTTTAATTGAGTTACTGCAATTTGCCACCACATCGGTATCAGACTCATCTGAAACACCGTTAGTTATGGGTGGCGAAGGTAAAGAACCCATTGCAGCCTACGCCGCCGCCGCCCTCAGCAAAACTCTGCTGGTGTATGATGCCTTTCATGATGTTTTGGAACTATCGAAAACTAACCCCTACGCCAAGCAAGTAATTAACTCTTGGGCTGAGGCGGAATGGTTTACCGTCCGTCCCAAACTCCCAGAATACATTAACGTTACTGTATTTAAAGTCCCCGGCGAAACCAACACCGACGACTTATCCCCAGCCACCCACGCCACCACCCGCCCAGATATTCCCCTCCACGCCTTGGCAATGTTAGAAACACGCCAGCCAGGAAGCTTGGAAATTATCGCTGAGTTGAAAAAGAAAGGACATCCCGTGGCTTATGTCGGCGATGTTGTCGGGACTGGTTCATCGCGGAAGTCGGCTATTAACTCCGTGTTATGGCATACAGGGCAAGATATTCCTTATGTTCCCAACAAACGCGCCGGGGGTTATATTTTAGGTGGTGCGATCGCTCCTATCTTTTTCAATACAGCTGAAGATGCCGGTGCTTTGCCCATACAATGCGATGTCACCAAACTCGAAACCGGCATGGTAATTACCATCTATCCCTATAGAGGTGAAATTACCAACGAAGACGGCGAAGTTATTTCCACCTTCACCCTCAAACCCGACACCATCCTCGATGAAGTCCGCGCCGGTGGACGCATCCCCCTACTAATTGGACGTACCCTCACCGACAAAACCCGCCAAGCATTAGGCTTAGAACCCAGCACCCTGTTCATCCGTCCCCAACAACCAGAAGACACAGGTAAAGGCTACACCCTCGCCCAAAAAATGGTCGGTAAAGCTTGCGGTTTACCCGGTGTGCGTCCCGGTACATCCTGCGAACCCATCATGACAACCGTTGGTTCTCAAGATACCACAGGCCCCATGACCCGTGACGAACTCAAAGAACTCGCTTGTCTCGGCTTCAGTGCAGACTTAGTAATGCAAAGTTTCTGTCACACCGCCGCCTATCCCAAACCCGTAGACATCAAAACCCACCACGAACTCCCCGATTTCATCTCCTCCCGTGGCGGTGTCGCCCTACGTCCCGGCGATGGTATCATCCATTCATGGCTCAACCGGATGCTGTTACCTGATACCGTTGGTACAGGTGGCGACTCTCATACCCGCTTCCCCTTGGGAATATCCTTCCCCGCAGGTTCTGGGTTAGTCGCTTTTGCGGGTGCTTTGGGTGTCATGCCTTTGGATATGCCAGAATCAGTATTGGTAAGATTCAAAGGAGAATTGCAACCAGGAATTACCTTAAGAGATATTGTTAACGCCATTCCTTACGTTGCCATTCAAAAAGGTTTGCTAACCGTCGAAAAAGAGAACAAGAAAAACATCTTCTCCGGAAGAATTTTAGAAATGGAAGGCTTACCAGATTTAAAAGTCGAACAAGCCTTTGAATTAACAGATGCTTCCGCCGAACGTTCTTGTGCAGGCTGCACCATTAAATTGAGTGAAGCAACAATTTCTGAATATCTGCGTTCTAACATTGCCCTGTTAAAGAACATGGTAGCCAGAGGCTATCAAGATGCGCGTACAATTATGCGCCGCGTCGCCCAAATGGAAGCATGGTTAGCCAACCCTGTATTACTTGAAGCCGACGCAGATGCAGAATATGCCGCAGTCATTGAAATTGATTTGAACGAAATCACAGAACCAATTGTTGCCGCTCCCAACGACCCCGATAATGTTAAATTATTATCGGACGTTGCTAATGATCCAGTACAAGAAGTATTTGTTGGTTCTTGTATGACAAATATCGGTCATTATCGCGCCACTGCGAAAGTTTTAGAAGGTGCAGGTGCAGTCAAAACTCGCCTGTGGATAGCACCACCCACCCGCATGGATGAACACCAATTAAAAGAAGAAGGTGTGTATGGTGTATTCGGTGCGGCTGGCGCGAGAACAGAAATGCCTGGATGCAGTTTATGTATGGGAAATCAAGCACGAGTTGAAGATGGCGCAACTGTATTTTCTACCTCTACCCGCAACTTCAATAACCGCATGGGTAAAGGTGCAAGAGTGTATTTAGGTTCAGCCGAATTAGCCGCCGTTTGCGCGTTATTAGGTCGCATTCCCACAGTACAGGAATATCTTGATATTGTGGCGAATAAAATTCATCCTTTTGCTGATAATTTGTATCGGTATTTGAACTTTGATCAAATCGCCGGTTTTGAGGATGAAGGGCGAGTGATTTCTAAAGAGGAGGAAGCTTTGTTAGTATAGTTTAACTAGGGTGAGTCTTAATGGCTCACCCTAATATATTTCAAGAGAGTCAAGTATGTGCAGTACCAAATAGAATTTAAGCCCAAAGCAATTAAAGATTTAGAGAAATTTCCTGTAGATATTAGAGAGCGCATTATCAGTAAAATTGAAGCGATGCAAGATGACTTACAGGGAGACGTAAAACGCTTAACCAACTTTACGCCAGAATATCGTCTGAGAGTAGCTGATTATCGAGTTTTGTTTGAATTAGAAGAACAGACTATCATAATATATAGGGTGAGGCATCGCAGTAAAGCTTACGAGTAAAAGGAGTTGTAAAAATGATTGAATTACATCCTGAATTTTTAACAAAAAATGGTCAAAAACAATTTGCTGTTTTACCGTATGATGAGTTTTTAAAAGTTCAGGAATTGCTAGAGGATTTAGAAGATTTACAGGATTTAAGAAATGCGAAAACAGCAGAAAAAGATAGTGCTTCTGTATCTTTAGCTGATGTTAAAAAGATGTTATTATCTTAATTTATGTCATATTAGTCTAATAAAAATAACTCTGAGATTGAACATTTACAACAAAATTTTAAATTATGGTAAATCAATTAGAAATTACAGATGAACGCAAAGACAATGCTGAAATAGAAATTCGTGATAAAACAAAACGAGTTGATTACAATACTTTAGAATACCCCATAGAAGTAATTATTCAAAAATATCTAGAAGGAAGAGATGAAGATGAAAATGAATTATTTATTCCAGACTATCAACGAGAAATGTCTTGGGATGAAGATAGACAGTCCAAATTTATTGAATCTTTGATTTTAGGTTTACCCATACCTTATATTTTTGTTGCTGATATCTCAGACTCAGAAGATTTAGCGCGTCTAGAAATTATAGATGGTACACAACGTATTCGTACTTTAACTAGGTTTATCAATAATGAACTTAAATTACAAAATCTTGAAAAATTAAAAACTTTAAATGGTTTTACTTTTGAAGATTTACCGCTACCACGCCAAAGACGTTTTAAGAGGACTACTATTAGAATGATTATATTGACAAAAGAAGCAGATGAAGAAATTAGAAGGGATCTTTTTGAGAGAATCAATAGTGGTAGTGTGGAATTAAATGAAATGGAGAAACGCAGAGGAGGTAAACCAGGTAAGTTTCTTGATCTAATTGAGGAATTATCAAAATATCAAAAATTTCTCGATTTATGCTCTTTTACTAAAACTGAAATCAATAAAAGAGATCCACAAGAATATGTTTTACGTTTTTTTGCATTTTTAAATAATTATCAAAATTATTCTGATTCTGATAGAAAAGTGCATAAATTTTTAAATAATTATTTGGAACAAGAAAATAAATCTGATTCCATCAATATTGGGTCAATGAAGAATGAATTTTATTCAGTCTTGGAATTTATAAAAAACTATTTTCCTGACGCTTTACATATTTATCGAAAAACAAAAGACCACTATGAACCAACAACTAGAATTAAATTTGAATCAATTTGTGTAGGTATTGCTTTGGCATTAAGACAAAACCCAAATTTACAACCAAAATCAACTGGTTTTTTAGACAGTGAAAAATTTAAAAAAACTTACTGCATCTGATACATATAGTTCGCAAAATAAAGTAACTAATCGTATTCATTATGTTCGTGATCAGCTTCTGGGAAATTAATGAAAAGTACGTTATTTCAGGATTTTGATGAACGCGCTCAAGAAGTTAGTAGATATTTTTTATTTTTAAAAAAATTTAGAGCAAGGTTCAATCAAATTAAGCATGGGTAATGAGAATAATACCAAAATTAAATTAATAAACAATAGTTTAGAAAAAACTCTCAAAGCAACGGGGTTCTTGTTACTGTATAACTTGATAGAATCCACAATGCGTAATGCAATTACAACAATTTTTTGATGAATTTCAAAATAAAAATATTTCTTTTGATGATGTCACCGATAAAATCAAAAAAATTATTATTAAAAATTTTAAGGATAACAACTCTACTGACACTCTTTTACAAAGTATAAACAATATTTCATGTGATATTATATCTAGCAGTTTTAATAAAGAAAAATTATTTTCAGGTAATCTTGACGCAAGAAAAATACGACAAACATCTGAGATGTATGGTTTTTCATGTAACACAAATGCTAAAAAAACTAAAAATGGTAGCGATTTATTAAGAGTTAAAACTAATAGAAATGATTTGGCACATGGTTTTAAATCATTTGAGGAAGTTGGTAGAAATGCTACTGCGGACGAATTATTGGAAATTCAAAAAAGAGTTATTTGTTATTTAAGGGAAATATTAGAGAATATAGAAATTTATTTATCTAAACAGGATTATTTAAAATAATAGTAAGTGTGTGTTAATTGATGAAGAATATTGTATAAATTTTACTATTAAATTTTAAAATACTAAAGTGTGATCGCCTACTGTTGGTGCTGCAATAAAAATCCTAGCTTCCTATCTAGTATACAGACCTAAACCTCTAACCCCGTTCCCTACGAGGGAAGGGGGGAAAATTACGCTGCTTTTTATGGTTTGAAGATTTGGGCGATCGCTTAAAATAGTAAATCAAAACAAATACAGCGATCGCTCCCCACTTGTGAAATACTATCAACAACAACCAAACGCCTTCCCCAGCGAATACCTAAATAACTTGTGGGGAGAAATTCACGCTTGCCCTTACTTTGCTGTCAACAACCTCAACCGCGATTTTGTGGGTACTAAAGGATTTTCGGTAGTCTTCAGGCGATCGCACATCTCTACAGTAGAGCAGAAATTCCCCTATTTCAAACCATACCTAGATTTGGCTCTCCAAGCTAATTGTAACGCTTTTTACCTTAACCCCTTACTCCTTAAAGAAGGTTCTCGCGTTGATCCTCATATCGACCGTTCTCTGCGTTCCTACTGCAAAACCGTTGAACCGCCTAACTTTGTCAGCGTTCTCTATGTGCGCGTACCAGAAAATATGGAAGGGGGTGAACTGGTACTCAAATCGCACAAACGCCAACTGGGACAAATTAAGCCGCAGATGAATACCTTACTCTACTTTCAAGGTGATTTAACTCATTCTGTCAACGCTGTGAAAACACCAGGAAGTCGCCTCAGTTTAGTTTGCGAACAGTATACTTTAAGCGATGCCGAACTCGTAGAAATACCAGAATTTACAGTAGAGTCCAGAGTTGCTCAAAATACAACAAAGAAACGCAAGTAAGTTTTTTGACTTTTGCCTTTTAACTTTAGTGCGGATGAAAGGACTTGAACCTTCACTCCTCTCGGAACTAGAACCTAAATCTAGCGCGTCTGCCAATTCCGCCACATCCGCATCAGTCGAACTATCCTAGTATAGCATATCCTTCTAGGAAGATAAATACTAAAAGGATGAAGTTTAAATAATTAATTATCTATACTTCACCCTCATACATTCCCAAGGCTACTAGATAACTCCGACACGGGGTAGGCGATGCTTGAACCCACACAGAATTTCCCAAGAAATCGTATTTAATTGTGCAGCCCAATCATCAGCGGTGATTTGTTCTTTTCCTTGGTCGCCTAGTAAGGTAACAATTTCCCCTTCTTGAATCTCAGGAAGCTGGCTAATATCAATCATTAACTGATCCATTGTAATTGCGCCAATTTGCGGTACTCGCTGACCACGCAACAAAACTTGCATCTTGTTAGAAAGGTTACGTGGTACACCATCAGCATAACCAATAGCCACAACAGCAATACGCATTTCTCTATCAGCTACAAATTGATGACCATAGCTAACGCCAGTTCCCGCAGCGATGGTTTTTACCTGGGTAACTCGCGCTTTTACCTGTAACACAGGCTTTAAGTTAATCTTGTGTTGTAAATGTGGCGCAGGCGCAAGACCGTAAACCCCTAAACCCACTCTGACCATATCGTAGTGTAGTTGGGAATCTGCAAGGGTGGCGGCGGTGTTGGCTAAGTGCAAGCTCGGAATTTTGATGCCGATTTTTTGAATTTGGGCGATCGCCGTTTTAAATCTGCTATGCTGTTCTGCCATAATTGCCGGATCAGGACTATCAGCAGTCGCTAAGTGGGAATAAACACTCGCAATTGTCAAATGCGGTAAGCGTTCTACTAACTGCACAAACTCGGCTGCTGCTTGCCAATTCGTCCCCAACCGCGACATTCCCGTATCTAATTTAATATGTACAGATACAGGAGAAGCGTAGTTAATCGCTTCTAAAATATTGGAAAAAATTAAAGCTTGTTTGGGACTGCACAAAGTCGGCTGGAGTTTCCAATGGGCGATCGCATGAATTTGTTCTGGTGTCTGGGTTGCCCCTAAAATTAATATGGGTGCTTGTATCCCTGCTTCTCGTAATTGAATCCCTTCGGGAACTGTCGCCACTCCTAACCAACTCGCCCCCGATTGTAATGCTGTTTGCGCGACTGTAACTGCACCATGACCATAAGCATCAGCTTTCACTACCGCCATTAACTGAGTACGTGGTAATAACAACTGTTTTAGTTGCTTGACATTGTGTGACAACGCTTCTAGGTCAATTTCTACCCAAGCACGCTGGGAAAACCACGCATAAGTGTCACACTGTTGATTAGATGCAATACCCGTCATTTGATCACGACTCAGCATATTTCCGTTCTCCTATCACACCACCACTAATAGATATTCATACTCATATAAACTACTTCCGTGTTAATTGAAAAGTTTTTCTTAAGACCAATTAAATGTTGAGATAAGAAGTATTTGAGTTTGGGAAAGATCATCAATCCCAGTTAATAAAAATTTACAAGTGTTGCTTAATACCGCAAATTTCTGCCCAAATAGAGGCTGAACTGGCGATTTATCATCAAGATTGTGCTGTGCAAGTTAACTTTTCCGGCTCTAATTTCCAGATTCCTAAACTAACTACAACCATTATTTGATTATTCCGGAAGTATAATTTATTCTCATCTCCCAAGGAGAAGAGAATCGTGTTAATATATGTAAAACTAATACCTTGAGCGTTAATCAATGGGGAAGGTTTTAGTCTTAAACGCCTCTTACGAACCGCTTAATATTACGAGCTGGCGACGTGCTGCGGTTTTGTTAATTAAAGGCAAGGCAGAACGAGTCGAACACAATGGCAGACTACTTTACGCGGGTTTTCCATTACCAACGGTAATCCGCTTGCGCCATTACGTGCGTGTTCCCTACAAGGAAATGCCTCTGACTCGTCGGAACCTCTTGCACCGTGACGGTCACACTTGTCAATATTGCGGCTATACAGGGGATGAATTGACGTTAGATCATGTCATACCGCGATCGCGTGGCGGTGGCGATACCTGGGAAAACATCGTTACGGCTTGCGTCCGTTGCAATGTGAAAAAAGGCAATCGCACGCCTCAAGAAGCTCACATGCTGCTGCGTCATTTACCCCGCCAACCTTACAGCAGCCTCTATTTTGAGGTTAGTAAGCATCTTAAAAGTGGACTGCATCAAGAATGGCAAAAATATGTGATAGGTCTTTGACGCTAACAACTCCACCCTAAATAGACATAGCCACAACAGCCTGTTGTTTGTTGGTGTGATGGTTTTGTCTCTTGTTGGGATAGCGATAAGTTAGGTTGCTCACATACTACTATAATTGGTGTTGCATCCTATATTAGGAGTTGCAGCTGCTCAGGGTAATTACCCAACAGTAGCTGTACAAGTACTGTGCTGGCATTTGCCTAAATAATTTAACAGTCTTTTATTGTATATCCATAAACAAAAAAAATCTAGACTTGCGTCAAAAATTCTCTCCAACTGAGAAAATGGTCTAGGGAAGGGAAAAATTAGAGTTTGATCACAACACTGAAACATTGACTTTCTGCCGTTATATGTAATTTGGCAGAACTTCATAAAATTTTGCCGGGTTATCTTGACAAAAAATACACCAAGATACGTATCCCCAGGATTCTATATTTTTGCGAAGATCAAGATGTGTGGCTAAATCAGTAAAACCCTGATTGTAACTTTCTCAATCAATCAAGCCTCACACTTAACAAAGATGTTTTCTATGCAACTAAATTCTTCCTTGAAGCAGTCAGAGAGTTTTTCATTGACCACAGAACCAAATCCAGAAGATGCTGAGGTAGACCACCAAGAAGTAGTTGAACTACCACTGAATCGGCCATCCTTACCATCATCTACCAGCGATGGGGTGAATGTTTATCTCGGTCGTAACAATTCCTTAGCCTTTCAAAAAGCAGAGGAACTGCAAAAGACCTTATTAGCGCATAGACATGAGCGCCAGCTAATTATTTTGCAGGATTTTCCTGACCCTGATGCGCTTTCCTGTGCTTGGGCTTACCAGCTAATCGCTCAACAATATGATATTAAGTGTGAAATTATTTATGCTGGGACATTAAGCCATCAAGAAAATATCGCCTTAGTCAAGCTGACAAATTTACCGGCACAGCGTTGGACACCGCAAAATGTCAAATCTAAAGATTTGTCATGTTATCAAGGTTTTGTACTCATTGATAACCAGGGAACCACCAGTCAGTTATTAGCTGCTGTACAGCAGTCAGGAATGCCTTTAGTAGCAGTGATTGACCATCACAGCTTACAATCGGAACTCAAATCAGAGTTTGTTGATGTTCGTCCTTATGTACGAGCGACAGCAACAATTTTTACCCAGTATTTACAATCTGGGTTACTCGCTTTAGACAGCAGCATTAGCCAACACGTTAAATGTGCCACAGCCTTGATGCACGGCTTGCGATCGGATACAAATCGACTGATGCAAGCACAAGAAGAAGATTTTATGGCGGCTGCTTACCTGAGTCGATTTTATGATGCTCAATTATTAAACGCGATTCTTCAGGCGAACCGTTCTAAGCGGGTGATGGATGTAATTGAGCGATCGCTCAAAAACCGCATCGTCCAGAATAACTTTTCCATCGCTGGCGTTGGTTATCTGCGCTACGATGACCGCGATGCTATTCCCCAAGCAGCTGATTTCTTAGTCACAGAAGAAAACGTCCACACCGCCGTAGTTTATGGTATCGTTCACGATGAAGACGATGAACTTGAAGTCGTCATTGGTTCCCTGAGAACCACCAAACTCACCCTCGACCCCGACGAATTTATCAAAGAAGCCTTTGGTCAAGACAGCACCGGACGCTTTTTTGGCGGTGGTAGAACCAGTGCTGGCGGTTTTGAAATTCCAATGGGTTTCCTCTCTGGTAGTAACGAAAATCCAGCCTACGCCAAGATGAAATGGGAAGTTTTTGACGCTCAGATTAAGCAAAAATTACTGAAGTTAGTTAATCCTAAAGATAACCCAATTCAGTCAGAGTAAATCTTGCGTTTGAAGGCACAGGATAAAGAGTAAAAGTTGAACTGAATTTAAATTGGCAGCCAGAAATTTATTTCTTGGCTGTTTATTTACTTTCAGTATTTAAATTTTTGAATTATAGCGGATTGCTTACCTTATGCTCTGAATTTGATTGACTGCACTGATTATCAAAGATGATGCTTTTTCTATTTCTTCTCTAGTAGTAAATTTTCCCATACCAATTCTTAAGGCTCCCTCAACTATATTCTCTGAAAGATTCATTGCTGTTAAAACTTGAGATGCTGCAACAACGCCTGATGAACAAGCTGCACCAGTGGAAATAGCTAATTGATGACGAACTCTAGCAATAATGGCGCTGTTGGGAATACCAGGAATAGAAATATGTAAGTTACCTGATAAACGATTATTTAAGTCTCCATTCACCACTAAATCGGGAATAGCAGCTTGGAGTTGGTTTTGTAGCTGATTTCGTAAAATGGCGATCGCACTTTCATCTTGTTCCATTTCCAACACTCTCAATCTGCAAGCTTCCCCCAAACCGACGATTCCGGGGACATTGAGTGTACCTGATCTGAGGAGAGATCGGATTCTATGCAGCTTCATAAAAAATTGGTATAAGCCGAAACCAAACCCAACAATGTCGAGCTATTTAGATTTTGGTTTAATTTATTTTTTGTGAGAGTATAATCACAGATTCTGCTTAGTTATCTCCAAAAGTTGATGAAAATAAATGTCGTCTATCTAAAGAATTAAAAATCAGTAAATGTGATAATTTGCAATCTTTAAGCAGAAAACTTAACTTTAGATAGGTACAATTACTAAAGTCAATTTTGGAGTATGGCTAAGTAAGTAATCAAAAATAGATTTTCTTCAAGGAGGTGTTGGAGTGCGTTGGCATTTTTTGGCAATTTTTGGTTCAATAACAGTCTCTGTTGTTGCTG
Source organism: Nostoc piscinale CENA21 (assembly GCF_001298445.1). Lineage (NCBI taxonomy): Bacteria > Bacillati > Cyanobacteriota > Cyanophyceae > Nostocales > Nostocaceae > Nostoc > Nostoc piscinale. The sequence continues at coordinate 878,241 of NZ_CP012036.1, read as the reverse complement.
TAACACCAGTGACCGCACAGATTCCGTTGTTACCACTGTTGCAAACTCCCAGCAGTCTGAGTAATGAATCTGAGAATAGAAATGTTTCTGGTTGGATTTATCTAGATGGTCGTCGTTTATTTCAAATCAGCGCCACCAAAACTAATTTGCCAGAGCGTTTACAGAATATTCAGCGGAATTTGAATCAAATTAGCCAGAATTACTTTCAATCCTCAGCAACAGAAGTCAAGGTAGAGGTGCGGAAAGTTAACGAAATACCTGTCATTCAGGTGAATGGTGATTATCTAATGACTGTCACCACTGAGGATGCAGAAATCAGACAGGAAGATCAGCTGATATCAGCGAATCAAATTGCTGATGTTATACAAGAAAACTTACAACGGGCAAAGCAAGAACGACAAACTCAATATCTGCTCAATCAAGGTAAAATTGCTGCTGGCATTGGCCTGGTAATGATAGTCACAAGTTGGGGTGTATATTATTGGCAGCGTCGGTCTCGCAAAGAAACAGCACAGCCAGTTCCATCAATCTCTTCAACAGCGCAACCAATTACTACTCAACTGAATCAACAGCAACATCGTCATTTTCAAGAAGTCAAGAAACGTTTGTTTCAGTTAACCCAAGCTGGAATTTGGGGAGGGGGCAATTTTCTGATTTTGGGGTTATTTCCCTACACTCGGCCGTTTCAAGTAGCCATTCTCTCCGCGGTTCAAATTCCTTTAAAACTTGCTATTGTGGCCTTGGGGACTTATGTTGCTATCCGTTTCAGTTATGCTTTAATTGATCGCTTCACAACAACACTCATCAGTAGTGGTGCTTTATTAACCTCAGACACTTCTGAACGTCTGCGTTTACGAGTCTCTACCTTTTCAGGCGTGACTAAAAGTATTGTCACTATTATTTGGGTAGGAGTTGGGATTTTATCTGCCCTTGTGTCTCTGGGGATAGATATTGTTCCTCTACTCGCAGGTGCAGGTTTAGTTGGTGTGGCTGTATCTTTGGCTTCCCAAAACCTAATTAAAGATGCAATTAACGGCTTCTTGATTATTTTGGAAGACCAGTATGCGTTGGGCGATGTGATTAATGTTGGCAATGTGGGAGGCTTAGTGGAAAATCTCAACTTGCGGATGACACAAGTAAGAGATTCTGAAGGACGTTTAATCACAATTCCCAATAGTGAAATTAAAATTGTCGCCAACCTTTCTAGCCGTTGGTCACGGGCCGATTTAACTGTTCCCATCGCCTATGAAGCTGATGTAGACTACGCTTTAGAGTTGATTAAAAAAGTTGCTTTAGAAATGGATCAAGATCGGCAATGGCAACATCAAATTATTGAAACTCCGCAAGTTTTGGGTATTGATAATTTTGGCGATCGTGGTTTAATTATTCGTGTTTGGATTAAAACCCAACCTCTCAAACAATGGGATGTCGCCCGCGAATATCGCCGCCGCCTCAAAATTACCCTTGACCAAGCTGGAATTAATATCCCAGTACCACAACAAGCCATCTGGGTAAATGATGCACAGCTATTGAATGCACAGATGAATGGCAAGGGTGATGAGTCAATGGTCAATGGTCAATAAGAGGAAAAGGAGCAGGGGGCAGGGTGCAGAGGGGATAATCTTTGCCCTGCCTCTTCCAGTTAATAGTCAATAGTCAAAATCTTGTTGGGTGGGCAAAATTGCCCACCTAAATTAATTGGCACGTGAAACAACCTCTGGGCAATACAGTACATTTGTACTATAATAGATGTAGCGTCCACAAATCCTAGTGCAGTGCAACTATGATCAAGCATTACATTCTCAATCTCAATCCAACTGCCAAGCACGAATGGGATCGCTGTATTTTACGTGACCCACTGACTGCAAAACGTCCAGACTTCTCCCGATTAATTGCCGAAGCAGTTGGTGCTGATACAGGAAGTTATTTAATCAGCGTAAATATTGAAATACAGGTATTAGAACAAGCCGCAGTACCGCAAGCTGAACAACTTTCACTTTCTTTTCCAGAGGTAGCTATCCAATCCCCGATGAGAGAAGCGGCATAGTTAATCATGAGCATACAGAAGTTGCAATGCAGCGTCTGTATGCTCATGACTTTAAAACACAAAATTTCTAGAGTCGTTTAAAGCGTTCGCAGATACATTGCGTAACCTTACCAACTCTAAAGCCACACGTTGACCAGCAGTACCATCTAGATCAATTAAAACTAAGGTGTCTGTTCCTGCTGTTTGTAACTGTAAGTAACCGCCGGCAATTGCTGTGGCAAAGTTCAAGTTGCTCAAATCTAAACTCCGCCAGAGTGCTTGTAAGACAATTTTATCTGTACCAATGGCAAAATCAGTAATTGTATCGCCGCTATCGGCTAGACTGGTATAAACAAAGTTATCTGCACCCGCACCTCCTGTTAGCATATCTGCGCCTCTCAAGCCTGCTATCAAATCATTAGCAGCCGTACCTCGGAGATTGTCAGAATATGCTGTGCCATTAATTACAGAGGCTTCATAAGCTCCAATATCTACTCGACCATTCAAAATACGTCGATAACCACTACCACGTTGATCAAAAGGTACTCTTTCGGTAGTATTGCCATCTCTGTCTAAGTCTGCAATGTCGGCAGGGACATCGGCGTTATTACCCGCATTAATGGCGGGACTGCCATAAACTAAGGCGTGGGTTTTGACTGGGCCGCCATTGTCACGCAGGATAGTATCAATAACTTGAGAAATGCTGACTTGTAGTTGTTCGCTGGAGTTAAAGCCAGTACTACCATTAAGGTTGCCAATGAGGTTATAGCCGTTGCTGATAAAGTTACCAACGACATCGGGGTTAACAGCACCAGGAATACCATCGTTATTGCCTGCTATGATGCTGTTTTTGATGGTGGCTGTACCTGTGGCTGCGTTGTAAATGCCTGCACCGCTAGATACAGTGTTTTCTTCATCATAGTAAGACTTGTTGAGGGCGATCGTGCTATTGCTAACGGTTAAAGTGCCAGAGTTGTAGATTCCGCCACCTTCGGAGTATGACTGATTGCCACTAATGGTACTGTTAACTAGAGTTAGAGTGCCAGTCTCTAAGTTGTAAATTCCACCGCCAATTCCTGCGGTGTTGTTGTTAATAGTGGAATTAATTACAAATGCAGTACCGTTGTTAAGAATACCACCTCCTAAACCTGCTGAGTTATCGCTGATAGTAGAACTAATGATGGTTATGGTGCCATTATTAACAATCGTGCCGTTTGCGGCTCCCTCTGCATTGGAATTGCCTGTGATAGTACTTCTAATAACTGTCAGATTGCTAGATGCCGAGTTATAGATGCCGCTGCTATTAATATCTTCCGTTACATTTAAACCCCCTATATTACCGCTGATAGTGCTGTTGCTCACTATGACGTTGCTACTGCCTCTAAGACCTATACTACTGAGACCTGTACTGCCGTAGTCTGACGAGTTATTACTGATGCTGCTATTACTTACCGTTGCTATACCATAAAGAATAAGACCAGCATTACTAAAGTCGTAGTATGAATAGTTGCCATTGATGGTGGTTTTGTCTATTTTGCTGGTGCCAGTAGCAATAAGTCCACTGGAATTTCTGCCGCTATTGTAATTAATCGAGCTGTTAGTTACTGTTAGAGTTCCTGAATGGATGACTCCACTTGACCAATAAGAAGAATTATTATCTATTTTGCTATAGCTGATAATCAATGTACCTGAACTATCAATGCCAGCTCCAGCGCCACCAACTACGATCGCTGCATTATTACTAACGCTACTATTTTTAATGGTGAGGCTACCAGTACTCACAATGCCACTGAATGCGTTGTAGTATTGGTTGCTTGATTCATTGTTATTAACACTGCTATAACTCAAAGTTACGACGTTGGTGCTGTAGAGGCCAGTACCATCACCTGTGCCTCTGTTATTGTTGATGGTGGTGTTGTTAGCTGTTAAAGTACCAGTGTTATATATACCTGCACCGTTGCCTAAGTTATCAGGGAAGTAGGAATCATTGTAGTACCCGGCAGAGTTGCCATTAATAGCACTGTTGTTCAAAGTGACGATACCAGCGTTATAGATGCCACCCCCATCACCTGCATAGAATATACCCTCAGCATCAACTTGACCTGCGTAGTTAGCTGTGACTGTACTGTTGTTAAGCCTTAAAACTCCAGAAGTGGAGTTATAAATGCCACCACCATTGTTCCCGGAACTGTCTTGACCACCAGAAAAGTTATTGCTAACGGTGACGTTTCTTAATGTCAGATTGCCAGCATTGTAAACGCCGCCACCTCCTCTTGTATCTGTCGCATAGCCATTAGCAATTGTTAATCCTTCAATGTCAACGGTGATCCCGTTAGCAATTTCAAATACACGAGATATGTTGTTATCTTGAGCAAAATTGTAGTTACCGCTGATGGTGAGCAAGTTTGAACCTCTACCATCAATACTTAAGTCATCGGTGATGAGCAAACTACTACCGCCAAGGCTGATAGTATCGGCGATGTTGTCTGTGAAGAGTCCGCCTGTAAATCTGATTAAATCTTTACCAGCTGAGGCGTTGGCATTTGAAATTGCTTGCTGAAATGAACCAAGACCACTGCTTTTGGTGTTGGTGACGTTAAAGGTAGCCATTGTTTATCTCACTCCTATTAATTTTGGTTGTGTCAGCAATATGAGCAAGCTTTTTGGCTGCTTACTTTCGCTAAACACGCAAAATGACGGCGCTGTTAGGAAAAGTGCTTTTTTGGGTATGGGAACAATTAATGACAATTTTGGAGAGACACCAGTTAGATGAGGCTGGTGTAGACTGATTGCATAAATTAGAGTAGGGAAAAGTAAATCAGGATTAGAAAGTTAAAATCGCCTATTCTTTTTGTTTTTTACTGAAAAAACAAAAATTTGCTTTTGCAATTAGTCTGGTTTGGGAGTTGATAAGCACTGGTTTTGAGAGTAATACCGAAAATTTACTTAACCCAATAAATTTAGGTGATGATTAAGATTTTACTAATACTCTGTTGAGATAATATTAAGTAAGATTACGTAATTGGTCTTTGGTCTATGCAGTCATTGAGGGATAAGAGGGAGACAAGGGAGACAAGGTAGACAAGGGGGACAAGGGAGCTGGAGTACCTTGAGCGAAAATGTTAGCTAAATTCTGTATAAATCTAGTTTGCAAATGCGGTTTTTTGTGGCGCTTTTGGTACATTTTTACTATAATAGATATATCAAGTACAGGTTATAGTTTTCTACGCCAAAAAGCATCTTTTTGATTTCAAGATGTGACTATTTTTTCCCTACTCCAGAAGAAGTTTGAAAGCAGAGAAATAGAAGTATTTAGGTAAGAATTCAGGAGTCAGGAGTCAGAATACAGAATGCTTGGTAAATCAAGCTTTTGCTAGACAGAGATTCTCATAGTCTAGAACCATGAGTCATTAAACTGTGATGACTTCTGTATTCTGTGTTCTGAATACTTACGTATTTAGACATACTTCTGAGATGTCTTTTGCTATGTGATGAATTGAGATTTTGAGAGGAAGATTATTTGATGATGCAAATGAATCATTATCCATCTGCGATCGCTCAGGCTGCTCAACGTGTAAATGAACTAGACTCGCAATTGATGGCAGTACAGCAGCAAATTAACCGCTTTGAAGGAAATGCAGATCGCGCGGCGGCTTTTGATGTGGATTTGAAAAATGATGCTCAACGCAAGGCGCGACGGTTTGAGGTATTACTGTTGAATCACGAATATCAAAAAGCGGTGGATAGCCAAATTCAACTGACTGTAGAAAAAGCTAATGCGATCGCGCATTTAGAATATCTGCGTAACCAGTTTAGTGTAGCGAAGTTAGAGGCAAGATTAGCGATCGCACAACAACTGACTGATTATGAATCACGAGAACTAGTCGGTTTGTAGTTTATATGTATACATATCTTACACCAAGCGACTAAAGTCGCGGTTCATTTTGCACCCAGACAAAACCCGCCTACGCGGGTTCTAAATCCTTGATTTTTATTCTAATGAGGTATAAGCAAGAAGAATTAACCGCAGATGGAAACAGATAAATTTTTACCTCAGCAAACGAGGAAACGCTATATTAGTAATCTCTAAATTTATTCATCTGAACATCTGATTTATTTTGAATCAACCTTCAAAATTCATCCGCCGTTTTTTCAAACTTGCATCTGTAAATGTAATTTCCAACTTAATGGTTCCCCTAGCTGGACTATTAGATGTCATGTTTTTAGGACATTTAACAGAAATTCATCATTTAGCAGGTGTGGCATTAGCAACCATTTTGTTTAATTATATTTACTGGACATTTGGTTTTTTACGTATGGGTACAACTGGAATGGTTGCCCAGGCGATCGGACGTAAAGATAATCAAGCGGTGGTGTTAATTGGGTTACAGCATGGAATTATAGCTTTACTATTAGGAATTACCATTATTATCTTGCAACAACCTTTACAAATATTAGGTTTTGCAATTTTAAGCGCAGCACCAGAAGTCAAAAAATCTGGTATGGAATTCTATAATGCTTTAGTTTGGGGTGCGCCAGCTACGCTGATTAATTTTGTTTTGATTGGTTGGTTTTTAGGGCAGGCAAAAAGTAGTAAAGTTCTGTTACTTTCAGTCATCGGTAACTTTACGAATGTATTCCTTGATTATCTATTTATTGTGCAATTTGGTTGGGAAAGTAGAGGAGCAGGTTTAGCTACAGCCATGAGTCAATATCTCATGTTTATAGTAGGTTTCGGGCTGTTTTATCAAGAAAATTCATGGCAAAATATACAAGCTTTCAAGAAAAAATTCTTTGATCTATCAGCCCTAAAAACAGCCTTAATTTTCAATGGAGAAATTATTATTCGGACTTTTGCCTTGATATCAACAATGGCGATATTTACAAACTTAAGTTCAAGTTTAGGAACTGAAGTTTTAGCAGCCAATACCGTACTTATGCAAATCGTTGGCTTGGCAGCATATTTCATTGATGGTTTGGCATTCGCTACTGAAAGTTTAGCTGGAATTTCTCAAGGTAGCGGCAATACTAATTATTTAAAACAACTGTTAAAAATTTCTTTGATTAGTAGTTTAATTATAGGCTTAACTTCCGCCACTATATTTATTTCGGCTCCAGAACAACTTTTAGGATTACTGACAAATCATGCCGAAATTATTTATAAATTGCGCGTTTATGTTCCTTGGTTACTACCAGTTTTAGGATTTGGTTCAATTGCTTATGCACTAGACGGTTATTTTTTAGGATTAACTCAAGGTCATATCCTACGCCAAGCAATGCTAATAGCCACAGCAATTGGTTTTATTCCCTTAGCAATTACAGCTTGGTATTTCCGTAATAGTCATCTACTATGGCTATCTATGTCTTTATTTATGGCAGCAAGAACAATAACTTTAGCACGGCACTTACCGAAAACATTCAGTCAATAGGAGAAAACAACATAGTGAGTTTCCGACACCGATAATGTTGAGTCCGGCAGTTATGAAAAATTGAATTGTAATTGCTGATATCAGCCAAAATCGCTAGGATATTATTAGTAATAAGTGAAAAAAATCACAGTATCTTGCAAAATGACAAAACAAGAAACTTTACTTGTCGGAGAAGCGTTAATTTAAAAGAAGTTTGTCGGCGAATCCGCGTTGCACGTAGCTATTGGGATGCTCATAACAATGCTGCTTGTCGAGGTGAACGTGAACGAGCATTAGCTCTTTACAACAAACTAACTAAGGAAGAAAAAGAAGCAGATTCCGCAAGTGTTACGTGTATGGCTACGTTATCGGAGTGAGAAATACTTTGGGGCGCATAGAACGCCACCTAAATCGAAGCGCAAAGCAAAATATAGCAAGTCGGTTTGATTTTTGAAATTATCTGTATAGGTAGGGAGTAGGAAAGAGCATTTTTGAATGTACTGTTTTTTTCAGAAATTAAATATGAGTCCTATGTATGAATAATTTATCGAAAATCAAATCAGGGTTACTTCTAGCTATTGTGACAACAAATTTAGGAATGAATGCGCCTGTAAAGGCTAATACTCATCAAACTATCAATCAACAATCTCTAGAGCAAAAAAGAAAACAGGTAAAAAGACAGTCTCCTTCTCAAGAATTGTGGGAAAGATTTAGACAGCGACAAGATGAATTTAGATTGCAACAACAACATCGAATCGAACAATTTCGCTTAGAAAATCAATTTAGATCACAAAAATTTGAACAATTGGCAAGAGACAGACTCAGGCTACAACAAAGACAAGAAATAGACACACTCAGATTACAGCAAAAATTGAGAAATCCATATTAATAGATAGCAATTCTATTTGATAGATGAACAAAATAGACAAGGTAGATCAGGGAGAAAGATGTTTGTAAAGTTTACTGATTAGCTTTGCTGCAATCAATCTAGATTCCAGAGCGGAGAATTTTCTCGGCGACTTGGGGAAACCAACGTTGGAAGAAAAACAGCAGTTTGGTTTTACCGATTCGCATTTCATAGCGATCGCACCTAAAATTATGCCAAAATTCATCTGCCAATGCTGTTGGTGAAATTTTCCCTTTACCCCTACCGTGAGTCATTGGTGTATCAACTAAAGGGGCAATAATTTCAAATACTTTAATTGATGTGGTTTCCAGTTGCCAGCGCAGGGCTTTAGTGGCAATATGTAATCCTGCTTTACTACCGCAATAAACAGGCGCAGTTTGTTTCGGTACTAATCCCAAGCCAGAAGATACATTCACAATCGCAGCATTTGGCTTGGACAACAGATGAGGTAACATCAGTTTAATTAATTGTAATGGTGCAATTAAATTGGTGCGTAATTCTTCTTCAATTAACTCAGGGGAAATTTCGGGGTTGACAAATTCATAGTTGTATTGAATCCCGGCATTGTTAATCAATATGTTTACATTTGGATAGCGATTAACAAGCTGTTGTAAAGCATTTAAATCTCGTAAATCAGCAACTTCTGTAATAATTTCCGGCAAGATTTTTTTGACTTCAGCTAATTTTTGGGCATCACGTCCAGTAATAATGACTGTATTGTGGGCTTGGAGAAATTTTCTAGCCAATGCAAAGCCAATTCCTGAAGAACCTCCCGTAATTAATACTGTATTGCCTTGAGTTGACATGGAAGACTTTTGTACAAATAGTTTGACAGCAACCGTAAAAGCGATCACCAACGTCGGCATAATTGAATTTAGGACTCCGAAGCCCAAAAATGCCAGAAAGCCTGTGTAGAGGATAAAAGGATGTAGTTTTGTCTTCACCATTGCCAGTTTTGAGCGATCGCATTTCATAACATCTTCTTTAGATGTAATTCCAAACAATGGCGAAGTCATTAACTTATGTTAATTCGACTGGAGAATTTTCCGAATCCGACTGAGTGAAACAGGCGAAATACCTAGATAAGAGGCAATATGATATTGCTTAACTCTATGTTCTAACTTAGGATACTCTTGCAAAAACTTTTGGTATCTGGTGGTGGCATCATCTAGAAGTAATTCCGCCTCCCGCCTCTCTTTTTTAATAAACAACGCCTCAACTAATTTATGATTCACAGCCTCCCAACATGGATGTGCTGTACATAGTTGGACGTATTGATTATAATCTGTAACTAACAATAATGAATCTTCTAAAGCTTCAATAAAAAAACTGAGCAGGCTGTTTTAAAATTAGCGCACTATAGGCAGTCACAAAATGATTTTCTGGACAAAATGATTTAGTAAATTCAGTACCTGCCACATTCACATAATAAAGACGAAATATCCCCGAAACCACAAATCCAATTTGCTGCGGAACTTCCCCCGCACGTATGAAAAACTCTCCAGTTCTGCAACTGAGTTGTTGAAAGATTTGGGGTAATTTTGCCAATTCATCCCCTGGAATATCAACCAGGGCGCGTAAAACATGACTCAGTTGGAGATAAGCAGGTGAAAACATACTGATGAAAGGAAGTGGTGAGGTAATAACTCTACTATGCAACGCCTCACCACTTCCTTCATATTCTTGGGGATTAGGGTATAGGGATGTATACAAAATCCCTATACCCAATCTTCACAAAAAATCTTTGTGCGTCAGTCCTTCTAAAATTAACCGTTAATAACTTCTCCGCCATTTACATGAATGACTTGACCAGATATATAAGAAGCATCATCAGAAGCTAAAAATACATAACTGGGTGCGACTTCTTCTGGTTGTCCTGCTCTTTGCATGGGTACTTGTTTACCGAAAGTCTCGACCTTTTCTTCAGGAAAAGTTGAGGGAATTAATGGTGTCCAAATAGGGCCGGGTGCTACTGCATTGACCCGAATTCCCTTTTCTACCAAATTTTGGGATAACGAACGAGTAAAAGCGACGATCGCACCTTTGGTAGAAGAGTAATCTAATAATTGGGGATTGCCTTTATAAGCAGTTACAGAGGTAGTATTGATAATAGAACTACCTTTTTTCAAATGTTTTAATGCTGCTTTGGTTAAGTAAAACATCGAAAAAATATTAGTGCGGAAAGTCCGTTCTAATTGTTCTTTGGTAATATCTTCAATGCTTTTTTGGGGGTGTTGTTCCGCTGCATTATTTACTAGGATATCCAGTTTACCAAACTCACCTAGAGTTTGTTGAATCGCGTTTTGGCAAACAGTTTCATCGGTAATATCACCTGCTATTGTTAGCGCCCGCCGTCCTTGTTCTTCTACCAAACTTTTGGTTTCTTTTGCATCTCCGTGTTCGTTGAGGTAAACAATCGCTACATCTGCACCTTCTTTAGCAAATGCGATCGCTACAGCCCGACCAATACCACTATCTCCACCTGTAATCAATGCGACTTTATTTTTTAATTTACCACTACCCCGATACTGTTCATCATCAGCTTTAGGTCTTGGTTGCATCTCAGATTCAGTACCTGGTGGTTGTTGCTGCTGTGGTGGTTGTAATGTTTCTTTTTGTGTTGATACTGTCATCGCATTGTCCCTACAATTAATATTGTGCCAAAATTCGCCGATATAAAAGTCAGAAACAGAAGCTTTGTTAAACATGAATAAATAAACCTTGGATCGAAAACTCAAGCCAAGGTTTACTAATAGATTTTGCTTTCACTTACATATAGTAAATGGCTGCATTTTTACCCCGGATATTAGCCAAATTTAATCTACTGACATTAATGCTCCCCACACCCTAAACACGCTCTTAATCTGACCACGGAAAACAAAGTACACAACTCTACTTATCGATAAAGAATTTAAGTCTCTTCATCTGTTTTTAAGGTATCTATTAACTTATAAGTATTAATCACTCTCTAGATGGAAAGCGATTATCTGCTAACTCAATCTGAAGGGTGAAATGATAGCAGTTCTATTTGGGATAAGAGAGACAAGGATGACAAGGGAGGCAAGGGAGAGATGTTTGTAAATGATTTAGGATGGTTATATTCAGGCGTTATACCCAGTTTCAACTAATAATTTTGAAGCGTAATGCCTCAGTAATTTAAAATTGCTATGTATTCCCAACTACAACACATTTTATCTTGATGACTAATAAAACATTGGGTTTAGAAGAAAATTTATATGAATATTTGCTATCTGTTTCTGTGCGGGAAGCAGAAATATTAACGCAATTACGCCAAGAAACCGCCCAACATCCAATGGGAAGGATGCAAATTGCACCAGAACAAGGGCAGTTGATGTCTTTGCTGGTGAAGTTAATAGGAGCGCAGAAAACTTTAGAAATTGGGGTGTTTACGGGCTATAGTACTTTGGTTGTGGCGTTAGCACTACCAAAAACAGGCAAAGTCGTAGCTTGTGATATTAGTGAAGAGTTTACCGCGATCGCTCGTCGTTATTGGCAACAAGCCGGAGTCGCTGAAAAAATAGACTTACATATCGCCCCAGCACTGGAAACTTTGGATAGCTTATTAGCCAGTGGTGAAGCCGAAACCTTTGATTTTGCCTTCATCGATGCTGACAAAAGTAACTATGATGGTTACTATGAGCGATCGCTACAACTAGTCCGTCCGGGTGGATTGATTGCCATTGATAATGTTTTATGGTCAGGTAGAGTTGCAGATCCCGAAGTCCAAGACAATCGCACCAAAAAAAATCCGCGCTTTCAACCAAAAACTCCACCAAGATTCCCGCATCACCCTCAGTTTAATTCCCATCGCCGACGGCTTGACCCTAGCACGTAAAAATTAACTCTCCACAATACCTTTGCGCCTTTGCGCCTCTGCGTGAGATAAATAAACAATGTCCGAAATATTTGCCACTACTGGAACCATTGCCGCGATCGCTACTGCTGTTGTCCCCCAACAAGGTAGTGTCAGTATTGTGCGCGTCTCTGGTTCCCAAGCAATGGCTATTGCCCAAACATTATTTCACGCCCCCGGAAAGCAAGCTTGGGAAAGTCACCGCATCCTCTATGGGTATATCCGTCATCCCCAGACGCAACAACTAATAGATGAAGCTTTACTACTAGTAATGAAAGAACCGCGTTCTTACACTCGTGAAGATGTGGTGGAATTTCATTGTCATGGTGGAATTATTGCTGTTCAACAGGTTTTGCAATTATGTCTGGAAAATGGCGCAAGACTAGCACAGCCGGGAGAATTTACCTTACGGGCATTTTTAAATGGCAGACTCGATTTAACCCAAGCCGAAAGTATTGCTGATTTAGTCGGCGCGAAATCTCCCCAAGCCGCCCAAACTGCCTTAGCTGGTTTACAAGGAAAGTTAGCTCATCCCATCCGCCAGTTACGCGCCAACTGTTTGGATATTTTGGCAGAGATTGAAGCGCGAATTGATTTTGAGGAAGATTTACCCCCGTTGGATGATAAAGGCATCATATCAGCAATAGAAAAGATTGCCGCAGAAATTACTCATTTATTAACAACTAGAGATCAAGGGGAATTGTTGCGTACAGGCTTAAAAGTGGCAATTGTCGGTCGTCCGAATGTGGGTAAATCGAGCTTATTGAATGCTTGGAGCCGGAGCGATCGCGCCATTGTCACCGATTTACCTGGCACAACCCGCGATGTAGTGGAATCGCAATTAGTGGTGGGTGGTATTCCTGTACAAGTGCTAGATACAGCAGGTATTCGAGAAACCGCCGACCAAGTGGAAAAAATCGGTGTGGAGCGATCGCGCCGTGCTGCTAGTGCAGCCGATTTAGTTTTATTCACCATCGATGCGAGTGCAGGTTGGACAGAAGGCGACCAAGAAATTTACGCCCAAGTACAAGATCGTCCCCTAATTTTAGTCATTAATAAAGTTGATTTAGTGGATGAAACTACAAGCCAACTTCTACAATCTAAAATTCCCAATATTCAATCTCAAATCCTCACCGCCGCTTCGCAAAATCGAGGGATAGATGATTTAGAAACAGCAATTTTAGAAAAAGTTCAACTCGGCAAACTTCAAGCGGCTGATATGGATTTAGCTATTAATCAAAGACAAGCAGCTGCTTTAACCCAAGCTAAAATTTCTTTAGAACAAGTACAAGCTACAATTGCTCAACAATTACCCCTAGACTTTTGGTCAATTGATTTGCGTGGTGCAATTCAAGCATTAGGAGAAATTACAGGCGAAGAAGTTACCGAGTCGGTTTTAGATCGCATTTTTAGCCGCTTTTGTATTGGGAAATAGACTTTAGAGATGAACCCGGAGGGGGAAAGTAGCGAATTCATTAAGAAATTGAATGACTATGAATTAGCTTATATCATGTCAGGCAAATCAGTGATGATTCAACACATCTGTGCAGAAAGACAAAACTCTTTCTCCCCCTGCTCCCTGCTCCCTGCCCCCTGCGGTCTTTATGATAAGTCTTTTACCGGACATGAGATTACGTCGTAGCAATTAGAAGTAATCATGGAGTCTGGCTACCAGTCATATCATGTCCGGTTAATTAGTTGTGATTCCCACAATCTTTGCACCACCCCACCCCCCAACCCCTCCCCGTCAACGGGGAGGGGAGACATAGCGTAGCTGTGGCGGGGTGGGGTTCTTCGGTTTTTGTAAGTAATCAAGCGGACATGATATCAATCAGAGCGTTAGGGCTAATAAGTGGTGCAAGTCGCACTTTATTGTTTAGCGATGAACTGCAATTCGCTTACCAGGGTCTTGTTTTTTTACCCACGCTAAGAATTTTTGCATTTGTGGTTCATTAGAGAGTTTTTCTAGAGTATTGAGTTCTTTAGCCAGTAGCTTGTTATCAAATAAAGCATGAATTTGACGATGGCAGGCAGAACATATATTTACTGTTGGACTTGGATCTTGTTTCTTGCGTTTGGTATTTTGTCTTGGCACTAAGTGATGGACAGTTAAATGTTCCATCTGTCTTTGGCATAGTTCACATTGCTGTGGTTGATTGTTAGACACCTGCTAATTTTGCTAAAACCCTATCTAATAGAATAGCTATCACTCAACGCATTCTGCACGCGATCGCCCTACCTGGTTTTTAGAGGAAAATTTCTGAGCGATCGCTCATCAAAAGTAAAATCTAAAAAACTCTAGCACTCACAGAGATTAACGGTTAACGCTACTCATATCAGAGTATCGCTCACCTGCTGCCACATTTTTGGGTGCAACAGTTTCAAGTTGATTTAACTCTTGTTCAGTCAGGGTAATTTCGGTAGCTGCAACATTTTCCTCCAAGTAAGTACGGCGTTTTGTACCCGGAATGGGGACAACATCTTCTCCTTGAGCTAAAAGCCATGCTAGTGCAAGCTGACTAGGAGTTACCCCTTTTGCGGTAGCAATTACCTTGACTTGCTCTACTAATTGCAGATTTCTAGAAAAATTCTCACCTTGAAAGCGAGGAGAATGTCTGCGATAGTCGTCCGGTGCAAGATCATCAGGACTGGTAATTGCACCTGATAAAAACCCTCTTCCCAATGGGCTATAGGCAACAAACCCGATTCCTAATTCTCGCACAGTCGGCAAAATTTCATCCTCTGGTTCTCGACTCCAAAGAGAATACTCTGTTTGTAGCGCAGTAATGGGGTGAACTGCCGCAGCCCGCCGAATCGTGTCAGGAGCAGCCTCCGAAAGTCCTAAATAACGCACTTTTCCTTGCTGCACTAACTCTGCCATTGCTCCTACAGTATCTTCAATAGGTACGGTTGGATCTACCCGATGTTGATAATAGAGGTCAATCACTTCAACTCCTAAGCGTTGTAGCGAAGCATCACAGGCTTGATGGACATATTCTGGTCTGCCACTAATTCCTTTCCAACCACCATCTTCAGTACGGACATTGCCAAATTTGGTTGCTAAAACTACTTGATCCCGGAAACCTTTAATTGCTCTACCTACTAATTGCTCATTAGTAAAAGGCCCGTACATATCAGCAGTATCAAGAAAATTAACACCTAGTTCCAATGCTCGATGAATCGTGGCGATCGCCTCATTTTCATCACGACCACTATAGAACTCAGACATTCCCATACAACCAAGTCCGATAGTTGAAATTTCTAACCCTTGTTTCCCTAGCTTTCTAGTTTTCATTCACAATCTCCTAGTCAGTAATTGGAAAGAGAAAATAGAATCTTTCAGCATAATCTCTTTCCTGATCACCTAGTCATCCATTATTAGAGGTATTTACCCCTCTTCTGTTACTTTCCGAGTAACAGAAATAAAAGAAAAAACTCTGCATTTATCCCTGGCTAGATATTTTTTCAAATTCTCATTGATTGCCAGGATTTAATCATCTAATTCAAATTTAAAGTGAAACGGGACTATACAGGGCTGGCTGTTGGTCGGACAATTACTTCATTAATATCCACATAATCTGGTTGAGACACGGCATACAATACTGCTTGAGCGATCGCATCTGGTTGCAGTGAAACTTTGCGGAATTCTTTTAACGCATCTTTGCCTGACTCTTGGCTAATATCAGAACCAAGCTCCGTCTCAACTACACCAGGAGAAATTGTTGTGACGCGGATATTTTTGGATTCCTGGCGCAGTCCTTCCGATATTGCCCACACAGCATATTTTGTCGCGCAGTAGACCGCAGCTGTAGGATATACAGCATGAGCAGCAATGGAAGCAGTATTAATAAACTGACCACTACCTTGGGCTTCCATTATCGGTAAACCAGCAGCAATTCCATTCAATACGCCATGAATGTTGACGTTAATCATGTTGTCCCATTCCTCAACTTTCAAGTCGTTGAGCCGCGACAAAGGCATAATACCTGCATTGTTATAAATAACGTCAATCCGTCCAAACTTTTCCACAGCAAAGTCAATAAACGCTTTCACATCTTGGCGACTGGTTACATCTACAGCTTTGAATTCTGCTTGACCGCCAGAGGTGTGAATCTCTGCAACAATTTTTTCTAGCTTTTCAGTTCGTCTTGCGCCTAAAACAACTTTTGCACCATGTTTTGCCAATAATTTAGCAGTCGCTTCTCCAATCCCGCTACTAGCACCTGTGATGGCAATAACTTTATTTTCCACGTTGAACATAATAATTTTCCTTGATGTTCAGAGACATATATCTTGGGAGGCTTGATTTTCTCTAACTGACTTAGTTGCCTAATTCTTTCGCCTGCCCTTTTGTATATGTTCATAATATTGGCAATACCAAGATGTTGAAATGCCCAAAGATCGCAATTCCTTGCCTAATCCTCCAAAGATTTACTCGTATAATGAGTGAGTGAAGGGGAATGGGAAATTATTATGGCGATGGAACTACTGACGCAAACGACAGTTATAGCTGAATGTCAACAACTAGCAGCATTAATAGAAAAACACACCACTGCGAAAGGAAACGGGACTCATAAAACAGCGATTCCTCAGATGGAATTTATGCGGGAGTCGTCACCCAATACAGCAATCTGCGCTGTTTATCAACCAATTTTAGCGATCGTGCTTCAGGGTAAAAAAAAAGGCCTTGCTGGGTGAAGAAAGCTATTTTTATGGCGAAGGTCAATATCTGGTTGTCTCCGTTGATTTGCCTATTAATGGATTTGTTGTAGAAGCAACACCAGATAAACCCTATTTAGGATTCAAGCTGAATTTAGACCCGGTTCAACTCTGTGAGATCATTACCCAAACCAGACCAAACATCGATAAAAAAGAACAATCTGTCAGAGGCTTATTCATTAGTAATGCTTCGTCATCTTTGCTTGATTGCGCCATCAGACTCACAAAGCTTTTAGATACGCCCCAAGATATTCCCATCCTCGCACCCATGATGATACGAGAAATTTATTACAGGCTATTAATAGGTGAACAAGGAGAAGCTGTACGCCAAATAGCTACATCTGGTAGTAATATGCAGCGCATTGCTGAGGTAATTAAACTTATTAAAACTGAATATACCAAACCAATGCGAATCGAAGATTTAGCAGAACAGGTGAGTATGTCGGTTTCATCTTTCCATCACCATTTCAAGAAAGTTACTTCCATGAGTCCACTGCAATATCAAAAGCAATTAAGACTCTTGGAAGCACGTCGTCTGATGCTTGTCGAAAACTCCGACGCGGCGAATGCGGCTTATCAAGTCGGTTATGAAAGCCCATCACAATTCAGCCGTGAATATTCCCGGATGTTTGGTGCGCCACCAGTTAAAGATGTCGAACGTTTACGTCTATTGATAGCAGGTGATAAAAAGTAGAGACGTTGCATACAACGTCCCTACACAACCTATTATTTTCAATTCGCCGTCCACCAAGCCAAAGCATAAGGTTGAGTGGGAAGGTTGACTTGTTGGCGAAACTGCACACGGATTTTGTAATTACCATTTGCCGGAACGGGACAGAAAATATGTTCTACACTATCAATTGGGCTAATGGAAGAACAAACAGCAGCAGTTTCAGAGTTTTTCGCATCAGCTTTGACTAAGTAGAGGTCAAGATTATTCAACCCCTTATCGCTAAAGCTTTCGCCAATATCAAACATCTGGTTTTGATTGCGATCGCTCAACTCAACCAATCTATCCCAAGCCAGTGTAATAGAAACAAAACTTCCTTGCTTCAAAGATTTGCTTAACTGATAATCAACTACATTTCCCGCCGTGACTTGGCGATAATCCCAACCAACTGCGGAAACAGCTTTTGTCGGTTCCCACTGACCCGCACTAAACTGTTGATAAGCCCGAAAAGCATTTAAATGACCCGTTCCCATTTGAGCATCTAAAGGAATTTTTGGGTCTTTGTAAGCATCAGACTCTAACCAATTGAGATTTTGTTTATCGATGAGTGTCCGCGTCATCCCTAAGCGTAAGCCGTTCCCACTGTCTTGGACTTTATCGGCTGAGTTGAGTAAAACTGCTTTCATCACTTGATGACGACGACTGTCAACACTCCAGTTAGACTTTTTGGTTCGGAGTTGGCGATCGCCAAATTCTTGTAACAACGCTACAGTTGCGGTAACATGCGGTGCTGCAAAACTTGTACCAGTAGCTTTATTAATTTTGCCGTCAGGATTCAGCAAAGGGATATTACTCCCAGGCGCAACTATACTAACAGCACGACGACCATCAGCATTAAACTCTCTTCCGGCTAACCTACCACTCACTCCCTGATTCAACCCCGCCAGGTTAGAAACATCTACTTTATTAAAAATTCCACCCCGTCGGGATGAAAAAGCCACGTTAACTCCATTAAAATTATCTGTAGGAATCGGAATACCCCCTTTACCTTGATTGCCGGCGATCGCATACAAAACATCGTGAACCCGGCTCGACCAATCAACACACATCGTTAACAAAGCATTCCCATCTAGAACAGCATCCGGTCGTGGATCACGGTTGAGGGGTTCGCCAAAGCTAAAGTTAATCGCGCGGATATCGCCACCGTTTTGTAGTGCTATGTGCTGTGCTGATATACACTCTTCTGGCTGACCCATATTTTTCGTAGATCCTACAGCCGAAGAATACAGCCTCGCTCCTGGTGCTACCCCTGGTAAAGCCTTATCTGTACTCACCATCACCCCAGCCACATTATAAGCGTGGGGGTCAACACCCGTGTTTGATTTCGCCGGGCCATTGCGTAAAAAAACCGCCGCCAAAGATATCGTGCGATTTTTTGAGACCGCTTTATCCCACCCAAACATTCCCGGACGACCGATTTCTACTTGACCAATGGCTATCTTACGACCGATTAAATTGTAAGGAGGCTGATGTAGTTTTAAAGCATCAATACCATTTGTTCCTAAAGAGGTTTGTAAACCTGAAGCCATTACAGGCACACTCAAACAAGAAGCACTCAAACCCCAAATTAGCCAGTTTAGTTTTTTGTTCATAGTTATTAGGCAATGGTCAATAGTCAATAGTCATTTGTCAATGGTCAATAGTTCTTCTTTTTTCCCCCTTCCTTTATCTCCTCCCTTACCATTTCCTGACAAAGCAAAATTAAATTAACGAGAATTACTCAATATTTTGTTACAGCATTTTGTTACAATGCCTACAGACGAGGACGCTTAAAAACCCACTAGCCATGACCCAAAACCGATCTGAAAAGCCCATTGTGATTGCTCCATCTATCCTATCAGCCGATTTTAGTCGTCTGGGTGACGAAATTCGCGCAGTAGACGCAGCTGGAGCAGATTGGATTCATGTTGATGTAATGGACGGTCGTTTTGTACCTAATATTACGATAGGCCCTCTGGTTGTGGAGGCGATTCGTCCGGTTACTACAAAGCCTCTGGATGTCCACTTGATGATTGTGGAACCAGAAAAATATGTCGAAGGTTTTGCTAAAGCAGGTGCAGATATTATCTCTGTACACGCTGAACATAATGCTTCCCCACACTTACACCGCACACTCGGTCAAATTAAAGAACTTGGTAAACAAGCAGGGGTAGTACTTAATCCTTCCACACCCTTAGAATTTATTGAGTACGTGCTAGAACTTTGTGACTTAGTACTCATCATGAGCGTTAACCCCGGTTTCGGTGGTCAAAGCTTCATTCCTGGCGTATTACCAAAAATTAGAAAACTGCGCCAGATGTGCGACGAACGCGGACTCAACCCCTGGATTGAAGTTGATGGTGGATTAAAAGCCAACAACACCTGGCAAGTTTTAGAAGCAGGCGCTAATGCAATTGTTGCTGGTTCTGCTGTATTCAACGCCAAAGATTATGCGGAAGCAATTACCAATATCCGCAACAGCAAACGCCCTACACCAGAATTAGCAAAAGTTTAATCACATAAAGTTTTGCATTAATTAAAACAGGGTGGACAATTTAATATTGTCTACCCTATTTTTTTGCTTTACATTCAAAACCCTCACACCGATTCTTAACTGTCACCTATCACTTATCACCTGCTTCTCGCCCAACTGCTATTTTTCCAAAAGATAAAAAATAAAGTAGCTGAAACTAAAGCCCCAAGATTCCATTTCACAGAATTTTTGAGTAAGTTTAATCGCTGAGTCGATTGATTAGCTTGCGCTTGCAATTTGATTCTCTCTTTAGCTTGAGAAACTTCAGACAAAACTTTTGTTTTTAATTCTTGTGGATTACTTGCATCTACTGAACGACCTTGACTTTTCAGAAAACTTTCGATTTGCTCTGGTTTAGCTTGGCTCAATCGCTGTTCAACTTGTTCAGCTTGAGTTATTTGCTGCTGAGATAAGTTGTTAATTTGATTATAACTTTGTTTACTAAGTCTAACAGTATTACTCACACCAAGTGGTATGAGTAATATAAATATTATTGCCAATAACAAACTTAACCAAGATAGCAATTTGACAGCCAAAAATTCCCATTTAGCTCTAGCATTTAATTCACCAAAAAATACTAATGCTAAACCAATTAAAGCTACAGGTATTCTTTCAACTAATGCACCAAAAGTCTGAAATTCCCAAACAGGATTCATAATGCTAGGTGGCACAAAAGTTTCCACCGTATCGAATAAAGCTAATAACAATAATCCATAACCAAGGACTCGCAAAATTGTCATTGAGCCTACTTGGTTAAAGGCAAATTCCTGCAACTCTTGAATTACAGGAATCAATTTATCAGTGTTTGATTTGGTCATAATTTCTAGCAAATGTTATATCACGATAAAATCTAAGTCTGACTTGTGATTTCTGTTGGATGAAGTTTATCAATGTAAACTTCGCTTCTGATTTCCTCCAATTTGGGCTTTTTAAATGATTGCTTTTGGATAACGTTCACAAAAACTACAACTATACAGCCTAGAGTGACAGCTAATAATAGAATCCGCAATTTACTCCAAGTCTCCATTAGCTTTCAGCCCTTGTAATATTCTTGTCTTTCTCTGCTTTTTGATTGAGTAAGAGCCAGTAAAATATACCAAAAAGTATGACTGTAATCACCCCAAATATTAAAGAACCATCTCCAACATGCCAAAATTTAAAAGAATTCTGATTTTGATTCGCTGCAATAACAGCTAAAATTGCCACTCTGACTGCGTTCACAATAAAAGCAATAATTACAGCTACTATCGGCACAAATATTCTTTTTTTACGTTCTGGGGGGAACATTAATAAACCAATTACAGCTAACCCTAAAAGATGGCATATCCACTCAATACCAGCGCAATTTTCAGCTACTTTAATTCCACCTGTAGGTAAATTTATATAAACATCTTGGAGATATACGTCAAACCCAGCATACCAAAGCATTAATGTAGATAATTTGGCAGTTAAAATAGATAGGGGTTTAATATCTAATAAAGCAAAGATTAAGACTTTAGGAACACCAGCAAAAAAAATAATTACTAATTCTTGCCAATATTGCTTTAATCCCTGCCAGCCAGAAGCCAGTAAACTCAGTCCCAACGCCGCCACAAAAGGCGCTAAATGAGTATAAACTGCAAATAATTTTCCAGACGGAAAGTGTGTACTATACCAAAGTACAAAGCCGATTAAAACTGTACCTAAAATACTAGAAATAACATCACTTTCTAATTTAAGTTTATGTTTTTTATCTCCTAATAGTGAGAAGACAGCTAATAAAGCTAAAACTGTCATTCCTAGATGAGAATCATCATCTGCTTTCCAAATTATTGTTAAAAGTATTGCAACTAAACCTCCGCCTATTCCTAATAACCACAGTTGAGGGTTGGTGAGTGGTTGGTGAAAAACGCGAGTTGCTTTCATGTATTTTCAGGTTAAATAATTTATGACTATATAATTAACTTATGATAAGAATTTTTAGTAATTATTTATAATGAGGTTAGTATTAAATACTACTACTTAAGTAAATATAATCAACCTTTTTTATAAATTTTTATTAAATCTTTAAGTTCATAAGTTGGTTACATTCCTGTCGATTCAGCGATAAATAACTTATTTGCAGGCTTTAGTTGTCATCATTAGTTGATGAATTATGTAAATTTTGTGTGAACTGATTTTCTGATAATACTAAAAAAAAGTATTTTTTTATACTTTTATTATGTATGAGGATAAAAGTATTTCTCCAATGGTTGAAATGCACAATTGTTATAATATTGCAAGCATTAATATGCAGATTTTGATGTTTTCTAGTCTTGCATTTTTGTATGAGATATTTACAAAGTATTAAGTACTATGGACAAGAAATTGCTGTAATCAATTTCTGATTAGAATTTAAGTGAGTAATTTTTAAGTTTTTATTATTCAACAATATGAACGCGGGATTTGTGCATAAGATTCCTATGCTGCCCCTTGTACTCTTGTGGCTGGCTTATGCCTTACTGGGATGGTATTTGGCGGTACATCACATTGTTTGGTTAGTGGGAGCTTTTATTGCTGCTGTGGCTATAGCTGTTGTCCGCAGAAGTAATGCTTGGCTGGAAGAGTTAACGGCTTTTGGTTCTAAAATTTTAATTGTAATTTTAACTTTAGGTGCATCAGTTGCTTTAGTGGCAACTTGGTCAGTATTGTTTAGTTTGTTTTTAATACCGATCGCAACTACATTGTTAGCAGATTTAGAAATGCGTTTTGCCGGCTTCGACAAAAAAGAATCATTTCGGGTGTTAACGTTCTTGGCAGGAACAGGTTTATTTATTGGTGAAGCAGTAGATTTGCTCTTCTTCCCCAGTAGTAGATTTTAAAGCTGGCGGAGATATTCAGGCGGAACAGCATCTACTAACCACACACCATTGTCAGAACAGTAGAAAATGTAACCCGCCTGATACATAGTCGCTGCATCCACGGCAAAAACTACGGGTTTACCATGTCTTGCGCCGACAGTTTTGGCTGTGGTTATATCCTGTGATAAATGGACATGATGGCGAGACATTTTGCTGAGTCCGGTTTGCAAAATAGACTCAACAGCTTTGTGTCCAGTACCGTGATACAGCACATCAGGTGGGACAGCAGGTAGTAATTGTAAATCAACTTCTACGCTGTGTCCTTGGTTAGCGCGAATTAAAGTACCTGTAGAGTCAAAACTAAAGCGTTGTTTATCGTTGGTGGCGACTACTGCTGCTAATTCCTGGCGAGTAATGGGAAACTTATGTTTAGCACAAGCCGCTAACAGTTCATCCACTGCAACCCAACCACCAGGCGCAAGTTGAATACCTAAAGATTCTGGTTGGTGGCGGAGATATTTGCTTAAGAATTTACTAATTTTGACTAGGCGGGGAGTGTTCATAAGTGGAGGCAGGACGCAGGGTGAGAAGTAGAATCTTTAACTCAGCAGGTACACTGAGCGAAGTCGAAGTGTACAGCACTTAGAAATTTGCCATCGCAAAAATTTCCTTCAATATCATAACTACTGCAATTCCTATCATTAAAATCAGTGTCAGCTTACCGCCAGGAACAAACTGATTTGTGTGTTGCAGTTGTTGACGTTGTTTCCAGGTGGCTAATGCGGGAATAATGCCACCTAAAATTGAGATGCTAAAAGTACCAGCAAAATCTAAAGCGGTGAAGAAAATGCCAGGGTTAATTGCACCTAAACCGATGGGTGGTAGTAAAACCAGAGAATATAAAGGTAAGCGGCTAGTGGGTTTGGTTTGTGTCTTGGCAAAAATATCTTGGAAGAAGTCTAACAAACCGTAAACAAAGCCAATAAAGGATGTAGCGATCGCAAATTCTGAAAAAATAGACACTAACACTCCTAATAATTCTCCACCGCCGCCAGCCCGCAGCACTTGGATGGGGTCAAACATAGTTGTACTATGAATCATCTCAGGGCTGACACTGCCCAAAATCACAGCATTCCAAGCTAAAAACATCACCAAAGGAATTGCTGAACCAATAATAATTGACTGGCGAACCTTACGACTATCTCCTTCTAACTGCGTTACCACCACTGGCACAATGTTATGGTAAAACAGGGCAACTAACATCACTGGTACAGCCGTGCCTAAAGCACTCCAGTTTTGAAATAGAAAATGTACACCTTGGACTTGGGTAACTCCTAATAACAAGAGTCCCAAAAAAGACACAATAACAATTCCCACCAAGAAGTTATTCAATTTTTCAATAAATTTTCCCCGTCCTAAATACATAATGCTACCAAACAGCAGTGTAAAGCCTGCGGTTCCTACCCAATTAGGTAATAAATTCTGTCCGCCCCAAAGATGAGAAACCGCAGATATCAAAATTTCACCACCTTGGGTAACATAAGCTACTAATAAAGCATAGTGGAGTAACATATATGCCACACCAGCCATCCGCGCTCCCTTAGTTCCCAAGGTGTTTTCAATCATAGCTAATAAGCCTACACTGGGACGACCAGCCAAACGCATGGTATTAATACTAACTTCGGCAATTAATAAACCAGAAACTAGAGTATACAACCACACAGCAATTAATAAGACTGTAGAAGGAATCACACCAGAAGGCAATGTCACCGCAGGTAACGCTAAAATTCCCGCGCCTACGGTTGTACCTGCAACTAAGGCGGTGCTTCCCAGAACACTCCCTGGTTGATGAGTCAGTTTGTTACCCTCAACTTGCACATGAGAAAACAAGCGCGTGACTTCTTGTTGATGTGTCTGGAAAGCCGTCTTAATTGTGGTCATAGGAGAGAATGTTAACTTATGTAACCAATTATCTTAACAGAGACTTTTGGTAATCAGTATTTGGTTAAAAAATGTGATTAATGAGACTTTGTTTTATTTAGTGGACGAGGTGATAAGGGAGATAAGGGAGACAAGGGAGACAAGGGAGACAAGGGGACAAGGCTTTTAATAGTTTCACCTGTAACCTGTAGCCTGTAACCTATCACCTACTCACAACAAAGCAATTTTTTGCTTGGGTGTATAACTAGGGAAGACTTTACTTAGTTGGGTGTCATTTACAGATAAATGTCGTGCTAAGACATCAGAAATTACGTCTCGGAAATCGGTGGTAACAGCTAAGTCTCGTTTTTCATAAAGTTGGGCTGTTTCTAAACCAGGCCATTCGCCGTAAACTTTACCACCACGGACTTTGCCGCCTAAAATCCACATAACATTGCCATGTCCGTGATCTGTGCCGCCGTTGCCATTTTCGCGTAATGTCCTGCCAAATTCAGACATGACTAATATGACTGTGTTTTGATAGGCGGGGCCTAGACTTTGGGCTAAGGCGGCTAATCCTTTGCCTAAACTTCCTAAGCCTCTGGCTAAGTAACCGCGATCGCTACCTTGATTTACATGGGTATCCCAACCACCCAAAGCCATAAATCCTAATTCAATTCTCGGATCTTTAGCCATGAGTTTGCCTAATCTTTGGGCATCACCCACAAAGCCATCGGGTAGGGGTGCGCCATTATTAGCCATTTTCATTTCTTGGTCTAAGTCTGCCATCAAAGCTTCACGAGCAATGCGTCCTTGATGATAAGTTTGACTGAGGGCATCATTACCACCGTACAATCGGTTAAATGCGGCACTTACTTGTGGTCTATCTATGGCGATTGGTTTGTTAGCATTTCTCCCAGAAGCTAAATTAGCAACTGGCATTTGACCATTTAAAATGCGCGGTTTGGTTGTACCGACACTCACAGCTTGGATGGGTGTTTTATTGGAGATAGCACCCATTAAGCGATTCATCCAACCTTCGCTCACTTTTTGGTTTCCAGGAATGCCAATCTCCATATAAAACTGCGCGTCAAAATGGGAACGAGAAGGATCAGGAGAACCCGCAGCATGAACAAAGGCTAAATTTCCTTGTTGCCAGAAGGGCATTAATGGGGCTAGGGCTGGATGTAAACCAAAGTGGCCATCTAAATCTAAAACGCCTTTTTCTTGTCCCGGTTTGGCAAGGGCGATTTTTGGTCGGGCTTGATAGTATGCTGGCTCTGCATAAGGCACAACGATATTTAATCCATCTGCACCACCACGCATAAAAATTACAATTAAACGCTGGCGATCGCTTTTCTTGGTAGCGGAATGCACTACCCAGGTATTACAACTAATAGAGGCGATCGCAGTTGTCGAAAAAAAGTCCCGCTTGGATCAAAAAATCACGTCTTTTCATAAGTAGTTGCACAAAATTAAATTCATTTGTGGAGATAGGGAACAGGGAATGGGGAACGGGGAACAGAAAAGAATGTGTGCATTAATTTTGTCTGGATACTTGTAGTCAACACGCAGTGTTTACTCAGCACTCAGCACTTTACTAACGACGCATAAATTCGGGGCTACCCAAGACTAATGCGGCTTTGAGTTCTGGAGGACTAGCAGCGATCGCACTTTGGGTTTTGGGTGATAGAGAATTACCCAAGGTGTTAATTAGCTGAGTTGCATCCAGGGGTTGAACGCGGTTAATGCTTTTATTTTTGGGCGAATTATTGGCTGTACCTATCAGAGGTAAGCGACCACTACCTAACGCAGTGGCAAAACTCAGGCGACGGTTTATTGCTTCGGGATTCAACCAGACATCTTGTGTATTTTTGTACCCGTCTGGAGTGCGACAACCGTACACAGGCATTTCTAACTGTTCCAGGTTGCGAGACAGAGGTATGGTGTTGTTCACCTCTAGGCCTGTAGCCCGGACTGCGGAGACAGTATATTGAAATGGGGTTTTAAATTTGGCGTTGAAATATTTTTTATCCCAAAATTCTGGGCTTTGGAATAAAGTTTCTAAAACTGCGCGAATATTGCCATCAGTATTACGAAAGCGTTGTGCCAGACGATCAACTAAACTAGCAGGAGGGCGATCGCTCACAAAATACTGAGCCAATTGATAACTAATATGATGGGCTGTCGCGGGACTTTTCGCCAATATATCTAAAGCTTGTTCACCTTCAGCTTGACCACTAGCTTTAATAGTACGTCCTAAAAAAACCTTATCATTGGGATCATGAAACCTGGGGTCAAAGTAAAATACCGACTTGCCATTTGTCTGTTGACCTGAGCCAGCTATTCCCCAACCTGTAAAAATTCTCGCCAAAGCAATCACATCTTGTTGAGTATAGCCACCATCTGCACCCAGAGTATGCAGTTCCATCAATTCTCGCGCATAGTTTTCGTTTACCCGTGACGTAGCGCCAGGACGGCGACTAGCTTTGTTTTGGGAGTTGTCTAAATAAACTAGCATTGCGGGATGATGGGCTGTGGCTCCTAGTAAATCCCGAAATCGCCCTAAAGCATAAGGTCTGATTGCTTCTTGTTCGTAAGCTCCCACCCAGTAGCGAGCATTTCCTTTACCAGAATAAACATTGAAATGGTTATACCAAAAGTCCACCATCACTTCTTGCAGTTGGCGGTTACTGCTGGTGGCTCGTAGTAACCGTGCTTTCACGGCTTCTTGTAAAATTTTGCCGCCTCTCTTTTGCAGGGCTTTTTTTTCTTCTGGGGTTGCTTGCGGTGGAGCCTTAAGATAGTTTCTAATTTCGACTGTATTTAAATTGAGTGTTTCTAGTTGCGAAAGCTGGCGGGTAAGGCTGGGTGGTTCTGATATGGAATTGGGTGAGAGTTGTGCTTTAATATAACGCTCTACACCTACAGACTCGACTTTTTGAATCTCTCCAGGTTTCGCCCCAAAACTCAACCGATTAATTACGTGTAATATTTTTGGATCAACAGGCTTATTAGCTGCATAGATGGGGTCACTTCCTGCCAACAAGATGAACAGCAACAATACCAAATATCTGGGTTTGACTGTCATAACTTGAGTTATCCTTTCTCAGTTGGCGAACACATCGTTATTTGACTGGCAAATGCGAAAAAAAGTTCAAAATCTCCTCAGTGAATTACTGGATAAATTTAGCTACCTTTGCTAAATCTACATTACCACCACTGATAATTACACCTATTTTTGCGTTTTTTACTGACAGCACATTGCTGAGTAAGGCGGCTGCGGCTAATGCACCAGTGGGTTCAACGACGATTTTCAGACGTTCCCAAAGGAAAAACATACTGTTAATAATGGCAGTTTCGGAAACTGTCACCATATCATCAACGTAATTCAGCACTAAGGGAAAAGTTAATTTACCCAAGCTGGGAGTCCGCACACCATCGGCAATGGTAGGTGGGTTAGTTACAGTTTGCAGAGTTTTGCTGTGAAAGGAACGAGTTGCATCATCAGCTAATTCTGGTTCCACACCAATAACTTTACACGTAGGTAACAGGGCTTTGGTAGCGATCGCACATCCTGATATTAATCCGCCACCACCACAACAAACTAGTAAATAATCTAATTGCCCAACTTCTTGAATGAGTTCTAAGGCTGTGGTTCCTTGTCCGGCGATGACATGGGGATGATCGTAAGGCGGAATCAAGGTAAGATGGCGATCGCTGGCTAGGGTTTTGGCTAATTCTTCGCGGTCAGTTTCGTGGCGATTGTATAAAATCACCTCTGCACCATAACTGCGGGTGGCTTGTTGCTTCACTTCTGGCGCATCATCAGGCATCACAATAGTGGTGGGAATCTGGAGTAACTTTCCCGCCAGAGCGATCGCTTGGGCATGATTTCCAGAGGAAAATGTAATTACACCCTGTTGTTTTTGAATTTCTGACAACTGCACCAAGGCGTTATAAGCACCCCGAAATTTAAATGCACCTGTACGTTGAAAATTTTCGCATTTAAAAAATACTTCATTTTGGGTGCGATCGTTCACCATTCTCGAAGTTAGCACCGGAGTCTGATGCACAACCCCCGCCAGTCGTGCTTGTGCTGCTTTGACATCGTCTACAGTGACAGAATGATGCTGTGACATTTTTATCAGGTTGAGCAAAATAGAATTCAGAAGTTTGGCTAGTTGATGAATCAATGATGAAACTCCCCAGAATTGAACGTAGCATCACTTCATCTATCGAGAAGAAGACATACAAATGCGTCTCAAGGAACAAGGAAATCTAGCAGTTTCGCTGAATAAATGTAAATAGCGTTAAGCGGATATTACTTGACTATTCACGATTTTTTAATAAAATCGCCATCATTATGCACACATCGTTGAACGACAACCAGTGCAGCAAACTTAACAAAAGGAATCGGATCATTGTGATGATTGCCGTTGTAGAAGCTATAGAAGAGTGCCGACTTGCAGCTATCACAGCTGAATTTCCTGGTGAGTGTGGGTTAGAAATGCTCAAAGGTTGCCTAGAAGACGAAGCACAAGGCTGGTCAGACCAAAAATTTCAAACTTGGTTTGAAGGTATGGAATTAAAATATGGACAACGTAGCCCTCTTGGCATTTCTATGATCAGTTTGTACAGGAGTGTGATGAAAGTTATCAAGACTTGCGATCGCCACTTGAAAATCGAGCAAACCTATCAATAAATTTAAACAAACCGCTGTGTAAATTCCGCAATTAAATCTACTCTTCCTTTACGTAACATGGCGGGGTCTAATCTTTCTGTGGTGTTGCAAGTCATCAATACTACTAACCTCTGCTTCATTTGCAGCCCAGATTCATCAATGACGCTTTGGTATAAAGTGCCATCCAACAAACTTAAAATATGTTCAGTTTTGTTATTAGATTGGGCAATTTCCGAAGCACGATTTTGGGCTAAGTTATCGGCTTCGTTAATAATAATACAAATCCGTTCTAAGTAAGTTGGCGGGACAAAATTAGCGATCGCATCATGATCCAAAATAAAGATCACAAACCCTAAAGGCATAAGAATTTCTTTGGCTACGGCTTGTGTCCAGGCGGTTTTACCTGTACCTGGTTCGCCATGTACCACCACCGCTAACTGATTTTGATTGAGAACTGCTTGCTGTAAGCTATCCGTAAAGCTTTGAATATCGGCGGGAAATGTGCGAATAGGGTATTGGCTGTGAACTTTACCCACACGACTTTGATAACCACTTAACATCACCGCTAAATCGTAGGTGGCTTTGTTAATTAATGGTGCTAAATCTCTAGCCATTAAAGTATACTGCCGCCTGCCGCGATCATAGGGTTCAATTTGCAGCCAAACATCATACATTTCCCAATAAGCATTGACAGTATTGACAACATCTAAACGTTCCCAACTGACAAATTTTTCCACAGGAAAATAAAAATCTCGCTCAGAGTAATATTGAGTGATTATCGTGGGTCTGCCTAATATTTGTAAGACTCTGATAACAGTAATTTCCTGTAAGCGATTCAAAACATAATCAATAGGTATACTGTTACGGCTCACAAATTGTAATATTGGTGTTTCTGTACTCAAAACATCTTTATAACGATGGTCTGGTGATTGGGGATCTGGTGTAATATAGTTCCAAAACTTTTCTACTTCATAACGAGTATTTTCTGAGGCGACAGCAAATAAGTTTGCCCACCAAGTAAAATTATTTCTCCCCAAAACTTCACTGAATGTACTGGCTAAATTAAAAGTTTTTTGGGCAAATTCCTTAGTATCATTCTGCGCTAGTTGCCATAGAAATTCCCAATCTAAATCCCTTTGTAATGGTCGCCAACCACTAGTGAGTAAGTTTTGCTGTTTATTGTTATTGGATGTGCTTTCGTTACCACTAAAATAATCAAATTCCATATTTTTACTTCTTGTAAAAATGTTTGCTCAACTATAGCAGTCCTATTTGATTTCTCAACTATTTGTAAAGGTAGAAAATAGTCAGTAGAGGGTGGGGAGTCGGAAATCAATTTATTATTTACAACTCATTCAAGAATGCTATGTGTATGTCCAGGTAAAGAAAAATTACTTAACTTAACCTTTCTCATCAAAGTGATATGAGACTTAAAATTTTCCAGAATTACGAGGGACGATAACTACATACTACAAGTATAGTCAGTTTTTATGGCAAGCAGGTAGATACGAAATAATCTTATGTTACAATGTATTATAAATAGTCGTCAAGGTATTTTCACTTTTAAATATTAAGTAGCTTTGACAAATAGTATTCCCACTCCCAGACCAAATCTCTACAATTTTAACTGTAGCTTGGTATCAATTGAGGTTTGGAGCCAATTGATGCTAACTGTATGATGGAAAAAGTAGCACCAAGTAAAAAGCTGACTTTGTTGGAACTTATCAAAAAAGAGGTATAAAAAATGCAGAAAATTTTAGCTTTTGGGATGAGTAAATTCTTACATATCTTACTAGGCATAATCGTTATTGCTGTAGTTAGTATAACTAGTAATTCGGCATCGGCGATCGCAGCTAGTATTTGGGACAACGAAACAGAATCTTATTCAGGTAGCCAAGAAATCATAGTTTATCGTAGCCCTAGCTGTAGCTGTTGTGGAGATTGGATAGAACACGTAAAAAAACATGGTTTTAAAATCAAGCAAGACATCAAAACCGACGAAATAGAAGCAATTAAGCAAAAATATAATTTACCTTCAGAATTCGCATCCTGTCACACCGCAATTATTGACGGTTATGTGATGGAAGGTCATGTTCCCGCCGATGACATCAAGCGTTTTCTCAAGCAAAAACCCCAACTGGCAGGTTTAGCCGTTCCAGCCATGCCTGTAGGCACACCAGGAATGGAAATGGGAGATACCAAACAGCCATTTTCTGTAGTTGCCTTTAATAAAAACGGCGAACTACAAGTATTTAATAGATATGAATCTTATTAAAAAACTTGTATTGAAAATAGGGAGTGGGGAGTAGAGAAAATAAATTTTTATTGTTCTTGATGATTCTCACTCAAGAAATATCTTGTAACTTTTATGACGATCGCAATCAACCAACTCACCCAACAGCAACCACTCAGCTTTGACGAATTTCTCGCCCATTATGGCGACAACAACCGCTATGAACTGATTGATGGAGAAGTATTCGACTTGGAACCAACAGGCTTACATGAAGAAATTGCAGCCTTCATTACTACCAAGATATGTGTCCAAATCGATGCAAAAAACTTACCTTGGTTTGTCCTGCAACGAGGACTATTACGCCCTTCCAACACAGGTATGACAGCATTTCGTCCTGATGTTGCAGTTGTTGATCGCAATCAACTTACGCAAGAACCACTGTGGTCTGATCAATCAATTTTAACCCTAGGTAGTTCGCTAAAATTTGTCGCAGAAGTTGTTAGTAGCAACTGGCAAAATGATTATGCCCGTAAGCTTGAAGATTACGCAGTTTTAGGCATTCCCGAATATTGGATTGCAGACTACGCAGGTTTAGGT
The DNA here is from genome assembly GCF_001298445.1 of Nostoc piscinale CENA21. Classification (NCBI taxonomy): domain Bacteria; kingdom Bacillati; phylum Cyanobacteriota; class Cyanophyceae; order Nostocales; family Nostocaceae; genus Nostoc; species Nostoc piscinale. The sequence continues at coordinate 845,812 of NZ_CP012036.1, read as the reverse complement.
GGTACTCGACACATTGGCAAGCCCAAACAACCAACCTTATCTATTTGTACTCTAGTGAATGAAGAATATGAAATTCAGCAGTTTCGAGGTTATCAAACCATCGTTTCTCTAACATTTCCAGATTTAAAACTAACAGCTGAACAAATATTGCGGGCTGGGAGGTAAAATCGCTATCACGTTATCATGAAAACATTTCAATTTCATCTGCGTTTATCTGCGTGCATCTGCGGTTTTTATTTAAATCTAATTATTCTTTACTACCTACTAAAATAGACTCCTATATGAATCTTCAAGAAGTCAAGTATCAATTTCCAGAAGCGGCGGGTGACATTGAAATACTCGAAAACCTAGGTTTTACTTCCCGTAGTACTAGTTGGATTGCTACCCTTGACATTGAACAAGCACAAACAGCTTGTTGGTTACTAGGAAGAGTAGGTAATGAACAAGATGCTGATGTCCTGATTCGTATTTTGTCTAGTCAACGTTCTGAATTATGGATGCAGGCGGGAACATCCCTGAGTTTAATAGCAACTGAAAAACACCTCAAATCTTTATTGTCGATTTTATCCACTAGTTCTGATCCTATACAACGAAATAGTGTGGTGTATGCGCTGGCTTTTCTGTCAAATTGCGAAGTCAATCAAGAAGTGATGAGTGTGCTGACCGAAGTAGCCGCTAACACATCTGAGGCTGCTTTTATTAGAGCGCAAGCATTAGAAGGAATTGGTAATAAACTCTCTCAAGACTTACCAGCAAATCTATATCAGCAAGCAGTGAATGTCATTATTCAAGGTTTAGATGATGCTGAAGCTGAAGTGAGATTTTGGTCATGTTTTGCTGTTGGTGCGCTCAACATCCAGGAGACATTACCCAAGCTGCAACTATTGGCACAGACTGATAAAACAATCGTACCAGGGTGGTGGTCTGTGGGTGAAGAAGCCGAAGATTCCATCACTCTGATGAATGGAGGCGAACCACCACTGCGTGAACCGTACAATTCGCCTATTCATTGACACCTTTACATAGTTCCCACTTGCCGAGTGCGTATGCGTTCTGGGCTACCTGTAGGAATGGAAGCAATTAACTTTTGTGTATATGCTTGTTTTGGTTCGCGGTAGATGCTTTCGGCTGTGCCTTGTTCGACAATTTGACCGCGATTCATAACTAAAATGCGATCGCTCATAAATTTCACTACACTTAAATCATGGGAAATAAAGATATAAGTCAGTTGAAATTCATCTTGCAATTCTTTCAACAAATTCAATACTTGCGCTTGTACCGATACATCTAGCGCCGAAACTGATTCATCACAAATAATAAATCTTGGATTTAAAGCCAAAGAACGGGCAATACAAATCCGTTGACGCTGACCACCGGAAAACTGATGTGGATAGCGGTTCATTGCATCTGGACTCAAACCCACCCTTTCTAACAATTCCGCCACTCTGTCGCGCCGTTGTTTCACTGTCTTACCCACAGCGTGAATTAACAACGGTTCCATAATTGCGTCGCCAACTTTTATCCGGGGGTCAAGGGCGCTAAAGGGGTTTTGAAAGACAATTTGCATTTCCCGTCGGAGTCTCTGCAATGCTTCACCCTTCAACTTGGTGATATTCTGCCCATCAAAAATAATCTCACCACTGATCGGTTCAATTAATCGCAACAAAGTCCGACCAAGAGTTGTTTTCCCGCAACCAGACTCACCCACTAAGCCTAAAGTTTCCCCTGGTTTGACATCAAAAGAAACATCATTTACCGCCATGTTGTAGCGTTTTGTTCCACCAAAAACACCCCTTACCGGGAAACCCACTTTCAAATTGCGGATTTGTAATAAAGGTGGTTTTTCTTCTAGATTGATCAATCGAGTATTAATTTCTTCGGGTGTGACTTCTGGCGGCTGTGGTGGTTCCTTCGCCTGAATTAACAAATCTCCGTTGACTGTTTCCTCCACACTCATATAATCTGCAACCGTCAGTAGTTTGTGAGGACGACGGTTAAGGGTGGGGCGACAAGCGACTAATCCTTTGGTATATGGATGTTGTGGATTACTAAAGATATCTGCGGCTGCACCATATTCCACAATTTTACCCTTATACATCACCCCAACTTTATCGGCAATTTCCGAGATTAATCCCAAGTCGTGGGTGATGAAAATCAACGCCATCTCGCGGGTTTGTTGCAATTCTCCCAACAAATCAATAATTGTAGCTTGCACCGTCACATCTAAGGCGGTGGTTGGTTCATCTGCAATTAACAGCAAGGGGTTACAAGAAATTGCCATTGCAATCATCACCCGTTGCAACTGTCCGCCGGAAAGTTGATGGGGGTAACGGTCTAAGATGGCTTCTTTATGCTGTTTTACCAACTGCGCCAGTTTGTAATCATCTGGTGTGGGTGTATGGGGGTTAGTCTGCGGCCAAGTTTCGAGATATTGTTGTTTGATGAGTTCATCGCTAGGCAGAAGTTTAACTTCTTGTAAACCTGCGATCGCAATTTGTCTAGCTTCAGTTATCGAAACATTTTGATGGCGCATAATCGCTTCCGTTAGCTGAAACCCAATCGTATAAACTGGGTTCAGCGAACTCATCGGTTCTTGGAAAATCATCGCCAAGTCACCGCCACGGTGTAGCTGCATTTGTTCTGGCGGTAACTCGACTAAATTAATCGGCTTGGCTTCTGGCTGCTGACGAAACCAAATTTCTCCACCACTCACTCTACCGGGAGTTTGTAACAACCCCATAACCGCAAGGGAAGTTACAGATTTGCCACTTCCCGATTCTCCTACAATTCCTAGAGTTTCCCCCCGATGTAGTTCAAAAGAAATTCCATCTACAGCTTTGAGACTGTTGTCATCACTGGAAAATTCAACTTGGAGATTGCGAACCTCTAGGACTGTTTCTCTCATAGGAGTTGCGTATGGATTTCACAGAAAATTATTTGGATTTTAGCAGTTGTTTAGATACTATGCTGGCAATCTAAAGTTTTTGCTAATTTTAGCTTGATGTCACAAATACCCCGTCAGGCTTAACATAAATATGCTTTCCCAGAGCCAGGAACGCATTCACGAGATGGTTTTATCCGTATTTTTCGCTCTTTGCGTTGTTTACTATTTTCGGGAATGTTAGGCTGAGATTTTCTGATAAAAGCAACTGTATATTCTTTTACAGAGAATTATTCTGGCTATTACTCCACGTTTGGTAGTTAGACAAAGGATTTGGTCATGGTGAGAGATGAGGCTTACAGGGAAGCAGAACAGCGCATTGAACAAGCACGGCGAGAAGATGCTGTAGAACTTGACCTCAGCAATATGGGGCTTACTGAAGTACCAGAGGCGATCGCAAATCTTACTCAGTTACAAACACTGAACTTATCCAATAACCAACTGACAGAACTATCAGAGGCGATCGCACTTTATCATCCTCAAGAAACGCAGAAAATAATCATTACAACTCCTTAAACTCTCTGCGCCTCTGCGTGAAATTTACTCCTACTCATTCTCTAAAAATCTTTCAGCAATCAGCCCTCAATCAATGCGATTACTAATGGATTTATTGCTGCTGGTCATGTTATTGCATCACCAAAAGATGCTCAATTGATGAAGCTTCAAGACAGAAAATATTCAGACTTAAATGAAGCATATCTAGATGTATATGATAATGGTTGTTTTTCTATATATATTCTATCCAGAAACACTCAAGGTTTATATTCACCCTGATTTGCAAAAAAACTGAATATCGAAAACTTGAGGGAAAAGAAATACAAGTTCCACAATATGAAATGTGCCGCCCCAACAAAGAGTTTTTGAAACAGAGATTTGAGCAGTTTAAATGGTGAGAAATTTTGTAGTGCGATCGCTCATGGCTGTCAGGTATGGCAAGATAGTTAATGTGATAACTTATTGCCCTAAGATAAAGTAATTTTAATGACACAGCAAGAGTTGTTAAATGAATTTTTATCCCTTCCGGCTGAAGCACAGCGTCAGGTAATCGATTTTATTGCTTTTTTACGACAAAGATATAAAAGTACTGAACCTAGTTCTGAGTCAGCAGATTTAGACTTGGTAGATGATAATTTTATCGGTATGTGGCGCGATCGCCAACACTACTGTACTGGTAGTATTCAAAAATAATTAAAATATGTTAAATAACATCAGGCGTAAATCCTAACTCAGCACTCAGGGCTATTATTGTGGAACTGTATCTTATTCGTCACGGCATCGCCCAAGAGAGGCAGGCTGGCATTAAAGATGAGGAAAGAGAACTCACCAAAGAAGGACGGCAAAAAACCGAGAAAGTCGCCCAGCGTTTGCTCAAGCTGGATTTGCAGTTTGACTTGATAGTAACCAGTCCTTTAGTCCGCGCTCGTCAAACAGCAGAAATTCTTGTCGCCACCGGACTCAGTTCACAGTTAGAAGAATCTTCTCACCTCGCGCCTGGTGGTCATCTTTCCAGTTGGTTAGTTTACTGGTTAGAACCGAAAAATTATTCGCCAAATACCCAACTTGCCTTGGTTGGTCATGAACCTGATTTAAGCAACTGGGCAGAAATTCTCCTTTGGGGAGAGGTCAAAGGCTGCTTAGTCTTGAAAAAAGCAGGTATGATCGGAGTAAAACTGCCAGAAGCAGGAGCTGTTGTGGGTCGTAGTCAAATGTTCTGGTTGACACCACCCAAGTACTTGCTATAACAGTTTTTCAACTCTTCTCGAAGAATTGTTGTGATAGCGACTACTGTTATGGCGAAAATAATTTCTGGTAAGTTAGCGTGATCGAATATTTCACAAAGCAAATGGTGTTGCCATGATGGTGTGCGAATACAAGCCTGGATTAGAAGGCATTCCCGCAGCCCAATCGAGTATCAGCTACGTGGATGGGCAGAAGGGAATACTAGAATATCGTGGCATCCGGATTGAGGAATTAGCAGCCAAAAGTACCTTTCTCGAAACTGCTTATCTCCTGATCTGGGGTGAATTGCCAAGTAAAGAAGAACTCAAAGCATTTGAGGATGAAGTTCTCCACCACAGGCGGATTAAATACCGCATTCGGGACATGATGAAATGCTTCCCGGAAAGCGGTCATCCAATGGATGCTCTGCAAGCCTCGGCTGCGGCTTTAGGCTTGTTTTACTCCCTGCGCGATTTACATAACCCTGCCTACATTCGGGATTCAGTTGTGCGCTTGATAGCAACTATCCCCACAATGGTGGCAGCATTCCAGTTGATGCGTAAGGGTAATGACCCTGTAAAGCCCCGTGATGACCTAGATTATTCCGCCAATTTTCTCTACATGCTCCACGAGAAAGAACCGGATGCTTTAGCAGCAAAAATCTTTGACATCTGCTTAATTCTGCACGTTGAGCATACAATGAATGCTTCGACCTTTAGTGCTAGAGTAACAGCTTCTACCTTGACTGACCCTTATGCTGTAGTAGCTAGTGCTGTAGGTACCTTGGGCGGCCCTTTACACGGTGGAGCCAACGAAGAAGTAATTCAGATGTTGGAAGAAATCGGCTCAGTCGAAAACGTCCGTCCTTATGTTGAGGAGCGCCTACAAAACAAACAAAAATTGATGGGTTTTGGGCATCGCGTCTACAAAGTTAAAGACCCACGCGCTATCATTCTCCAAGAGCTTGCCGAACAACTGTTTGATAAGTTTGGGGGAGATAAATACTACGAAATTGCCCAAGAAATGGAACGGGTAGTCGAGGAAAAATTGGGTCACAAAGGCATCTACCCTAATGTTGACTTTTACTCTGGTTTGGTGTATAGGAAGATGGGCATTCCTACAGACTTGTTTACACCAATATTTGCGATCGCCCGCGTTGCTGGTTGGTTAGCTCACTGGAAAGAACAACTAGCAGAAAACCGCATTTTCCGTCCTACCCAGGTTTATAACGGTAAACACGACGTTCCTTACACCCCGCTCGACCAACGTTAACTAGCAGTGTAACCGTTAAGAAAGCATCTACCTGCAAGTAAAGATATCAGCATCAACCCCCAATTTAGGGAATCAGAAATCCTATAAACAGCAAATAACCGTTGCCAACATGGAAGCGGCAGTTTTTTGATGTTTGCTTGTGCTAGAAGCGATGAAGTCAAAAGGTAAAAGGCAAAAGTAAAAAGACCAAATTTTTTTGCCTTTTGACCTTTTACTTTTGATTTATTCATCCCTATAGTGAATCCCAATCCTACCCATAAGTAGAAGTTCTTGTATAGCTACAGGGACTGAAAACCATGCAACGATATACTAGGCATGGGAATATGGCAACAAATCTTAAATCAGGAGTCATCACAGAAAGGCTGAAGGCTGAAGGCTGAAGGATCAAGATTGAAGCAAAAAACTTCAAACTTCATACTTCACAATTCACACTTCAAACTTCATACCTCAACTGACTTAAAGAGCGGAAACATGAATTCAGGAATTGACCTTCAAGGAACTTTTATTAAATCCGTGATGGATTTAGGGCTACCAGCAGGCACTGCCAAAGCAATTTGGATGCCACTGCCTATGATCCTCATGCTGATTGGCGCAACTGTGGGTGTATTGGTGTGTGTATGGCTGGAACGCAAGATTTCAGCAGCAGCACAGCAGCGAATTGGCCCTGAATTTATTGGGGCTTTTGGTTTACTTGCTCCAGTCGCAGATGGTTTAAAGCTGGTGTTTAAGGAAGACATTGTACCAGCTAAATCTGATCCCTGGTTATTTACTCTCGGCCCCATCATTGTGGTATTACCAGTATTTCTGTCTTATTTGATTGTGCCGTTTGGACAGAATATCGTGATTACAAACGTGGGTATGGGGGTCTTTTTGTGGATTGCCTTGTCTAGCATTCAGCCAATTGGCTTGTTAATGGCAGGCTACGCATCCAATAATAAATACTCCCTCTTGGGGGGCTTGCGGGCAGCAGCGCAATCTATTAGTTATGAAATTCCCTTGGCGCTGAGTGTGCTGGCGATCGCTATGATGTCTAACAGCCTCAGCACCGTTGATATCGTCAATCAGCAATCTGGTTACGGCATTCTCGGCTGGAATATATGGCGACAACCTGTCGGCTTTCTCATCTTTTGGATTGCCGCTTTAGCAGAATGTGAACGCTTACCCTTCGATTTACCCGAAGCAGAAGAAGAACTCGTAGCAGGTTATCAAACTGAATACGCAGGCATGAAATTTGCTTTGTTCTACCTCAGTTCCTACGTTAACTTAGTACTTTCTGCTTTATTGGTATCAGTTCTATATTTAGGCGGTTGGGATTTTCCTATTCCTATTAGCACCATCGCTAGTTTGTTAGGTGTCAGTGAAGCTAATCCTGTCTTACAAGTAGTCACTGCTGGCTTGGGTATTACCATGACCGTACTCAAAGCCTACTTCCTAGTGTTTATCGCCATCCTCTTGCGCTGGACAGTACCCCGTGTACGCATTGACCAACTCTTAGATTTAGGATGGAAGTTTTTGTTACCAGTAGGTTTGGTTAATCTTCTATTAACCGCCGCCCTGAAATTAGCCTTTCCCGTCGCTTTTGGTGGATAGTCAATTGTCATTAGTCATTGGTCATTAGCCAAGAACAAATGACCAATGACTCCACTTGCTATAAGCTGGGAAACCCGTCCAACGCAGTGGCTCACAAATGACAATCGGCACATGACAAAAAAGAGAGAGTGAAACACAATGCTAAAGTTCCTGAAGCAAGTTGGTGATTACGCCAAAGAAGCAGTCCAAGCTGGTCGTTACATCGGTCAGGGGCTATCTGTTACCTTCGACCACATGCGGCGGCGACCAGTTACCGTACAGTACCCTTACGAGAAACTCATTCCTGGAGAAAGGTTTCGCGGTAGGATTCACTATGAATTTGATAAATGTATCGCCTGCGAAGTCTGTGTGCGTGTATGTCCCATTAACTTACCTGTAGTTGATTGGGAATTTGAAAAAGCTAGCAAAAAGAAAAAGCTCAAACACTACAGCATCGACTTTGGGGTTTGTATTTTCTGTGGTAACTGTGTGGAATACTGCCCAACCAACTGTCTATCCATGACAGAAGAGTACGAACTTTCCACCTACGATCGCCATGAACTGAACTATGACAGCGTAGCTCTCGGCCGTCTGCCTTACAAAGTCACTAATGATCCAATGGTGACACCGCTACGCGAACTAGTTTATCTACCCAAGGGCGTACTCGAACCCCACGGTGTCCCCGCAGATGCACCCCGCCCTGGCGCACGCCCAGAAGACCTTGCAGAAAAATAAATGTCATCAGTCATTTGTTCTTTGTTTTTTACTAATGACTAATGACTAATGACTAATAACCATTGACCGAGGATAAAAAAGTGAATCTAGCGGAAGGTGTACAGATTATTTCGTTTGGCGTACTAGCAGTAATGCTAATTGGGGCAGCACTGGGTGTAGTGTTGTCTTCCAGCATTGTTTATTCTGCCTTTTTGCTAGGAGGCGTATTTATCAGCATTGCGGGAATGTACCTGTTGCTGAATGCGGACTTTGTAGCCGCAGCCCAAGTATTGATTTATGTTGGGGCTGTTAACGTGTTAATTTTGTTCGCCATTATGCTGGTGAACAAGCGCCAAGATTTTGCCCCATTTCCTAGTGCTGGAGTGCGGAAAGTACTCACAGGTGTAGTTAGTATTGGGTTATTTGGCTTGTTGAGTGCAATGGTTTTGGCAACCCCTTGGGCATACTCCACTACTCCCGTAGCTGGTGAAAGTTCAATAGTGTTGATTGGTGAGCATTTCTTCAGCGACTTTTTATTACCTTTTGAACTGGCTTCTATTTTGTTGCTGATGGCAATGGTAGGCGCAATTATTTTGGCGCGACGTGAGTACCTGCCAGATCAAGTTTCACCCTCAACCGTTCTAACTTTGCCAGAACGCCCCAGAGAACTGGTATCAGCAGGTAGAGACAGCCAAGATTAAAAAGTAAAAAGTAAAAAGTAAGCCAGTGCGGTGGACGGGTTCCCCGGCATAAAGGAGATAGTGCCGTGGGCGGATCTCCCGACTTGAGGCAACTGTCGTCAACTGGCGAACTCGCAAGAGTGAGAAGTAAAAAGATATTGGTTAGACTGCGCTACGACAAGGCTGTGCGAACCAACTATTTTCTTTCTTTTTCTTTTGCTTTTTAACTTTTTACTTTTGCCTTTTTACTTTTACCTTTTGCCTTATCCAGCATATTAGAGAAGGAATAATAGGATTCATGCAACTTCAGTACTTTTTATTACTGGCCGCCGCTTTGTTTTGTATCGGGATTTATGGTTTAATTACCAGTCGTAATGCTGTGCGGGTGCTGATGTCAATTGAGCTACTGCTAAATGCTGTTAACTTGAATTTAATGGCATTTTCCAACTTTCTTGACTCAACATTAATTAAAGGCCAAGTATTTACCGTATTTGTCATTACTGTGGCTGCTGCCGAAGCGGCGGTAGGTTTGGCGATCGTTTTGGCCATTTATCGCAACCGTGATACCGTCGATATGGAGCAGTTTAATCTCCTGAAGTGGTAATTGTGCGTGCAACTCAAGCAGGTAATCATTGCTTATAAGGCGCGAGATTCTCAAAGTAAACGCTGGGCAGAAATTTGTGCCAAGCAACTAGAAAATCGCGGTTGTCATGTACTTATGGGGCCTAGCGGGCCAAAAGATAACCCTTACCCGGTATTTTTGGCATCGTCTAATCAACCAATTGACATGGCTTTAGTACTCGGTGGTGATGGTACTGTTTTAACTAGTGCCAGACATTTAGCCCCAGCTGGTATCCCCATTCTTGGCGTGAATGTGGGTGGTCATCTGGGCTTTTTAACCGAGTCTGTAGATGAATTTCAAGATACAGAAAAAGTGTGGGATCGGTTGTTGGAAGATCGTTATGCCATTCAACGGCGAATGATGCTACAAGCCGCAGTGTATGAAGGCCATCGCACGAATTTAGAACCAGTCACCGAACGCTACCTATCATTAAATGAATTTTGTGTTAAACCCGCTTCTGCCGATCGCATGATCACCTCTATCCTAGAAATGGAAATTGATGGTGAAGTAGTCGATCAGTATGTAGGAGACGGGTTGATTATTTCTACTCCTACAGGTTCCACTGGTTACACTGTTTCGGCTAATGGCCCTATCATGCACGATGGTATGGAAGCTGTCACCATTACTCCCATTTGTCCAATGAGCCTTTCTAGCCGTCCCTTGGTTTTACCGCCTGGGGTTGTGGTGAGTATTTGGCCTTTGGGCGATTACGACTTAAGTACTAAATTGTGGATGGATGGGGTGTTATCTACTTCCATTTGGCCTGGACATCGCGTTGATGTCAGGATGGCTGAGTGTCGAGCTAAATTTATTGTCTTACGCGAAAACAATTCCTATTATCAAACACTGCGCGAAAAGTTACTCTGGGCAGGTACAAGGGTTCGCTACAGTAACAATCATCGTAATTGATTGACAGTCCCCAGTTGCCTGGGGGTAACTCTCAGAATTTGATCACAGGTAATTGCATCGAGTTAGTAATTTTGTAAACTTCTAGCCCCTGAATAAATTCGGGGGTTTTTATTTAAGTAGTAGTATTTTATACATTAATATTTACGCAAAAGTTATGAAGAAACGTAGACGTGTGAGCATCTTCCTGTAATCTTTTGAAGAACCCGAAGGGTAGGGAATGTACCGCAAAGGACGCAAATTTATAAGAGTTTGAGAGAAGGATTGCGTAAATTTTATACCATATCTAGTTTAATCTGGCTTTTTTTGAAATCTCTCTGTTTATTTCTATTTCTTGCGTTATTTGATCTGCTTCCTTTTGAAATTCTTCTGCTATATCCTCCAGATTATTAGCTATTGACAAAACCTCTCGTACTAACTGCTTGGTCTCTGCTGATTTCTGGTCATATTTTTGCGAAGTTTCTGCAATTTGAGAAAAAATTTCTTTATATTCCTCTGGTGGATTTTCTAACCAATCTTCAAACTCACTGTGCTGTTTTTGAACAATAATCAGAGTTTTTTCCCAGGAGGCTTTAAGACGCATATCCAACGTCTTAATCTCGCCGTACTTTGCCTTGAGTTGCTTGGTAGTGTTGACCCCAGCTAACTCGTAGACCTTAGCTTTTAGCTCTTGAAGTTTCATAATTACTATCGAGCGTCGCAAACCCAGAGTATTTTATGGCTCTACTTTTTTTTAATTTCTGATAAAGTCTCTCATTCTCTTGACGAAGAAGCTGACTTTCTTGAACTAATGTAGCAATTTGCTGTTTCTGCTGTTCAATTAAAGCTCTTGCTTCATCTCTTTGTTGCTTATAGCGTTGCGTATGGGAAACTCTTCCACCTAAACTCTGATTCGTTTTAGCTAACTTCTGTCTTTGCTTCTCAAGTGCATTGTACTTCTTCTTAAGCTGCTCTAGTTCTGTAACCAGTTCCGCCTTGGCTTTACTATTTTCAACTTCAGATCGGAGGGCTTCATTTTCAACTTCAAGCGAGGCTATTCGTGCTTCTAACCTCTTAATGTCTTTGTCCTTCCCAAACAGTTTCTCTCTTAATGCGTTAATGAGGACTAAAAGCTTAGATTTTTGTTGATCTAGCTCATGACAGGCTGCCTCAAGTTCACTAGCGCGATTACGCAGACGACCAGCCCGATTCTGTAAAACTTTGGCTGTACACTCGTACTTAATGATAGCAATAACCCTACTACGCTCTGGTTCATCCAGTTGTTGAACCTCAGGGCTACGCCAGAGTTCATCGTAGTTGGTACATTCATGGCGTAGCTTTTGTGTTTGGACATGACCAAGAGCCGCAATTAATTCATCGTTTTTCAGTTTTACTGGGTCATGCCAATAGTCAAATAATGCTTTGCTGTCGTCCATTGTGCGATCGCTTTTGAAAGTAGCTATTGATTCTTACTTAATAAATAGAGTAACTGAAAGCTAATTTGGAGCCGTATTTTCTCGGAAATGGTATAAAAATCTTCACTTTGTTAGGTTATCGACGATCTTTTCCCTGATTTAAAGGGCATTTTTTTGATGCGTTTGTTGCAATTGAACTGGCAATTCTATTTTTGGGGAGTGTACTTAGGTAATACTTGCTCAAGGATTCGTTTTTGACCATTGGGAGTGAGAGCGACTTCATCCTCAGCAACAGGTCGAATCTCCTTATTTTTAATTAGTCTAGATACAGCAACGTTAACGTTCTGAGAACTTTGACCAGCAGCCTGTTCGCGTAATTCAACCCGACTCAAGCGATTATTGGCAGCATGATACAGAAGCAAAAGAACTTCATCTGTTGCAGAAATATCTCTTGCCAAAATTAGGGGTTTTCCATCTAATTCATGAATTACTGAATGTTCTAGTTGAACAATCTGGGCAATCGTTTCTGCAACAACCTTTTGATCGCGATTCCACACGAGGCGGAGAAATTCGGCAAAAATCCATTTGCTGGCATGAAGCACTAGCATTGAATCCATATAATTGGCGGTGTATTCGGTTGATATGTGAACAGCACCGCGATCGGAGCGGAAGCCATATACAACCTCAATTACTTTGGCTAAATGATAACGATCTTTTGAGCCAAGTTTATGAGGAATGCTTTTGTTTAGTAAATGTCTACGAATATCACCAGGCAATTGACGATGATCAATCTTTCCGGTGTCCATTTGAAACAAACAACGCGAAACCGCTTCACAAAAGCGTCCACCATCTAATTCTGCTGGTTGCCAGTCGCCAGCTAAAAATCTTTGCTGCATTTCTACGTAGCATTCAACCACTGCATGAGCAAAGTGAACGTCAACCATTTTTGAAAGTTCCTGAATTAATTGCTCAGATGTCCTTCTCATAGCTACACCTCACCAGCATTTTCAGAAGATTCATCAATGGATGCGTTGTTTTGTCTGGAGTTTATTAATCTTTCGACCTCAGCCAAGCCTGGAGCAAGTATTTGGAAACCACCTTGCACTTTAATTAAACTTCCTTGTCCTGAAGCTTCTTGTAAACGCCGTTCTAAGTTACTCTGATCTACCTTGATGCCTAGTGCCAAATACAGGAACTGCTTGAGCTTATTGCTTGAAACCACTATCTCAGGATTGCTTGTTGCCTTACTAATTGCCCACAGACCAAACAAGCCCTTCTCCATACCTGTAAAATCTTTAATGATTGCATAAAAATCAATATTAAAAGCAAGTGATTTCCAGTTAGCTACCCAAGACTCTACATCTTTGGAAAACTCATTATTTTTACGCTTGCCATTCTTGGTGCTGTTTTCTGAATCCTCTTCACTCTTGCCACTTGACTTTGAGTTGCGCGAGGTTGCACCTGAGGTTAAATTCCATTTGTCTTCTATTGAGCGATCAAGCACCTGTGTTAGAATTTTTCGCGCTTGCTCTTGTCCTGACAGTCGCAGTCCAACCATATCTCTCTCAACAATCAAGTCAGCACTTTTCCCAATCCATGTAGCAGTGTTGTTGTCATACAAGCCAACTCTTTTGAGAATGTCATTTAACTCAGTACGGGGAATTTCTTGTCGTCCATCAACATCCAATGAGTAAAGGACAACCAAAAAGATCAACCTACGTGCAGCATCTAACCTGTTTGTAGCTTTGAGCCGCGTTTCCATTAGCTGCAACTGTTCGCCGTTATGTCGAAAAATCTGTCTTAATTTCTCAGCATCAACTCCATTAGCAGCTGGAAGTTGAGCAACTGTGTCAATGGTAGGTTTGTTGTTCTCGGTACTGGGTTCATAGTTGAATAAGGAAAGTTGTTGCGGTTCTGCATTACTTACATCACGAATTACAGGACGACCAGTAGGCGGTTTTCCAGGTATCATTTGCCCACCAACGATCGCGGCGATCGCCGCGCCACCCCAGCTAATACCCACTTCGTTAGTTAAAGAAGCCTGAATTTCACGTGAGTAACCCTTACTGGATTCAACAAATTTTAAGGTGTTCATTACAGGAGGTAAACTACTGCCATTGGTCGCTGCTGATCCGTCATGCCCTTCACCTCTTGGCGTTCCGCACATTACACATCTTTTTGCATCAAGAAGAAGTATTTCATGGCAGCTTTTACACCGAACTTGCTGAGGACAGTTAGAGCAATAGAACCCTGTGTTGAGTAAAGGATGTTGACAGGAGGGGCAAGTCTGCATATTTTTTAGTCTCCAAAACTTTATTTGAACTGTATCTTACAAAGAAGTTCAAATAGAGTGCGACTATTTCGCAGTATTGGGGGCTAAAGAATGAAATCTTTAGAAAGTATATTTACCAATAGTTTTAAAGTTTATGTATATTACAGGCTAATACTGTCTTATTCTTGACTAGATGAAATATAGTTTATGGGGCATTCTTACGCTGGTTTTCCTGCCTTCGAGAGACTTTTACTGTTAATTGCTACCTTTGCCCGAAACCCAGGAGTTGGTTGTTATGATCCTATGCAATCTGACCCTAGTAATCATGATACCTTAAATATAGTACAAATGTATTTATATAAAGTAGCCTCTGAATTGAATGTAGAGCTACCCCCTTATTCACGTCATACTATCCAAAGTGATTTGAAGACTCTTCGCCGCTATGGGCTTTTAGATAGACGACCATACCGCTGGGGTTACTATCTTGGTACAGGTCTAATGAACAGAGAGGAGTTACAAGTTGCCCTCAATGCCCTACAGTCTCAGGCAAGGTATCAAGAAGATCCTCAAATTAACCAGATATATCAAAGACTAATGCGGCGGTTAGGAGGTTTAAACCCGAAAGATGAGATGCTTTATCCGGTGAGAACCCAATTAGACCGAGTTATTGTCTACACAGATCCGACGGAAATGATGGCCAAAGGCAAATATCAAAGCCGAGGCACGTTATTTGAAAAACTAGATGCACTTGAAGTGGCAATTACTAAAGGGCAAGCAGTTGAGCTTTATCGCTTTCGTAACCCGTACAATCCCAACAAAACTAGATATGAGCAAGTTTATCCTTTACAACTAATTTATGCAGACATTGCCTGGTATTTGTTGCATGAGGACTATAAAGATGGTCATCTGGTAGTGTCACGTATTGATCGCTTTAGTGATCATTTCAAGCTTCTGGATAGCAAAGGTCGTGGCTCAATTACCCAATGGAAAAGCTTACGTATCGCTCATCGGCTTTTAAAAGTGGGTTGGGGCTTAAAGTTAGGTTCAAAAGAAGATCAGCAAAGGGAGATCCGTGGAGAATTAGAGCTTGTAGAAGTGCGAGTTCGGTTTTTTCCTGAAGTTATGGCATTTATTCAAGAGGGAGAAAAGCGACATCCTAAGCAAGAAATCAAACCAGGGCCAACGGGAAAAGATGGCAAACCTGCTTACGTGGATTATATTGTTAAATTACCTAAGCGATCACTGGAGGAGTTTTGTCGTTGGGTGTATCGGTTTATGGGCAATGCTCAATTTATCTATCCTCAATATCTAGCTGAACAACACCAGGAATTTGCTCGTGCATTATTAGACAGGTATTGTTCTCAAGCCCAATAAATACTAATTGACAATTTTGTCTAAGTATAAATTGTGTCTATTATTTGAAATTAGTATGACAAATAAACGCTTTTATCATATTGGTTTTGGGCAAGAGGATTTAGGAAAATCGCCGCCTGAGATTGCTTTATTATCGGGCGATCGCGATCGCACTCGTCTGATTGCCCAAAATTATTTACAAGATGTGCGTTTATTGTCCCAAAATCGAGGTTTAGATAGTTATTTAGGCTATTTACCGAATCATCGCCCCATCTTATCAGCAACTAGTGGGATGGGTGCGCCTTCTTTAAGTATTGTGGTGAATGAATTGGTGCAGGTGGGAATCCGGCAAATTATTCGCATCGGGACTTGTGGCTCAATTCAACCTCATGTACCAGTCGGCAGTATTGTGATTAGTAGTGCGGCTTTGTGTCGTCAAGGTACAGCTAATGACATTGCACCTATAGAATATCCGGCGGCGGCTGATCCGTTTATGACGGTGGCTTTAGTCAAGGCTGCACAAGAATTAGGATTTGAGCATTATTTAGGAATTACGGCATCTGTTGATACTTTTTATGAAGGACAGGAACGCACTGATTCAGCAAATCCCTATTTAATGCGATCGCTGCGTGGAATTACTGAAGAGTATCGACGGTTGAATATTTTGAACTACGAAATGGAATGCGGCACATTGTTCAAAATGGCGGGTGTGTATCAATTTGCGGCGGCGGCTGTTTGTGGTGTGGTGGCGCAACGCACTGTTGATGAAGGGATAGTTTTAGAACAAAAAGATGTTGCGGTGGGTAATGCGATCGCTACTGCTATCCATGCCATCACCAATTCTTGTGTCTATCTTTAAATATTACCTCAGTAGATTTATTGACTCTTCATTTAATCTTTAAGTTAGCTTTTCCTCAATCTCGATAATATAGATTTATTAGGTAAAAAATTCATAGTTTAAATATTAATAAATCCTAAAAAATACTGGATTTTACTAGCAAACTTATTGGGTAATCAGTGAAATTGAGCAATTGAAACAATCAATCTAAAATTTTAATAAAGAATTTATTTTTCATATTTATAAACAATCGGAGAAAATTCTCAAATGAACTGTGCTTGGAAACGGGGAATTACTAATATTAACTTGGCGTTGATTGCAGTAATACCAACGCTGATATTCTCAGCATTGACACACCGGGCAGTAGCGGAAGATAAAGGCACTTGTTTTATGGTGACTGCATCTGGAATGACGGTGGAGTTATCCAAGCTTTGCAGTGATTCTCAGAAAATCAACACATCTTCTGCGGGTAAAGTTTTTCGGATACCTATCAAACGTCACTTTGGTAGAACTCCAGTAATTGATGTCACCTTTAATAACCAAAAAACCTTTGAAATGGTTGTCGATACAGGTGCTAACGGAACCTTAATTACCCAAACAATGGCGAATGCTTTGCAAATTAAACCTACAGGTACGCTGCAAGCGCAAACTGCTGACGGTAGCCAAGTACAATTTTCTACAGGCAAAGTTCAGTCTATCTCTGCGGGTGGTATTGTAGCAAATAATCTGGAAGTGGCGATCGCATCAAAAGCCGGTATTGGATTACTTGGTCACGATTTCTTCGGCAATTACGATATCAAAATTTTACAAACAGCAGTAGAATTCCATACACGCTAAATCAGGCAAGGGAGAAGTAGTGAGTGCTGAGTAAAAGAAGAATTTTCTCCTACCTTTTGCCTCCTGCCTTCTATGATTTAACTAATTGAGTAATCAGCCTAACTAACTCATTCGGCTCGACTGGCTTAGAGGAGTGGATTTGAAAACCAGCCAAAAGAGCTTGTTCCTTATTTAATTCTCCTGCATAAGCTGTGAGGGCGATCGCCGGAACTTGCCCGCCTTTTTCTGTTGGTAGACTTCTAATTTGGCGCATCAATGTATAACCATCGACATCAGGCATTCCAATATCAAAGACAACTACATCTGGTCGTAATTGGTTAAAAGCCGAGAGTGCTTCTGTGGCCGATGCAACTGCGATGACTTCTGCACCACACTCTTTGAGCATGAAAGCCACGACCTCACGCGAATCTACTTCATCATCTACTACTAAGATACGAATCCCCGTTAACTCTTGGTAAATATCAGACTGTTCAGTACTCTGAGGTAGCTGAGTCTGATTTTTGATTAACGGTATTCTCACAGTAAAGATAGCGCCTTGCCCTTCTCCTGGGCTGGCTGCCCAAACTGCGCCACCATGTAACTCTACCAAATGTTTGACAATTGCCAGCCCTAATCCCAGCCCACCAAATCTTCTGGTAGTTTGGCTGTCTGCTTGCCGAAAGTAGTCAAACACGTAAGGCAAAAAATCAGGGTTAATTCCTTGTCCTGTGTCGATGACTTGAATTTGCGCTTGTCTGCCAACTTGCTCTAAGCGAACTTCTACACGACCACCAGCAGAGGTAAACTTCACAGCATTAGAAAGCAAATTCCAAACTACTTGCTGTAAACGTACAGTATCACCCAAAACAGCACCTACATTTGGTGATAAAGTAGTTTGGATTTGAATATCTTTGGCTTGGGCTGCTAACTGTACAGTTTCCAAGGCTGCGGCAATTACTGAACTCAAATCTACAGCAGCAATATTGAGGCTGAGTTTACCCCGCAGAATTTGTGAGATATCTAATAAATCTTCGATGAGTTGAGCTTGTAACTTAGCATTGCGCTCAATAGTTGCTAAAGCTTCCGCTCTTTTGGCTTCGGTGAGTTTGTGGCTATTGAGTAACTTAGACCAGCCCAAAATTGGATTGAGTGGCGATCGCAATTCATGGGATAAAATGGCGAGAAATTCATCTTTGATTCGGTTAGCCGCTTCTGCTTGTTGGCGTGCTGTTTGTTCTCTACGTAAAAGTTGTTCTCGCTCTTGTTCTGCCTGCTTGCGTTCTGTTAAATCAACCACAAACGCAAAACCATCAGTTTGAGAACCTTCTCGAAAAGCACAACCTATAAGAATAGGAACGCGATAACCAGCTTTGTGAATGTAATACTTCTCTACAGGAGTCGAAATTCCACCCTGCTTCAGTTCTTCAATGATCCGTAAATCTTGCTCGTTGTAATCAGAACAAGATATTTCTGTCCAACGCAAATCTCCTGTTTCCAGGTTGGCGTGTGTGTAACCTACAAGCTGTAAATAGGCATCATTAGCTGCTGTAATATTGCCATTAATATCCCAAAAACAAATCCCAATTACATTTGATTCAAATATCCACCTGAACCTAGCTTCACTTTCCTGGAGAGCTTTTTGTGCATATTTGCGCTCAGTAATGTCTTCAATAATGCCATCAATAATTGTAGTATTGCCGTTAGTAGTAAAAGTTTGACTAATCCTTACCCAAATTTCACTGCCATCGATGCGGTGTAACAATAATTCCCGCTCCCGCCCATCTCCATTCGTTCTCAGTTGTTGCAAGAGTCGGGCATAGTCTTCTGATGAAAAGTAAGGTTCAAGGGTTTCATTTACAGGAATTTCCGTTAATGAATCTAAACCCAGCAGTTGTAAAAATGCAGCGTTGGCTTCTAGGATAATTCCTTCGGTAGTGATGCGGTAAACTCCAACTTTAAGTTGATTAAGTAAGGTTTGAAAGCGCGTTTCTAACCCCTGCATTTGGCGTTGAGTTGTAGCTTGCTTGAGTGCCAGACGCACTGCCACAGGTAAACGCATATAGTTAGTTGGAGACTTGATTACATAGTCATCCAAACCAGATTTCATGGCCTCCACTGCAATTTCTTGTGAGCCACTGTTAGTGAACATTACTACTGGTATTTCGGGATAGCGGGTTTTTATTTCACGAAGTACTGTTATGCCATCACTCCAACGCAGTTCATAGTCAGTAATTACTAAGTCAAATCCTCCATGTAACAATGCCTGCTCAAGCTCTTGTGGGCGAGTCACTTGCTGGAACTGAAGATCGGCAAACTCTCGCTCTAAGGCATGAATTGCCAGCAAGCGATCATGGGGATTGTCGTCAATCAGGAGAATGCGTAACATTGAACTTAATAATTAATTTAAGAAGTACCCAGTTCTGGTTTTTGGTTAAAAACTAGCCAATGTTGGTTAATAATGGTGACAATTTCGACTAAATTATCGAAAGCCACAGGTTTAACCATGTAAGCATTTGCACCTAAGTCATACAGACGATTAACATCTGTATATTCTTGAGAAGCTGTCAAAACAACCACTGGCAGACGCTTAATTCCCGGCTGTTGTCTTAACCACGTCAATACCTCAGCCCCAGAACGACGCGGCAATTTTAAATCAAGCAAGATTAAGGCGGGTATTGGATAAAGGCTGCGATCGCCATAAGCTGCTTCTCCAGAAAGGTAAAGCACAGCTGCATCCCCATCAGTTACTATTTTTAATGGGTTAGTAATGCCAGCTTTGCGAAACGCTCTTTGCACCAGGAGAATATCTTGCGGATTATCTTCTACTAGTAAAATTGTCTCTCCTGTGGATAAGCTATTCATTGGTATTGTGTAGCTTTTGACAGAATAAACCAAAAGTTATTTAAACGTGTTATTTTATACTTTATATTTAGTTGATTTTTCATATATTCCACTCCTTAGTCCCACAAATTGCTATGTGTTTTTCTGGGATAATTAAGTACACCCTATTATTATCCTGAGCAATTTCTCGATTTTTGTCTTCTATCGCAGGAGTTATCGAAGTTACATAGAAAAAACCTACTACGTAGATAGTCATTAACTATCTATAGTGTCTTGGCGGTCACGAACAGCTTTTGGTAAAGCAATCCAGAAACTGCTACCTTTATTTAGCTGCGATTCTACTCCACACAAACCGCCCATCCGTTCTAAGGCTTTCCGCACGATCGCCAGTCCAATACCTGTACCAGGATAAGCTTCTATGCCGTGGAGTCGTTCAAAAACCCGAAAAATCCGCTCTTGGTGTTCTGGTGCAATGCCAATGCCATTATCAGCAATCCACAACTTGCTCCAAGTAGTACCTTGTTGAATATACTCTTCGGAGTAGATATGCACAATAGGTATATCATCGGACTTAACAAACTTGATGGCGTTGCTTAATAAATTTGTTAGTACTTGTACTAGGGTAGATCGATGAGCCAAAACTTGGGGTAAAGAATTATCAATTTTAACTTGTGCTTGCTGTTGTTTAATTTGTGCGTCTAATTGTTTAAGTGCTTCTCCAACTACAGTATTTAAGTCAACAGGTAGAATTTGAATTTGAACACGAGCGAGACGGCCGTAACTTAGCAAGTCAGTAATTAAGGTATCCATTTGCAACGCCCCCTCACCAATGTAGTTGAGGTAGCTTTGACCAAAGGAGTCTAGTTGATCGCTGTAATCTTCTAGCAAAGCTTGGGCAAAACCTTGCATAGTACGTAGGGGAGCGCGTAAGTCGTGAGAAACAGTGTAGTTAAAAGCTTCTAATTCTTGATTAACTTCCTCAAGTTGGGCAGTACGTTGTGATACTCGCTGCTCTAATTGAGCGGCATAATCTTGGAGTTGTTGGCGGAGTTGAGATTGTTGAATTGCGATCGCTAATTGTGCTGAGACTTCACTGGCAATTTCTACAAGTTCACTACTAAAACTTGAACCTTGAGATTGAGCTAAAATTACTTGACCAATCACAGTATCTTCCACCTGCATTGGGATAATTAGACAACTATTTAACTCTGTAGCCAGCAGTTGTTTGACAATTGGCGGATATTCATTATCAGCTGAAAAAATTTGTGGTGTTTGTAGAACTTCTACAGGCGCAAAATCAGTAATTGGCAGTGTAGTACCTTCAGCTAGTTGTAATTCGCTATCAGCATTTCCTGCAAGCACTTCGGCTGTTTTGTTTTCAAAATTAAACAAGATAGAAAATGCTTGTTGGCAATTTATCAGTTGACGCAATCTGCCCAAACCATCCCTAATAATTGTGACATCAGGTTGAGCCGATAAAATTGCTCGGTCAATTTGATGCAAATCAGCCAAGCGTTGTGCCGAACGTTGAGCTTTTTGTGTTTGCTCAATCGCAGTGTTCAAAGCATGTTCATAAGTTTGCGATACCTTATATATTTGTTGGCGAATGTAGTAAGCAAGAGTTACCCCCATAACCAATGCCAAAATTATGCTAGTTGCACTTACTTGTCGTGCTGTATAGCGAGCAGTCCGGCTGCGCTGGTTACGTAGTTGTTCTTCTGTAGCAATAAAATCCGAGATTTGCTGGCGCATTGCATCCATCTTCTGCTGACGCACCTCAAATGCTACCAAAGGTTCAACTTTTCCTAGCCGACGACGGATTTCTATTGTTTGAGAAATTAAACGATTCCACTCTTGAGATTGCAGCTGGAGTTGATTGACACGTTCAACTTGAGGAGGATTATCTGCAACTAAATTTTTTAATTCTAAAAAAGCAGCATCAATAGTTGATTGAGCTTCTTGGTAAGGTTGCAGGAAATATTCTTTGCCAGTAATGATGTAACCGCGTGATCCTGCTTGTATATCCAGCAATAAGTTGTGGGTGCGGTAAGCTTGGGTAATTACCTGATCTGTATGATCTACCCATTGCAGTGCCGAGAGTAGACGGTTAACTTGCCAAAGAGAAACCCCAGCAAATAACAATAGTAGAACGCTAGGAAGAGCGATCGCATTAGTTAGCCGACGATGGAAGATAGACTTAGCAATTTGCAGCAGCATAATACTTATGCTAATGGCTTTGTTTGCAAATTAGCACAGTGTGGTATGGGATGCGATCGCTTACTAAATGCTTGATTTTTGCCAATTGTCAATAATTTACGTGCCATCTCAGCAATCATCCTAAATTTTTAACCTCACCCTAGTTTTAATTTTCTAGATAATCTTCCAAACTAGGAACATCTACCCAACTGCTAGTTTGATGAGATTGATGGGATAAATCCATTAATAATTGCGAATAGACACCTTCACGCAAAGATGGGACTACTGACTGCTTTTGGTCAATTCCTTGCAGCCATTGGTCTACTACGCGGATGAATGCAGAAATACGTCCGTCGGTAAAGTTTTGGGTAAACATTAACGACTGAGGAATTTCAATTTCTGTGAGTGGTTGTCCGACTTGGGAACCCCAAACGCGAAAACCGTGGATGTAGTCTTTTTGATTTTCGCTACCTAATACTAAAGTACCGCGATCGCCATACACTTCTAGCCAATGAGTGCGCGGTGCGTGAACCACAGCACTAATATTAAGTTGACAAGGTGTCCCATCAGCTAATTCCAGGGATAGCAAACAATTATCATCGGTCTCCACCGGCTTGAGTTGATTGGTGCTGGGGTCAAGGCGGTTGGGGATAGCTGTACTTAAATAAGCACTTAACCTGCGGACAGGCCCAAATAACCAATAAATATAATCAAAGGCGTGGGAACCCAAAGACCCCAATGCACCACCGCCTTGGGCTTGAGACGAATACCAATTCCACGGGCGAGAAGTATCAGCACGAGAGGAACCAAACCAATCAATTTTAATTAGGCGTTTATTACCGACATAACCTGATGCTAATAAATCTGCAAATAATTGCCAGCCAGGAACAAAGCGAAATTCAAAATCTAATACCGCAGTTACTTGATTGGCAACTGCTAATTGATATAATTCTTTAGCTTCACTGGCATTTAAACTTGTGGGTTTTTCTAATAATAAATTTTTACCTGCTTTTAGCACAGTTTTAGCCATTTCATAATGCAGAAATGGGGGTGTGGAAATACTAACTGCTTGTACTTCTGGGATATTGACAATATCAGCAATGCTGGTACAAGCATGAGGAATTTTATGAGCATCAGCAATGGCTTGGGCTTTATGAATATCGCGATGATAAACAGCAACTATATGAGTTCGAGGATGGGCAATAAACCCAGGGATATGAACTTTTTGACCAAATCCAGTTCCAACTACAGCCACACCAACTACACTTTGATTCATAGTTAATTCTGTACCTCTAAATTAAATTTAACAACAGCAAGATTATTTAAATTAATCATCTTGAATAACCATCACAATATAATACGATAGTGATGACATTCATTACATCGTAAACTCCGGCGATCGCTCTGTAATGAATACTTGTTTTAGGTTGTGGCTTGGCTTTTATTTCGCTGTTTCTCCAGCGTGATTGATGTTATGACTGCTGAAGATCATATTTTCTCACCTGTAAATGAATTGGTATTATCCGAAGAAGCCTTTTTCTTTGAGCGATCGCTTGATCTGCTGTCGGTAATCGGTCTGGACGGATACTTTCGGCGGATCAACCCGGCATTTACTCAAATCCTCGGTTACTCAGAAGCAGAATTCTTAGCCCGCCCTTTCTTGGACTTTGTGCATCCAGATGACCATGTTGCCTCCTTGGCAGAAATGGAGAAAGTCAAGGCAGGCATACCTGTATTCAATTTTGAGAATCGTTACCGGACTAAAGATGGGGATGATCGCTGGTTAGAGTGGACAGCATCACCACAAGTTAGCAGGGGTGTGATTTACTGCGTAGCGCGAGACATTACCCAGCAAAAGCAGATAGAAGTTACCTTACAAAGCATTAACCAGGAACTAGAAAAGCGCATTGCCGAACGGACTGCCGAATTAGAACAGGTAAATGCGGCACTGCGGGAGAGTGAAGAACGCAATCAATTAGCAATGGAAGTTGCTCGCATCTTTACCTTTGAATGGGATATAAGCACCGATGCTGTGAAGCGATCGCCTCAATGTAGTGTGACTTTGGGGTTAAGTCCATCATCAGCACAACAAGACACAGGCGCAAATTTTTTTCAGCGTGTCCATCCTGATGATCGCGATCGCTTTATCAGAACTATACAGACGCTCACACCTGAGAAGAACAGCTACAAAATAACCTATCGACTCCTGCGTCCAGATGAGCAAATCATCACTTTCGAGGAAAGTGGACGCGGATTTTTTGACCAACAAAGACAGTTAATTCGCCTGATTGGAATGGTGGCAGACATTACAGAACGTCAGCGTCTAGAAGCCGAATTAGAATCAAGTCGGGCAACCTTGCAACAGCAACTAACGGAAATTGAAACTATCTACCAGTCTGCCCCAATTGGCTTGACTGTTCTCGATCCCGAACTGCGGTTTGTGCGAATTAACCAGCGATTGGCGGAAATTAATGGATTTTCTGTAGAAGAACATATTGGGCGTACCATCCGCGAGTTGTTACCAGGCATTGCCGATACTGGCGAACAATTCATCCGCCCGATTTTTGAAACAGGAAAACCATTACTGAACGTTGAAATTCGCGGGGAAACTCCCGCACAACCGGGGGTAGAACGGGTGTGGTTAGAAAAATTTTTGCCGTTGAAGGACGGGGAACACGTTGTTGGTGTAAGTATCGTTTGTGAGGAAATTACCGAACGCAAACGCACCGAAGAAAAACTACACCAGTTCAAGCTGCTAATTGAGTTGTCTTATGAACCGATATTAGTGTGGGGCTTTGAGCAAGGCATTATCAGTTGGAATCAAGGTTGTGAGCAACTGTACGGCTATACAACAGAAGCAGCAATTGGCAAGACTACTCATGTTCTGCTGCAAACAATCCACCCTTTACCTATAGCTGAACTCATTGCCATTTTAGAGCGCGATCGCCAATGGACAGGAGAGTTAAAACATACCACAAAAACTGGACAGCAAGTAATTGTAGAGAGTCGTCAGCAATTAATTGAGGCCAACGGACAGAAACTAGTTTTAGAAACAAACCGCGATATTACCGAACAAAAAAAATCCGAGTTAGCCCTGCGTCGTTCGGAAGAACGTTATCGCACCCTGTTTAAGACGATGGAAGATGGTTTTTGTGTAGTTGAAATGTTGTTTGATGAAAACAACAAACCAGTTGATTATTGCTTCTTAGAAATTAACCCTGCTTTTGAGCGAGAAACCGGACTTCGACAGGCAGTTGGTAAAACAGCCCGGCAACTTCTTCCTAATTTAGAAGAATTTTGGTTTGAAACTTATGGCAGAGTTGCCCTCACCGGTGAACCTGTGCGCTTTGAAAATGGCTCTGAGGTTATGAATCGCTGGTTTGAGGTTTATGCCTTCCCCATTGAACGGGCAGCAAACCATAAAGTTGCCATTTTATTTAAGAATATTAGCGATCGCAAAGCCATAGAAGCCCAACGAGAAAAATTATTCCAACAGGAACAAACTGCAAGGGAAGTTGCAGAACGCGCCAATCGGATGAAAGATGAATTTTTGGCGATTCTCTCCCATGAATTGCGAACTCCCCTCAACCCGATTTTGGGTTGGGCAAAAATTCTGCAATCACCCAAGATGAATGCCGAAAAACTCCAGCATGGCTTAATTACGATTGAGCGGAATGCCAAACAACAAGCGCAACTGATTGATGATCTCCTCGATATCTCCCGCATCATTCGCGGTAAACTTTCTCTTAATTTGGGGGTTGTGAATTTATCGGAACCAATCACTGCGGCTTTAGAAACTGTGAATTTATCAGCACAGGCAAAAGCTATTAGATTAGATGTGTTACTAGAGCCATTAGAGGCTTATGTGAGGGGGGATGCAGGCAGATTACAACAAGTTATCTGGAATTTACTTTCCAATGCAATTAAATTCACTCCCACAGGTGGACAGGTGACAGTGCAACTCACTTGTATTGATAACCATGCACAAATTCAAGTGATTGATACTGGTAAAGGCATTCAAACAGAATTTTTACCATTCGTGTTTGAGTTATTCCAACAGCAGGATAGTTCGACAACTCGGAGTTTTGGGGGGGTTAGGGCTGGGGTTGGCGATCGCCCGTCAAATAATTGAAGCACATGGGGGGAGTATCAATGCTGCCAGTGCCGGAGAAGGACAAGGGGCAACCTTTACAGTACAGTTACCTTTAATGTCTGCATCAAATCTTGATACTCCTGACGACTCCAACTGTCAAACATTGAGTATAGAAAAACTCCGCGTGGTTGTGGTTGATGATGAGGCCGATTCTCTCGAACTGGTGAAGGTGCTACTGGAACAAGAAGGCGCATTTGTCAAAGAAGTATTATCTCCGATCAAAGCCCTACCTTTGTTAGCTACAGCAAAATTCGATTTGCTGATCAGTGATATTGGAATGCCAGACATGGACGGCTACACTTTTATTCATCAAGTGCGTCATCTACTACCGCAATTTAACCGAGAGATTCCCGCGATCGCCTTGACTGCTTTTGTTGGGGAGACAAATCAACGTCAAATCCTCGCGGCGGGATTTCAAGCACATCTCGCTAAACCAATTGAACCACAACAACTACTAGATGCGATCGCCAGTGTAATCGCTTGATATTCCTCATAAAATAAAAATTAAATTTTATTCTTTTAAATATAAAAATCAAAATATATTTCTCAATAAAACTGGACAAATACTGGAAAACCCAATATTTATGAAATTAGATTACCCTTAAGTGATCATGAATGACTTGATTTGCAATAAATAATCAATCCAAAAAATTTATCTAAAAATCTTGTGTATAGACTAATGTATGTGCCTGATAAACTGAAATTTTCTCCTTCACAATTAGTAACCATCACTGTACTACTAACTTTATTTTTATTTATTCCTCAAATTTGGCTGAATTGGCAAGCATATTATAATTTCAATAATATTACTAAAAATGAATTTAGATTACAAAAACTGAGTGACGAAATTGTTTATCTTGATGAAGTATTAACCATGTCAGCCAGGATGAATGCTGCCACAGGTAACATAATCTGGGAAAAACGATATCATCAATTTGAACAAAAACTGGATATTGCTATTCAAGAATCTATTAAATTAGCACCTCAAACATATAAAAGTGAATATGCGAAAAAAAATTGATGTAGCTAATCAGCAGTTAGTTAAAATGGAATATCAATCTTTTGATTTAGTCAAGGAGAATAAACAACAAGCAGCACAACAATTGCTTTCTAGCCACGAATATGAAAATCAAAAGCAAATTTATGCTGATGGGGTTGCGAAAAGAAGATTGAATATATCATTAGAACTACAACAACAAGTTGCTCGATATCGTCAAAAAATATTTTGGGCAATTTTAGGTTCTATTGTCAGTTTAATATTGCTAATTCCTTCATGGTTGTTAGTACTAAAATTATTGCAGGAATATTTAAAAGCCAAACAAATTGCTCAACTGGCCTTAGAAGAAACTAATTTGGCGCTAGAAACAAAAGTTGCAGCTAGGACAGAAACATTAAATCAGAAAAATCTTGAATTAGAACAGACATTACAAGAATTGCAAAATACTCAACTACATTTAATTCAAACTGAAAAGATGTCTTCTCTTGGTCAGTTAGTTGCTGGGGTTGCTCATGAAATTAATAATCCTGTTAATTTTATTTACGGTAACTTGAAATATGCGCGAGAATATACTCAGCAACTAATGGATTTAATTAATTTATATCAACAAGAATATTCTGGTACTAATTCGCAAATAAATACTACAATCAAAGAGCTAGATATAGAATTTATTCTTGACGATTTGCCTAAGATTTTATCCTCAATGGAAGTTGGTGCTGATCGTATCCGCGAGATTGTACTAACATTGCGTAACTTTTCTCGTCTTGATGAAGCTGAAATGAAACCTGTAGATATTCATGAAGGCATTGACAGTACTTTGCTAATTTTACAACATAGCCTAAAAGGTAAGACTGGTCAAAAAGAAATTAAAGTTATTAAAGACTATTGCGAGAATTTACCTCAGATTGAATGTTATGCAGGCGGATTAAATCAGGTATTTATGAATATACTGAATAATGCTGTTGATGCCTTACGAGAAAAGGAAGTTGAAGAATTAAAGCAAAAGATTAAACAACAGAATAATTATATTCAGATCCAAACACAAGTTAAAAATAAAAAATATATACTTATTCGCATCAAAGATAACGGTTTTGGCATACCAGAGGAAGTGAAAAGTAAACTATTTGACCCATTTTTTACTACTAAACCTGTGGGTAAAGGTACTGGTTTAGGATTATCTATTAGTTATCAAATCATTGTAGATAAACACAAGGGAAATATTAACTGTATTTCCTCATCAGGCAGGGGTACAGAATTTGTAATTGAGCTTCCTATCAAACAGACATCATATAACTTATAATTTTTACCTCAAAATTCGCATAGTCAAAGGATAGCGATAATGTTCTCCATGATAAGCTTTGATACCAGCAAATGTAACTAAAAATGATTGTAATAAAAATAAGGCAATAATTAAAAATGTCCAGACTAGAAGTAAACCATCTAAAACTGATTTGACTTCATTTACTGCACCATTAGTTGTGATGGCAATACCACAGCTACCCAGTACGAGTAGTAAAGAAAAAATAATCACCACCAAAGTATAAAAAGTTAATGAAATTTGAAAGTTTAAAGATTCTCTACCTTGAAAATCAATCCAAGGATATTTAGCTTTTTTCAGTCGCCAAATGACGAAGGGTAATAAAATATTCAACGGTAAATATAAGGGAATGCCCAGAAAAACCAATCCAAATAACAATAGCCATGCTGCTAAAGCCGAAAGATGACATAACATCGCCCATGTACGCATTTGTTTTTGGACTTGTTTTCTCATGGCTTGTGAATGAGGAGATGGATAAATAGAATTTCTATTTACCACACTACCTTTAAACTAGCAGGAGAAAAGTTTAAAATTTGAGTATTTCTCGCTCATAGTTTTCTGGTAAAGGTTCTACTTCCCAGACGATACCTTCTCCTGGTTCTAAAGCCACTTCGACAAACAGTTGTTCGACTGCGGTTGTAGCTATATCTTCGTTGTTGGGAAATGGCTGTAAGTCTTCTGTCAGCAGGCGCAGTTTAAAACCGCCGGGAATGGCTGCGCCGACTGTAGCGTGACGCAACTCAAACCGCCAATAAGGTGAGTCTGGTTCGCCTTGGGGTGTAATAGTCAGTTCGTAGATTTGTCCGGCGATCGCTAACTGCCGTGATATATTTGCCTCAGTTTGCCTATCTTCGACACTCCGCGCCGCCGCACTTAATTCTAAATTCCACAGTTCCCAACCAATTGCTTGGGCAAGTTGTGATACACCACTTTCTAACCATTGCAACACAGAACGCTGTTCTGGTAAATTAATCCGGCGTTCATATAAATTTTGTCGCCAACCGCTATGTTCAATTAACCCACCCCACAATTGAAAAGGAATCGTTAACCGAGGGGTGATGACTTCTGCATTGCTGAGGCGATTAATTAAGTTTTGGGCTTGGGCTTGTGGTAGGGTGGGAATTGCTGCAACGGTGGTGCGTGTCGGTTCGGACGTGCAGAATTCTCGCGCCACAGCTAAAACACTGATATCCGTAATTATCTCACTAGCGTTCAGAGAATAGGTGCGATCGCCTGGATCATAATTACCCTGCTGCTTTAGTTGCGTATGAGTACAATAACCCCAAATCCTGACATAACCTGCATCTGGTTCTACTTGCACCGCCAAATAATAATCTCCCACCCAACTCGGTAAATCTATCCATTCTTGGGGTACACGTAATTCACTGCAATCAATATTTTCACTGGGAACCAAGATAAACCTTGTTGCATCTACTGTAACAGCAGTTCCATTTACCAGTTCCCAAAAACTGGATAATGCAGTGGTAGTTGGCCAAACCTTTGCCTGTGGTGTAAAGTCCTCCTGTAACCAAGGTAAGACAGCATTCAGGCAAAGTTCATTCAAATAAGCTTGATATTCCGCACTGGAATAAGAAAAAGCCTGACTACCTTGGGTAAATTCGGGAATCTCTAAAATTAAGTCTGTAGAATTAGCAACAGTAAAAGTCATAGCGGTTTCTCCAGGGAAAGGTTTGGCTTGTTTTGGCGCTACTAGGGAACATTCTCTTTCCCGCACAGGCTACAAAGAATTTAGCTAGAAGATGGACTGTAGTAATTTTGTAGCCATTCTTCCATCACAGCACTCATACTTTTAAGTAAGTCTGATGTCAGAGAAATATGCAGGCTATCTTGGCACCAATTAGCTAAAGACCGCAATAAAACCTCCTTAGCTTTCGTCAGTCGTCGGGAAACAGTATACTGCTTGATATCTAACTGTTTGGCGATCGCATCTTGATTGAGTTGCTGGGCGTAGTATAGTTGCAATATTTCCTGAATTTGCGCTTCTAATTGGGCGATCGCAGTTGATAATACTTGGTTAATCTCACCTTGCTGTTGGCTTTTAGTTTGGGCTTCTTCTTGGGCGATAATTTCGTTAATTAACGATTCTTGTGTCCCTGGTAAATTATCCAGTAACTCAAATCCATCATCACCGCCTAGAGAAACATTCAGAGAATCGGGGGTGGGATAAAGATATTTGCGGACAGCTTTTGCTGCACTGAGTAACCATTTTTCCAGAGTTTGGGAATTAGCAGGCTGGGTAGTTTGGGAATTGTATAATTTTGCGATCGCGTTCCCAAGTAGTATCATCTGGGCGAGACAATTGGCGAGAATTACCTGCTTTGCTGGGGACATACAAAGTTTTAAACCCATTCCAAGCCAAAACATAGGCGTGAATTGTTTCAGGAGATAAACCAGCATTTTGCAAAGATTCTACCAACCGCTTTTGACTGGTTTTGCGTAACAAACCCCAATCGCTACAGATATCAACTTCTTGACGCTGACGCAAAGTTTCGCGGATAGCAGTACTAAAAATCAGACTGGCGTAGTTTTTTAAGGTACTGCTTTGGGAAGGATTAAAGTTTTTTAAGACAAGTTCAACTTGGGCGATCGCAATTTGGAAACAATCAGATAATTTAAATTGGTTACTGGCGAAAGCTGCACAGGTTTTTTGCGATATCCAATAACAAGGTTCTTGTAAATAAGCTGTGAGATGTTGTTTCGCTAAAGCTGCGGCGGCTGAATCTTGCCAAAACTTATACCAATACAGTACCCAAAAATATTCCGAATTTTCTTTTGGTATTTGCTGAAGACAACTTTGGATGCTGCGACGCAAGCGTGATTCCGTCGCCCACCGACTGAAGCGATCGCCTTCAAACTGCACAAAAGTTGAAAAAATTTCAATAATGCTTTGTCGAGGTTGCATAAAAAAATTACACGCCGACCGATAAAATAACGAAGCCTGCACAAACTTTACTACAAGGCAATTGCATAATGTTTCGCTAGATTAGGAAATTTTGGACAATTTTTATCCGGTTTAAGGGGAGTACCAATAGAACAAGTAATTGGTAGATGCACCCTGATAACTAATTCCCCTGGCTGGTTTATACCAACTGGGGGATTTTTTTTCGGCTAAAAAATAAGTGGATGCGATCGCACCCACTCCGAGATATGGCATTCCTATTTGATATGTGACCAACAGAGACAAGGGAGATGTCACTATCACCTGTTATGTAACTTTCGCCGCGATGGATTTCTGCGTAAAGGTACAACTTCAGCTTCGTTACTTTCCCTGGCTACTCGAATTAGCAATGCGGCAGCAACTAAACTAGCAATCATCGAATTACCACCGTAACTAAACATTGGTAAAGGTAAACCTGTAGTTGGTAAAGCGCCTGTCGCAACAGCGATATGTAATAAAGATTGTCCAATCATGACAATTGTGACACCGATCGCCACTAAGCGATTAATTGGGTTTTTGGCTTTCATTGCCACAATTAATCCTAAAGTGGTAAACACTGCTAACATCAGCAGCAGGGCGACACCACCCGCGAAACCAAACTCTTCTGCGAAAACAGCAAAAATAAAGTCAGTATCTTGAATGGGTAAGAAAAATTGTTTTTGCTGCGAAAAGCCATAGCCAGCGCCCCAAGTTTGTCCAGAACCAACAGCGAGTAAACTTTGAACTAACTGATAGCCATCGCCTGTTGCATCTGCCCAAGGGTTGAGAAAAGACATCACCCGCTTGCGCTGATATTCTTTGATGCTAATACTGAGTACGGCTAATAATACTCCGCCTATTGCTGTGCCAGCTAAATATTTATAAGGTAATCCAGCCGCTAAGGCAATTAGCCAAATTGTCATCCCGCAAAGTGCAGTTGTACTCAAGTTAGGTTGGGCGAGAATGCCCAAAAGTACCAACCCAAAAATTACCAGCCAAGTCAAACGCACTCGCCACGGTATTTGTTCCCATTGTCCAAAAAGTCTGGCACTTTGCAACACTAAAAAAGGTTTGATTAATTCTGATGGTTGGATGGGGATGGGGCCAAGGGCTATCCAACGCGCTGCATCAAAAGCTTTTTTACCTAAACCTGGAACAAGGGTAACGAAAATTAACAGTAAAAACAGTCCTAAAAACCAATGGGATACCCGCAAAATTTTGCGTAACGGCAGATTCACAATAAAGTTGAAGGCTATTAGCGAAACTAACACCCAGATAATCTGACGTTTGAAGTAATATAATCCGTCACCTTGACGTGCGTCGGCAACTGGGTAAGATGCTGAATACAGCACAATTAACCCAAAAAATAACCAAATCAAGGTTAACCAACGCAGCAACCGCGCCTCTACAGCCCAGCTAGTAACAGAATTATCAAAAATGGGAATCAGTCGAGTTAGATTCACGATGAATTACAGGTAATGCTTAAAAGTTAAGGTATAAACTCATAACTTATAACTTATAACTCAAATTTGTCTTGAGAGTACCGCAACTTTGGAAGCCTAGCCCCGACGAATGGAATTCGCGGCTATAAAAACAAAGTCCGCCTACGCGGACTAAAAAAAATCAAGGTTTTTGAATTGAACCCGCGCAGGCGGGTTTTGTCTGTGTAGCTGCGACTTCAGTCGCTTGGTGCAAGATGTGAATAAACGGAGTTTGTTCGCACAAACCCAGATAAAATCAGGCTGTTCATAGTCTAGAATGCAAATTTTACTTGTTCTATCCTGACTTTTTGAGGTTTTGTTAGATATTCATCCCATAGTGGGCATATTAGATATCAAGCAATTAGTCTCACAACAGGGTAAACCGTATGTTAACGATACAGTGGCAGGACGAAATTACATCATTGCAGCAAAGCTTGAGACGTGAAATTAATAAAATATCAGATAGCTCGGAAATTAATATCATCAAGCATATTTGCATTAATAACCTAAAATCAAAGTTGGAAAGATTGGAAGAAATAGAGAAAATTCTTAATATTGAAAAATATAAAACTGTTTTTATTGGAACTATTGGACAAGGAAAAACAACAGCTATCTGTCACCTTTTTAATTTAATAGGTGAATTTAAAGTTTCTAAAACTCTTGGTGGTAAAACTAAAGATGTAATCGAAACCAAAGAATTATTATCTACAGGGGCAGGAAGAACAACTATTTGTGAAGTAGTTCTCAAAGCATCTGAAAAAACTTACATAGAGATAGAGCCGTATACAGTAGACGAGATGGAAAATCTCATATTTGAATTTTGTGATTTTATTGCCAATAAAGATAATTTGCATTCAGAAAATAAAACCATTATTTCTCAAGAAATTGAAAGAGCTATTAGAAATATAACTGAAATTAAAATTACTTCTAAAACAGTTTATGATGGTGATAATAAGAGTATCTCTAGAACTGATCTAGGTAAGGTATTATTTGATGAATTAGGACTAGAAGGACTAAAAAAAATCGCTTTGAATAATGCAAACCTTGAATGTAGAACTTAT
Organism: Nostoc piscinale CENA21; assembly: GCF_001298445.1. Lineage (NCBI taxonomy): Bacteria > Bacillati > Cyanobacteriota > Cyanophyceae > Nostocales > Nostocaceae > Nostoc > Nostoc piscinale. The sequence goes on along the minus strand of NZ_CP012036.1, from coordinate 811,731 downwards.
AAGATAATAGAATTTGATAATCAAAGTCAAGAGAAAGAATGGATAAAAAATACTTTTGCTGCTATCAATAGTGTTCAATTAAAGGAATTTGCTATACCAAAGAAAATATATCTATATGTCAGTAATAATATTTTATCTGGCTCAAATTTATATCAGTTCGATTCAGTTGTTGACACTAAAGGACTGGACGAAAATCCCATTCGTCAAGACTTGCAGAGATATATTGATAGTCAGGACACTATCTGTTTATTTGTAACTCCCTTCAATGCTGCACCTGAAGCTAATATTGCGAAACTGATGGGTTATCATCTGACATCAAAATCAAAAGAATTTCATCATAGATTTGTAACTTTAGTGCTACCTCATAAACATGAGCCTGAAAAAACAAATGGAAGTGACGGTAGTTGGGATTTAGGTATTCAAATTAAAAAAGAAGAAATTCAAGCTACATTTAGACATCTGAATTTAGATTTCTTTCCAGAAAATATCTTGTTTTATGATTCATTACGATATTATCGTGATGATATTGTCAAATTAAATGATATCTACGATGAAGAAGATGTACAGGCTGATAAAAATGAATTTATCAAAGCTATCGCAGACGTAGTAAAACGTAGGCGCAATATTTTATTAGACGAAATCAAGAGTATCAAAGACAGCTTTGGAAAAATCAAAAATGGTGATACTTTGACAGGCGCAGAAACTCAAGCAATTGAAAATGCAGTTCAAAATATCAAGAGTTGGCGAGAACTAGGTAAAAGAGTGCCTAGTTTTGTTTATCAAGATTTTGTTGATAAATACCTTGAATATTACCGTACTACTTATAAAGCATGGAACACAAAACATGCTATTCATAGAAATTTTGGTTATTATGAGCCAAGAGATATAGATATTTATTATGATGCGAAAGTCTTTGCCGAAGGAATATATGAAGATGAAATGTTGAAGAAATTTACTAAGGAAGCAAAGCTGGAAATAGAAAATGTTTTATATGAGCTTATATCTGCACATGAATCTTTAAAAACACTTATTCCTGAACTAGTAAAAGAGTTTTACATATTATATGATGACTTTATATATGAGGTAGGTACAGCAATTGAAAAGGAACTAACAAGAAAGTTATCACCCCACAGTGAAGATTCACCATTTTGGAAAGCTTTAATTTCGGAAAAAGGGAAAGAAAAGAAAAAAGGTGAGACATTTGCAGGAAATGTATGTGAAATATTTAAACGAGAGCTTGAATTTGAAGGCAACTTAAATAAGTTTTTCCAGAGTAAATCTGAAGAATTTTGGAAAGAGCTAATTAATAAAGTCTTAGCATTCTTTGGACAAAAATAGAAAATTGCAGTAACCGATTAATACCTTGTTTGGGACACAGATATATTGTGTCCCTAAAACCATTTGATTTACATAGATAGTTATTCAATATTATGACTAGTTTGAATCAAGAAATCCAGGGAAAGCTAGATATCTACTTTAAAAAGTATAGACAACAATATACAAAATGTTTAGTTAGGGGAATAGAAATTTCAGTTGATGGTAGGCCAGAAGAGTTGGTCAGACAGATATTTATTCATTTTCTGATTAATCAAAGTGAGTTATTAACCGAAAAAATCAATATTAAAGTTGAATCAAATAATCATGATATAGAAATATATAAAAGTCCGAAAAATAATAACTTCCGACCACATCAAAATCCTGTAATGATTGTAGAAGTAAAACGAGAAGAGGTGAACTTACAGAATCATTATAGTCAGATACAAAGATATTTAACGAAGGCTGGTTGCGATATAGGTATTTTATATAACTATCATGAAATTATTGGTATAAGCAGGAAGAATCATGATTTTGAATTTAATCGTCTGAATAGCTTACAAGAAATTCAGAAATTGATTTTGCATAAAATCAATCAAATTGATGATGGTTTATTAGAATTTGGCGAAGCTCAAAATGGAAATTTTCAAAGCTTTTCTTACCTAATAAATAAGTATGGCAGATATACAACTAATACATTCATATTTAAACTTAAAAACCAGCCAAATCAAGTAGAAGGATATTTATTCAGTATTCAAAACAATAAGGTTTATTATAAGATATGTGGTCAGTATTCTAAAAAACAACTAAGTTTTGATAGTCAGGATTTTGAAAAACTAATTTCTATCATTTATTGATAAATTTCAGTTGTCATCGTTTTACGCTATTTTTCTACAAGCTTGAATTGTCTAGTGCGTGTGCGTAGCTTATCAATTGCCTGCGCTCGCGCCATCTATTTCTATTGACGACTGGTAAAGTAAATTGGATTGAATGCTTGATGTAGATATTTAAAAGAAATTGCTCATTATCATGAACTGCTATGATTAGCAGGGCTTTTATTTTGCCAGTCTAGTCGGTTAAGACGATAAATAAAGCACTCATCCTCACCGAACCTTCGGTATTCAACAAATTGGAAGCCTAAACGTTCATAAAAGCGGTGAGCGCGGGTATTATTGGCAAGCGGATCAATGATTACAGCTGCTACCGATGGCTCGGCAAAACATCGAGCCAGGGCTAACTGCATCATTTTTGTTCCATAGCCTTTGCCTAAATCGGCCTCCTTCCCAATCCAGATATCGATAGCCCGAAGATTTTCTGCGACATCTCCCCAATAATGGCTTTCCTCACGAGCCGGATCGATGATCTGGATAAATCCAATGGGACGATCATCGATTTCAGCAATCAATTGCTCTCTCCAATCAGGGGTTTGTTCAAGTTCTACTTCCCAGTTCCAGTCATCGTTAGGATCTGAGGCAATTACATGAGGCTGTTCATCCCAGTGTCGTAGCAGATCCAAATCAGCAGAGGTGGCAGAGCGTAGGTTAATCACAACTTCCTTGAGCTTCAAACTTGTTGTACCTTTGACTATTTTCGCTGTATCAACCAGCGATCGCAGGTGTAACAGTGAATCACACATGGCCATTGATTCTGGCTTGGCTAAAACTCTATCCTAAGCTTTTGCAAGATTGCTACCACAAGGTTAGTTTCCAGAGGAATTTCAAGCTGAAATGTAGTGTAGTGCTTGGAAAGTACCGTTAATATAACTTGGTATAGACAAATTTTCTACCAGTTCTATTCTGTCTAGAAGTGTGCTGACGGTAGTAATTGCCTGTGGTAGATTCTTTACCCTGTAAACTTGATTAGCTCTTTTGGCTTGGCGATCGTACAATCTTTTAAAGGCAAATGCTACCAAAGGTACACCGACAGCCGCACATTCGTAAACTGTATTGTATCCTGCACCCCCAACAACAACATCAGCAGCTGCTAGACATTCAATTCCTGGATGGTGTGATATCCATAAAGCTTCGGGAATATCTGTGGGACAATTAGCAGCTAAAATTCTGACTGCACAATGGGGGAAATTTTGCTGTAAGTGCAGGGTAAGTCGGGCAAAGAAAGATAATTCTGAAGCGTTCCCGGCTGCACAAACTAGAATTGTTGGGATATCTGGGTTAACTTTGAAAATATGCGATCGCACACTCATTTTATCTGGTAATTCTTCACAATTGCGAATTAACCAAGGGGCTGTATGCTGCACATTTGGTAAGTCAGCTAAAGGTAAATCTTGCCCTTCGCCGGGAACAATTACTTTATCGTAGTTCTGGGCGACAAAAGACCGCAAATTTTTAGCAGTTACATAGTCTGGGCTAATATCTCGATGAATTAAAATGCGGGGTATGGGTTGCAACTGCGGTAAGATGTCTGCTAATTCACCACCTAAGCCTCTAGGAAATGTGTCTATAATTAGGCGATCGCATTGAGTATTTAGGATAAATTCTCTTACTTGCTGACAAGTTGCAAAAAAACCAGCCTGTTCAGAAATGTAGTTTACTATGCAATTTTCATGATTGATTTTTAAGGCATAAGGACTGTTAGTGATAATCGTAACTTTTCTTTCTTTGGCGGCAATTCTCCCCAAAGCCAAAGCCCGATTTAAATGTCCCCAACCACCCCCAAGGGCGTAAATTAACCAAGTGTTTGTCAATGGTCATTTGTTATTTGTTATTAGCTAATAATTATTAACCCTCATCTCTTCATATTCAACTTGCTCCCATATTGGTTTCAAAATCACTATCTCTTTCTGCTTCAAAACTTATGGCATCAGCTTCGGTAAAATCTACATTACCTGTTTCGGGGTCATAAGAATAGTGATCGCGGTCATGATAGTAGCTACTACCCCAATAACGGTAACTACCATATTCGGGATAATAGGCATAATCATCATCATAAGACGCATTACAGTCAGGGCAGTTGGTTCTATCAGTGCGTCCACAACGGCGTTTAAATAAAAAGCCTACCATGCGATCGCACTCTCCTAGATTTGCAAAGTTGACGACAATTTCACAACTGCCGATTTGAATGCGATCGCCATTTTGCAAGATACCATTAGTTAACTGAGTATCGTTAATTTTGATGGTATTAGTTGTACTTTGGTTAATAATTGTTAATTCTTGATTTTGCCAGTCAATTAAAGCATGGTAATCTGCAATTAAGTCATCCTCGATAACGATTCGAGAAACTCTTTGTTCATTAATTTGCTGTGGCATAGCATCAAATTGTTTGCCAATAGCCACTGGGGTTTCTAAGACTGGTTCTGGGCGATCGCCTGTATTTGGATCTATCCAAGTTAGCTGTATTTGCAAAGTCTATTGTCCTCCTGTTAAATTGACAGCATAAGCCAAAGCTGCTTGCTGTTCGCGGTTGAGAACATCAAAACCAAAACAAGTAAATGCAATTGGTGAAATGCTTGATTTGGTATAAAACACAGTTTTACCCGCTGGATTTCTTAAAGCCGTCTTACCTTCTTTAATTCTGACTTGATAAACTAGCTGTTTATTAGGGTTTAAAATCTCGATACCTTTATCATTTGATTTAATCCGATAAACTAATTTTTTCCCTGCATCTTCTAGGCTATAATCACCGTTATTCTGCTTTTTGAGACTATATAAACCCTGGTTTTGGCTGGATTCTAACTTCCAAGAGCCTTTTTCCGTTACGACATAACCCAAAGTTTTATCAGCAGGATTTTTAAATTTAACTTTACCAGATTTTTCTGATTTAATTCTCGCTATTTCTTGCTCTTTTCCATCAACTAATTTAGCTCCATCTTCTTGCTGCTTAAGTTCAAATAAATCCGTCCCAGTCTCTGTTTTAATTTTAATTTTATCAGTCCGAGTGGCTACATTAGTCGTATTTTCAGCCACAGGAGGACTATTTACTTGATTCGGCTGTTTTACAGTCCTATTATTTGTATTGCTACAACCTAAAATAGCGGTAATTAAAAAAACTAAAGTTGCAATTTTTAAAACTCTATTTTTCATAAATTTAGTTTAACTTTCTTCATTGTTGTCAGCAAAATTAACTCGTTCATAAATATCACTCAATGCAATTTCAACATTAAGTGTTTGGATAGATAAAGATGCTGATTGAGTTTCGGTTTCTGTAAATAACCATTGACCTTCAGCCGTTTTAACATACTGCATAACATGATAGTTATACTGATCAATTAAAATATATTCTTTAAATTCAGGAATTGAGCGATAATAAGCAAATTTATCACCTTGGTCATAGTTTTTAGTTGATTTTGATAAAACTTCAGTAATTAAACAAGGGTTCATCACAGTAGTTGTATTTGTTCCTGTATAAACAGGCTCTCCAGCAATTACCATTACATCTGGATAAGTATACTGGCGATATCGAGGAATCCATAAACGGACATCACTGATATAGATTTCATAGTCTTGACCCCTCAAAGCAAACTTTAAGTAAGCATAGAGATTGCCTGATATTTTATTATGATTAGTAGTACCACCAGTCATGGGAATAATTTCTCCATCACGATATTCATTCCTAAATTCTGCTTTTTCTTCCAGTTCTAAATATTCTTCAGGTGTGTAATGGTGTTGTTTGATTTCTAACTGCATATCTCACCTGCTTTCAAGTTGGTTTAATCATTATCAATCTATTGTAATATCTTGATAACTAGATATGGCATTTTATTTGATAGGTGAACAAGGGAGACAAGGAAGATAAGGATGACTGGGTGGACAAGGAAGAGAGATGTCTGTCGATTATTTAAGATTGCTATATTACTTATTTAGACAAAGCCTTTGCTAGATTTAGCACTTGATAAAGACTTAAAAACATTGCTGTAACTGTTTGATAAATTTCATTTTGATTATCAGCTACATTGGGTGCTATCCTCACTGCAAGCTGCATGGACTTATCTGTTAGTCTTAAATTTCTCAGATTAGATAATTTAGGTAATTTTAATGCACCATTTACTTCATCTTTTAAAACTTTGATTGCGCCATAGCGACGCTGAGAATAGGCCATATCTAAGTGAATATCTAATCCGCCAGACTTAATTTTTGATTTATATTTACTTTTACCACTGCTACCACGTTTCCAGCCATACTGCTTTTTAGATAAAGAAGTAGCAGATAAATCAAAGCGAGTCTTATCTAGAAAATGTCCTGCAATTTTCATCCATTCATGTTGATAATTATCTATTTGCCAACCAGATTTGCTAGGGTGGGGTGTGGTACTGATTTTATGCTCATTTTTTTCGGTTATCTTAAAAGATAGATACAAGTTGATAGTTGCATTTGCATCCATATCTCTTGATATCATTTGTAAGATTCTTTGTGTAGACTGGTAGCGATAATTAATCACGTTGGTTCTGCCGAATTTTAACCGCTTGACCAATGCTAAAATAAGAGCGATCGCCAGGACAAAAACTACTAAAGTTAATAAGAGTATCAGCATCCCTAATAATTGAGCATTAGGTATAATAATGGAGCCAAAAATTATCAAAGCAACAGCAATTAAAATTCCCCAAAAGTAATTTAATGCCTTTTTGCCATATTCCTTTTGTTTCAGTTCTGCTAGGTGATCAATCTCTGCTATCTCTTGCAAATCAGCGATTACTTGCTTAATTGGTGCTTGGGCTGTATAAGTCAAGTTTTGCCGGAATTGTTGTACATCAATAGGCATAATTATTTACAACTAAATCAGCTTTAGTAAAATTTATTTCGTTTTTATTAAAAAAAGTAATTTTTAAATTAATTTCAACATTTTGAAATATTTTTTAATGATATACAAGTTACGAAAAATCAATCCACTCCAGATGCAGAGTTGACAGAGGTATGAGAGTTTGAAAAGTTTTTTGTATAATTCATAAAAAATTATTTTCCATCTATATATTTATGCAGCAATCAAAAATAGCTTATATTTCTTTCGATACTGTACCAGCGCCAAAGGGAGCAGCAATTCATATTACAGCTTTTGCCCAAGCTTTAGGAACTGCTTTTGAGGGCATTCAGTTAGTAACAGTTTCACCAACAAGAGAATGTATAGATAGTGAAGAAATTTATCCGCAGGTTTTTCAAACAACGTTATCAGCTTGCGGCGATAATTTGATTCAGCGAATTTTGAATTTTCGCCATTTATTAAGGTTATGGTTACAAGACAAGCAATTTCAAGTTATACATATCCGGTCAATTTATGAAGGCTTTGTGATTGCACAAAACAAACAGCAATATTGTCAAAAATTAATGTTTGAAGTGAATGGGTTGCCTTCTATAGAACTAAAATATCGCTATCCAAATGTTGTTGATGATCAAGAGCTTTTACATAAGTTATATACTCAAGAGCAAATTTGTCTAGCAGCAGCAAATTTAATTGTCACACCCAGTAGTATTACCTCGCAATATTTACAAAGTCGAGGTGTATCAGGTAATAAAATTCAAGTGATTCCTAATGGGGTAGATTTAGATGTGTTTACCTACTCTGGAAAAAGCCAAAATTTAAACAATCAATCTCTCAGGCTAATATATTTTGGTACCTTGTCACCGTGGCAAGGTGTAAATTTAGCAATTGAAGCTTTAGCTTTAATCAATCGCGAGATTCCTGCTGATCTAACGGTAATTGGGCAAGCCAGAAATGACCAAATTAAAGAATTAAAACAACTGGCTGTTAAATTAGAAGTTGCTGACTATCTGAAAATATTAGAACCAGTATCACAGCAAAAATTAGTTCAATATATTCACCATGCTGATGTGATTGTGGCACCTTTAACACCAAACGATCGCAACTTAATTCAAGGCTGCTGTCCACTGAAAATTTTAGAAGGAATGGCGACAGGCACACCTGTAATTGCTAGTGATTTACCAGTAGTGCGAGAATTAGGCGAAGATGGCGTACATTTTTTGTTAGTTAAACCCAGTTCCGCCAAAGCTATAAAAGATGCAGTCTTGCGCTTGCAAAGTGAACCAGAATTAGCAGTGTATCTCGGTGCTAATGCCAGAAAGCGAATAGAACAGTATTATACTTGGCAACTGGCAGGTGAGGCTTTAATTGCAGCTTATACCGAGTTGGGGGTTGAGGAAGGGGGATAAGGGAGACAAGGGGGACAAGGTAGTTTGCTGATTTGATTTTGCATTTTTACTTTTGACTTTTGACTTGATTTTACCTCTGGTTTTTTAAAAGACGATCAAGTACAATTTGCAGTCGCTGTTGTTCTTGAGCAATAGAATATTTTTTGAGGATGCGATCGCGTGCAGCTTGAGTAATTTGAGATTTGATGGTGCTGGGCATTGTCAAACATTCTAAAACAGCTTCACCTAACTTATGCAGTTGCGATCGCGGCAAAATAAAACCATCTTCACCATGTGTAATTACTTCCGCAATACCCCCCGCATCACTAGCAATACAGCAGCAACCACAAGCCATTGCTTCTAAAAGTGCATTAGGCATTCCTTCCCACAATGAAGGCTGGAGATACACATCACACAATTGCAAATGTGCCGCCACAACTTGAGTATCAGGCAAATGTCCCGTCACAATAATTCTTTGTGCATGTTCTGGATGTTGAGTTGCATAAACTTGCAATGCAAATTCCTGGGAAGCCCGCACTTCACCGATAATTAATAAACAAGCTGGACGCTGATTTCGTACCGTGGTTAAAGCATTTAATAAAAATTGCTGTCCTTTCTTTTCCCGCAATTCTCCACAAAATCCCAATACTACTTCTTCTGGCGCAATTCCTAAAGATTCCCTACTAATTTCTCCTACTGCCGACTGGGGGGCAAAAACTTCTGTGTCTACGGCATTTTTCAACACCAACACATCATCCCTCCCACTCAATAGCTGAATTTTGCGCGACATATCAGCACTCACCGCCGTAATTACTTGAGTGTGTTGTAGCGTCCATTGCAAACGGGCAAAATCTCCAGGGGGAAACATTTCTTTATCAATATCATTACCACGGGCGCTAACAGTGCTGGCTACTCCTTGCATTCCCCCAAACCAAGTTGCTAAAAAACCACTTGGAAATACATAATGTCCCCACACTGCATCATAATGCCAACAAGAATGCAACCATTCCAGTACATTCAAAGTATGAGGCATAGTCATATCCCAATTACGGTATAGCCCAATACGATAAATACGGGATTTGCCATCTATACTTTCCGGTGGTAGAACTTCCCCCTGTTGCAGATAACGACTCCAGGTAACAACATCAACTACTACACCCAACTGACAAAGCGTTCCCACCAACCTTGTCGCACTCCTAGCCAAACCCCCCACATCAGGGGCAAATCTTTCTGTAATTAATAGCAACCGCTTCATAAAAACTCTATAAATCTTGGCATTGCAATAGCACAAATTTATGAATACACCGAAATATCAAGAGATTTCTTTTATTTCTTGATTTTGTGGCATAAATTTATTGAGCCTGGGCGATAGATATTACAGCACAGTCCTGAACACTAGGTATAACATTATGACTCACACCACCCAGAGAGTAGATGATTTTGGCATCACGTTACCCATCACTCAAGCTGCTTGTAAAATGGCGGAAAAATTTGCCCATCAACAACCAAACTCTGCCAAAGCAGAACAAGTAAGATTAAATACATTGGCTGTCTGGGTGGTAAATGAGTATTTGCAATTCATGGAAATTCCCACCAACCTCAAAGTTAGCGATAGTTGGAACCCGATAATGCAGTTATGTAGTAACGTCGCTGACCTAGAAATCACCTCTGTCGGTCGTTTAGAATGTCGCCCAGTCAAATTAAATGAACAAGCTTGTTTGATTCCGCCCGAAACTTGGGAAGACCGAATAGGTTATGTAGTGGTGCAAGTAGATGAATCACTCCGTGAAGCTCATATATTAGGGTTTATGCGGAGTGTGAATAATGAATTTTTACCATTGCATCAACTACAACCTCTAGAAGCATTAATTGACCGCATCGCCCAATTGCAAGCTTCTCCCGCTAAAGCTTTAGTAAATTTAAGCCAATGGTTTATCGGTCAAGTGGATGCAGGCTGGCAAACCGTGGAAGCTTTAAGAGAATTGTTAGATTCTAGACCTAATTATGCTTTTCGTGGTAGTGTAACCACGGAAGAATCATTTCAGTCACAAACTACTAAACGAGCAAAACTGATTGATTTGGGTATTCAAATTGCTCATCAACCCTTAATGTTGATTGTCGAAATTAGCCCAGAAGAAAATCAAACCAGTATCCGTTTGCAACTGCACCCCACAGCTAATCAAGTTTATTTGCCAGAAGGTGTAAAACTCACTGTATTAGATGAATCAGGTGCAGTATTTTTAGAAGCCCAAGCCCGGAGTGCAGATAATTATATTCAATTGCAATTTCGGGGAGACATTCAAGAACAATTTAGTGTCGTAATTTCGTTAGATGATATGAGTGTTAGAGAACAATTTATTATTTGAAAAAACAGGCTAGTACAACAAGGCAAAAGTAAAAAGGTGAGCCATTGCGGTGGACGGGTTTCCCGGCATAAAGCAAATGGTGAACCCGAAGGGCAAAAGGAAAAAGAAATAATAACGATACCACAAGCCTTTTAGCAATTTCTTATGGTTTATTTACGCCGTATTGTACTAGGGGCTATAGGCTAGGGTCTAGATTTCAATTAGTACTCGGCACTTTGCGATAAGATATAAAATTTTTTATTGGTCATGGCTAAGTTAGTGGTTTTGAAATTTGGAGACGTTAGTTTTAACCAAGGGTTTGGTGTGACGCTTCAGATTGGTGAAGAAAGCGATCGCCCAACCACAGAAATCACTGGTAGACTGCCACCATGCCCAGAAATGCAGCTATACTACACCCGTTGGCAATCGAGTTATCGTCAAATTGGTAATACCTTTCGCTTAGATGCAGAGAAAATTCAAGTCACAAATGTTTCTATTACCCAAAGTTGCCAAGATTTAGCCCATGTTTTACAGGCACGTTTTAATACTTGGTTGCGTTCCGAAGAATTTCGCCCACTGCGCGAGAAATGGCTAGAAAAACTCATGCCTACAGATGAGGTACGGGTAATTTTACAAACAGATAACAGTCAATTGCAGAGATTACCTTGGCATCTATGGGAATTACTTGATCGCTATCCTAAAGCAGAAATTGCGATCGCTTCACCAACCTACGACAGCATCCCCCAACTCCGCACGCAAAACCAAAAAGTTAAAATTTTAGCCATTGTCGGCAACAGTCAAGGCATTGACACCCAAGCTGATTTAGCAATTTTGCAACAATGTCAAAATGCCGATATCACCTTTTTAGTAGAACCACAGCGTCAAGAATTAAACGATTTTCTCTGGCGGCAAAATTGGGATATTTTATTCTTTGCGGGACACAGTTCTAGTCAGGGAAATGATGTCACCGGGCGAATTTATTTAAACAAAACCGATAGTTTCAGCATTCACGAGTTAAGATATGCCCTCAAACAAGCCATCGAACGCGGCTTGCACTTGGCAATTTTTAACTCCTGTGATGGTTTGGGACTAGCGCGAGAATTAGCTGATCTCCATATTCCCCAAATGGTGATTATGCGTGAACCTGTCCCCGACCAAGTAGCCCAAGAATTTTTGAAATATTTTTTAACAAGTTTTGCCGGAGGAGAATCTTTATACCAAGCAGTTCGTCAAGCCAGGGAACGTTTACAAGGCTTAGAAGATAAATTTCCCTGTGCGACATGGCTACCAGTAATTTGCCAAAATCCCGCCCAAATACCCCTAAATTGGCAAGAAATCACACCCAAAATCAAACCAGTTGTAATTACATCTCAATACCCCAAATTGCACTGGAAATTAGGTATAGCCTCTAGTGTCGTCATGACATTGGCAATTTTGGGGTTGCGGTTTTTTGGAGTTTTCCAAAGTGCAGAACTCCAAGCTTACGATCAAATGATGCGATCGCGCCCCGATGAAGGCCCAGATCAGCGACTATTAATAGTGACTATTGACGATGCCGATTTAGTCAACCAACGCCGTAGCGGTCAGGTTTTGAAGGGAACTTCTTTATCTGATCAATCACTCAATGCCTTACTAATCAAATTACAAGAATACCAACCGCGAGCGATCGGTTTAGATATTTATCGTGATTTTCCTGCCGAACTGCCAGAATTAGCTCAAAGGTTACAAAAAAACTGATAATTTAATTGGTGTGTGTAAAGGTAGTGATTCAACTGTCATGACCAAAGGCATTGAACCACCACCAGAAATTCCCAACAATCGGCAAGGATTCAGCGACTTTCTTCATGATCCAGATGGAGTGGTGCGTCGCCATTTGATGTTTTTTACCCCAGAAACAGCATCTCTGTGTTCTGCTGACTATGCGTTCAGTACACAATTAGCATTTCGTTATCTTTTACCATTGGGAATTCAAGCAAAATTTACCCCCCAAGGAAATCTACAGTTAGGTAATACCATTTTTCCCCGTTTATCATCTCGTAGTAGCGGCTATCAAGGCATTGATGCCAATAGCGGTCAAACCTTACTCAACTATCGCGCTACTAAGAAAATTGCCGAAACCGTCACACTCACCCAAATTTTATCGAGTCCGATGAACTCTAGCGCCATCAAAGACCGAATTATTTTAATTGGTGTGACAGCTAGAGGTGATTTTCCTGACTATTGGGCAACACCATTCAGCAGCAAATTAGACACACAAATGCCTGGAGTGATCGTTCAGGCACACATGATTAGCCAAATTATTAGTGCCGTCTTAAATCAGCGACCATTGTTGACAGTTTGGCCTTTTGGGTGGGAAATACTTTGGATATGGGGTTGGTCTGTGGTTGGTGGCTTGCTAGTTTGGCGGTGGCGGCGGCTACCCTTGTTGGCATTAGCCTTGGGTATTACCTCTGGCATACTTTATTTACTCTGTCTCGGTTTATTAATCTGGGGTGTCTGGGTGCCTTTTGTCCCTTCAGCTTGGTTGCTGTTAGGAACAACAAGTACTATTGCCATCCAAAATTGCCCGTCGAAGTTTTGGCAAAAATGGAAAAAATGAACAATTAACCGCTTGAAACAGTAGTCTACAGAGATATACTCAACTTTTTCAGCCTCACACAACCGGAGTTTACAACTGATGAAAATATTACTCGGATTAACTCTAGGCTATGTAGGTGTTTTAGCCAGCCAAACCCTAGTACTAGCAGCAACACCAACGCCAATGGCAACATCAATGCCAATAGCTAGTCAGAATATGAAGACTGTATCCCAAACAGTAAATTTTAATCCACCTAAACCACCAGCAGATCCACCGCCAGGAGGTCGGGTATTGGGTGGTGCAAAACGCGGTTCTTGTCCCCAAGTCAAACAAGATTTGACGGCTTTAGTACCTTATACAAAAGAACCTTCTTCAATTACAAATGTTTGGTCATTAACTACATCACCAAACCCAACATTTTGGTTTTATGTGCCGTATTCCCAAAAAGACAATCTTCCTGCTAAGTTTGTCTTGCAAGAAGATCAGCCACAATCAAAGGAATTGTATAACCAACCAATAGCACTGCCAAAAAATCCTGGAATCATTAGTGTGACTTTACCTGCTAATGCTCCCAAATTAGCTGTCAATCAACAATATCGTTGGTTTTTGACTTTTGCTTGTGAGACTCAAGAACCATCACCTCCTATTTATGTTGAAGGAGTAGTTAAACGAGTTAACCTCAGTCAAGCAACTACCAAAGAACTACAAACAGCCACACCTCTAGAACAATTTGCCATCTATGCCCAAAATGGTATTTGGCATGAAGCAATCACAATACTAGCTACCCTCAGACAAGAACATCCCCAAGATTTAAAACTCAACACACAATGGCAAGATTTGTTAGCCAGTGTCCGTTTAAGCGATGTCGCTACAGAACCAATTTTGTCAGATAAGCACTAAATAAGGGTGTAGGAGTGTAAGGGTGTATGTATCTCAAACCCCTAGACCACACCCTTACGACCAGTCTCCACAGAAAAATTTACACTCCACACTTCATTTAGCCAAAATGCACAATCAAGTCACAGTTATTGACCATCCGTTAATTCAACATAAACTAACTTTGATGCGGAAGGCTGAAACTAGCACGACGAAATTTCGCAACCTCCTCAAAGAAATTAGTTTGTTGTTAGGTTATGAAGTAACGCGCAATTTATCTCTAAAATATGAAGAGATTAAAACACCCCTTGCGCCAATGAATGCACCCGTGCTTGCACCAGATAAAAAGCTGGTGTTAGTGTCTATCATGCGGGCGGGGCAAGGCATTTTAGATGGTATGTTGGAGTTAATGCCATCAGCAAGGGTTGGTCATATTGGTTTATATCGTGACCCTAAGACTTTAATTCCGATTGAATATTATTTCAAAGTTCCCCACGATGTTGAACAACGGGACATGATTATTGTTGACCCGATGTTAGCCACAGGAAATTCTGCTGTTGCGGCTGTAGACAGGTTGAAATCTACTAACCCGTTATCGATGAAGTTTGTTTGCTTACTAGCAGCCCCAGAAGGGTTAGAACATTTCTGCAATGTTCATCCTGAAGTACAAGTTTATACTGCTGCTATTGATGAGTATGTGGATGAACATGGTTATATTATTCCAGGTTTGGGTGATGCGGGCGATCGCTTATTCGGCACAAAATAAGTAAATACTATTCTTCAATTCATTGGGTTCGGGAAGTAAGGGACTTCCAACTGAAAAAATATACTATCACTGTGTAGGCAGACGGGCAGGGGGCAGGGGGAAAATAACGATGTCTCCTTTCGGAAATTGGATAATTTATTTTCTGGCAGTCCCTAAAAACTAAATCTATCTTGTGACAGAGAGTAATTAATCAGTTTATGTATTATTGTTTGTCTAATTACACCATAGCCTTTTTAAGAAGGGGCTAGAGGGGAGCGAATTTCATACAGCGTTATAAGAAATTGGGATTAATTCCATACCCAACTTCACAATTTTTACTTGTTGCTAACTGCATAAGAGTTATTGCATTTGTTTTGAAATAGTGAATAAAGAATCACATCTTGACATAAAATAAATAGCCGACCTAAATATAGTTGATTTTTTATTTTTTGAGAGTAGATAGTAAGCGTTCCAAAATGAGTTATCAGGCGCTATTGCTCAGATAGATTAGCTGATGCGGCACAAACAAACTATTACTACAAGTAACAAGTCTTTTCAAAATTTTATCAAACCCAGATTTTTTAACCAAAAAAAACTTTGATAAACTGCTTTATTTTATCAAAAATAGTGCGGTTTTACAGAACAAATTAACTTGTTTATCAGAAAAATCGCTTTTTACTATTTTTTGCTGTGCATCATTAAAATTGTGGTTGACATGGCTCGTTTTTAAGTGATAATAGCTAAGGCTATAATTGCTATCTAAGTTTTTTTATTATTTATTTTCACAAAATCAAATAGGAAAAAAATATGAATTAATCTGACCTTGATTGTTTATAGAGAATGGTATATATAATATGAATATATATTATGTAAATTATCAATCGCAACCCTATTTAAGCAAGACTCAATTCATCAAACTACTAGGATTAAATAATAACAAAAATAATGTCATCCCCCACTATTGGACAACTTGAAAGAGAAATTGCACAACAGGTTAGTGCTTTGTATTATAAACAACTAGGGCAACGTCCTAACCAAGTTGTATGTCATTTTTTTGATACCGAATTGGTAATTTCTCTAGAAAAATCAGCTTCCTTAGTTGAGTTAACATTAATATCTGGTGGGTATGAGAACTTGGCCGAACAAGTCCGCCTATTTTTAGACAAAATTATTAAACCAAAACTACAAAATTTATTGGAAGAAATCATTGGTAAGCCAATAATTGATTTAATGACTAATACAAATTTAGCTACAGGAAGAACAGGGATAATTGTAGTGTTACAACAGCTACCAGAAGTGCGGAATCCTGAGTCTATACCTAAAGCAAACTTGAAGAATTTAGCTGAGTGAAATGACAGGACAAAACTGCATCTAGTTTATGCAAATTATAGGGCTTTGTCAGATAAGCATCTGTACCTGTTAAAAAAGAGGCGTTCGGAGTTTTTTTTCCAGATACCAAGGGATTACTGCAACAATTGGAATTTTGGCAGTTTTTTTTATCTTGTTTAAGATAATCAATAACTTGACCACCAGTAATATCAGAAATCATCATATCTAAGATGATTAAATCAGGCTGATGTGTTTGCGAGAGTATCAAAGCTTTGATTCCTTGTTTTGCACAAATACAAGCATAATGTAATGCTTTAAGGTGGTAATTTAGAAGTTCTAAATTGTATATATTCTCTTCGACAACTAATATTAGTGGCTGTCCCTTCATAAACAACAAGTCACCTTTCAATGAAAGACTACCTACCCAAAATTCTGAATTTATCCACTCTCAGAATGACTCCACTAACAGCGAAGTCATATTCTCTAGTAAATATTTGATGGTTACGAGGTTATCTTGACAAGGCTGTGTGCGGCTCAAAATGGACTAGCTCGTGTATGACTCACTAGGTTGATTGTCTATGCTGAAGTTAAGGGTAGACAATGACAAGCCAGTGGCAATATCAAGCAAACATCATGACTAAAAGTGTACATTTCTTCTAGGGTGATATGCAACAGTAATCAGTATCAAATTTTCTAACCACTGTTATAACTAGCTCAGTGTTAAAAATAATCGTTATGGAAAAGCAGGAGGCAGGAGGCAGAAGGGAAGAGGATGGTAGCCTTGTTTACCTTTCTTAACTTAGTTTTGTTTTTTCACGCCGACTTACTTAGAATTTATGATGATCTGCGATTTTCAGGAAAATAATTAACGCCCAAGGCTTTTGATGGTGCAACTTTAGCAGCTAATCCCAACAATGCGAAGAAAGCGATCGCATAAAGTAAAATAACTAGAAACTGGTAAGGAATATTTGCACCCAAAGCCTGGATACGTAACTGTAAAGCTTCAGTCACGCTAAATAATAAACAAGCCAAAATACTACCTCTAGGATGCCAACGATATTACTGGTTATGCAGGAAGTTTAGAATGCAAGCGTTGGTTCCTTCATCATGAAGGTGTGAAATTGATTTAGCGTAACCTAAGATAGATGCGGAGAATCTTTAGTTTATGAGAGATATTAAAACACATATAAATCTGACAACAAAATATTTAGGTACTTATTAGTAGTGGGCAAAAAGCAGTATAAAAATTCCTGGAAACGAGAAATAAATGATATTGTTCGTGGTATTTGTGGAGGTTTTTTATTTGGCATTCCACTAATATATACAATGGAAGTATGGTGGATTGGCTCATTAGCAAAACCGAGATTAATTGCAATAGCGATCGCCTTAATGTTTATTGTAGTTTTTTTACTCAATTATACAGATGGATTTCGGAAGCGCAGAAATACTTGGCGACTAGATGAAGCTGCAATAGACACTGTAGAAGCAATGGCAATTGGATTTGTATGTGCTGCATTTATGTTGTGGTTATTGCAAGAAATTACCCCAGCAACCTCCTTAAAAGAATCATTGGGAAAAGTGGTCTATGAAGGCGTACCATTTACCCTTGGTGTAGCATTAGCTAACCAATTTCTCCAAACAGGTAATCAAAATAATTCAACATCAGCTACTCATAAAAATAATTTACACGCCACATTAGCTGATTTAGGCGCAACTGTAATTGGTGCAACTGTGATTGCTTTTAACATTGCACCAACAGACGAAGTTCCTATGTTAGCAGCGGCTATTTCTCCTGCTTGGTTATGGGTTTTAATGGCTGCGTCTTTAGTAATTTCCTACGCTATTGTTTTTCAAGCTGGTTTTTCCGACCAAAAAAAAACGTAGACAGCAAAAAGGAATTTTTCAGCGCCCATTAAGTGAAACTACCATATCTTATTTAGTATCTTTGCTTGCTAGTGGCGCAATGTTATTCTTCTTTCAAAAGCTCACTTTATCAGACCCTTGGATGATGTGGTTAGAACATACTTTAGTTTTGGGATTACCTGCAACTATTGGCGGCGCGGCAGGTAGGTTAGCAATATGATGGAAACAGAACCACAACCAGAACGCTCTTTAGCTGAATGGATAACATTTGGAATAGCTTTGTCTATTCTGGCAGTTGTGATTAGCTTAGTCGGGTATATGTGGCTGAATGAAAAAAATCAGCCTCCTATTTTGTCAGTAAATCAAAAATCGGCAATTAAAGAAATTGAGGGTAAATTTTATGTTCCCTTTGAAATAGTTAATACTGGTGGTGAAACTGCGGAATCAGTGCAGATTATTGCTGAGTTAAAAATCGCTGATCAGGTGGTAGAAACAGGAGAGCAACAAATTGATTTTTTATCTGATGGCGAGAAGGAAGAAGGTGCATTCATATTTAGCAAAAATCCCAGTCAAGGACAATTAAATGTCCGGGTTGCCAGCTATAAATTGCCATAATTTAGGTGTAAAGCTTTAGGAGTCAGAATGTTTATCAAAATCAGAACACTGTCACCAATCAATTTAGCAATCATGTTGAATTATTTCTAACTTCTGATTTCTGACTCCTGGGTGCTGAATTTTTAAAGTTAATTTATCTTTGATTTGCAATTTGCGGTGGCGGTAAGATGACTTTTTTTCGCTAAACCCAAACTCCGCAAAAGTTGAATACTCCACCAAGTAATGTCAATTTCCCACCACTGAAAGCCAGATTTGGCAACGTGGGGAAAAGTATGATGGTTGTTGTGCCAGCCTTCGCCATAAGTTAGGAGTGATACCCACCACAAGTTACGTGCGCCATCATTCGCGTCGAAGGTACGATAACCCCAAAGATGAGATGCAGAATTAACAAACCAAGTGGAGTGCCACAATAATACTGCTCTCACAAACATTCCGTAGATGACAAAAGACCAGCCGCCTAGAGCATATAACAATAATCCCAAGGGAATTTGCAACAATAAGAAGTAGCGATCTAGCCAACGGTAGAAAGGTTGTCTTTCTAAATCTGGCGCATATTTTTTATAAGTATCATAGTCAAAAAACTCTGGGCGGGGATACATAATCCATAGTATATGGCTCCACCAAAACCCCCGTTGGGCAGAGTAAGGATCTAAGTTAATATCTTCTGTATGGGCATGGTGCTGGCGGTGTCCACCAATCCAAAAAATCGGCCCACCTTGGAGTGCTAAGGCTCCGATAATGGCGATCGCATATTCTAACCACTTGGGTACTTGGAAACTCCGATGGCTTAAAAGTCGATGATATCCTAAACAGATGCCAATACTCCCGAATAACCAATGGAGAAACACTAGCAATCCTAGCGCCGACCAAGAAAAAAACCAAGGAGCCAACATAGCTAAGGCGTGAATAGCAGCAAAAAAAGCTACATTCACCCATCTCAGGCGAGGCGAATTTCCTGTCTCAGAAGCAACCGCCAGATATTTTGCAGTCATAAACATTTCCGTTGATGGATCATGAAGTGATTTGCTGGGATTTGGGTAAACTTCCCCAAGAAATTTTCCCATTCTGTAAACTAGTTCGTTACAGTGAACTTAAGCAAGTATCACTTACATTAGGCATCGTAACAACTATTGGTTTTTTATGCAAGTGGCACTTGCATTATTTCTTATGGCATCTCAATCAATCTCAGCCCGCCAACGTTTGATTCAAGCAGCACTAGAATTATTTACTACACAAGGAGTTAGTAATACTACCACCCGCCAAATTGCCGAAAAAGCTGGAGTCAATGAAGTGACTTTGTTTCGACATTTTGGGAATAAACACGGGCTACTGTTGGCAGTATTAGAAGAATCAGCAGCATTTAAGGATTTAGGAGAATCTTTAGTCCAGAGGGCTACTCCTCCAGGTAACGTTTATCAAGCCCTGAAAGATTATGCAAGTGATAGCTTACATACATTAGAACGAGTCCCAGAGTTTGTGCGGTCGGTGGTGGGTGAAGCAGACCAATTTCCTGCCGAAAATCGCCGTGCTTTGGGGAGAGGATTAACAGAAGCCAACCGCTATGTAGCGCAGTATTTAGCCACTGTCATCCAACAGGGAGACATCAATACCTATCTACCGGCAGAAAAATTAGCTAGTTTACTGAATGGCATGATTTTGGGATATGCGGTGATTGAATTCACAAGCGAATTTCATGAACTATGGGAAGATCGAGATGATTTTTTAGAAAATTTAGTGGAGTTGTTTTTACATGGAGCGATGTCTACTGCTCCCCAGTTAACCAAAGAAGCTGTAATTATCCAAGAAGTAGATGATTTGCCTGGGATTTTAGTGCATAAAATTCTGCAAAATTCTAGGAAGTCAGGAATACAAGACTATGCTTTAGCATACCTGTTATTTGGTGCTGGTTTATCTGTTGCTGAGATAATTGGCTTGCAGCGATCGCACCAAATTTCCGATACTCAAGGACTAATACTGCAAATCACTACCCCAACCTTACCCCGCCAAGTGCCTGTGAACCAGTGGATTTTGGGTAAACACTACGGTTCCTATAGCAACAATCCTTTGATTAAATGGCTGAAAAGTCGCAAAGATTATCATCCGGCGATGTTTATTGACAATCTAGGTAATCCTCTTTCTGAGTCAGAATTGCTGCAACGTTGGGAAGTTTGGACTCAAGGATTGTTAACACCCCAAGGTAAACCACCAGAAATTACTCAAGCACAACAAACATGGTGTGTAGAAATGTTAATGCGAGGTGTGAGTTTAGATGATTTGAGTATTTTAACAGGCTGCGATCGCTCTCAATTGCAGCCTTACGCCCGCCGCGCTAAAGAAAAAGCAGCCCTAGAAGCAGCAATTCGTTTAGATCATAAGCCAGCATGAAGTAATAAGTCAAAAGTTAAAATTTAAAAGTTAAAAGAAAGAATAGTGGTTTTAAACGGCTTAATTTATCGATTTTTTACTTTTTACTTTTTACTTCTCAAAGCTTTCTGTCTTATAGTAGATGCCTAATTGCTGTATAAAATTGAGACTTAGCTAAAATCACCTCTTGCCTTGTTTTATGATGACGCTCATCCAGAAAATTCATGAATCAAAAAATCAGCAAAATCTTCAAGCAGTCGGGGGTCATTCCTTATAGGGTGCAGAACGGCAACATCGAAATCTTACTGATTACAACCCGCGATCGCAATAGTTGGGTAATTCCCAAGGGCGGAATTGCCAAAGGGATGAGTCCGCCTGCTTCCGCCGCCAAAGAAGCTTGGGAAGAAGCCGGGATCATTGGACAAGTAGATGTCAACGCCGTAGGTAGTTATAGATATCGCAAACGCGGCAAAATCTACCGGGTGCAGATGTATTTACTGTTAGTTGAAATGTTGAGTGAAGATTATCCCGAAGCTGGGCAAAGACAGCGAGAATGGTTAGATGTTAACCTTGCCATTCAAATGGTGAAGCAAAATTCCCTGAAAAAGATTTTGCATCAATTTCTCCAATTCCAATCCAATTCTTGTCTATCATTTGTGAACACACAAACTTCAGCTTAAAAACAAGAGATCAAGGCAAGAGAAATCACAAAGTCTTGGCATTCATTCCTTAATGGTAGAAATCCCAGATTTAGCGATGAAATTAATCGAAAATCTGCAATTAAAATTTCTCAAGCCTTTAAAATTATCTATGGATTAACCCAAAATCCAAAATCTAAAATTGTCCGACGCTTTTTTGATACGATAAAAATTCCGACTCGTTACATAACGATTGACCTATGAGCAAAGGCACCCTGTTTGATAAAGTTTGGGACTTACACACCGTTGATACACTTCCTTCAGGGCTGACACAACTATTTATCGGCCTGCATCTAATTCATGAAGTCACTAGTCCCCAAGCCTTTGCGATGTTGCGCGAACGAGGTCTGGAGGTACTGTTTCCCCAACGGACTGTAGCGACAGTAGATCACATTGTACCTACAGATAATCAGGTACGTCCTTTTGCCGACAGTGTGGCAGAAGCAATGATTCAAGCCCTGGAACAGAACTGTCAAGAAAATAACTTAACTTTTTATAATATTGGTTCTGGCAATCAAGGTATAGTCCATGTGATTGCCCCAGAATTAGGATTAACCCAGCCAGGAATGACGATCGCTTGTGGAGATAGCCACACATCAAGTCATGGTGCGTTCGGTGCGATCGCTTTTGGGATTGGGACAAGTCAAGTCCGCGATGTTCTCGCCTCCCAAACCCTAGCCCTCGCTAAACTCAAAGTCCGCAAAATAGAAGTAAACGGCACTCTCAACCCTGGTGTTTACGCCAAAGATGTAATTCTGCATATTATCCGCACCTTGGGCGTGAAAGGTGGTGTCGGTTACGCCTATGAATTTGCCGGGACAACCTTTGAGGCGATGAACATGGAAGAACGGATGACCGTTTGTAACATGGCGATCGAAGGTGGGGCGAGATGCGGTTATGTCAATCCCGATCAAGTTACCTACGATTATCTCCAAGATAGAGACTTTGCCCCCAAAGGTGCAGACTGGGAACAAGCAGTAACTTGGTGGGAATCGATCAAGAGTGATGCTGATGCCGAATACGATGATGTCGTTGTCTTCGATGCAGCTGAGATTTCACCCACAGTTACTTGGGGAATTACCCCTGGTCAAGGAATCGGCATTAATCAATTCATCCCCAAACCCGAAGAACTGGCAGAAGAAGACCGTTTTGTTGCCGAAGAAGCTTATCGCTACATGGATTTATTACCCGGTCAACCAATCAAAGGCACAAAAATCGATGTCTGCTTTATTGGTAGCTGCACTAACGGTAGAATTAGCGATTTGCGAGAAGCCGCCAAAATTGCCCAAGGTCGCCGCGTGGCTGAAGGAATCAAAGCCTTTGTTGTCCCCGGTTCCGAACGAGTGAAACAAGCCGCCGAAGCCGAAGGATTAGACAAAATCTTTGCCGCCGCAGGTTTTGAATGGCGCGAACCAGGATGTTCGATGTGTTTGGCGATGAATCCTGACAAACTCCAAGGTAGACAAATCAGTGCTTCTTCTTCTAATCGCAACTTTAAAGGTAGACAAGGTTCCGCCTCTGGTCGCACATTACTCATGAGTCCGGCGATGGTGGCGACTGCGGCTATTAAGGGCGAAGTTGCTGACGTGCGGGATTTGCTTTAGATAGCGAACTCAGCGATACTCTGCGTTTACAAACCAATCTTTTTTTATCTCACGCAAAGGCGCAAAGGCGCAAAGAAAATTATGGGAAGTGAAATTAAACAAGTATCTGGGCGGGCTGTACCTTTAGTTGGTGATGACATTGATACAGACCGGATTATTCCTGCCCGTTTTTTAAAAGCGATTACTTTTGATGGTTTGGGCGAAAATGCGTTTATTGATGACCGCACAGCTTTAAAGGGTGAACATCCTTTTGACCAGACCCAATATCAAGGCGCAAATGTGTTGATTGTGAATCGTAACTTTGGCTGTGGTTCATCACGAGAACATGCACCACAAGCGATCGCTAAATGGGGTATTAAAGCTTTAATTGGTGAAAGTTTTGCCGAAATCTTTTTCGGTAATTGTGTGGCGATTGGTGTGCCTTGTGTAACAGCAGATGGGGCAACAGTCAAACAATTACAAGAACTAGTCACAGCAAATCCCCAAGCCACAGTAACGGTAAATTTAGAAACCTTACAAGTGCAGATTGGTGACTTCACAGCCCCAGTTTTCATTGGTGAAGGTTCTAGAAATATGTTCGTTTCTGGTAGTTGGGATGCTTGCGGTCAGTTAGTTGCCAACGCTGATAAAATTCGCTCTACAGCTGCGAAGTTGCCTTATGTCGGTTGGGGTAAGTTGGCTGTATAAATGAAAATTAACCGCCGATAGATGCAGGTTTGTGCCATCTCGGCGGCATAGCTAATTTAAAATTGAATTACAAATGTATTGGAAGAATCTAATATGACGGTAACAGGTAAAAATAATCTAACGTCATTGTTGCCACATTTAGGAAAAACGCCAGAAGAACAATTACGGCTAAATCAAGCTGCAATAAAACTCTTGCAGAAATGGATAGCAGAAGAAGTATCAGAGGGTGAATCAATCCAAAGAGAAATATATTTTGAATCCTTCAAACAAATAGTTGATAATGAAAGACTGTCAGGACATAAAATTTATTCTCAGGAATGATTGTTTTTCTCGATACAGGCGTGCTGGGTTTGTTATCATCTGAAACCAACATCGCCATAACTTTTATAATCTTACTTCTGACTCCTGACTTCTGACTTCTTGTTCATAACACTAGTAACTACATTAATTAAATTTTCAGGATCAACAGGTTTAGTTAAGTAATGCTGAAAGCCGGCGGCGAGAATTTTTAAACGGTCTTCTTCATGAGAAAATGCGGTTAAAGCGATCGCTGGAATATCGCCACCGTTTTCTGGTGCTAAATCCCGGACTTGTTGGATTAAATTATAACTGTCTGGTGCTGACAT
This sequence comes from Nostoc piscinale CENA21, assembly GCF_001298445.1. NCBI lineage: Bacteria > Bacillati > Cyanobacteriota > Cyanophyceae > Nostocales > Nostocaceae > Nostoc > Nostoc piscinale. The sequence goes on along the minus strand of NZ_CP012036.1, from coordinate 786,990 downwards.
ACTGAGGTCACTAATCAAGATATCTGGTTGTGTTTCTTCAATAATTACCAGTGCAGTCTCAATTGATGCCACTGCTGTAACATTTGCGCCATACTCTTCAAACATAAAGGCCAAAAAGTTGCGGCTGTCAGTTTCATCACCAACAACCAACACTTTCAAGCCTACCAAGGGTGTATTCCCGGCTGTACAAGAAATCGAGTTATCAGCTTTACCATCAAGACTTGGACTTGGCATTAAGGGGAGTCTTAAAGTAAAAGTTGCACCCTGTCCTTTACCTGGGCTGTCTGCAATAATGATGCCGTTGTGTAGTTCTACCAAGTGACGGACGATCGCTAGTCCTAATCCTAAACCATTGTGCGATCGCGTGGTGGTGCTGTCTGCTTGGCGGAACCTTTCAAATACTTTGGGGAGAAAGTCTGATTCAATGCCAATTCCTGTATCAATTACCTGAATTTGAGCATAAGATGAACTCACAAACTTAATGGGAGATACACCAGAAGAAAGTACAATTTCTCCTGATGGGATTAGCTCTCTAGGCTCTGGATCAGTTTTTTGGATGAGTTCTAAATTGACAGTGACTTTACCATGTTGTGGTGTAAACTTAATGGCATTACTCAAAAGATTCCAGACGATTTGTTGTAAACGTACTGGATCACCACAAACTGAACCAATGGCAGAATCAAGAATTGTGCTAATTTGAATATGTTTAGCCTCAGCTAAGGGACGTACTGCTTCTAGGGCGGCTTCGATGACAGCTACTAAGTTAACTACACATAAATTCAGTTTTAGTTGACCACGAATAATCCGCGATACATCTAAAATATCTTCAATTAATTGCACTTGAGATGTAGCATTACGTTCAATGGCTTCTAAAGCTTTCGCAGTTGCTTTGTCATCCAGTTTTTTAGAACGTAATATTTTTGACCAGCCCAGCATAGAAGTTAAAGGCGTGCGGAGTTCGTGAGAAAGCACAGCCAAAAACTCATCCTTCATTTGGTTGGCGGCTTCTGCTTCTTGTCTGGCTGTTTGTTCTCGAATGATTTGAGCGCGGACTTCTTCAGCTTGCTTACGTTCTGTGATGTCTTCTAACGTGCCAACATAGCCAAGTAATTTTCCTTGAGCCGAAACCATCCGGGATGAGCGTACCTGTACCCAACGCCGACTATGATTAGCCGTGAGAAATTGAAAATCCTCTGAGTAGTTTTGAAAACCATTGTCCAAGTATTTTGACCAGGTAGCGATCGCTCTTTCCTTATCATCTGGATGGACAAATTCCAGCCATTGTTTTTCTAAACTTTCGGCTGCATTTAAACCACAAATGGCCTGATAGTGAGGATTAGTATACTTACATTTTCCTGCCGTATCTATTTCAAAAATCCCCACCGGCGAACAAGTACTTAAAGAACGAAAACGTTCTTCACTTTGCCGTAATTCTGCATTTACAGCTGCTAGTTGAGTTGCATGTTCCTTAATGGCTTGCGTCTTTTTAAATAGCTCAACAAATACTGTAACTTTCGATATTAATATGTTCGTATCTATAGGCTTAAGCAAATAATCAACCGCCCCTAGTGCATAGCCTTTAAATAGCATTTGGTCACTAGTACTAAAGGCGGTGAGAAAAATAATTGGAGTTTGACGCGACCTTTCTCGACTACGAATTAAATTAGCAGTTTCAAAGCCATCCATTCCTGGCATTTGTACATCCAGCAAAATGACTGCAAAATCTTGATGCAGCAGACACCGCAAAGCCTCAGAACCAGAGGTTGCTTTAACTAAATTTTCTCCCAGTCTTTCTAAAATTGCTTCTAGTGCCAACAAATTTTCTAATTTGTCATCTACCAAAAGGATGTTGACTTTGGGTTCAGGCTGCATGATTTATCGCACTATAATTCAGTTCAGGTCTAGGTTTCAATCTCTTGAAAGGGGATTGCTTGAATTATTATGACACGCCAAAGATTCTCTCATTTGTCATTTGTCAAAAGCCTGAAGCATGAAATTTCAGACTTCACACTTCAGACTTAAGGCTTCAGACTTCCTATTTTCCCTTATCTTTGCAAACTGCGAGGATCAAGGGCATCTCTTAAACCATCACCCAGTAAGTTAAATGCTAGTACTGTCAAAATAATCAGCACGGCTGGCGGCCAAATTAACCAAGGTTGGAGTACCAAAATTGAAGCATTGCTGGCGAGGGAAAGCATATTTCCCCAAGAAGGATCAGGCTGTTGAATGCCTAAACCAATTAAACTTAAAACTGCTTCAGCACCAATAAAACTCGGAACGGCTAAAGTTGCGGAAATAATGATATAAGTGGCAGTTTGCGGCAGAACGTGACGCACAATAATGTAAAGGGGATTGCCACCCATTGCCCGTGCAGCCTGGACAAATTCTCGTTCTTTAATCGAAAGTACTTGTCCGCGAATTACCCTCGCTAAACCAGCCCAACTAATTACAGATGTAATAATCACAATTAATAAAAAGCGTTGGGTACTACTTAACCCTGGTGGTAAAACTGCGCCTAATGTCACCAGCAAATAAATACTAGGGAAAGTCATCAATACTTCTGCCAAGCGCATAATCACACTATCTAGCCAGCCACCAAAATAGCCAGACATTCCCCCCAACAACAGACCGAGGGGAAAGGTAAAAATTACGCCGATAATGCCAATAAATAAACTAATGCGACCGCCGTGTAGCAAGCGGCTGAATTGGTCGCGTCCTTGGTCATCAGTCCCAAAAATATTCAATTTAGCGTTATTATCTGCACCAAATAAATGCCAACTTAAGGGGATTCCGGGAAAAATTGTGACTTCATCCCATTTAGGTGGTATGGGTAAACTCAACTGCAACAGGCGGTATTCTGGCCCAGATACAAATAAACGTAGAGGAGATGGCTTTGTAAAGTCTACTATTAACTGGCGATCGCCTGTCTTAATATCAGTGTCTCCCTGAGTTGTTGGGTAAATATGGGGGCCAATAAATTGCCCAGAAGACTTTGACACCCAATAAATTTTTGTTGGTGGTAGCAGTGAACCATTTGGCTGTGATCCATAAGGGTCATAAGGAGCAACAAAATCAGCCGCAATCACTGCTACATAGAAAATTAACAGCAAAATTGCCCCAAACCGCGCCAAAGGGTTTTTCTTGAGTCTTTGCCACCAATTCATAATTTATTAGTCCTTTGTCCTTTGTCATTGGTCATTTGTTGTCTAAGTTTACTAATGACTAATGACTAATGACTACAATCTAAGCATGTAATTGCTCCATCATGTACATTTGTTCTTCTTGAATTTTTTCATGTTCGACGACAAACACATTGGAGTAGAGATTTGCCATCACTTGTTTGCCTTGTTGGGTGAGTGATAAGTAACGCAGACTATCCTTGATATAAGGATGTACACCATTCCAATAAAATTTGGCGTAATTTTTGCGTAAATCGGCTGGGGTTTCGTAGCCTAAGACTTTATTCATCCCCGTTTCTTCAAACTCGTAGTATAACGAGGTAATTTTCTTTAAGTAACGCGGGTCACTCAATTGTCCAATTAAATCAGCCGCCCTTACCAAGCCAGCAAAACTCACAGTGTCATGATGATCTTCGGCTGCTGGTACGGGAAAGCGAGTCCATTCAATGTTACTTTTAATTACCTCAGCATCTATAAGCTTGTGACCGCCAAAACGCTCATCAATGAAGAGCTTGGCTCTATCGACATGATAAGGTGTCAGGCTGGCATCAGAAGCACCAGGATGCAGGGAAATCATTCTGCCGTTTTTACCTGTGGCGTATAAACTTGCGGCTTCTTGATCTTGGCGGCAAACTCCTTTGACATAACCAATATCGTGGCAAACTAAGGAGATAATAAAGTGCAACCAATCTTCACTCGAAACACCACCTTCCCGGATGTGTTTGCCACGTAAAATTTCTTGCCCTACCAAGGTGACTAAAATAGAGTGTTCGACATTGTGATATAGGGCATCGCTATTGGCAATATTTTCCAACGCCATACTCCCAGCCCAGGCTATGATGTCTTGATAATCATTTTTGAGACAGCCATAAGTACGACTGTAGCCTTCTCGAATTTGCTTGACAAAAGCATCTATTAAAATTTCAGTGGCGTTGAACATATTGGTTGCTCAGTTCCAATCAAAATATTTCTTGTTTGTGATTAAGATTCCCAAATTTAAGGCTTTAGTTGGTATTGAAAAGTATATTCATCCTTTTTAACCCAGGTAAGGTTGTGAATGCTAGTTGCAGTAAATCTGGATCACATGATAGGTATACTTTCTTAGTTAACGTCAACAGATACTATTTGGCGTATCCTACGCTCATCAGTGTTTCATATTTATGCACACAATCCTGTGATCTGCATACAAAGGATCTGTGACGTTAATAAGACCTAGAGTGTGATAGCAATACAAAGTCAGATAGAGGAAAAATTTCCGTATAAATACGGTTTTTTCTTTTTATTTATAATAAAAAACATGACTTATGTCATGGTAGTCATATTGGGGATTATTACAATCAAAACTTAAAGATGGAAGTCAGATTTAATATACGGTAACTAGTCGCAAACTTTATTAAAAATAAGTAACATTTGTGTGTTTTCGCAGTGGAGGTGCGTCCCTTGAGTGATGAAACTATTCCAGAACTAGAACGAGAAGAAATTGTCAAAGTATGGCAAAAATCAGCCAGACAACCGATTCACCCTTGGCTAAGGCCAATATTTGTGGGGGTTGGCTTGGGGATAGCGATCGCATTAGGTGGTATGGGCGTGTTAACTCAATTACCAGCGAGGCAAGAAAAAGCTGTAGCCAATAAAATCACGCCTAAATCTCAGCCAGTCCTGACGGTGACTGTTTCCCCTGTCGAAACTACCCGTGTTTCTCGCACCTTAAATACTACAGGTACGATCGCCGCCCGTGATTTAATTCCAGTTCTGCCCCAAGCCAATGGTTTGCAAGTCAAAATCATTCCCGAAGATATCAAAGAAGGCACTTATGTGAAAAAGGGGCAGGTTCTGGCAATCTTAGATGATTCTATGTTGCAAGCCCAAATGAGTGGAGCTAGAGCCGAGGTAGAATCCAAACAAGCTGATGTGGGTTCAAAACAGGCAAGTGTGGTTTCACAGCAAGCCACTGTCGCATCTTATCAAGCGATCGTGCGGCAAAGAAAAGCCGATTTAGCCCAGTCCAAGGCTAAGTTAGAAGAAGCCCAAAAGAATTATCTGCGTTATCGCAAATTGGCAATGGCTGGGGCAATTAGTCTGCAAGAACTGGATACTCGCGCCTACACAGTCAAAACGGCTACCGAGGCGGTGCGGCTGGCGGAAGAAAATATTCGCAGCGCCCAAGCTAATGTAATTAGCGCCCAAGCTACAACCGGGAGTGCGGAAGCTAATATTTACAAAGCCAAAGCAGATGTGCGTACCAGCGTAGCGAAAATCATTCAGTTACAAACCCAATTAAAACAAACAGTAGTCCGCGCCCCAGTTTCGGGAATTGTGGCGGAAAAACTCGCTAGAGTTGGTGATGTTACAGGTATCCCGCCACAAACTCAAGTTGGTACCGTGATTGGGGGAACACAAAAACTATTTTCGATTATTCGGGATGGCAGATTAGAACTGCAAGCCGAAGTTCCAGAAATTCAATTACCACAAGTACAAATTGGCGCGGCTGTGCAGATTACTTCCGATATTGATAATCGTGTGCAGTTGCAAGGGCGAGTTCGAGAAATACAACCGTTAGTTAACGATAAACGCAGAGAAGCAACAGTCAAAATTGACTTACCGTTAACCAACTTACTCCGGCCAGGGATGTTTGCCCGTGCGGCTATTACAACAAACACAGCACTAGCAATGGCAGTACCACAAAAAGCTGTGCAGCCCCAAGCCGATGGCAGTGCGATTGTATACACCCTTTCCGGTGATGATCTCGTCCAAAGCCAGAAAGTAGAAGTCGGAGAATTAATAAATAGCGAACTCGTAGAAATTAAAAATGGCCTGCAATTAGGCGATCGCGTCATCGTTGATGGTGCAGGTTATCTCAAAGATGGCGATCGCGTCAAGGTGAAAAGTTAATAGTCATTTCTCCGTCCCCCTTGTCTCCCCTGTCTCCCCACTCCCACACCTAAAATGTCCTTCAACATCTCGGCTTGGTCAATTAAAAAACCTGTTCCCACCATCGTTTTATTCTTAATTTTGACAGTTGTTGGGTGGTTATCTTTCATTTCTTTGGGAATTGACACCAACCCCAACATTGATGTGCCGGCGGTTTCTGTGACTGTTACCCAACCGGGTGCAGGGCCAGCAGAACTGGAATCCCAGGTGACGAAAAAAATAGAAGATGCTGTCGCTGGGTTAGGCAACATCGATAATCTGATTTCTAGCGTCAGTGATGGTAAGTCTACCACGACAATTAATTTTGTTTTAGGGACAAATAGCGATCGCGCTACCAATGATGTCAGAAATGCGATCGCTCAAATCCGCCAAAACCTGCCCCAAGATATCAATGACCCAGTAGTACAACGTTTAGAATTTGCTGGCGGGCCGATTATCTTTTATGCAGTCAAATCAGATCAGCGTTCTGTTGAAGAATTAAGCAACATCGTAGACCAAACTATTAGCCGCGCCTTGTTAGCAGTTAAAGGTGTGGCACAAGTCAAGCGCATTGGTGGCGTTGACCGCGAAATTCGGATTAACCTCGACCCTGACCGCTTACAATCTTTAGGTATCACCGCCACCCAGGTAAACGACCAAATTCGCGCTTTAAACATTAATTTACCTGGTGGACGTGCCGAGGTTGGCGGTAGTGAACAAGCAATTCGCACCCTTGGTAGTGCCGCCAGTGTAAATGTGCTGCAAACTTATGAAATTCTGCTACCTAATGGTGGTTCTGTACCTTTATCCAGCTTGGGTAAGGTGGAAGATAAATATGCAGACGTACGACAAACTGCCCGTTTAGATAATCAACCCGTGGTAGCTTTTCAAGTACTGCGGAGTACTGGCAGTGTGGTGGTGAGTGTAGAACAAGGCGTGAAAGCCGCAGTCGCCGAACTGCAAAAAACTCTGCCCCCAGATATCAAAATAGAGTTAATTTTTACGCGAGCAGATATTATCCGCCAGTCTTATCAAAGCACCATTGATGAGTTGATTCAAGCCTCGATACTGGCAATCATCGTGATTTTAATCTTTTTACGCGATTGGCGAGCAACTTTAATTACTGCCGTTGCCCTACCTTTATCGATGATTCCCACTTTTGCGGTGCAGCAAGCTTTGGGCTATACCCTCAACAACATGACTTTGTTAGCACTAGCTTTGGCTGTCGGCAACTTAGTAGATGATGCCGTGGTCGAAATTGAAAATATGGAACGACATATAGCAATGGGGAAATCACCTTGGGAAGCAGCTTTTGACTCTTCCGATGAAGTGGGATTAGCTGTGATGGCAAGTTCCGCAACAATTATTGCGGTGTTTCTCCCGGTGGCGTTTATGGGGGGTGTACCTGGGCAATTTTTTCAACCCTTTGGTGTTACCGTGGCGGTGTCTACAATTTTTTCCACGATGGTAGCGCGGATGATTACGCCGATGATGGGGGCGTATTTATTAAAGGATAAAAAACATCAATCTAGTGCTACTGATGCGAAGAACAGATTAAGTCAAATTTTTTATCGTCAAATCAAAAAGCAACCAGCAAAACATCAGTTTCAGCCGTATAAGTCTTTATTACAAACTGCATTACGTCATAAGTTAACCACAATTGCGATCGCAATGGCTTTTTTCATCGCCAGTTTGATGTTAGTTCCCTTGATTCCCAAGGGTTTTGTCGATGATGGTGACTTTGGCATTTCTAACGTTTCGATTGAAGTTCCGCCCGGTTCCACCTTAGAAGATGTCAATAAAGTCGTCACGCAAGCAACTGATATTATTCGCCAAAACCCAGTTGTAGAAAAGGTGTTAGCTACAGAAGAAATCAACTCAGCTACCTTGTCAATTCAGTTAAAACCCAAAGAAGAACGCAATATTTCCCAAAAACAATTTGAAGAACAAATCCGTCCATTGTTTCAAGAAATTCCAGGGGCGAGAATTAGCTTTCAAAGTCAAGGGCCGGGAGATAGTCGCAAAGGTTTATCAATTGTGCTGCGGAGTGAAAATCCCGCAGCTTTAACCCAAGCCGCTAATGATTTAGAACAACAAATGCGGAACTTACCGGGATTAGTGGAAGTTTCTTCGACTGCTAGTTTAGTCAAACCAGAGATTTTAGTCATACCCAACCCGCAACGCGCCGCCGATTTGGGTGTAACAGTGCAAGCGATCGCCCGGACAGCTTCTTTAGCTACCATTGGTGATAATGATGCTAACTTGGCTAAGTTTAACTTGAGCGATCGGCAAATCCCCATCCGCATACAAATTAACCCAACAGCCCGCGCAGACATCAACAATATCAAAAATCTGCAAGTTCCCAGCCAAAACGGGAGTTTAGTTCCGCTTGTAGCTGTGGCCGATATCAAGTTTGGTAGTGGCCCTGCTACCATCAGCCGTTACGACCGCGCCCGTCAAGTTGCTGTAGAAGCCAACTTACAAGGTATCTCCTTGGGTGAAGCTGTCAAAACCGTGAATCAACTACCAGTAATGCAAAACTTACCACCAGGAGTTGTTCAGCAACCTTCTGGTAGTGCCAAAATTATGCAGGAAATTTTTGGCAGGTTTGGCGGTGCATTAGCTTTAGCTATTATGTGCATCTATGCAATTCTGGTACTGCTATATAACAACTTTCTGCATCCGTTATCGATTATGGCCGCCTTGCCGTTTTGCTTGGGTGGTGCATTAGTCGCCTTGATGATTGCCCAAAAACCTCTAGGAATTTACGCATTGATTGGGATTGTGTTGTTAATGGGAATTGTCACCAAAAACTCGATTTTGTTGGTAGACTACACAATCATCAATATGCAGGAAGGGCAGAACCAACGCCAAGCCTTAATAGAAGCTGGCGTTTCACGTCTGCGTCCAATTATGATGACTTCCTTAGCCACAATTGCAGGTACTCTTCCCCTCGCCTTGGGTATTGGCGCAGGTTCGGAAGTGCGCCAACCAATGGGAATTGCAATTATGGGAGGTTTTACAACTTCTACATTGCTGACTTTGGTAGTAGTGCCAGTGATATTTAGCTATATTGATAACTTCCAAAATTGGATTTTGAATATCCTGCGTTATGGTTTTGGTAAAAAACCACCTGTGGCTGAAAAAGAAGTTAGGGGTGTGCGATCGCCAAACAAAACATCTGTCTCGGAAATCCAAAACTAATCAATTATGGTATAATAGCTGTTAGCTTTGAATTAGCTAACAGCAACTATTCGCGGGTGTAATTCAGTGGTAGAATGTCACCTTCCCAAGGTGAACGTCGTGGGTTCGAGTCCCATCGCCCGCTTTTAAAAAAAACCTTTATATAACAAGCGTTTTGCTAGTTTTATCTTGACCAATTTCCACTAATTACAGTGTTTGTCATAACAAAGAATATTATAGCTGTTCTCGACTCAGTGAGGTACAGGAAAAAATAATTAACCGCAGATGGACGCAGATGAATTTGTATTCTACCCAAGTGAAAATCGCTATAACTCTTTTTCGGTGAGTTTGGGTGTAAATGGGGTGTACTAAACAAGGTACTAGCCAGAAAAAATTGATGTACTCTAAACCCGATTAGATAATACCTTTAAAACTGTTTCTAATATGTGGTGACAAATTACCCCAATCATCTTGCTTGACACTCAATCTAGCACCCATAGCCAATTTGAGTATTTACACAATAGCAGTTGATGAGAATAGTTAAATGCGATCGCCTCATTTAACATTACGATTCTCAATTAGTTGCTGAAACGCGACTAAGGTTTTTTGATGTTGTTCGTTGGCAACCCATGTAAAATCATCATGACCTGCACCATCTACCCACAATGACATCTTAGGATCAGGTGCGGCTGAGTATAGTGTATATCCATGTTGGACAGGGATAGTTTGGTCTGCTTGACCGTGCATTACTAAGACTGGACAGTTAACCTGCGGAAGTTTTTTCAGGTTGGAAAACTTATCAAACGGAAGTAAAGGAAAAGGTACAACAACTCGAAAAGCAGATGTAAATGTACTTTCCAAAATCAAACCAGCAACAGAATGACGAGTTGCTAAATCAACGGCTGATCCTCCGCCAACAGAACGTCCATAGACAATAATTTTCTTCCCTGGAACTTTTAGCTGCTGTGTGAGATATATGTATGCTGCTTCAGCGTCTTGGTAAGCATTTGATTCTCCAGGTTTGCCATCGCTTGTACCAAAACCACGATAGTCATAGGCAAAAATGCTAAATCCCCATTGATGTAAACGTTCTAACAATGGCTGAACATCACCAATATCTTCAGCATTACCGTGGATGTAGAGGATTGTATACTCTGCTTTGGGATTAGGTAGATACACAGCCGAAATCTTCTGTTTGTCAGTAACAGGTACTTTCAAAATACTGGTATTGTCTTGATAAGTAGCAGGCTGGGGCAGAAAAATCATGCTATCTGCTCTCAAAAAGACATAAAATGCGAAAAAGCCGTAAATAAACAATAACGAGCGAACTAGCCGTTTCCAACTGAGTTCACCAATCAGCAGATTTCTAAGTTGCGATCGCGGCATTAATTTATGAGAACTTTATAGGGTAATAATCAATTTTTCCCAAAACCCTTAGTCTAATTAACTATGAAAAGTGTTATTTAATCTACGTTCATTTTTTTGCGAAAGTGGGTAACTTGAGTAAGTAACATACAGAAATGAATTAATGCTCATGTTACTGTTTAAGGTTGGCAATGAACGTTATGCGATCGCTTCTTCAGAGGTTGTGGAAGTTATACCGCTGATTGTCCTCAAAAATTTGCCACACACACCAGAATATCTAGCTGGTGTCTTTAACTACCGTGGTTTTATTGTACCAGTCGTTGATCTATGTCAATTGATGCTGGGTAAAAGCTGTGGTAATAATTGGAGTACGCGAATTATATTAGTTAACTATTGTTCGGGCAATCATACTCAACATATTTTGGGTTTGATGGCAGAACAAGTAGTCGAAACATTGCACAAATCTCAAACTGAATTTATTGATGCTCATATTCAGATACATACAGCACCATATTTGGACAAAATGATTGTAGATGAACGCGGGATGATTTATTGCCTTGATATTAAATACTTGTTATCAGAAACAGAGCAAATAAATTCCTTATCGGAAAATCTTTTAAACACAGCTATTTAGATTAGTTTAAAGACAGGAATAATGGTGCAATCTGTCATTGAGGCTTTACTGAGAAGCAAAATTGGTTTAGATGTGAACTCAATTGGTTCTGGTGCGATCGCAAGTGCGATTTATCAAAGAATGGCAGATTGTGGCATATCAGAAATGTCTAGCTATTTGGAATATTTACAAGATTCTCCTCAAGAATGGGAAGCACTAATTGAGAATGTGATTATTCCAGAAACTTGGTTTTTTCGTGAGCCGGAATCATTTGCGCTGCTCAAAAACTATGTATTATCAGAATGGTTGCCCAAAAAACCGCAAGGTGTGTTGCGGGTTTTGAGTGTACCTTGCGCCACTGGTGAAGAACCATATTCGATTGCGATCGCATTATTAGAAGCTGGGTTAACATCGACTCAATTTCAAATTGATGCTGTAGATATTAGCAAACAATGTTTATTAAAAGCCCAGACAGCAATTTATGATAAACACTCGTTTCGTGGTAGTTATAATAATTTTGCTTCGCAAGTACATTATTTTCAATTAATCGATTCTAAATATTATTTGCAACCAGCAATCAAAAAATTAGTAAGGTTTATCAATAGCAATCTGGCTGATGCTAATTTTAGTGTTAATCAACAAAATTATGATATAGTTTTTTGTCGCAACTTATTAATCTATTTTGACAGCACAACTAGAGAACGAACTATTCACATTCTTGAAAATTTACTTGCTAAAGAAGGTTTATTATTTGTTGCATCTGCCGAAGCAGCATTAATCATGAAGACTCAATTAGCTGCTATACGTCAATCTTCAACTATTGCTTATCAAAAATTGAGTAACTACCAAAATTTTATAACTGATAAATCAATTAATTTTTCTCAATTACCAACACAAAAATCATTTGAACTGACTACCAACAAAAAGGTAGAAATTTCGCCGTTCCAACAGCTAAATGTAAACTATTCTAACAGTAATTTATTAGATTTAGCTAAAACTGCGGCTAATCAAGGTCGCTTAGAAGATGCAATTCAACTATGCAATGACTACCTCAACCAAAATCAAATTAATGCAGAAGCTTATGTTCTGCTGGGTGAGGTACAGCAAGCAATGGGACAAAATGAACAAGCTGGAGAATCTTTTCGTAAAGCCATTTATCTGCAACCTAATCACGAAGCAGCATTGACTCATTTAGCCTTACTCAAAGAACAGCAGGGAGATAAAACCAGTGCTGATTTACTTTGGCAACGCATCTACAGATTACAGCATGAGAAATCCACGAATCAATAACAAAGCTGAGAGACTAGGGACTAGTAGTGCGAGGCGGAAGTCAAAAAGCTGTGCAAATAGACTTCTCACCTCTTTAGAATAGTTCCTCTATTTACTAATCTCTAGCCCCTAGCCTCTCTTATACAGCTTAAATTGCGAAATATTCACATTTGTTTAAGTAAATTAATAACATTAGAGAAAATTTAAATAGCTGAATTGTTAGTTTGCTTTTTTGTTGGGGAATTTTAGTATTTGTGAGCTTTGATGAGATCAATCAAAAATAACAATGCTAGATAATTGGAAGCTTAAAGATAGAACTTTGTTGGGATTTGCTATCCCGACAATTTTAATATTCGTTTTTAGTGTGATAGTTTACGCAACTAGTAATCAAACCAGAATTATTTATAAACAAGTGGGAATGTCAAACGAAGCCCTTATCGGGACAAATAATATGGCTTTAAGTATGGCAAACATGAATCTGGCCATTCGGCGGTATTTATATAATCCTAAAAAGTATCAAGATGCGCTGGAAAGATATGATTTTTTTTATAAACGGTTTCAAGATGGATTGAATATTGCCTCTAAGGTTGCTGAAGATAAATTGCAGGAACAAAGATTAAAAATAATGCAAAATATGTTCAATGAATTTGACATGTTGGTTAAAAATACAATCGCAACACCAAATTTTGAGAACAATAAATTGTTAATTGAACAATATCTCGAAAAATCTGGGGATATGAGCTATGAATTTCGCCAAATTCATGAGCAGTTTGCCAGTCACCAAAGAGAAATTATGCAAAACCGGATTGAAGGGACAAAAGCAATGCTCAACTTGATGAGTTTATTAGCGGTGTTAGTAACACTGTTAACTATAGCGATCGCATTTTTTGTCACTTCCGTCATTTCTAGGTCTTTGGGTAGCCGAGTCTCTACGGTTGTAGATGTCGCCGATCAGATTTCTGCTGGTAATTTAACTTTATCTTTGCCTGAGAGCGAATTGAAGAGCAAAGATGAAATTGGTCAAATTATGGCATCTTTTCAGAAGATGTTGCAAAAGTTGAGTACCTTGATTCATCAAGTCCAAAGTTCAGGTATTCAAGTCACAACTTCCGCTACCCTGGTAGGCGCTGCGGGTACACAATTAGAAACAACACTCACAGAACAAGTAGCATCAACAAACCAAGTTACAGCCACAGCCAAAGAAATCGCCGCCACCTCAAAAGAACTAGCGCATACAATGGAACAAGTGGTGACAATGTCGCAAGCGACAACCACAGCAGCTAACATCAGTCAAATAGACTTGCAGCGAATGGAAACAAGTATGCGTCAGTTAGCAGAAGCGACAAACACCATTGCCACGAGACTAGGAATTATTAGCGAAAAAGCTAACAACATTAATAATATTGTCTTAACAATTACCAAAGTCGCTGACCAAACCAACTTGCTCTCGTTAAACGCCGCCATTGAAGCGGAAAAAGCCGGAGAATATGGTTTAGGGTTTGCGGTAGTTGCCAGAGAAATTCGCCGATTAGCAGACCAAACCGCAGTCGCCACTTTAGATATTGAACAAATGGTCAAACAAATGCAATCTTCTGTATCAACAGGGGTGATGGAAATGGACAAATTTGCTGCGGAAGTCGGACGGAGTGTGGCAGATGTTAGCCATATTAGTAGCCAGATTGGGCAAATTATTCAGCAGGTGCAAGACTTAAACCCACGTTTTGCGGCGGTGAATCAGGGAATGGAAATGCAGTCATTAGGAGCGCAACAAATTAGTGATGCAATGGTGCAGTTAAGCAGTACCTCAATCCAAACTGCCGATTCTCTGCGGGAAATTAATCAGGCGCTTGCCCAACTCAATCAAGTCGCTCGTGGTTTACGTCAAGAAGTTTCTGTGTTTAAAGTTAACAACAATGCTGTAGCGCCTACTTTATCGTAATTTCAAAATAATTATCCTCGAATTACGGATGTCAATCTCACTCAACAAAGGCTATTAATGGCTAATTAACAGAGGTTTAGCCGTTGTAGTGGACTTAAATCCTTAAATTATGAATTTTCTGATTGATTAGTTATTAATTTCTATTTCTAGAATAACAAATAATTACAAAGGGAAATAATATGCCGCGAGGTATAAAAATCAATCATTTTGTTACAGGTGGATGTGCGGTTATTGTTAGTTTAACAGGGATTGCCAGCTATATTTCTAACTCAAATACTAATTCTCTTATAGAATCTAATAATTGGGTGAATCAGACTTATGCTATCAAAGCTCAGTTAAAAGAATTGGAAAAATTATTACTTGATGCCGAAACAGGTCAAAGGGGCTTTATTATTACTAGAGAAGAAAGATATCTAGAACCCTATAAATTAGCTCAAGTCAAATTAAAAGATACTTTTAGTCAAATTAGAAGCAAGATTTTAGAGAATTCCAGACAAATTCAAACACTTGGTGAAATTGAAAAATTAAGCCAAGTCAAAATGGCTGAATTAGAAACAACTATTAATCTGAAGCGAATTGGACAGGAAAAAGAATTATTAGCTCTGATTTTATCCAATAAAGGTAAAAAATTGATGGATGAAATCAGATCCAAAATGAATGAGATGTTAGCAGTGGAAGACCAAAGTTTAATAGAAAGACAAAAGCAAGCTAATCAAATTCAAAGTGTTGCTGTCTTAGTAAACTGGGGAACTTTTTGCGGGATTGTGATTGTGACTATTGCTGTGTGTTTAGGAATTATTTTAATTCCTAGTCGAGAGTTGGCGCGGGCTTTGCAAACGGCTTTTCATTTAGCAGACCGAGTGGCGGCAGGAGATTTTACAAGTAATGTAGAAATCACTGCCAATGATGAGATTAATAAGTTAATGGCAGCACTCCAAAGAATGAAACAGAAATTGAGTACCTTGATTCGCCAAGTCCAAGGTTCAGGTATTCAAGTCACAACTTCCGCCACACAAATAGCCGCAGCTGGCAAACAATTGGAAACGACAATTTCTGAACAAGTAGCATCAACAAACCAAGTTACAGCCACAGCCAAAGAAATCGCCGCCACCTCAAAAGAACTAGCGCATACAATGGAACAAGTGGTGACAATGTCGCAAGCAACAACCACAGCAGCTAACATCAGTCAAATAGACTTGCAGCGAATGGAAACAAGTATGCGTCAGTTAGCAGAAGCGACAAACACCATTGCCACGAGACTAGGAATTATTAGCGAAAAAGCTAACAACATTAATAATATTGTCTTAACAATTACCAAAGTCGCTGACCAAACCAACTTGCTCTCGTTAAACGCCGCCATTGAAGCGGAAAAAGCCGGAGAATATGGTTTAGGGTTTGCGGTAGTTGCCAGAGAAATTCGCCGATTAGCAGACCAAACCGCAGTCGCCACTTTAGATATTGAACAAATGGTCAAACAAATGCAATCTTCTGTATCAACAGGGGTGATGGAAATGGATAAATTTGCTGCGGAAGTCGGACGGAGTGTGGCAGATGTTAGCCATATTAGTAGCCAGATTGGGCAAATTATCCAGCAGGTGCAAGACTTAAACCCCCATTTTGCGGCAGTGAATCAAGGAATGGAAATGCAGTCATTAGGAGCGCAACAAATTAGTGATGCAATGGTGCAGTTAAGTAGTACCTCAGTGCAAACTGCCGATTCTCTGCGGGAAATTAATCAGGCGCTCGCCCAACTCAATCAAGTCGCCCGTGGTTTACGTCAAGAAGTTTCTGTGTTTAAAGTCAAAAGTGATGATTTTTCATCCTTAACTCCAGTTGATGTAGCAGCTTAATCAAGACAAATGGCCATTGACTTATGACCACTCAAGTAGAAAGTTGTTGGAATGTAATTGGCATTGAGGGCGATCGCACTTGTGCGGAATTATCTACACATATCCATTGTCGCAATTGTCCGGTTTATTCGGCGGCTGGTCGCTGTTTACTAGAACGCCCAACACCAGAAAAATATCGTCATGAGTGGACAAAATTCATTGCGGAATCTCCCGCACAGAAAAAACCAAATCTACCTACCTACGCTGTGCGAACCAGCGAAACTTTAACAGTCGTAATTTTTCGGTTGCATCAAGAATGGTTGGCGCTACCAGCACAGGTGTTTAAAGAAACCACGCCTCCGAGTGTGATTCATACCCTACCCCATCGCCAAAACCAAGTCTTAAGAGGATTAATTAACATTCGGGGTGAATTACTTTTATGTGTTTCCTTAAGCCATTTGTTAAATATTGAACCAAGTGAACTACCGTCATCAAGTTTGAGTCCTGTATCCCATTCCCGAATGGCAGTCATCGAAAAAGCTGGTAATGCTTGGGTATTTCCGGTGGATGAAATATATGGTGTCCACAGATTTCATCGGCGAGAATTGCGTGATGTTTTACGCAATGTCACTCAAACTACCCAAACTTATACTAAAGGTTTATTTTCCTGGCAACCTCTGAATCTGCCAACAGTGCGTACTGTCAGTTATTTGGATGATGAATTATTATTTACCAGTTTGGCGAGGAAGGCACAGTAATGAACGAAGACGCTGACCTCAGTCAGTTATCGTTATTTGATTTGTTCAAAATGGAAGTCACAACTCAAGTTGTGGTGCTGAACAATTGTTTACTGGCGCTGGAAACCAATCCTGACCCCAAATCAGAATTAGCGGCTTTAATGCGGGCTGCCCATTGTATTAAAGGTGCAGCGAGAATTGTCCAACTTGAACCTGCCGTCACCTTAGCCCATGTGATGGAAGATTGTTTTAGTGCGGCACAAGTTGGCAAAGTGAATTTAACGGCAGATGATATTGATGTGTTGTTGCAAGGGGTAGATATGCTGCAAAACATCGCCACTAATGCCGAATTACAACCAGGAAATCAGCCGCAAATTCAATCTTTAGTAAATGCGATCGCGAATATTTCCACAGCTGTGAATATCCCAGCCCTAGATATTTTACAGCCCCCACCCGCAAGGGAATCTCGTCAACCAGAAGCCTTAGTCAGTCCCCAAAACCAAACCGTGCGGGTGAGTACAGATAATCTCCGTCGCTTGATGGGATTAGCCGGGGAAACCATCGTTAGCAGTAAATGGTTAGAGTCATTTACCGAATCATTTGTCCAAGTCAGAACCAATCAAATCGAGTTATCGAAATTAATAGTTAAATTACAAGAATTAGTTAGCGATCGCCCCCTAGATAAACACATTCAAGAACATTTAAGTACAGTAAATCAAAAAACCAGCGAATGTACACGCTTAATTAGCGATCGGCAAACCGAGTTAGAATCTTTTTCCCAGCGTTCAGGAAACCTTGCCCATCGTTTGTATCGAGAACTAATTACTACCCGGATGTGTCCCTTTACTGATGGCTGGCAAGGGTTTCCGCGTATGGTACGTGACCTAGCCAGACAGTTGGGGAAGCGCGTGAACCTAGAAATTCAGGGACAGCATACTTTGGTAGATCGGGATATTTTGGAACGATTAGAAGCTTGCTTAACGCAAATTCTCCGCAATGCTGTTGATCACGGCATAGAATCTCCCTCAGAACGGGTAGCTCAAAGTAAACCAGAAGCAGGCACAATTGCCATTGAAGTTGTTCATCGGGCGGGGATGTTATTTATCACCATCGCTGATGATGGCCGGGGAATTGATCTGGAGTTTTTGCGTCAAGAAGTTGTCAAAAAACAACTGGTAAACGCAGATATGGCTATGCAATTAACAGAAGCAGAGTTAATGGAGTTTTTGCTATTACCAGGATTTTCCACCACACAAACTATTACCGAAATTTCTGGTCGGGGTGTGGGTTTAGATATTGTCCATAATACAGTGCGGGAAGTCGGCGGCACCGTCAGGGCAGTTTCTCAACCAGGAACAGGGATGAGTTTCTACTTGCAGTTACCTCTAACTCTATCTATTGTGCGTACCTTATTAGTGGAAATTGCAGAGGAACCTTACGCCTTTGGGTTAACCCGAATTGACCAAGTTTTGATGTTGTCGCCATCAGAAATTGCCATGTCGGAAAATCGCCCGTTTTTCTGGCTGAATCATCAACCTGTAGAATTGATTTCCGCAAGGCAAATTTTTGAGTTACCCTTACCTGCGGCGAATCCAGACTCATTAGCAGTGGTGGTGATTAGCGATCGCCTTCATCATTATGGATTAGTTGTTGACCGCTTTATTGGTGAATACACTTTAGTTGTCCGACCTTTAGATCCCAGACTGGGGAAAATTCCCAACATTAGCGCCGCCGCCCTGATGGATAATGGGTCTCCGGTATTGATTATCGATGTCGAAGATTTAGTTCGTTCTATGACCAAGGTGGTTGCTAGTGGTCAACTGAGTCAGGTGAATCAATCAACACAGCAAACATTGAGCAAAACTCATAAGCGTATATTAGTTGTAGATGATTCAATTACTGTCCGAGAAATGGAACGCAAGCTTTTAGAAAATCACAATTACCAAGTTGATGTCGCTGTCAATGGGATGGATGGTTGGAATGCCCTGCGCGATGGTAATTATGATTTAGTGATTACAGATATTGATATGCCCAGGATGAATGGTTTTGAACTCACCAGCCACATCAAAACCCATCCCCAACTAAAAAATATACCTGTAATTATTGTTTCTTACAAAGACCGCCAAGAAGACCGTATTCAAGGCTTAGAAGCAGGTGCAGACTATTATCTCACCAAAAGCAGCTTTCATGATGACACTTTATTACAAGCCGTAATTGACTTAATTGGTCAGGGTTAAGACTCTATGAACAGGGTTCACCAACAAGATATGAAAATTTCTTACCCCACTTTATGAGAATTGCCATTGTCAACGATATGCGGATGATGGTGGAAGCACTGCGGCGAATGTTAGCCACAATCCCAGAGTATGATTTGGCTTGGGTGGCTTACGATGGTGCAGAAGCAGTGAACAAATGTGCAGTTGATACCCCTGACTTAATTTTGATGGATATTCTGATGCCTTGTATGGATGGAGTGGAAGCCACAAGGCGAATTATGAGTCAGTCACCCTGTGCAATTATTATTGTCACCGCTAGTATTAATCGCTATGCAGCTAAAGTCTTGGAAGCAATGAGCTATGGTGCTTTAGATGCTATCAATACACCTGTTGAGGGTAGCACAGGGCTGTTAAAAAAAAAATTCGTACCATCGCTAAATTAATTGGTAAATCTCCCCGTCCGCACACAGTCAAACAACTTCCATCTTTGCCAAAATTATTACCACCGCTCATTGTCATTGGTGCTTCCACTGGTGGCCCCCAAGCATTGGTGAAGATTCTGGCGCAATTTCCCCAGAATTTTGCAGCTGCTATTGTGATTGTGCAGCATTTAGATGCTCAGTTTGCTTCAGGTTTTGCAGCTTGGTTAAATGAACAAATTCTCTTACCTGTGGAAATAGCAACTACAGGTTCTAGACCACAACCAGGAAAAATTTTTTTTGGCTGGGACAAATCATCATTTGGTGATGACGAAGAACCTGAGTTTTGATTATGCGGAACAACCCGCCAATTGCCTTTATCGTCCATCTATTGATGTTTTATTTCAAAGTGTGGCAAAACATTGGCAAGGTTCAGGAATTGGGGTGTTACTGACTGGGATGGGACGAGATGGCGCTCAAGGTTTGAAAGTTTTACGCGACGCAGGTTGGCATACGATCGCCCAAAATCAAGAAACTTGCATTGTTTATGGAATGCCAAAAGCTGCTGTGGAATTAAAAGCAGCTGTGGAAGTTTTACCAGTTGATGCGATCGCTTCTGCTTGTACCAAGATATTACGGATGTCGGCTATTTAAATCCCAACTCAATCAATTTTACTATAGTAAATCTACTAGATTTTTTCAGAAAAAATACTGCATATTTCTAATTTTTTAAGTTGTTGTTGGATGGATTAATTTCAAACTACTTATATCTAAAGTCATATTTACTTTTGTTTATATTAAGTTATAATAAATTTATAAATATTATAGATTTAAATACTTTTTGTTTAAAATAATATAGCCTTTCTTCACCTAGTGAGTTACAGCCAGAATAATTAACCGCAGAGAAACGCAGATGAATTTGTCAGTTATTAGATTCGGAAACACTATAACTCTTCACCGCTAACTCAATATCCACATTCTTAAAGCCAGAGAAATCCTATGCTATTACCTAATTTAAATATGCAGTTAGCATCACCAAATTTGCTTGATGAATTAAAGCTGCAAACCGAAGATGTCAAAATATTGTTAATTGATGATCAGGCAATATTTGGTGAAGCAATTAATCGCATGATTGCGAAGGAGCCTGATATTACTTGCAATTATGTTAATGATCCATCAAAGGCTTTGCAAAGTGCGATCGCTATTGAGCCAACAGTCATTTTGTTAGATTTAATTATGCCAGATATGGATGGCTTAATGCTGTTGCGTTGGTTTCGTTCTCATCAATCAACGCGGGAAGTTCCCATCATTATGTTATCTAGTAAAGAAGAACCAATACTCAAAGCTGAAGCCTTTGCTGCGGGAGCTAACGACTACCTAATTAAGTTACCAGATGCTATAGAATTAATTGCCCGCGTTCGTTATCATTCCAAAGCTTACAATAATTTTAAGGCACTCTCTACTGCCACCGCAACAGCGAAACTACAAGCACAAGAACTCGAAAATACACTCCATAAATTGCAAACAACTCAAGTGCAACTCATTCAAACAGAAAAAATGTCTAGCCTAGGCAGAATGGTTGCGGGTTTAGCTCATGAAATTAATAATCCCGTGAGTTTTATTCATGGCAATTTTAATTATCTCAATGAACATATTCATACTATTTTAAGAATAGTTGACATCTATCAAAAAGAATATCCCGAAGCTGAACAGTTGATTCAAGATAAAATTGGTGATATAGACTTAGATTTTATCGTAGATGACTTTCAAAAAATTATCTCTTCTATGAGAGTTGGAACTGACAGAATTAAAGATATTATACTTTCTTTAAGGAATTTTGCTCGCCTTGATCAAGCTGACAGAAAAGCTGTCAATATTCATGAAGGTATTGAAAGTACATTATCTTTATTAAATCATCGTCTCAAACAAGAAATAGAAATAGTTAAAGAATACTCGAACTTACCATTAATTGAATGTTATGCAGCCCAATTAAATCAAGTCTTTAGTAATATTATTAATAATGCGATTGATGTTTTATTAGAAAATAAAAAAATCTGAAAATCAAAAGCAAATTATTATTAAAACTGAAGCAACAGAAACAGAAACTATCAAAGTCAGAATTATCGATAATGGCTCTGGAATAGAGCCAGAAATTCAAAGTAAAATATTCGACCCCTTCTTTACCACTAAACCTGTGAACAAAGGCGCTGGTTTAGGTTTAGCAATTAGCTATCAAATTATCGAAAGTCATCATGGTACTATTTCTGTCAAGTCTGAACCAGATAAGGGAGCAGAATTTATCATTGAAATTCCAGTCAGAGTTAACAATAATAGATGACATAAAAGTAGGTTGGGTGTAGCGATAGCGAAACCCAACCAAGTCTTGATAAAGTCATGATCATGTTGGGTTCCGTTCCTCCACCCAATCTACATCAGATTTAATTTTTAACTAAAAAAAATATTTATTAGAAACAAGGGCGAACAACCGCTCGCCCCTACTTATATTATTTATGTAGTGTATAAGACTAACCAAAAATACCCGCAAAAAAGTCAATAGTTTCCTTCAATGCTTTGATGAACACATCAATTTCTGCGCGGGTATTGTAGAAAGAGAAACTTACCCTTGCAGTTGCTGGCAAACCTAAATAGCGGTGTAATGGTTGGGTGCAGTGGTGTCCAGAACGTATAGCAACGCCTTCTTGATCTAATAATGTAGATAAGTCGTTGGCGTGGACATCTGCGACTGTGAATGCAGCTAACGCGGCTCTACCTTCTCCATTAGCATCAGGTTTGGGGCCGTAAATCTTAATTTGGGGTATTTTCTCTAATTGTTGAAATAAGTAAGCAGTTAACTCAGCTTCATAGGCATGAATTTTATCCATACCTATATTAGTAAGATAATCTATCGCAGCACCGAGGGCGATCGCTTCTCCAATTGCAGGTGTCCCAGCTTCAAATTTATGGGGCAATTCGGCATAGGTGGAATGATCTAAATACACCTCAGAAATCATTTCGCCACCACCAAAAAATGGTGGCATGGCCTCTAACAATTCCAGCTTGCCATATAAAAAGCCTATCCCGGTTGGCGCACACATTTTATGTCCCGAAGCCACCAACCAATCACAGCCTATGTCTTGAACATCCACAGGCATGTGAGGCACACTTTGACAAGCATCAACTAAGAATTTCGCACCGTATCTGTGAGTAATATCAGCAATTTCTTTCACTGGGTTAATACAACCCAAGGTGTTAGAAATATGAACAATTGACACCAGTTTTGTTTTCTCAGAAATCAGTTGCTTAAACTGTTCTAAATCAAAGGTTTCTTCTGGTGTTAATCCAACAAATTTCAGAACTGCACCCGTTTTTTGCGCCACAAATTGCCAAGGCACAATATTACTGTGGTGTTCCATTACCGACAGAATAATTTCATCGCCTGGATGTAAATTGTTCATACCCCAGCTATAAGCCACTAAGTTAATCGCTTCGCTGGCGTTGCGGGTGTAGATAATTTCTTGACGCGATGCAGCATTAATAAATTTGGCAATTTTATCGCGTGCTGCTTCATAAGCGTCAGTGGCTTTTGCACTCAAGGTATGAGCGCCGCGATGCACATTGGCATTGTACTGCTCGTAATAATTCCGCAAAGCATTTAATACAAGCAAAGGTTTTTGCGATGTCGCCGCGTTATCGAGATAAACCAAAGGTTTACCGTTGACTTCCTGGTGTAATATCGGGAAGTCAGCGCGGACTTTATCGGCAAGGGTTTTGGTAGCTGTAAAAGTCATTGGTAGTTAGTCAATAGTCATTAGTTATTAGTCATTAGTCATTAGTCAAAGACTTAAAACTAGTGACGGTGTTTAGCAATATGTCTCTGAGGGAAGCAAGAGGAACTTTGTTGATGATTTCGGCGGCGAAGCCATTAATTAATAAATTCCGCGCTGCGTGTTCATCAATTCCTCGGCTTTGCAAATAGAAGATTTCATCATCTTCTAACTGACTCACAGTTGCACCGTGAGCGCATTTAACGTTATCGGCGGTAATTTCTAATTGGGGTTTGGTATCTACTCGCGCTTTGGAGGATAGGAGTAAATTGCGATTTAACTGGGCGGCATCAGTTAACTGTGCTGGTTTAGGTACAAATACTTTACCATTGAATACCGCATGAGCGCGATCGCCAACAATACATTTGTGCAATTGTTCACTTTTACCATAAGGATAATTCAGAGCGATCGCGCTATGAGTATCCGCCACTTGCTTCCCAGAAATCATCGCCAAACCGTTGAGCGTAGTTTCGGTTTGCTCACCAGTTTGCAAAATCTCCAAATTGTGACGCGATAACTTTGCCCCTAAAGTGAAAGCATTACAGGTATAGCGACTATAACGAGCTTGGTTAACCGCAGTCTTACCAACGTGAAACGCCTCTGCGTCTTCTCGCTCAACCCTAGTATGATTTACCGCAGCATTCTCACCAACCCAAACCTCCGTAACCGCATTGGTAAAATAACTATTACCCTCCGCGCCCTCTGTGTCTCTGTGGTTCGTATATTCCTCCACCAAAGTCACCTGCGAACCAGTTTCTGCCACCACCAAACAACGCGGCTGAGAAATAGTCGCCGTCTCGCCAGCAACCGAAATAAACAGCAGATGAATAGGTGTGTCAACCACGACATTTTTACCCACCCATACAACTGCTGCATCCGTTAAACCAGCAGTATTCAGCGCCGTGAATACTTCCAAAGCGCCCTCAGCTTGAGCGAGGTACTTGTGGATGCGATCGCCTGCAACTGCTAAACCAGTTAAATTACCTACAACAATACCATCAGGTAAATTAACAGCAGATAACTCCGGCGCATAAACACCGTTAACAAACACCAAGCGATTATCAGTTAGGGAAGTTATATTTAACGCCGCTACATTATCAACTGGCTGCGCCTTGCGGAATTCCACACCCCGCAAATCTGACAAATCAGTAAACCGCCATTCTTCCTCGCGGGTAGTGGGGATAGTAGAGTGACGTACCCAATTTGCAGCTTGTTGGCGTAATTCCTCTAACCCATCTGCTTGAGATACAGCTACCTGATTTAACAACTGGGTTAAATAAGCATCTCTATCAAGCAGAGAAGACACCAAACTGACTGCATCCGAATTAGGAATAGCACTAGGAGAAACTTGAATAGACATTACACACCCACCTCAACAGCAGTTTCCTCCAAAATCCAGTCATAACCGCGAGACTCTAACTCTAACGCCAGTTCCTTACCGCCACTGGTGAGAATTTTGCCGCGTGCCATCACATGCACAAAATCCGGCACAATATAATTCAGCAGACGTTGATAGTGGGTAATCATAATCGTCGCATTTTCAGGACTGGTAAGCTGATTCACCCCATGAGCGACAATTTTCAGCGCGTCGATATCTAAACCTGAGTCTGTCTCATCCAGAATTGCCAACTTTGGTTCTAACAAAGCCATTTGCAGAATTTCATTCCGCTTTTTCTCACCACCAGAAAAACCTTCATTCACACTGCGGCTGAGGAAAGCTGCATTCATCTTCACAACTTCCAGCTTTTCCTCAATCAAATCATCAAAATCAAACGCGTCTACCTCTTCTAACCCCTGCGCCTTGCGCCGAGAATTGTAAGCCACCCGCAAGAAATCCAAATTACTCACACCAGGAATTTCTAGCGGATATTGAAACGCCAAAAACACCCCAGCCCTAGCGCGTTCTTCCGGCTCCATTTCCAATAAATTCTGCCCTTGGAAAATCACCTCACCGCCAGTCACCGTATACGCCGGATGTCCCGACAACACCTTAGAAAAGGTACTCTTACCAGAACCATTCGGCCCCATGATGGCATGAATTTCGCCAGCGCGAACTTCCAAATTCAAACCCTTCAGAATCGGTGTACCATCAACATCAGCCGTCAAATCTCTCACCGACAGCACAACTTCACTATTTTCAATAATCATGTTCTCTCTTCTCTTTCTTCTCTCTTCTTGGCGTACTTGGCGCACTTGGCGGTTCGTTTAATTACCCAACACTACCTTCCAACTTCAAACTCAACAACTTATCAGCCTCCACCGCAAACTCCATTGGTAGCTGATTAAACACATCCTTACAGAAGCCGCTAATCATCATCGAAATTGCATCTTCCGCAGAAATGCCGCGTTGAGCAAAATAAAACAACTGATCTTCACCAATCTTAGAAGTTGAAGCTTCATGCTCAACTTTCGCTGTATTATTTTGTACTTGAATATAAGGGAAAGTATTGGCGTGGGCATTATCCCCAATTAACATCGAGTCGCACTGAGAATAATTTCTTGCGCCTTCAGCCTTGGGATTTACCTTCACCAAACCGCGATAACTATTACTAGACTTACCTGCGGAGATTCCTTTAGAAATAATCGTACTGCGAGTATTCTTACCGACGTGAATCATCTTCGTTCCGGTGTCGGCTTGCTGCATATTGTTTGTTAGCGCCACCGAGTAGAACTCACCCACAGAATTATCGCCTACCAATACACAGCTAGGATACTTCCAAGTAATAGCTGAACCAGTTTCTACCTGAGTCCAGGAAATCTTAGAATTCACACCTTGACACAAGCCGCGCTTGGTAACGAAGTTATAAATACCGCCTTTACCGTTAGCATCGCCAGCGTACCAGTTCTGCACGGTGGAGTATTTGATTTCAGCGTTATCTAAAGCTACAAGTTCGACTACTGCGGCGTGGAGTTGGTTGCTGTCGTACATTGGCGCAGTGCAACCTTCCAAGTAAGAAACATAGCTACCTTCTTCAGCGACAATCAAAGTCCGCTCAAATTGTCCCGTATCGCCAGAGTTGATGCGGAAGTAGGTAGACAATTCCATTGGGCATTTCACGCCTTTGGGAATGTAGACAAAGGAACCATCGCTGAACACAGCAGAATTTAACGCTGCAAAATAATTGTCAGCAATAGGAACAACGCTACCCAAATATTTCTTGACTAACTCTGGATGTTCCCGCAGTGCTTCAGAAATGGAACAGAAGATAACGCCATCTTTAGCTAATTTTTCTTTGAAGGTTGTAGCCACAGAAACGCTATCAAAAATTGCATCCACAGCGACATTTGCCAGTCGCTTTTGTTCAGAAAGGGGAATACCCAGTTTCTCAAAGGTTTCCAGGAGTGTCGGATCTACTTCTTCCAAGCTGTTGAGTTTTTCTTTCTTTTGCTTTGGCGCAGAGTAGTAAATGATATCCTGATAATTAATTGGTGGATAGTTGACGTTCGGCCATGTTGGTTCTGTCATTTTTAGCCACTGGCGATAGGCTCTCAGACGAAATTCCAGCATGAATTCCGGCTCGTTCTTCTTCGCGGAAATCAAGCGGATAACGTCTTCATTGAGTCCACGCGGGATGGTATCGGCTTCAATTTCGGTGACGAAGCCGTACTTGTAAGGTTGGTTAACTAGGGATTTGACAGTGGCACTCATCTGTAATAATCTCTTGTGTTCCGAGGGATCTCTTTTAAGGATGGAAGACGGGCTGGGTTTCGCCGATGCCGGTCTTGTTTTACCGAGTGGTTTACACGGCTGTTACAATAAGGATGAAGAATAAAACAACATCCATGTTGTTTAACTTATCTTCATTTTACGCTAGATTAACAACAATGATGTTGTTAAAGTCAAATTTTCTCAAAAAAATTTAGGACGACGATGGCGACTACCCAGCAGTCCTCAACCAAGCAAGAGATTCTCGAATATCTGCTCAAACACTCACAAGCAACCGCTTTTGAGCTTTCCGAAGTTTTGAATGTCAGCCCCCAAGCAATTCGTCGCCATCTCAAGGATTTAGAGGCGGAAGAATTGATTGTCTACGCTTCAACGACACAGGCGGGAATGGGAAGGCCACAACATATTTATGAGTTAAGTCGTCAGGGACGCGATCGCCTGCATCGGACAACCAGCGATCGCTTCGGTGATGGTTACGGCGAATTTGCAGTTTCGCTGTTAGATACCCTAGCCGAAACCGTCGGTCACGACAAAATGAAAACGATTTTACAAAAACAAATGGGAACGCAAAGCCCAAGAGTACCGCGATCGCTTGGGTAAAGGTTCGTTAAAACAACGAGTAGAAACCTTAGTTGAGTTACGCAAAGCCGAAGGTTTCATGGCAGAATATCACTCTGTGGAAGCAGATGATGATCGCCCTGCCGATAGGATAGGCGATCGCTTTGTCTTAATAGAACATAATTGTGCTATTTCCAATGTCGCCGAGTCATTTCCCACCGTCTGCGGTCATGAACTAGAAATGTTTGCGGCTGTACTGCCAGACTGTATAGTAGAGCGTACCCACTGGATTATTAACGGAGAACATCGTTGTGGCTATTTAGTCCAAGCTCGCAAGCAAGAACAGAATTAATAAATTTTTGCTCAAGTTATGAAGTATAAATTATGAAGTATGAAATTTCATCTTTTAGTCTGCTGTCTTGTAACCAATGACAAATGACTATTGAATATTGACTAATTTTATGGATTTACCATCTCAACAACCATCAACACAGTTTTTAACCTTGGAAGAGTCAGCACAAGTTGATGCTGCTTTACTATCTTCCCCAGAAAAGTTTTTAACAAGATTGACTATTTCATCACAAAAACTCTTGAAGCAAATTGCTCAAGAATCCAACGTGAGTATTGAAGACTTAACAACACAGCAAATAATTAGTTGGTTTGAAAAAGACAGCAAAATTAGGCGAGAGCAAGGAATTGAAGCTTCATTTTTGAAGTGGTAAATAGTTGAGAAAAAGAGACTAGGGGTGAGAAATAAAGATTTTTACTCAGCACTCCTGACCTCAACGAAATATATTGCACTAAAAATATCATCGCTATAATGTCTAAACTTTTTGCTGTTGTAGTTGCGACCGTTCCTGAATATTATGAGTATAAACAGGCTCACCCAGAACATGACCAAAATCAACTAGCTTGGTTTCGGGAGCAACAAGAAAAAGGCATTTTACTCTGCTGTGGGCCGTTTTTTCCTCATGATGGAACAGGACTATGGGTGATTCAGGCGGAGAATCTGGAACAGGCTGAAGCGATTGTTAAAAGTAGCCCACGATCGCAAGATGGTATGTTAGCAGACTCCGCCAGAGTTGTGGAGTGGGAAGTGCATATTGGCCGCGATCTCTTTTTGTCTGAGTAAATTCTAACTTTAGCTCACAAAAATTACCTGTCTTAATTATGATTCAAGGCAGATTTTCGAGAGGTTATAGCATCGCTATAGTTGGATTATTAGGATTAACTATGATTAGTTGTAGTCATCCTAGTAATAACAAAATTGTTGCAAGCGATCGCAACCAATCTCATCAGGAAGTCAAAAGCATGAAACTAGCAAGCACAGCCTTTAATGCTAATGCTTTCATACCTGCTAAATATACCTGTGATGGTAACGATATTTCACCGCCTTTAGCCTGGGAAGACGTACCAAAAGATACACAAAGCATAGCATTAATTGTAGATGACCCTGACGCACCAGGAGGAACATTTGTGCATTGGGTGTTTTATGATCTCCCTGCTACAGTTAGTCAATTAACCGAAAAAATTACATCCCAAAATTTGCCAGGAATACAGGGAAAAAATGATTTTGGTAAGCTTGGCTATGGCGGCCCTTGTCCCCCAAATGGCACTCATCGCTACTTTTTTAAACTTTATGCTTTAGATAAAAAGTTAGGTTTGGCACCAGGTGCGACGAAAGAGCAAGTTTTAACAGCAATGAAAGGTCATGTCTTAGCCGAAGCAGAATTGATAGGAAAATATAGCAGGGAATAAGAAATGGTAACAAAGCTTTAGATACCAGACTTCTTAAAGAAGTCTGGTATCTTGTTGTTCATGAATGATTCAGGACTTATATATGAAATAAAATCTTTTCTAAGAACGATAAGTATTAGTCCGAGGACTACGAACGCCAGCAATAGCACCTATTAATGAAGCAGCCAAACTTAATAACGAACCAAGCACAAACCACCATAAAGCTCTAGAAGTAGCCGCAGCAGCTTCACGAGTTTGTTGAGCAGTTATGTTAGGTACATTTTGAGGTACTGCTAAACCACCAGGCTGCTGTACTTGGTTGATAACATCACCAGCATTAGAAGCAGCAATTCCAAAAGCGCCAGATACCCCACTAGCTAATAGCCAAGAACTCAGCGCCAAAGTAGTAGCCCAAAGAATTGCACCATTTAGCAAAGCTGTATTGCGGTTCATGGGGCCACAAGCACGGCTGGTTATCCATCCCCCAACAAACAGTGACAGTAATAAAGCCACAGTTGACCAAATTCCTACATTACCAGCCACATCAGGAGCTATTGTTCGAGGTGCGCCAGAATCTGCTACTCTTCCTGCACCGATCGCCGCAAAAAATGCACTTAAAATTAACTGTGTAGCTAAAGCAATTAATACCCCAGAAATTATCGGCCCCCAGCGAACACGGTCATGATACTCACTTACTCTAGTTACTACCGCCGGATCAGTAACAATATCGTCACCTGTGCGATTTACGTATGACATAATTTATTGGCTCCTTGACTATTTTTTAGTAAATTTTTCTTGATATATTCATGCTTACGTTTAAAATTAAATTGCTCTTTTCAATTTTTAATATCTATCAACAGAAAGACTTAGTTTATCTATCTAGGGTAAGAATAAATAAGAAAATTTAATTAAAATCAAATTTATATATGAATATGCGTTGTTTTTAATACATTTAAATAATAAAAAAATCGACAAAATTTCAGAAAATAATTGTTGTTATAAAACGTCGCTAATAAGTAATTTGTTAATAACATTACCTATTAGCGATTCTCAATATATTATGAAAAATCTTGTCAGTGTAGGATAAAATAACTAACGCATTCTTACGGCTGTACCTGTGGCGGTAATCAGCATCAAAACTCCAGATTGGTCAACATTGATTGTTCCTGTATCGATTTCAATCCCAACGACAGCGTTTGCCCCTAATCGCTGTGCGCGTTGTTCTAATTCTAAAAGTGCTTTTCTTTGACCTTCTTCAAATAAACGTTCGTAGCTACCTGTTCGACCACCAATCACATCTCGAATGCTGGCAAAAAAAATCTCGTAAAAAAATTGCTACCGTAAACAACTTCCGCAGTTACAATACCTAAATATGAATCAATCACAGCACCTTGAATCACATCGGTTGTAGTTAAAATCATAGAATCATCTCACAGATGACAGGTCAAGGAATATTGTACGACTGAGATTGTTATTATTGGGGTAACTGCTAACGCAAAACCAAACTTAGTGTTGCAAAGCAAGATAAAAATTGATACAGAAATTAAATATTTTGGGTTTTAAAATCAGAATCGCTGTAGTAATATTAGCCAGCGATTATAAAATCGTTAGCAAAATAAAGACATAAGTATGTTATTGCTGATTTCCAGCTTGAGATAGGGATTATACTGAATCTCTAATACTTGTATAGTAGTCTGGTTGGATATGTAAACAATAGAGACATAGGAGACAAGGAGGACAAAGCAGAAAAGGGAGAGATGTTTGTAAATTGGCTATAGATTAGATTGTTCAGTAGAAACTCTAGTAAATTGGTGTCGTTTGCGGCTGAGGAGTTTATAAAATATTAATATTTCGTAAAACAGAATAAATACAGTTTTCAAAAATCCATATTTTTGTTTTAATGTACAAGAAAAAAGTTGCTAGAAGTTCAGGAAATTTACTGTGTACAAACGCATATCACTTATAGTTAGTGCTTTGTTATTAGGATGTAGTGTGGTTACGATTCCTGTAACAGTTCAAGCGCAGGTATTAGTCGCCCAAGCGAAAAACGAAGAATTAAAGGAATTGTTTGAAGAAGGCCGCAGACAAGTTGATGCAGGTGATTATAACGGAGCGATCGCCACATATCAAAGAGCCGCAGCCCTAGACCCCAAGAATGCTAAAGTATACTCTGGTATGGGTTATCTGTATGCCCAACAAGGAAATTATCAAGCTGCTTTAGTTGCTTATCGTCGAGCATTGGGTCTTGATCCTGATAATAGTGATTTCTTTTATGCTGTAGGTTACATCAAAGGTAACTTGGGTGATACCAAAGGTTCCAGAGATGCTTACCGTCGCGCCATTCAGCTAAACCGTAACAATCTGAATGCTTATCTGGGATTGGGCGTGACCCAAGCTCGTTTAGGAGATTATGAAGCTGCTAATTGGGCTTATGAACAAGCTATTAGCATAGATCGCAACAATCCTCAGATATATGAATTTATGGCGGCAATGTTTAAACAACGTCGCCAGACAAAACAGGCAAATAGCTTACTACAAAAAGCTAAAAGTTTATACCAACGCCAAAATAATCCAGATGGCGTTGAGCGAGTAGAAGCAATGTTGCGGGAGTTAGGAGGTTGACGTTAATCTAACTGTCGCCCAGTTAATTCCACGAAAATATCTTCTAAGTTAGAGGGACGCACCATCATTCCGGTTTTATCTGATTGTTGATTCAGATAATTGTTTGCTGCTTCTAAAGAAGGGAAAAATAAATATTCCCAACGTCGGGCGCTGTCATTACCCGCTTCGGTGATTCCCACTTGTTTCATGACCAAACCTTCACCGTGAGCAGAACGCAATTGTTGGAGCGTTCCTAAAGATATAAGTTTGCCACTATCCATAATACCAATGCGTCCCGGCCCGGTAGCTTCAAAAGCTCCACACAAGTACTCGACTTCATCCATGTAATGAGTTGTGAGTAACATTGTCATCCCTTGCTTGTTTAAATCTCGAATAATCTCCCAAAGTCGCCGACGAGTTTGGGGGTCTAGTCCAACAGTTGGTTCATCTAAAAATAAAATTTGTGGTTGGTGGAGTAAAGCCCTAGCTATTTGTAATCGTCGTTTCATCCCTCCAGACAGAGTTTTGACTAAATCATCTCTTCTGTCTGCTAGTTCCACATACTCTAGCCACTGATTAATTAGTCGTTGTCGCTGTGGGTTGGCTATACGATGTAGCCGCCCATGCAGTTCCATATTTTCCCAAACACTTAAATCGCCATCTATACTAGTTTGCTGCAAAACAACACCAATGCTCTGTTTTGCTTGTATTGGTTGTCTGACAACATCATAACCAGCCACTTTTATATGTCCTTGGGATGGCTTGGTTAATGTTGTCAACATCCGAATTGTAGTTGATTTACCCGCACCGTTAGGGCCAAGTAACGCAAAAAATTTCTCCAGGTGCGATCGCAAATGATAAATCATTAACGACAGGGACATTTTTGTAAAATTTGAAGACATTCTCTAACAGAACAGCAGCAGTCATGGATAACTTAACATTTAGTTCATCACATAGACTATCATTCGTTGAGTGCTGAGGAGCCAGTGCGTTGCGGAGCCAGTTGCGTGGGCGGGTTTCCCGACTTGAGCAAACTGGCGTGAGGTTCCCTCCGTTGTAGCAACTGGCGTTATTAATGGGTGTGTCTTGTCCAAATCAGACACACCCATATTGAAGGAGATATCCAGAGTTTAGATTTTACCCAGGAAACTTCTTCAATAAATCATCTCCAGAAATTACTGTTGTATAAAACATATAATCACGATTAGCTACATAGCGGCGGTCTTGTTTAACAAGTGCCATAAATTCTTGGTGTCCCTTAAGCAAGTTACCCACTAAACAACCTGCACTAGCACCGCGAATGTCATTTTTAGGGAAATCATAGCCCCAATGTTGGTTAATTGCAAAATCGTCACCTGTATCAAGTTGGTCTCCAACACGTTGAAAATCTTTGTTGAAATCTCGACAAACAGTAATTGTTCCAGCTTGTACTAATGCTTCGTGAGGTCGGCTACCACCGATACCATGAGTTCCCACACGCCAAGCTTTGTATTGCCCAAACTGTATTCTTGCTGCACCTTTAGGATTGAGGGGTTTTACAACTGTGTAGTAGCTACCTGGTTCAGTAGTAGCTCGCCAGTGATTAACGATTTTAGGAACACCATCAACTACTTCAAGAATAATCCGTCGATCATTAAATTCGTTGGGTGCATCATTGTTGCGAGTCCAGTCTTCGTTAATTCCCTCTAGATAAACAATGTTGTATTCTTTAGGTGCAGTAAATACCTGATATTTTTTATCCAGCATATATTTAACAATTCTGCTGGCTATGTCGTTACCTAGTTTTAATGGAGGTTTAGGAAGATCCTCCGGTTTGGTTTCAATCAGTTTTTTGGCTGTGACTGCTCCTAAATAACCCGTTTCTCCAGTTTTGGTTAATTCTTGGAATTTTTCGAGAGCTTCGCCAGAAACTGGGCCAAATTTTCCATCCGCTGGTGGTTCCAGTAAATTTAAGCCAATCAATAATATTTGGATCTGAGTAGCTAGTTCCTTGTCTTGAGCGATCGCTTCAAATCCTAATTTACCTATTTCATTTGCATTTGCTAAGAAATCTTGTAATTTCATGTTGCACCTATGTTCGTTTAGTTTTAACTAGGTATAAACAACATTTCCATAATTGGTAATGTTGTTTGAAACTATACTAAAGGCTCAAAATTTCAGCCGTGAATTTTAGTATTAATTTACGATTCAAGGCGACTTCAGTAATTTACGCAAAAGTAGTTCTGTATTTCATAAAAAATACAGAATTCATTAAAGCGTATATTAATCACTTATGATTACTCACATCATTTCTGGTGAAAGACTTATAATTAAGACCGCAGAGAAGCAGAGTCCAGAGAAGCGGGTTTTGCCGTTGTTGCATGGATGCAGCGAATCACCACTGATCTAGTCAGACATCATATCAATTGACTTATGAGTTACCCTATCTCATGTCGTGTCTGGGAAAAGATTTCTCATCAAGACCGCAGGTTGCAGGAGACGAAAGAGTTTCGTCTTTCTGCACAGATATGGGTCACTCATAACTGATTTGCCGGAAATAATATCACAATAGCCTGGCTAAAACAAAAGTAAATGGTTGCAGTTTAATCCTCATACCACCTTCTACAATATTGAATGTTCCATCCCCAGTAGTGATGAGTATATCAACATCGGAAAAACTACCATAGCAATCAGGAATTGTAAAAGCTTCTTCACATACTGGGTTATTTCCCAAATTAATGGCCACTAGAAGAGGTTGTGTATCATTATTATCATGAATTAATAAACACCGTAACTCGTGACTTCTGGAGCATAATAAAGTGCGTTTTCCACGCTGAATGAGTGGATGTCGCTTTCTAATTTTGGCAAGCTGTTTAATCAGTGTAAAAGTTTGGTGATTTTTATCATATGGCTCAAAAATTTTGCGGTTAATTGGGCCAAACTGCCAAACACAAGCTGAGTTTTCAAACATATCTTCTCGCACATAGCAATCATGACCAATCCACTCTCTGGTATCTTGTTTTTGATACAGTCCTAAAGCACCGGAAAATTCTTGCTCTGTTCCTTGATAGATAGATGGTATTTGCGGCCCTAAAATCAAGCAAGCCAGTCCAAAGTGTAACCAGATTCTTGCCTCAATTATATTTTCTAAACGGCTCCAAAATAGGTGGAAAATCCTTGTTGTGTCTTGATTATCCAGAAACATAATATTGTTCTGCCAAGCGGTATGATACCGTTGTGATGGTGGGAGAAAGCCACAAAAATAATCTGCCAATCCTCTTAGATGATTATCCTCATTCAAGGAATGTTTAATGGTGTAATAGGTTGGGTAATCGATAAAATTTGTAAATTTGGCGCTATTGTATTGGATTACTTCCTCATGAGTACTGCCAGCGTGTTCAGCTATTTGTAGAAACTGCTTTTTCCCTAAATAACTAGCGTATCTTGATATTTCTGCCACACAAGGTTCCCAAAAATCAAGACCAACGTGACGAGCAGAATCGTAACGAAAACCATCAATGTCAGTTTCTGCAATCCAATATTTGAGGTGTTGAATCAATAATTCGCGTACATAAGTTGTTTCAGTACGCCAATCTTCCAGGAAACCAAAGAGTCTTTGATTTACCATATCAGTGTATTCTGTCCCGTGAAAGAGAAATGTATTGCGTGCTTCTATGGGATAAGGCATGACCGCAGAATCATCTCCTTGCACATACTTAAACTCTCCTCCTACCGGGCTGCCATACTTTTCCCAGTTAATACTATCTGCAAGATGATTGTTAACAACGTCTAAAATGACGGCAATATTAGATTCATGAGCTTTTTTCACTAGTTCCCTTAGACATTGAAGTGTACCTAGACGTGGATCGACCATCAAAAGATGAATAGGATGATAGCCATGATAGCCGTCCGGTGCATTCACATAGACAGGGCTGAGAATAATAGCACTAACACCCAATGACTTTAAATAATCTATCTGCTCAATAACGCCCTGAATTGTCCCACCATGACTTGCATGAGGTGATGTTGGATCGTAGTTGACCGCACTCATCCCAGCACGACTGTTGTCTGCACTGCGAGCAAATCGATCAATGATGATTGAGTAAAATAAACGTGCTTGCCAATCATTGGGACTAGATGTCATTGCTAACTTAGGTTTTGGCCCATAGAGAGGTTGATGATTCACATAGCCCAAAAACTCAGAGGGGATTTCTGTTATGGAACGGGGTGCTTCATCACATACAAATAAAAACTGCGATCGCTTACTTGTATGTTCATTACCCAAGGTATCCACATAACCTAATTTGTAGCGATATCCTCCCCCATTGATGATTGGAGGGAGGACGATTGAGAACATTTTGAAGCCATTTTCGTTCACACTTTCAGTTTGTGTTGTGATGCGATCTACATCGCAATATCCTTGACCATCATTTAACTCATAGACTATCTGACCATAGTCAGGGTTTTTAGATAAGTGAATGCCAAATCTGATACAGATTTTTTCGTTAGTTCTAAATACCCAAGTACAAGGTGCAATACTAGGGTCTAGATGTACTTCACAATATTCATCAAAATAGCGCATATAAGATTTCTATGAGTTAAAGAAGGTACGGTGGTAGACAGTTTATTTTTAGTGAAGTTATTAGTATTGGCTTAGATAGCTAATCAGTATCCACAAATTGCTACAAATGTCCAATTTTTATCACCGCAAATAAATTTTTTGTTATAAATTTCTCAAGCAAAAGAAAATATTTAATGTTATGAGAATTATTAGTAAATTTTTCACCAAGTTTGTAGATTGGTTTTTATTACTAATTGTGATTGGTTTATCTTCTGCTATTTAGATTCATTTGTCTCTAAAAACTAACGGTTTTTTTTGAAGCGATCGCTATGTAGTCTTTCCTGAACCAGTGTTATCCGCATAGGAATTTTATAGGACTCTAGCTTATCTTGACAAAAGGCTTTTAGCCTAGAGCGAAAATTCCGTAAAGTTTCATCGGTTGTCAGGCGAACCTTCGCAGTAACTATATTTCCAGTAATCGGATTTGCTTCTCCTTTGACAGACACCTCTACCACACCTTCCATAGCCTGTAAAACACTCTCTACTTCAGATGGATAGACTTTTTGTCCACCAACGTTAATCAATTCGGATTTACGTCCGAGAATCCTTAACCACTCACCGTCAATTTCCACCACATCTCCAGTCATATACCAACCATCCAAAGTAAAAGGTGCTGGAGCATTCAAGTAACCAAGCATGGCGCTTTTGGCTTTAATTTCCAGCATTCCGTTAATAATCCGGGTTTCATATCCTTCCCCCCCTACCTTGAACCAGAGAGAATCAGATGAGCGTGATTTTGAACGCATGATACCGAGTTCAGTGAGTCCGTAAGTTTGCTGAAAGCGGATGTTGGGAAAAAGCTGGTTTAATTTGTTGAGGACGCTTTGTGGCATTACTTCTGTTCCATAGGTGACAACTTCTAAGGAAGACAGATCGTATCCTTGGTGAACGCCACTCAGCAGCAGGAGTGTGAGAAAGGTGGGTGATGTGGGTAATACCTGTACTCGATGCTTGGCGATCGCATCTGCTACTTTTTCTGGAGAGCGATCCAACGGTATAACAGCACATCCTCCATTCGCCAGAACATGTAGCAAGGTATTGATACCGCCAATATGGTCAAATAGTAAAAATAGCAGTGTCTTCTGAGCAGGTCGTAGAGTTTGGAACTTCTCTATGATGAAGACGAAATCATGAATAGCAGCTTTGCTCTTACCTGTAGAACCGGATGTGAAAATGATCAGTCCTGGATGTTGGCGATCGCGCAATTGCCACAATAGCTCATGTTCGGCTTGAGTTCCAGTTTTTTCAATGCTCACGCGATCGTCTGCATCTACTTTGACGAGCCATTCTACTTCTGCTATTTGACGCAACTCAGCCCGGCTGGTTTTCATCTCTGCTGTTAATACTGCTACCACGCACTGATGCTGGAGCAATGACAATAACAAGGCGACAGCATTGGGTGAAAAATCCGCTTCTAAGGCAACAACCGCACCTTTCTCAACAATCTCTTCCTCTAAGCGTTTCTGCCAAAATTGAATCAGTTCTTTAAGTTCACCATATAGCAACGAGCGATCGCGCCAGATCAGTGCCTCAGCATCTTTGGTTTGATCGAACCTGTCTAGCAAAAATTCGATAGCCATCAGATACCCCCACAGACGGTAGCATTGTTAATACAATTAGTTATGTAATCAGTTAGTGTGCCTACAGTAGCCAATGGATTGGTGCTGCTGAGTGTAATTTCGGTAATTTTCCTAGTTAAATTAAGAGTAATTCCTAACTCTGCCTCAATATCTTGCTCAATCGTTACCAGCAATGAGGTAAGTCCTAACGAATCAATAAACCCACCCCCGGCTAGAATATTCGCCGCCTCACCTTGTTCAATTTGGATGCGACCCCAGCCTTGGGCGGTTACTTCTTCAATACAGGCTAGGACAATCTCCTGAACAGTTTCCCTCAAATCAGCTCGTTCTGGCATTTAAGATTTCCCCCACGTTTGAGTTGTTTAACCAATCTTGAATCTGAAGGTGAAACTCGTTTTCACGCTTGATCGTCCCAGCCAAAAAATTGATAAATTTGTGGATTTGCTCATCTTTGATCGCAGACTTTTTGCGGACAAGAGTGAGAAATATTCTATAAACCTCTTCCCATAAATCAATTACTACTAGCATCTCATCAGCAATTTCTGAAAGAGAAAAATTCAGATGTTGATTCATATCCTGGAGCAAATCTCTGAGATAATAGCGACTCCAACGCATATCAAAGAGACATTTTCCTAAAGATTGAAGAATTTCTCCTGTAGTGGAGTAGTAGGAATTAAAAGCTTCATAAATATAATTGCTCAAGGCTATAGATGATAAATAAATCCTACCGGGTCTAGTTCTTGTCCGTCCTTCTAAAAAGGCAGTATTGACCCGATTGAGAATTTTAATTGCTATATTCTCCAGACTTTCGTTTTGATAATCTGGGTCAATTGTCACGTTGACAATGCCATAACTAACAAGCAAGGACAAGCCTCTAGCTTTGGTAAATACATCAAACTGGATATTACCGCGCCAAAATTTTTCTAATGATTCCAGGGGAATATTACCAAAAAATTTGTTTGGTATCGGATCGTAAAGCAAAACTTCGTCAGATCCTAATCCAATCACACATACATAGTGATCGGCAATCTGAAAATCACCGCCTAAAGCAGAAGTAGTCCGTGGTTGGAGATAATTGGGATTGTGGAAATCTGGACTGTATGGCAGTTCGTAGGTAGTTCCGGAAATAATTACTGGTTGATTGCGTTGGATACGAGTCCTAATTTGAGCCAGTCCTTCTGCAAAAGAAGATACACTGGTGATTGTTAACTCAAATAAGTCTATTTCCTCTTTAAATAGCTTTTCTGTACGAGTAATGATAGGATTCGGCATTACATCAGCTGTTTGCACACTAAAGACAGGAACACTCCAAAACTCGGAATTAGCTACTATACTGAGCATACTTTTACCTGTATTGTGATGCAGATGCAAATCCACTAACGGGTACTTACACGGGTAATAATGAGGAACTTCTAACCTCAGTTCTGATGTTAGGGCAATTCGATCCATATAATTTTTCTACTATTATGAAATCTTAAAATTGCCAATTAAAACTTAGACCAGCGTTCAATCTTATACTCTATTTCTGTATCATATTGTGCTTGTAATAACCGTAATGGCATCGGTGAACCGTCCTTTTGTCGCTCAAAGTTACGCATCCCACAGCTAAAAAAATCTTTTAAGGCAAAACCTCTTGGTAAAGTATATTTACCCTCATATATATTTTTACTGGTTTGCTGTAAGGCCAATGTGCCAAAATGTATCTCTTCAACCTGTGGTGTTTCTTCTGGAACATGAGCGCGTAGATGAAGTTGTACCTGATCGGGAAGACTGGATACAACTTTGTAAGTACGGGATGTTTTTAAACCTTGAGATAAGAAGGATACTTGAGTTATACCAGGGGAAAGCCCAGTCATCCGGTTGCCCTGCTCCACAGACAGAATTTCTGGTTGCTCGATATGATAATTACCAGTGAGATCCGTATAACGTAATCCGGTGTCACACTCCACAATGGGATTGACTGTTAGCGGTTTACTTCCTATACCTAGAACGTTATCACCCTGTAATTCTACTGAGACTGTCTGACATTTTTTACCAAAAAACAGCAGCAGTGGGTTCTTCAGGCGTTTACCCCAGAAAATGTCCCGGTGAGCAGCATCCGGTTCAAGGTAGTAAAAAAAATCAGTGTTAGGTATACAACCTTGAGTTAACAGTACATCAACCAAGTCTCTTACAGGAGGGGTAAAAATTCCTTCAGCATCACCAACATCAATCCAGAGCATAAACTCTGGTTTACGCATCGGCCAAGAGTACAGCCAAGTATTAGTATCAAAGCTACGGACAGCAGGTGAAAGCATACCTACCTTGCCAAAAACATTGGAGTGGCGTTCGGCAATGTTATAACTGGCGGTTGCACCAGCACAACAACCAATCATAGCAGTGTGAGAGCGATCGCTAAAAGTTCTAAAGTTTCTATCTATAAATGGCTTCACCTCTTCCACAACAAAGCTTTCATAGGTATGACCATTTAAAGATTGATTTTTAAACAAGCCTGCATAGTGCCAGTAATCAGATTCTACAGTAGCGCGGACAGCAGCAATACCGACAACAATAATTTCATCAATTAAATCAGCATCAAGAAGTTCCTCAATTGTTTCATGCACCATCCAAGATTCACCATCTAATTTTTGTGGCTCAAATAGGTGCTGTCCATAGTGCATATAAACAACAGGATAACGCTGTATAGAATTATTTGTATAACTGGGTGGTAGATAAATATGTAAATTGCGGCTACTAGCTAAAACCTTGGAATGTAATTCAATTTTTTCTATCTTTCCCTTAATTCGTTTTTTAATGTTTTGCTGACATTCTAGGTTCATAGATTGTTGATAAATTATTGACTATTAATCATTAGTTTAAAACCATAATATTTCAGAATTTTCCTAAGAAGGCAAGGACAGTTAAGACAGTTAAGACAGTTAAGCAAAATTTTAATAAAAACTTAATAATTGTAGGCTATATATAAAAAAAAAGAATAGAAACGGGTGTGTGTAAGGATAAAATACCTTACACACAGTACACACAGTGTATTTAAATTAGTCATAGTAAAAAAGTCTTAACCCACAGACTTAAATATGATATAAAGTAAAAATCTTGGCTTCCTTAATTCTAATTACCAGCACTAGACAAGGAATTTGCTAATCAAAATGAACATTATCTTGATCTAGCAACTGCGTTGCATAGCATCAGGTTAGACTTGTGTTATTGCTCATCGTAGCAATAGTTGATGCTGGCGTTCAGACAAGTTTAGTTCGTACACAAACCAGAAAATTAACATTATATACAATTGGTGATAGTGTAGAACTGATGTTTCAGACTTCTGAAAATTCAGTATTACACAAAAAGGTCACAATTCTTAAAAAAGTAATCGCTGCCTACTGTAATTTCTAAGTTGTTATTGGCTGCTTTAAGCCACAATTACACATTAAGTAATATCAGCTAAAGAATTAGCCATAATTATAATTTTTATGGGATATTAATTAGCGATTATTTAATAATAACTGTTAAATTTAATTAGAATAAATTAGTTAATTTTTAAAATATGATGCCGCAAGTTGTTCAATTTCGCTCCTCAACAAATTCATTTTCAGGATTTTTTCAGTTTTGGGAAGATATAAAAGTGATTGTTGGGCCTTACTGGTATCCAACAAAGCCAGAGGAAAGAGCATTCGCTGATGTTATGCGTACATGGGGAATGCTAATTCTCTTAATCTTACTAATTATTGCGGTTGTAAGTGTAAATGCTTTTAATAGTTTTATTAGCCGTTACATGGTCGATGCTCTGATTCAAGATAAGGATTATTCAAAGTTCATTAATAATTTAACTATTTATGGTATCGGACTGTTTGTATTAGGATTTTTAGCAAGTTTTTCTAGTTTTATTAGAAAAAAAATCGCTATTGATTGGTACAAATGGTTAAATAACCAAATTTTAAGTAAATATTTAAGCAATCGTGCTTATTATAAAATTAACTTTAGTACAGATATTGATAACCCAGATCAACGCTTATCTCAAGAAATTGAGCCTATTGCTAGTAATGCTGTCAGTTTTTCAGCTACTTTTTTAGAAAAAATAGTAGAAATGATAATTTTTTTTAGCAGTTCTTTGGTCAATTTCTCAACCGATAGCTCTTGTCATGATTGTTTATACGTTGATAGGTAATGTAATTAGCTTATATTTAAATCAAAATTTAAACAAAATTAATCAAGAGAAAATCGCATCTAAAGGCGAATACAATTATTCTTTAACTCATATTCGGAGTCATGCTGAATCTGTAGCTTTCTTTCAAGGAGAAAAGCAAGAATTAAATATAATTGAGCGCAGATTTAATAATTTTATTAAAAAAGAGGAAAATAAAATTAATTGGGAAAGAAATCAAGAAATTTTTAACAAGGCATATCAATATGTGATTCAGTTATTTCCTCTTTTTATACTTGGGCCATTATATATTAGAGGTGAAATTGATTTTGGTATGATGGGACAAGTCGGTTTAGCTGTTAATCTTTTTGCTAATTCTTTGGGAGACTTAATAAATGAATTTGCGACTTCTGGCGGATTTTTTTAGTTATGTTGAACGTTTAAATGAGTTTTTAAATGTTATAGAAGAAGTCACTAAAAAACCAGAGAATGTAAGTACTATTAAGACGATAGAAGAAAACCACAACCGTCTAGCTTTTGAGCATTTCAGTTTACAAACACCTAACTATGAACAGCTAATTGTCAAAGATTTGTCATTGTCTGTTCAGCCTGGAGAAGGTTTGTTAATTATAGGGTCTAGTGGTCGAGGAAAAAGTTCTTTATTAAGAGCGATCGCAGGTTTGTGGAATGCAGGATCTGGCCGTATAGTACGCCCACCGCTAGAAGAAGTTTTATTCTTACCTCAACGTCCCTATATAATTCTAGGAACTTTGCGAGAACAGTTACTCTATCCACATACAGATCGTAAAGTGAGTGACACAGAACTCAAAAAAAGTTTTGCAACAAGTTAATCTACAAAACTTGCTAAATCGAGTAGAAAACTTTGATGCTGAAGTTCCTTGGGAAAATATATTATCGTTGGGAGAACAACAACGTCTGGCGTTCGCACGTCTATTGGTTACTTATCCTAGGTTCACCATATTAGATGAAGCTACAAGTGCCTTGGATTTAAAAAAATGAAGAAAGTTTATATCAACAGTTACAAGCAACAAAAACAACTTTTATTAGCGTAGGACATCGAGCAAGTTTATTTGATTATCATCAATGGGTTTTAGAACTTACACAAGATTCTAGTTGGCGACTTTTGACCGTGCAAGATTATCGCAATCAAACAACGGCTCAGAACTCCACTGAGAATACTTGTATTACTGAAAATAGTTTGCATAATAATGAATACCAAATTCAATCATTAAAATTAGCTCAACAAACTACAAGTGAAGGATTTTCTCATAAGGAAATGAGCGAACTAACCTCATACACCATTAAAACTATTAGAAGTAAAGCAAGCAAAGGAGAGAGTATTGCTGCTAACGATGGCTTTACCTACCGCTATGACAAAGATCCTCATATCCTGAAATGGATCAGAGTTTAGTCACAAGAGGTATGGGAGCA
The DNA here is from genome assembly GCF_001298445.1 of Nostoc piscinale CENA21. NCBI lineage: Bacteria > Bacillati > Cyanobacteriota > Cyanophyceae > Nostocales > Nostocaceae > Nostoc > Nostoc piscinale. The sequence goes on along the minus strand of NZ_CP012036.1, from coordinate 743,174 downwards.
GGGAGCAAGGAGGAAGACTGATATCGTGTCCGGTAAAAGACTGAACATCAAGACCGCAGGGAGCAGGGGGAGGAAGAGTTTTGTCTTTCTGCACAGATGTGTTGAATCATAACTGATTTGCCGGACATGATATGAGACGGAGCTTTTACTCTGCTTGCTTTTCTTTTAGCCTTTGAATGGCAAGGTATTAGTAGAGACAGGTATGGCTTGATAAGCATTTTTGATGGTTACCCAGCTACTAGCAATTGGCATTCGCCAGCCTGTACCAAAGGCGCGGTCGGTAATTTTCAAGCCGGGGGGTGCTTGACGGCGCTTAAATTCGGCACGGGCAACCATTTGAATTACTCGGTCTACAATCATGGGGTCGTGGCCTGCTTCAACTATTTGGGCGGCTGATTGATGGTCATGAATGAAGCGTTGCAAGATGTCGTCTAAAACTTCATAAGCTGGGAGGGAATCTTGATCAACTTGGCCGGGTTTGAGTTCAGCACTGGGGGCTTTGGTGAGGATATTTTGGGGAATAATTTCAGTTGGGAGTGCTGAGTGCTGAGTGCTGAGTGCTGAGGGATGGGAGTTTAACCAGTGGCAAATTTTATAAACGCGGGTTTTTGGAACATCGGCGATGACTGCTAACCCGCCGTTCATGTCGCCGTAGAGGGTACAGTAACCGACGGCCATTTCTGATTTATTGCCAGTGGATAATAAGAGATAGCCAAATTTGTTAGCGATCGCCATTAATAAGTTACCGCGAATCCGCGATTGAATATTTTCTTCGGCAATGCCAAATTCTGTGCCAGCAAACAAGTCAGCAAGGCTATGATCAAAGCTTTGCATTAATTCGCCTATCGGTAAAATAGTGGTTTCAATGCCTAAATTGTTACCTAATGCCAAAGCATCACTAACAGAATGTTCGGAACTGTAAGGTGATGGCATCAGGACACCGAGAACATTTTCTTTACCTAATGCTGCTGTAGCGATCGCAGCGACTAATGCTGAATCTACGCCACCACTTAAACCTAATACTACTTTAGAAAAGCGACATTTTAAGGCATAGTCCTGCACACCCAAAACCAAAGCTTGCCAGACTTCCTCTTCTTCTGATTCGCACTCAGGTGTTAAAGAACTTAACTGTAAATCTCGTGTTTTCTTGTTAAAGTCCACATTTACTAAGTCAGTGGCAAAACCACGGGCGCGACACATAATTTCGCCTTGACCATTCAAGGCAAAACTATAACCATCGAATATTAAATCATCATTACTACCGACTTGGTTAACATAAATCATCGGCTGTTGAAAACGCACCGCGCTATGTTTCAGCATTGATTCTCGAAACTGCGGTTTGCCTACGCTGTAAGGTGAAGCAGATAAATTAACAATTAAATCTACGCCTAAAATTGCTAAGTCTGCAATAGGATTGACAGCATAACTACGTTTACCCCAAAATTCTTCATCATTCCATAAATCTTCGCAAATAGTTACGCCAATATGAATATCATCTAAAGTGAAATGATTAGGTTGTAACCCTGGTTCAAAATAGCGGTCTTCATCAAATACATCATAAGTTGGCAACAGCCGCTTATAAAAAACTTGTTTGATTTTGCCCGACTCTAATAAAGCAATACTATTAAATAAACTTTTACCGCCAGTAATATGGGATTTGGTATTTGGTTCAACAGTGCCGACTAACACAGCTAGTTCCGGTGGTAAATCTCTGGCTAATTGTTGTAATGCCGTACTCATAGCCGAGACAAAACTAGGATTTAATAATAAATCTCTGGGTGGATAACCACACAAAGAAAGTTCTGGGGTTAATAATAAACGTGCGCCTGATTTTACTGCATCTTGGGCAGATTCTAGAATCTTTTGAACGTTTCCGGGGATGTCACCAATGGTTGGATTAAGTTGAGCGATCGCAATTTTCATATTTGTCCTTTGTTCTACCCTGCGGGAAGCCGCAGAAGCGTCTATGTCATTAGTCATTTGTACTTGGTTTTTTACAAATGACTAGTGACTAATGACTAATGACTATTTAAATAAACACCAAAGGTTTATCTTTAAAGGGTGCAAAAGCTTCAGCGTCGAATTTATATAAACTAGCTGGGCGGCCTGCACCCCGTGATACCTTTACTCCGGTATCGCACAAAAAACCTAACTTGAGTAGTCGCGCCCGAAAATTAGAGTAATCAGAAAAGTTCTCGCCTAACACGGTTGTGTATAGTTGATACAAATCGTTTAAAGTAAACATTTCTGGTAAAACTTCAAAGGCGACTGGGCTGTACTCTAACTTATTTCGCAGTCGTCTATGACCGTAAGTTAGCAGTTGATTATGGTCAAAGGCTAACTGTGGCACTTGCTTGACGGGATACCAAGCAATTCCCGCGACTTTATCAGCAATTAATTCGGCTTCTTCAAATCTGACGAGGGCAAAATAACTCACTGATAAATAACGCACGCCATAACTATCGGTTGCTTCTCTGGGGTCGCGGTTTGGCCCGCCAAAGGTATACAACTGTTCTAAATAAAGATTGTTGACTCGGATTTTCTCTGCCATGATGCGATAGGCAGCATCTTCTAAAGATTCGCCTTGACGCACTAACGTCCCAGGAAGACTCCAATAATTTAAAAATGGTTCTTGCTGTCGCATGACTAAGAGAACCAAAAGTCGATTTTGAGCAGTGTCTACAGAAAAAATTACATTATCCACACCTACCTTAAAATCAGCCAAAGGTTGTTGATTTAGCGGAGTTGGAATCTTTTTGTGGTTGCGTCCTGGCATTTGTACAAATGCTGTTGATGAATATAAGCAACAATGGGAGCTATGAGTGCTTCAGTATCTCCATGCTCACGATAAGCTGTTGAGGATACATTTAAACCTGTGAGGGTAGCGATCGCAATTTTTCCTCTCAGCTTTTCGATTGCCTCTAAGCTAGATTCTTCTATCGCATATCCTGGTCGTGGCACAATCAGTAGTTGCACTTGCTGTAATAAATCTTCAATTTTATACCAGCGTGGTAGTTGATTGATCAAATCTGAACCAATAACTAAGGTGTATTCCGCTTCTTCACCCCAATGCTGTTTGGCTTTTTCCACAGTTTCTAGGGTTCGCCAGCTACTTAAATCCTGTGTCACTGCCACGTTATGCCTTGGCGCATCCATATCGGCAATTAACAACCGCAGCATCGCCGCCCGATGTTCTAATTGTGTTTGATGGGACTTAAAGGGATTATCCGCCGCCCACACTGCCACCCAATCATAACGTTCTGACAACCACCTTAAAATCTCTTGATGCCCAGCTGTTGGGGGATCGGCACTTGTACCAAATAAAGCAATTCTCATGATCTTACTTTGCGCCCTTTGCGTTCTTTGCGGTTAGTTCCTTCGTCTCTTCAGTCAACTTTTGCAACCCAGCCGAAATATCCACCGGCAAAGCCAGAGGATTTGATATCTGCCTTGTCTCTTCTGGCAAACTAGCGATTGTTATGGCGGTTCGTTGGCGAATTTCTGCCAAAGTTTCTGGCAATTGCATTCGTTCGCCTTGCTTCATGACTAATTGCAGCAAAGGTGTTTCTGATTGCGGTGTTTCTGTGATTAATCCCAACCTATCAGCTTTTACCTTGCCACCGACAAATGACCGAAAAATCTGCTTGCGTCCGGGATAAGTTACCTTACCGCTAGACTGCTTCATGACTGGAACGCCATCAATTTCTACTAGCTTGTAAACCCCGTTGACAGGCTTACCCGTTACCAGTCGCGTTCCCAAACCGTAACCATCAATTACCGTCCCAGCCCCTTTAAGTCTGGCAATTTCCCATTCATCTAAATCACCACTGGCAACAATCGGCACATTTGGTAACAGCGATCGCACTTGTTTGGATAAGCTTACCAAATCACCAGAATCCAGTCTGACTCCTGATAATTCCATTTCTCCAGCATTCACTTTTGCTGCCAACTTTTCCGCCGCCGCGATGGTATCGTAAGTATCAATTAACAAGGGCGCACCGGGAAAATAGCGATGAAATGCCGTAAAAGCTTCGGCTTCACTGCCTTCCATCGCTGACAACGCCATGACCAAGGCGTGAGCCATCGTACCACTTGGCTGTTGACCTAGTTGTAGTGCGGCTAACACATTCGAGGTAGCATCTAGCCCCCCGGCTAAAGCTGCCCGTGCCGCCCACAACGCCCCTTGGGGACTGAATGCCCGTCTTGTGCCGAACTCTAAAAGTTTGGCTTTTTCCCCAGCCACATCACGCAAACGGGCGGCTCTGGTGGCAATTAAAGTTTGATAATTGATTGTATTTAAGAGGTAAGTTTCTATTAGTTGGGCTTGCCAAAGTGGCGCTTCAATTCGCAAAAATGGCTCGTTAGGAAATACGGCTGTGCCTTCAGGAACTGCCCAAACATCACCAGTGAATTTAGCTTCAGCCAATAACGACCAAAAGCGATCGCTGGCGTGGGCGAAAATTCCCGTCGCCTGGAGTGCGGCAATTTGAGAATGAGTAAAACTTAACTTTTCTAAATATGCCAGAACTTGCTCTAAACCCATTGCAATGAGATAGCCAAAATTTTCTGGCGATCGCCTCACAAATAGCTCAAAACTAGCTTGTTTTTGTTCTAATCCTTCACCGACATAACAAGCTGCCATTGTTAGCTGATAAAGGTCGGTTAGCAAGCTGTAATCAGCCGCAGAGATTGTCAAGTCTTGGCGCTGGTAGCTGCCCAAGTCTGGGATAGTTGCCATGTAAGAGCGTCCTTACAAGAATGCTGCTTTTTTATTATGGTAGAATTTACCATAAATAATGTCAACTACTCCACGACAGAGAAGCTCTTGGCTTCATTAAATCAACATAATCACCGCAAAATAATTATATTTTATACAAATATTTAATCTTTTTTAATAGTTTATTCTTTGTAAACTAACTTCTTTAAAAGACTGATATTTCTCACACAAAAGAGCTGAATTAGGAGTTTTGTTATAATTGAAATTGCAGAGAAACTTTAAACTTTTTCGGCAACCTAAAGTATTGCAAAGCAATCTGAAAAACTATTGCATAAATTCTCAATATATTGAGAGTCTGAGCGATGAGAAAATATCGAATTAAAGTAGAGAGATAACTATCTAACTGACTCAAAAATAAGGAGTCTAAGAGTATGGCTATTTCCCAAATCATTGCCAGGATTACCGAGTATATCTCTGAAGCCGCAATGCGAATTTTTGGCCCTACAGATGATCAATATCCTAATACTGGGGTACAACCTTTTACGGGTGAACCTTATAAAAAAAGGTATGAGTGATGTTTGGTAGAAGATGAAATATTTAGATATGAGTGAGGTCAAGGCTTAAGCCACAAGCTTGAGCCTTTTTATTTGGTAGATTTCAAGAATTACGCTGGAGATTGGGTGTAGGGGTAAAAGGGTATGGGGTGTAATGGTTTTGAATAAATACACCCCTACACCCTCACACCCTTAAACCCATTCTGAACAGACAATCTTTGTTTTTTTAATCAACTACTAAAACTGCTGAACCTTCAATTTCGCCATTACGAAGGGCGTTCAAAGCTTCATTTGCTTGGGTGAGAGGAAAAGCATTCACTTCTGTTTGAATCGGAACTTTGGGTGCTAAAGCGAGAAATTCTTCGCCATCTTTGCGAGTTAAATTAGCAACAGAACGTAACATTCTTTCTTCCCAAAGAATTTCGTAAGGAAAAGAGGGAATATCACTCATGTGAATACCTGCACAAACTACAATTCCACCTTTAGCGACTGCGCGTAAAGCTGCTGGGACTAATTTACCTACAGGCGCAAAAATTATCGCTGCATCTAAAGGTTCTGGTGGTAATGTGTCGGAGTCACCAGCCCATGTTGCGCCGAGTTGCAGAGCAAATTCTTGTCCGGTGATATCTCCAGAACGAGTGAAAGCAAAAATTTGCCGACCTTGATAGCGGGCTAATTGAATTAAGATATGGGCAGATGAACCAAACCCATAAAAACCAATTTTTTCAGCATCGCCTGTCATACTGTAAGCGCGATAACCAATTAAACCACCACATAATAAAGGCGCAGCTTGTAAATCAGGAAAGGTAGAATCTAAGGCAAAGCAAAAGCGGTGATCAGCTACAGTATATTCTGCATAACCACCATCTAGGTTATAGCCAGTAAATTCAGCAAAATCGCAGAGATTTTCTCGTCCTGAGCGACAATAACGACAGCGATCGCAAGTATGACCCAACCAAGGCACTCCCACCCGTTGACCGACATAAAATTTATCAACCTTTGCCCCAATTGCCTCGATAGTGCCGACAATTTGATGTCCAGGTATTAAAGGTAATTTGGGATGAGTCAATTCTCCATCAACTATATGTAAATCTGTGCGGCAAACAGCACAAGTATGAACCCGAATCAAAACTTGTTCTGCATTGGGTTGAGGTATTGGTAACTCAGCTAAACGTAGAGGTTGATGTGGTGCATCTAAAACCATTGCACGCATAATTAAGGGAGTTGGGAGTGGGGATGATTACTCACTATATAGCTCAGGATGAAAAATTTTTCTTCTATCTCTGGCTTACAAAATTCCCACTCCCAACTTCCCTATTTACGAAAGATTTCGGCAAAAAATTGTCGCATATTTTCCCAAGAACGTCGGTCAGCAACGGGGTTATATAATGCTCCTTTTAGCTGACCTTTATTGTCTGGGTTAGTAAAGCTATGTACTGTACCACCATAAGAAATTAATTGCCAGTCTACATTTGCTTGGCGCATTTCATTTTCAAAAGCTTGGACTTGTTCTGCTGGGACAAATGGGTCATCAGCACCATGCAATACTAAAACTTTGGCTTTGATATTTTTAGCATCGTTCGGGTTTGGTGTATCGAGGTTGCCGTGAAAACTGACGACTCCGGCAATATTAGCACCACTACGGGCAAGTTCTAATACTGTACCACCGCCAAAACAATAACCGATCGCCGCAATTCGGTTAGCATCAGTGAGCGGATTTGATTGTAATACTTTTAACCCAGCTAAGGCGCGATCGCGTAACAATTTTCTATCGTTCCGATAAATGGTAGCTTGCTTACCAGACTCTTCAGGAGTCTTCGGTCTAATACCTTTACCATAAATGTCAGCTGCAAAGGCAACATAACCAAGTTTTGCTAACTGTTCTGTGCGCTGTTTGGCATAAGATTGTAGTCCATTCCATTCATGTACTACCAGAACCCCAGGACGCTTGCCTTTAATTGCGTCATCATAAGCTAGATAGCCTTGTAAAACTGTATTGCCTTGTTTATACTCAACGTTTTTGGTTTGAATTGCTGCCAATGTTTGTGTAGCAGTCAATACCACAGCCACAGGTGCAATTAATGCAGAAAGCAGTAATTTCATTTCAGGACACCCAGTAAAATAATCATCTGGGATGATTATGCCTGGAAAGTAGACAATAAATTTGTCATTAGTCATTTGTTATATTTTCCCATTGCTCCCTGCCCCCTGCCGTGTTTCCTCTTCCTATTCCCTACTCCCCAATTCGGTTATTTCGGCATTCTGGCAACGCTAAAAATCGCAGCGATCGCTACATTAGAAGTATATTGAGATATTTATCAGCATTGATACAACGCTATGAGTGCAGCCACTATTCCCCAAAATCCCTTGCTTAAAGGTACTGGCTTACCGCCATTTACTGAGATTCAAGCAGAACAAGTAATTCCAGCCTTCCAGCAGTTATTAAAAGAACTGGATGAGGAACTTGCTACCTTAGAAGCTAATGCCCAGCCAACATGGAGTGGTTTAGTCGAACCCTTAGAAAAACTTACCGAACGGCTGACTTGGAGTTGGGGTATAGTCAGTCATTTAATGGGAGTCAAGAATAGTCCCCAGCTGCGCGAAGCTTATGAAACTGTCCAACCCGAAGTGGTACAGTTCAGCAATAAACTTGGTCAAAGTCAAGTTATATACAACGCCTTTAAACAATTCCGGGCGAGTGATACCTGGGCAACCCTAGAACCAGCCCAGCAACGTATTATCGAAACTGCTATCCGGGATGCGGAATTATCGGGTGTAGGCTTATCAGGGGAAGCCAGAGATCGGTTTAATGCCATTCAAATGGAGTTAGCAGAATTATCGACAAAATTCTCTAACCATGTATTAGATGCCACCAAAGCATTTAGCTTAAACCTGATAACCAAAGCAGAAGTTGACGGCTTACCCCAAAGTTCCCTCAGTTTAGCCGCCCAAGCTGCCCGTGCGGCTGGTGAAGAAAACGCCACCCCCGAAAATGGCCCTTGGCGCATAACATTAGATTTTCCTAGCTACGGCCCTTTCATGCAGCACAGCACCCGCCGAGACTTGCGGGAACAGCTGTATAAAGCTTATGTCACCCGTGCTTCTTCGGGTGAGTTAGATAATAATCCTTTAATTGCACGAATTTTAGAGTTACGCCAAGAACTAGCCAATTTATTAGGCTACAAAAACTTTGCTGAATTAAGCCTTGCTAGTAAAATGGCTCCCAATGTTGCAGCAGTCGAAGCACTGTTAGAAGAACTGCGGAGTGCAAGCTATGATGCTGCTGTCAAAGAGTTAGCCGAACTCAAAGCTTTTGCCGCTACCAAAGGCGCAGCAGAAGCCCAAGATTTAAAACATTGGGATATTAGCTTTTGGGCAGAACGCCAACGGGAAGCAAAATTCTCCTTTACCACGGAAGAATTACGTCCTTATTTCCCCTTACCCCAAGTTTTAGACGGCTTATTTGGACTAGTGAAGCGGCTGTTTGGTGTAACTGTCACCCCTGCTGATGGACAAGCACCCGTTTGGCATGAAGATGTGAGATATTTCCAAATTGCTGACGAAACAGGTAAACCCATCGCCTACTTTTACTTAGATCCTTACAGCCGTCCTGCCGAAAAGCGTGGTGGTGCTTGGATGGATGTCTGCATTAACCGTAGTAAAATTAATGACAATGGTGCAACATCTGTGAGGTTGCCTGTAGCTTATTTGGTGTGTAACCAAACGCCGCCAGTTGATGGTAAGCCGAGTTTAATGACATTCTATGAAGTAGAGACATTATTCCACGAATTTGGTCATGGCTTACATCATATGCTGACCCAAGTTGATTACAGCAGCGCAGCCGGGGTGAATAATGTCGAGTGGGATGCTGTGGAACTACCAAGCCAATTTATGGAAAACTGGTGTTATGAACGCCCGACTTTGTTTGGTATGGCGAAGCATTATGAAACTGGTGAACCATTACCAGAGCATTATTACCAAAAACTGTTAGCCGCACGTAACTATATGAGTGGGAGTGCGACACTGCGGCAAATTCACTTCAGCACTGTGGATATAGAACTGCACGATCGCTATCTTCCTGGTGGTGATGAAACTCCCGCCCAAGTGCGCCAGCGTATAGCCAAAACTACCACAGTTTTACCACCCCTACCCGAAGATTCTTTCTTGTGTGCCTTTGGGCATATCTTTGAAGGTGGTTACGCCGCAGGTTACTACAGCTATAAATGGGCTGAGGTGCTGAGTGCGGATGCTTTCGCCGCTTTTGAGGAAGCTGGTTTAGATGATGAAGCCGCCGTTCAAGCCACTGGTAGACGCTACCGTGATACTGTGTTGGCGCTGGGCGGTAGTCAGCATCCAATGGAAATCTTCAAAGCCTTCCGGGGACGGGAACCTAGTACAGTTTCGCTGTTACGGCACAATGGTTTGCTAAATACAGCAGCTTAACAAGATTGTCTGTGGAGACTGGGTGTGAGGGTGAAAGGGTATAGGGTGTAAGGGTTTTGAAGAAGTACACCCCTATACCCCTATACCTCTACACCCTCCTCCAAACCCTTAATTTTTCGTTTTTTGCTTAAGTCCTATTTACAACCGAAATTCATCAAACTTGATCACTTCTGAATCTGGTTTGCGCGTATCAAAAAGATAGCTACTTACTTTACCTGTGCTGGTATCAAAAATACTAAAAACAGTAATATTATTACTAGCTATATAAGGCATTGGTTTACCATCTTCACCTAATATTGGTGCGATGCTGGGCATCACAGGTTCTAAACCGTTGGGGTCGCCAATGTCAACATATTTTTCTTGATAGTTGGTGGGAACTTCTCGCTTTCTTTCGCCCCAAGCAGCACCATAAGTATTACCCACATTTGAGGTTTCTAAAAAGTGCATTCCCCCAGGACTAACAAAGCGATTCCATAAATGGGAATGTCCATAAAAGACCAATTGTACATTAGCAGCTTCTAGTAAAGGGACGACATCACGGATAATATAGTCAGCGTTTTTGGGATATTTGTAACGCACAGATGTAACTTTGCCTTCCTGATTGCGATCGCTGATTTGTACCGGGTCGGTGTAAGCTGGCACTATATTATCGCCCAGGGTGTGGGGCGGGTGATGAAACATCACAACTTTGTATTTTGCTTGCTGAAATTCTGGACTGTTGAGTTCTGCTGCTAACCAATTATATTGTGTACTACCTTTGGCAATTGGCTCATAAATTATCTGCCCATAACCCCAATTTTCTGGGTTATTTAAATCTTTTTCTGCTTCTCGATATCTACCTGTATATTTTTCATCTAATTTGGGTGTGCGCCACATATTTGTGATGTATAAAACTATTAAACGCACATTACCAAAGCTAACTGCATAATATCTTTTACCGCCTGATTTACTTTCAGGTAAGCTCAATATTTCTTCGTAGGTAATTGTATTAAAAGAATTATCTATTAGTGATTTGCCACTATACAGTTTTTGAGCAACAGCACGGGGAAATGTATCATCAAATTCATCGTTTAAACTGTTTTTTCTGCCAAAACGCCCCATGACTTCATGATTACCAATGCAGCTATACATAGGTGCATGTTGAATTATTTGTCCGCCTGTGTAAGTGACTTTCACGCCATCATGCTGCATTTCGTATTGAGCATGACCTTGTAAGCCAGGAAATAAAGCATTACCCCGATTATCATCAAACCATTCCGAGGCGCGATCGCTCACATTAACTAAATCACCAGCAAACCACACTGCATCTACTCTTCCCACTGTCTCTACGACTTTTTGCAAGTTGGCGGCGGTCATCGGTTTGAGTTGATGGTCAGAAGTTAACAGGATTTTGAGTGGTGTCCCCGGTTCCGGTTTGGCTGTCAGGGTAAAAACATCACTGCTAACAGTTGCGCCGTCTTCTGTTGTACTGCTAACTCGATAATTCACCCGCACCCCTGGCGTTAATTCTGTCACCTCCGCTTCATGTCGCCAAATATCACGTTTTGTCGGTTGTTGATAAACTTGTCCGTCTTGGGTTTGCTTCCCAACTCTGGATTTTTGGTCTTCTCTAATGCGACTGAGTTTAGTTGTCGTGGCTTTAGCAGTTTGCTGCAAATTTCCCCCATAAGCCACTGTATGCTGAGTCCCGGCAAACTCAGTAAACCACACTACTCTGACTGAGTTTGCCGTTGGTAGTTGCAAAAATGGATCTGTCAACAGTTGAGGCGCTACGGTCATCATAGTTTGCCCAAAGGAATGCACGCTTACCAAGGTAAAGCATAGAACAAACAAAAGTACAGGCTGGAGAAATTTCATGATTTGTCCTAATGGGAATGTTCTGCGACAAACGCGGGTGCGTGGTAATTCACTTTGTGATTATAGATTTGTATGAGTTTATGAATTGGCGCAATTTGTGGTGATGTCAGCGAATAAACACCAGCCTGATTAATCATCTGTTTTAATTCTGCTGCCCACTGACCATAGAACCCCCGATAGTGCCTTGGGATAATTGAATTATCATTCTTATGTGGCGATATTTATTTACAAAGATGTATTGACAAAAATTACTTATTCTTGAATTGTTACAAATGATGTCAAATAACCTTATGATAAAAAACAAGTTTTTAGCTCGAAATTTGCAAAGAACTCAACAGAATGGCAAAAGAAATACATTAATTCTCTGGCTTAGGTGCAGTGTTATGAGAAGTTTAATTATATTCATCAATCTACTTTTAATATCAGAGTTTCTTGGGGTGTTTCCTTTAATTGCTTTAGCACAGTCATCATCTCAACCATCTCCTAGTACGCAACCACAGCCACCAACAGAAGCAGAACCAAAGGTACTTGTCTCAGAAGTAGTAGTAAAAGGCGCACCAGAAAATTTAGAAGATTTAGTTTACAAAACAATTAAGATTAAACCAGGTAAAACAAGTACGCGATCGCAATTACAAGAAGACATCAACGCCATTTTCGCTACAGGGTGGTTTTCTAACGTCAGAGCCGAACCAGCCGATACTCCATTAGGGGTACGTGTAACTTTTATTGTCAAAACTAACCCCGTTTTAAAAAAAGTAGAACTAACTGCTGTACCTCAAGCTTCTACCATACTATCGCCACAAGTCGTTAATAGCATTTTTAGTAAAGATTACGGTAGCACTTTAAATTTAAATAAATTGCAAAATAATATCGCGCAGTTATATAAATGGTATCAAGATAAAGGCTATATCTTGGCAAGTGTAGTTGGCCCGCCACAAGTTGATGACAATGGTGTTGTCAAACTAAAAATTGCTGAAGGGGTAATTGAAGATATTCAAGTTAAATTTTTAACAGACGACGATAAAGAAATAGATAAAGATGGTAAACCCATTGAAGGGAAGATTCCTGCAAAATTGATTATAGAAGAGTTTAATATTAAACCGGGACAAGTATTTCTAAAATCGGTAACACAGCAACAAATAAAGCATTTATTTGATTTTGGCTTATTTAAGAATGTAGAAGTTGCCTTTGAACCAGGTAAAGATAAAAACAAATTCATCGCAATTATTAAAGTTAAAGAAAATGAACTAGCCGAGAAGCTAGGTGAGAAATTTTTTGTTAATCAACAAGCTTTAAATAAAGCCCAAGCTAACAAGGATGAATTAGGAATTGCAAATGCTACCAACAATATTGCTAATATTTATGCTGACTTAAAAGAAAAAGATGACCAAAAAAAGGCTATTCCTAAATATCAAGAAGCCCTGAAGATTTTTCAGCATAAGCAAGATTTAATTGGACAAGCTAAAGTTTTGAATAACTTAGGTAATACATATAATAAAATTCAAGAATATAAACAGGCAATTGAAAATTACAATCAATCACTCATTCTGTTTCAGAAATTAAAAATGCCATTTTGGGAAGCTTTGACTTTAAATAATTTAGCTCTAAATTATCGAGAGCTAGATGAAAAAGAAATGGCGATGGAAATATATACCAAAGCACTGAAAATGTGGCAGAAGTTTAGTAAAAATCCTAGCCTAGCTAAAATTGGAGTTAACAAGACAGACGAAGATTCTAAATCAATTAAAACTAGTTCTCTATATTTTGGAATTGCTACATCTAGTACTAAAGGTACTAGTGGAATTTCAGGCGTACAAATAGGTAATAGTGAAACTTTAGAATACTTACCTCTTCCAGATGTGCGTCTTTGGGAAGCTGAAACACTTTTCAATATTAGTGGTATTTATCAAGCTTTTGCCGATTATCAACAGGCTTTGTATATTTTCAGTGATGCCGAAAAAATTTGGGGAGCTATTAATTTTGAAAAAATAGTTGACGCTCTTCAAATAGAGGATAAGAAGGATACTAAGAAGTCATCTTTGGCTTTATTAAGGACATTACCAGAACTACCAAAAATTAGGTTATATAATGAAGTAGATAAACCAGAGATAACAGCTAATAATCTTAACAATTTTATCCTAAAACTGACTTCGTTACTATCTAATATAGAACCCGAAAACAGTGATAAAATCACACAATTACTGCCAGCATTTTTACCGTTTTTTAATTCAGCTTTAACATCAGAAGAAGATGGTAGTAACAATGATAAATTTGCTGAAAATATCTGGCCGAAATTTAGACCATTACTAAAAGAATTTCTACGTGAATTTAATCAAAATCCTAAACAACCTTATGCTCAATCTATTAATAATTTATTATCTGCTGCTGATGCTTATTTTTCCAAAGATAATCAACTAAAATTAGAAGCAATAAACATACTAGAAACAGAATACCAATCTTTAGAAAAAGCTTACCCACAATTTACTCAGTTCTCTGGCTTCGTTATCTCTTACTTAGGTAAAGAAAAAGGAAAAGTTTTAACTGATGTAGGAAGAAACACTGAAGCTGTAGCAGCATACCAAAAAGCTTTGTCTGCACCACCATTTCTTGGCGTTAGCTTGAATAACGATAGACAAGAAATACTATATTTAATTGGTAAATCTTATTTAAAAAATCGTCAATATCAGCAAGCAGAAGAATTTTTTAACCAATCATTAACTGAAGCCCAAGCCAATAAAAAAAATATCCAAAAAGCTGATGTTTACTTAGGTTTATCTATGTTAGAACGCGAACGTGGCAATTTTCAGAAAGCACAAGCACAAATAGAAAAAGCAATTGCCACGGTTGAATCAGAAGGCGCTCAAATTGAGAATGCTGAACGAGAAGAAAAAGATAAACCTGTACTGAGAATAACAACATATCGGTCTTATACTAGTTTAGCTAAATATTTAGAATCAAAACAAAATTATTATGCGTTTTATGTGGATTTATTAATGAAGTTACATCAAAAAAATCCGCAAGTAGGTTATGATATTCAAGGTTTTCAAGCTAGTGAACGCTCTCATGCTCGCAGTTTATTAGCGATAATTAATAGAACAAATCAAACTTCAAGATTGGGCAAACAAAATCAAAAAGAATTAGATGTGCGAGCAGTTGAATTAGCTAAACCAGTAGAAATTAAGCAAATTCAAAAACAAATTTTAGATGATGACACCTTACTTTTAGAATATCTATTAGGAGAAGAGCATAGTTACTTATGGTTAGTTAGTAAAACTGGTGTTAGCAGTTATCAATTACCCAAGATTTCGGAAATAGAGCCTTTAGCCAGAAAATTTTATACAGCAGTTTCTTCTCCCAATCCATCATTGCGCGATCGCCAATCATCCCAACAGTTGAGTCAAATACTTTTGGGACAGGTTGCAAATCAACTAGGACAAAAACGCTTATTAATCGTGGCTGATGGCATCCTCCAATATATTCCTTTCAACGCTCTCCCTCATCCCAATTCTCCAGCAGACAAACCCGAACCTTTACTGGTTAAACATGAAATCGTTGGTTTACCCTCAGTTTCTACTCTGGCTGTGATTAGAAATAGACAAAATTCTCGCAAACCCAGTAAAAGTTTAGCTATATTTGCTGACCCAGTTTTTAGCCGCAACGATGAACGATTAAAATCGCGCTTCACCAAGTCTAACGATGAAGAACTCTATGAGCGATTAACCGGTACACGCCAAGAAGCTGACGAAATTCTGTCGTTATTTCCAAATTCGCAAAAATTGGTCAAATTCGACTTCGCAGCGAATCGTCAAGCAGCTATCAACCCAGAGATTAGTCAGTATCGCTTTGTGCATTTCGCTTCTCACGGGATTCTCGATAGCCAAAGACCAGAAAGATCGGGTATGGTCATGTCTGTAGTGAACGAAGTAGGGGATGTCCAAAGAAGCTTGTTATCTATTCCTGATACTTTTAACCTCAAATTATCTGCTGACTTGGTAGTATTAAGCGGTTGTCGTACTGGACTAGGAAAAACTGTTAAAGGCGAAGGTTTAGTCGGACTCACAGGCGGTTTGATGTATGCCGGTGGTAAAAGTGTTGTGTCTAGTTTGTGGGACGTAGCTGATGAAGGTACGGCATTGTTGATGTCCAAGTTTTACTCGGCAATACTACAAAAAGGCTTAAAACCCTCATCTGCACTGCGACAAGCCCAACTAGAGATGTGGCGAGATCCTCAATGGAATGCGCCTTATTATTGGTCTGCGTTTGTCTTTCAAGGGGAATGGAATTAAGAGACTAGGAAAAAAAGGCAAAAGTTAAAAGTTAAAAGTAAAAAGAAAGAATAGCAATACCACAAGCCTTGTAGTAATTTCTTATGGTCTGTTTATCAAGAAAGGCAGAGGGTAGAGGGCAGGAGGCAGAAGGAATGCTGTCCTCTGCCCTCTGCTGCGACCAAAGGGAGCAAGGGTTTAAAAACCCCACTGAACGAGAGTTCAGTTGCTCTAAATCAGGAGGGGTCGAATCCCCTTCTGATTTGTCCCTTCTGCCCTCTGCCTTCTGCCTTCTTCAATGAGATCACAAGCAAAAGTTAAATTTCTATTAAAATATGTCAATTGTTAGCAGATGTAGCAAACTCTACTAAATTTTGGAAGGAAAACCGTTAACTTAATGAGAGCCGTAAATGTAATTCAGGCTACATTCACATGCGACTAGAACAGTTGCAAGCTTTTTTGGCGATCGCAGACAGTGGCAGCTTCCAACAAGCCGCCCGACAATGTGGTGTTACTCAATCGACTATCAGCCGCCAAATCCAAGCGTTAGAGGCTGATTTGGGTGTGGAATTGTTTCACCGCAACACTCATGCTAAATTAACCTTGGGCGGGGAACGTTTATTACCGCGTGTCCGCAAGATTTGTCAGGAGTGGCAAGTTGCGACCCAAGAATTAGCAGATTTAATGGCGGGTAAGCAACCAGAGTTGTGCATTGCTTCGATTCATTCTCTTTGTGCTTCTTACTTACCGCCAATATTACAAAAGTTCTGCCGAGATTATCCTGAAGTCCAGTTGCGGGTAACATCTTTGGGGAGCGATCGCGCCCTGAAGGTTCTCAAAGATGGTTTAGTAGATTTAGCGATCGTGATGAATAATCGCTTTTTAACCACTGGCAGAGAAATGGTGGTGGAGGTTTTATACGATGAACCAATCGAAGTCCTCACCGCCGCCAACCATCCTCTTGCCCAATATGAACGCATCCCTTGGTCAGATTGGTGCGTTATCCCCAAGTGGTATTTAAAGATGGCTATGGAATGCAGCGGTTAGTCCAAGATAAATTTGAGCGTTTAGAAGCCACACTCCATGCAGCTTTAGAAGTAAATACCCTAGATGCGTTTCGTGGTGTAGTGCGTCAAGGTGAATTAATTGCCTTACTCCCGACTTCCGCATTAGTCGAGTCGCGTCACGACTCAACTTTAGCTGTGCGTCCTTTAGCGAATAATCCCTTAGATAATTCTGGCTTGACTCGTCGTGTTGTTATGGTCACAACCCAAGACCGCCTGCAAATTCCCCCGATTAAACATTTTTGGGAACTGGTGTTAGAAAATATTCCGCCGCAATCAAAAGAACAGCGATCGGCTTCCTGAAGTATGATTAGTCAACAGTCCATAGTCAATGGTCAATAGTTTGTACCATTGACAAATGACCCGTGACCAAATATGAGCAATATCTTCAGGGAACTACTAAAAAAGGTAGGCAGTGGTAATCACACAGGCGAAAATTTAACTCGTGCGGAAGCTGCGATCGCTACTAAAATGATTTTGCTGGGAGAAGCAACACCAGCCCAAATCGGCGCATTCTTAATTGCCCACCGCATCAAACGACCAACGGGCGAAGAGTTGGCAGGAATGTTAGATGCTTATGATGAACTAGGGCCAAAACTCCAACCGATCAACGCTACATCTCCTGTAATGGTGTTGGGAATACCTTATGATGGCAGAACGAGGACTGCACCTATTAGTCCCGTCACAGCTTTAATTCTCGCGGCGGCTGGACAGCCTGTGGTAATGCACGGTGGCGATCGCTTTCCTACCAAATATGGTTTACCTTTAATAGAAGTGTGGCAAGGTTTAGGTGTTGATTGGACTGCTTTATCTTTGCCTCAAACCCAGGCAGTCTTTGAACAAACCAAAATTGGCTTTATCTACACCCGTCATCATTTTCCCTTAACTAAAAGCATTTGGGAATACCGCGACCAACTCGGTAAACGTCCACCCTTTGCCACAATGGAATTAATTTGGTGTCCTTATGCTGGGGATGCTCATTTAATTGCTGGGTTTGTCCACCCACCGACAGAAGGAATGTTTCAAGCAGCTTTAGAGCTAAGGAAAGAGAAAAACTATACCTTAATTAAAGGGTTAGAAGGTAGTTGTGATTTACCGCGCGATCGCACTGCAATTATCGCTTTATCAGCATCCCCAGATTTAGAAAGATTATTTCTTTCACCTCACGATTACGGGTTTACCACCAAAAATGTCCCTTTAGGAACTACTGAAGAACTAATTACGCAAATTCAAGATGTTCTACTCGGAAAACCAGGGGAATTAACGCAAACAGCCTTATGGAATGGGGGATTTTATCTCTGGCGGAGTGGTATTTGTTCAGATATGCGATCAGGTATAGCCAAAACAGAAGAACTATTAACTAACGGTACAGTCGCCGCCAAACTTCAAGAACTCAGCCAAATCGTTAAGTCAGCCTCAGAGAATACCTTGCAACATATTTAGTTACTCGCCAACTCTGGCGCGAAAACAAAATTAGGACTTACACAGACTCTACGATTTCTTGGTGTTCTTGGCACGTCAGTGAGGGAGTAGGCAAAGCCGCCCAATGCACTGCTGACGCTCCTACGTCGCTACCGCTACGCTAACACCGCTTGCACGTCTACGATAAATTAACGTCAGTTCGGGCTAAGATGATGTCGTTGTTAGTTGTAGAAAAGAATTAACCTAGATTTGTAAGCTTTGGCAATCAGGATTTTGAACAGCTATTAGAAATCAATCCTATATACTGAGGTGTATTACTAGGAGCATTTGCCAATAGTGTTACCTCACCTTTGTTATTAAACACCCAACCATTAGCAGGTAAATTGGCTAATACATTGTTAGTGTTGGGCTGAACATTAGAAATAGCGATCGCTGCTCTTTGATTCGTCACGCTGCTAATTTTAGTTAGCCGAGTATCTGACCATACTACATCGCTACTGAGTTCTGCATTAGGGCTAGGAGGTAAACCACCACGCCCTGTAACAACAAGCTCGCTACCCTCCTTAGGATTAGCAGCACAACCAGAAGCGATCGCCTGTGAAGCATCTATCACACTTGTAGGTAAATTAACTAACCCACGGCTGGGGTCTATATCTGGCGTATTAATAGTTACATTTCCAGCAAAACCAAATTCTGAACTAGCATCAATATTATTTGCTGTTTCGCCTGGTTTGGATCTACCTACTTCAAACCCAAAGATATTATTGGCTGTAATGTTAATATTGCCACCTCGACCTATAAAGGCAGTAGCAATAATGTCATTATTTTGTTTGGGAACTGCAACTACAAAACCATTAGAGGCATCGATATTGATATTTCCACCATTAGCATTGTTGAAAGCTTGAGCAGAAATCAGGCTTTGATTTTGTAAAAACAAAAGTTTTAAGCCCTGCAAAGTGATATTAGCCCCCTCTTTGGCGTTAGTTTCAGCAGTTAAATTACCTCTATTCAGGCGCAGGTCATTAGTTGTAATAGTTAAGTTACCAGCAGCACCAGAACCTACACCATTAACTGTCACGCGTCCTCCATCTCCAACATAGAGTCTAGGAGTTGTAATGTTTAAGTTACCTGCCTTTCCTGATGCTTCTGCTTGAGTAAACAAGGTACTAGGTACAACAGTAGAACCGATCATTTCTGTACCAGTAACCTGAACAAAATCTTTAGCATTTACAGTTAAAGTTCCACCAGGGCCTTCACCAAAAGAACCTGCTCTAATTGCGCCGCCATCTTGAACTACTAACTGTCTAACATTTAAAGTTGCAGTTCCCCCTTGACCAGTCCCAAAGTTATCTGCTGAAATTCTTGCTCCCTTCTCGACAGTGAGCCGCCCAGTAGTAATATTTAAATTGCCGCCATTCTCAGTGGCTCCCCGTTCTGCGGAAACCAGAATGTTGCTTCTACTCAAATCGTCTGCTGTCGATGCAAACCCACTCAAAAGGACAAAATCGCCAGCATCAATAGTTAAATTTCCACCGCTACCACCACTGCGAGCCGAAGTGGATATCTGCGCTCCTCCTAAAACATTTAACTTCTGCGTCTCAATTATCAAATTTCCACCATCACCTGTGGCTCCTTGTTCAACTTGAGCAAATAAGCCACTAGCTTGCAAATTATCAGGAGTCCTACCTTCAACTGTCACTAAGTCAGATGCTGTTACTCTTAAATCTCCCGCATCACCTGCACCAAAAGTTGAAGTTGAAACTTGCGCTCCATCCTTAAGAATCAAACTTCCAGTTTCAATTGTTAATGTACCTCCTTTCTGAGTAGCGTCTAAATCAGCTACAGCAAAAAGACCGCTAGGAACATTAAAAATTGGCGAGTTACCTGTTATTTCTACTGATTCTGTGGCTCTTACATTTAAATTTATTCCTCGACCTGTACCATACGTAGTTGTTGAAACTTGCGCTCCTCCTTGAATAATCAAGCGTTTAGTAGCAATTTCTAAACTTCGACCTTCGCCTGTAGCTTCACCCTCAACTTCATTAGCTAGACTAGTGATAAAAAAGTCTGCTGGATTCCCCACTAGTTCTACTTGCTCGGAAGCATTTACTTGTAAATTCCCTGCTTGACCACCAGTTCCAGCCAAGGAGCTAACTTGACTACCTTCAGTAATGGAAACTAGCCTTCCCTGAATTTTGATGTCAGCACCCATTAAATCACTAGAACCAATAAAAGCTGCTTGATTTAAAGTAATGTCTTGAAAGTTCTGCACACCTGCGTAATCTAACATCCAGCCTTTCTCTATGGGAGTCAGACTAACTACACTATTACCAGAAACACTACCCAACTCAATTCTCCCTCCCGGTGTGGTTAAGAAGCCTCCTTCTAGGGTTACCTCACCACCCACAAGTGCTAAAGTTCTTCCTGCTGGTATCTGAAGCCCAATTGGGTTGTCATCTAAGTCTAGTGAAGCAGCTTGATTGACAATTCTACCGGGCGTTTGATTAAATATTAGACCTATTGGTCGGCTGATAGTTAGCAGAGGTGTAGTTCCGTTTGTTGTGGTGTTAAATACAGTGCCATCAGCAAAGGCCAATTTACTAGCGGTAGTTGCAATAAAAGAGCCACCAACATCAAGTGAAGCGTTGGGGCCAAAAATAATTCCATTAGAGTTAAGCAAAAACAAGTTAGCTGCTGGATTAGTGCGAATTAACCCATCAATGTTAGAAATAGAGTTACCTGTGACACGACTAATGATGTTCTCGACAGTCACAGCGTTATTGAAATAAGCAACGCCACCTGTAGGTACAGAAAATTGCTCAAAGCTATGGAAAAGATTGTTACCTACTCTAGTACCACCTGTAATTTCACAATCGAGACAATTAGGCGGAACGATAGAGTTTTGAGGTAAAGAGGTATCTGGAATAATCTGTGCTGTAGTTGGTTGAGTTGTTAACAGACATAACAGAAAACCTCCGGTAGAAGCCCAGATTCTGAATGAAGATATGTGCATGACTTTGAGCAGCTTTAGCTTTATAAGAATGAATTGTGAGTTGTGCTGTTAATACAACAACCTAGACAGGTAGCGTTGGTTGACTGCGGTTTAGTTTAAACTTGTTTCTTTTTCAGCTTGAATAGCAACCCTATACTCACAGCAGCTAAAGCCCCAAGAGTGGCACTAGGCTCAGGGACAGCATTTGGTATGTCTCGCTCAAAACGATTTTGGATGAGAACGTCGTTACCAAATAAGCTGATAGTACCATCAGAAAAAAATTTCGGTACGACGGGTTCTGCCTAAGAGATTTTGCTCCAATATATAAGACAAGTTGTTGATCGCTTCATTCGGATCAATTCCTAAGCTGGCAAAGTCCAAGCGGTAACTTAACAATGATTCAGTTTCTCCTGGACGAATAATACTATATGCAATAGTGTCTCTAATACCTCCATCTTCAAATTCAAATACTGAATCATTTTCAATAAATTCTGCCCGTAAATCTGCATCAAATGGAATGAACCCAGCATTTGGAACAAAGGGTATATCTGGATTAAAAATCAAAAAGCCAGATTCATCTACAGGAAAACCACTATCGTTAAAACCAGAACCAGGAGGGCAATTAGGTTGAAAATCCAACGGAGTAACACCAAGACAAATTTCTCCCAACCCTTCTACATAGTCTTGTATGGCTCCTTTAAAAAAGACCTAATCTTAGGTTACTGACTGTATCAGTTATTGCACTACCATCTCTGGCTGTATCAACTAAATTGAACTGAGCGATCGCATTTTGTTGGTCTTGTCCTGTTTGAGAGTATGTATTAGCTCTGAGTCTTCTTTGTGCTGCGGCTGGTTCTACAAAACTTAGAATTACAGGAAATACTGACAAAGTAATAGCAAACGCTAATTTGATCATTGACATTTTCACCAGGGCTATAAAAACTGTCTTGAATGTAAAAGAGAAAAGCTAGATTTCCGTCAAAACTGGAAAATCGTGATGTTGGTTTTTTGGGCGTTGCTGAATCACAAGATGAATTATGCGATCGCTATATCCTCGCGGGGGCTTTGCTCCCGCATTGGAATACAACGATGCTGGAGATAATAAACTAACAATCTAATAGAGAGTTCCAGCATTTCTACTGACTTAGAATAACAAAAAGTCTTTCTATGTAATCGGGCTAAATAATGTCTTAATCTGCTATTTTCACCTTCTACTCGTGTCATATAAGTTTTACACACAAGATGGTCTTCTTGATTAATAAAACATGGATAAACCGGATAGCCATCCGTTACATAAAAATATGAGTTCCACGCTTTAATCCTCTGCCACAACTGTTGAAAAGTTTCTGAACTTCTATCTCCTAAAACCCATCCTAAAATCCCCGAAGTCTTGTGGTTGACTACACTCCATACCCAAATTTTGTTTTTTTTGACCCGACAAAAGTTTCTAATTCATCAATTTCAGTTATTTCAGGTATTTCAGCTGTTTCGGGATGTTCTGGTAACTGACCACCCATTTGTTTCACCCAATAAATTACTGTTGTATGATGTACTTTTTTTTACTCTTTCTATGGCACGGAAACCAGAACCATTAACATACATTTCTAAGCATTCTCGTTTAATTTCGTCACCATAACCCTTTTGATTGTGATATTCAATAAATTGACGACCACAATCTGCACAAATGTAGTTTTGTTTACCTCTTTGTCTACCGTTCTTACGGATATGAGAGGAATTACAACGCGGACATTCCATGAAGATTCACCCTAATTCATATTCTCATTATGCAACGCCAAATTTTGAGTTGAGGTTGTCAATGGTCAATAGTTCAAAAATGAATGATTTTTTACTAATGACTTTTGACAAGCATCACCTTGATTAAGTATTTTATTGGCGTAAGTTTTAGTTATTTGAACTACACAACTACTGCGCCTAGTCTTTTTAAAGTAGCAATAGTCGCAGCCGTTAAACCTGTAATTCCTCTAATATTCATTCCCTCGTAAAATTTTTTAGCTTTCAAAGTGTTTAAACAATCGCTTGTATTGATGTCCCAAAGTCGAATGGTTTCATCAGCACCACTACTGGCAAGAATTCGATTATCTGGACTAAAGGCGAGTGACCAAATCCAAGCTGAATGTCCATATAATGTTGCTTGACATTCACCTGTGTCAACATCCCATAATTTAATTGTGTAATTAGGACTGCTACTGGCTAAAATCTTGCCATCTCGACTAAAAATAACTGCCTTCACTAGACCATTTTCACAAACCATGAATGTATGCAAACAAGTACCTGTACGAACGTTCCACAGCCTGACTGTCCCATCATAACCAGCACTTGCCAGCAGTTCACCATTCGGACTGAAAGCGATCGACCAAACCCAATTTGTATGACCCTCTAATGTTTGTTTGCACTCACCAGTGTTGACATCCCATAGCTTGACTGTCTGATCCCAAGCACCACTAGCTAACAGGGTACCTTGAGGACTAAAGGCAACTGATTGAACAGCAGCACGATGCCCCAAGAAAGTTTGCAAAGCCTGGCCAGTATTAACATCCCACAACTTCACGGTTTGGTCATTACTACCACTAGCTAACATTTGACCATCTGGACTAAAAGCTATTGACCAAACTACAGCAGGGTGTCCCAAAAGAGTTTGCAGAACTTGGCAAGTATTAACATCCCACAACTTAACTGTGTGATCATCACTGCCACTAGCCAAGGTCTGACCACTGGGACAAAAAGCCACTGAGCGAACGGCAGCACGATGTCCTGGGAGAGTTTGCAACACTTGACCAGTATTGACATTCCACAACCTCACCATTTGATCATCACTGCCACTAGCCAACATTTGACCATCTGGACTGTAAGCAACTGACAGTACTTGACTAGTATATCCACTGAGAGTTTTTAGACATTGACCAGTGGTAACATCCCATAGCTTCATCATTTGGTCATCACTACCACTAGCCAGGAAGTCACCTTGGGGACTAAATACAACGGAAAATACAAAGGTTGAATGCCCATGAAGAATTTTCAAGCATTGACCTGTATTCAAATCCCATAATCTGACTGTATGGTCAAGGCTACCGCTAGCGATGAGATGACCTTGGGGATGAATGACTACTGACCAGACAGCAGCATGATGTCCTTGTAAGGTTTTAATACATTCTCCAGTGTCAATATTCCATAACTTCACTGTCTGGTCATCACTGCTACTGACGATTGTCTGTCCATTAGGATTGAGAGTCAGCGACCTGATACCATCACTATGTCCCCGCAAAATCTTGATACATTCACCAGTGTTGACATCCCACATCCGAATTGTGTCGTCATCACTACCACTCACAAGTTTCTGTCCATCCAGAGTAAAAATTACACAAATTATCCAACTTGTATGTCCATGAAATGTTTGCAAGCATTCACCAGTACTAACATTCCACAGTTTGATAGTGCGATCATTACTACCAGTTACTAGTGTTTTTCCATCTGGGCTAAAAGTAACTGTCCAAACTTCGTGTTCATGTTCTTGTAAAGTTTTCAGGCATTGACCAGTATGAGGATTCCACAATTTCACGGTATGATCACTACTACTACTGGCTAAAATGCTACCATCAGGACTAAAGGCAAGTGATGGTACCCAGTTAGTGTGACCTTGAAAGGTGAGAACTTGCTTGCAGTCGGTAACTTGGTATAGGCGAATTTCGCCATTAGTATCACCCATTGCTAACAGTTTGCCGTTGGGGCTAAAAGCGATGGATAAAACGCCGCCAAAGGTTTCAGCAAAAACAGACTTAGTTAAATCAGCGTTTTGAAAATTAACGTTATGTAGTTTTACATTCCGCAAGTCTGCTTGCCAAACAGTGAGTTGGGAAAAATCAAAACCAGTTAAATCTGTCTGTAATTGACACAACAAATGGAGAATATTTCCACCTGTATAACCGGGTTCTTGTGATGCTTCTTCTCTGAGTCTGGCTAAAATTTGAATTAATTTGTTTTCAATACTTTTTTTGCTTCTTAATGCAGTCAGTAGAGCATCAATTACTGGTTTCAGAATCAGGCGAATTTGGGTTTCTCTGATGTAATCTTTAGCACTTGCTTTGATTAAAGCATGGCATCTCAAAAGTTGAATATGATCAGTGACAATTTCTTCACAAACTTGTTCTATTAATATCTGAGTCACATATTCCATGACCACAGGTTGTAAGGTAAAAGTGGCTGTGCTTTTTTCTACTAGCGATCGCCTCACCAAAGATTCTATAGCCTCTAGCAATTTTTGTGGTGGCACTGGTGATACAATATCTTCTCGCAAGTCTGAGAGTGTCACTGGTTCACGATTAATTGCTAACCAGTACATGATTTCTTTTTCTAAATCTGACAACCGCTCAAACTGCTGGTCTAAAATATCTCTAATATCGCCAAAAACCACTGTATTTTGCTGTAAAAACTCACTGACATTACCAGCAAATACATCCTCAATTGTTGTCGCTACTATTTTCAAAGCCAGGGGATTACCACCATAGGATTCAATCATGGCTTTCCATTCCTCTTCGGCGGCTGACAGTCCTTTGACTTTTAAAATTTCCTGTCCTTCAACTACCTTTAACCCACTGAGTTGTAAGGAACGTACTGGTAAGGCTTCACCTTCTAATAATGCAACTTCTTGGGGTTTTTCCCGACTGGTTAAGATTAAACAACTTTGGTGAGTAGCTTCTCCTAAACGTTTAAACAACTCACCATAACCTTCATATCCTTCTCGATATTTGCCGGCTCGGCTACCATAACGTAATATTGACTCGGCATTGTCCAGAATTACTAGACAGCGATGATTTCGCAGATAATCAATTAATCTGGAGATGCGATCGCTTAAACTTTCTGGTAAGTTCGCTTCTGTTTCTTGCTCTTCCGATAAAAATTGCAGTAATTGATTGATGATAGCTTTTACAGGTGGAGCTTCGCGGAGCGATCGCCAAATTACATATTCAAAGTCTTCCTGAATCTGTTGCGCTAATTTTACAGCCAGCGCCGTTTTACCAATACCACCCATACCTAACAAGGCGATAAATTGGCAATGTTCATCTAAAATCCATTGCTCTAATGCAGCCAGTTCTTCTTTACGCCCATAAAAAACTGGTAAAAAACTTGCGTCTCCCCAATCTAAACGAGTATTGGAGCTTAAATAATCACTTTCATTGATTTTGACATCAAAAACTAAGAATAGCCTTTCCAGAGTTTTTTTATCAACTCCACCTTCTCGATTTAGTACTTTAGATATAGTACTAGGATGTAACCCAGAAAGTGCGCTGATATCTTCTAATGTGTAGCTATTGCCGAAATTTTCTTGTGCTTCTGACTTACGTTTTGCCTCCTGAAGTTTTTGTAAACCTCTAGTAGTAAGTGCAACACCACGCTTACGTCTCCAATTCTGTAAAACCATGTATTAAAACTGTATTAACTATCACTTATCCCTGATATTTTTGGCTTGTAAAAAAAGAATGTTAATAAAAAGTCAGCACTTAAAAGCCAGAATTTAAACGCAATTCAGAATGATTCATTGATTGACACAGAATAATTTTACTGAATCTGCCAAGATTCGGACTCCTGGATTCTGGCTCCTGAATTCTTATGAATGTTATGATTTCAACTTATACACAAAATCTTGGCTTAAATATTTTGAGAATATGCCAGTTTTATGAACTTGAATAAAACGCCCTGATTTGGAAATAGTGGCAAATTATTCTGAATGTATC
The DNA here is from genome assembly GCF_001298445.1 of Nostoc piscinale CENA21. Taxonomy (NCBI): domain Bacteria; kingdom Bacillati; phylum Cyanobacteriota; class Cyanophyceae; order Nostocales; family Nostocaceae; genus Nostoc; species Nostoc piscinale. The sequence goes on along the minus strand of NZ_CP012036.1, from coordinate 716,110 downwards.
AAAATACAATTCAAAAGCTATGGTTTATGCGGAATGATGTTATACACACAAGTAAGTAAATTAAACGTAATTTCGGCTGTATCCTAGCATATACTATGACAATACTCCCTAAGAGAATCTAGAGTATTATTTTTAATTTTGACTCAGTTAGTATCCAACGCAAAAATCCCCTGGTTGATTTACCAAGGGATTTTTGAGTGTCAAACTATGATATGAGAAAGATTAACGAGCGTTTGCCAACAGTAACTCTCGTGTATCTGATTTGCGAACTTTCACTTGGCCGTCATCATCGACATCGACAATTGCTGTGTCGCCATTGCTAATTTCGCCAGATAGTAGTGCTTCCGCTAGAGAATCTTCTAACAGGCGCATAATTGCCCTACGTAAAGGTCTAGCACCATAGCTGGGGTTATAACCTTCATTGACGACCAATTCTTTAAATGCTTCTGTCACTTGCAAGGTGATACCTTTTTCTGTCAAGCGATTAGCAACCTCGCGCAGCATAATGTCAGCAATGTGCTTGACTTCATCTTTACTTAGTTGAGTGAAGACAATAATCTCGTCAACTCGGTTGAGGAATTCTGGACGGAAGTAAGTTTTGAGTTCCTCATTGACTAAGTTGCGGATGCGGTGATAGCTGGCTTCGGCTTGATTATCAAATTCAAAACCTAAACCACCGCCACCTTTTTCAATCACCTTAGAACCGATGTTAGAAGTCAGGATAATCAAGGTGTTCTTGAAGTCAACTTTCCGACCTTTGGCATCAGTCAGATGACCGTCATCTAAGATTTGCAGCAGCATGTTGAAGACATCGGGGTGTGCTTTTTCGATTTCGTCGAACAGCAGCACTGTGTAAGGTCTGCGCCGCACGGCTTCGGTTAGTTGTCCGCCTTCATCGTAGCCGACATAACCTGGAGGCGAACCAATTAGCTTAGATACGGTATGACTTTCCATAAATTCGGACATATCTAAGCGAATCATCGCTTCTTCTGCACCGAAGAAGTAAGCTGCTAAGGCTTTGGCTAATTCTGTTTTACCAACGCCTGTGGGGCCGGAGAAGATGAAACTGGCAATGGGACGATTGGGATTTTTTAACCCGACTCTAGCTCGGCGGATAGCGCGAGATACAGAGGTAACTGCTTGTTCTTGACCGATTAAGCGTTGATGCAGGGTGTCTTCCAGGTGTAACAGCAATTCTGACTCAGATTCGGTGAGTTTGTTGACTGGGACACCAGTCCAAGAGGCGACGATTTGAGCAATGTCTTCTTCGTCAACAATGGGTTGAGGAATATCTTGCTCTTGGTGAATTTGCGCTTCCAGTTCTAATTCTTGGTCGCGCAGTTCGCCGGCTTTGTCGAAGTCTTGAACTCTGACGGCTTCATGCTTCGCTTTGGTGACGCTGGTCAATTGACGCTTGAGTTCTTTGTTGCTGGAGATTTGTGAGTTCCGCAACCGGACACGAGAACCAGCTTCGTCAATTAAGTCTATGGCTTTATCGGGCAGGAAGCGATCGCTAATATAACGATCTGACAACTGCGCTGCTGCTAATACCGCCGCATCGGAAATTTCGACTTTGTGATGTTGTTCGTAAGCACCGCGCAAGCCGTAAAGAATTTGGATGGTTTCTTCCACAGAAGGTTCACCAACCAAAATTGGTTGAAAACGGCGTTCTAAAGCGGCATCACGTTCGATGTGCTTGCGGTATTCATCCAGGGTGGTTGCGCCGATACATTGGAGTTCACCTCGTGCTAAAGCTGGTTTGAGGATATTGGCTGCATCTAAGCCGCCTTCTGTGCCACCAGCACCCACAAGGGTATGAATTTCATCAATTACGAGGACGATGTTACCGACAGAGCGGATTTCGTCCATGATTTTTTTCAGGCGTTCTTCAAAATCACCACGGAAGCGAGTTCCTGCCACTAATAAGCCCATATCGAGGCTAATTACTTGTTTATTCAACAACAGTTCAGGAACATCTTGGTTAGCAATGCGTTGTGCTAAACCTTCTGCGATCGCAGTTTTACCAACTCCTGGTTCACCAATCAACACAGGATTATTTTTCGTGCGGCGACCGAGAATTTGAATGGCACGCTCAATTTCTTTTTCCCGACCAACTACAGGGTCTAGCTTGCCTTCTTGGGCGAGTTTGCTGAGATTTCTGCCGAACTCTTCTAGGGTAAGTGCTGGTTGGTTGCGGCGGGGACTACTACCACCTACAGCCACATTGGTATCTTCACCCAAACGACGTAAGACGGTAGTGCGGATCAGTCTGAGGTCAACCCCCAGATTTTGCAATACTTTCGCTGCCACACCTTCACCCGCTTCAGTTAAACCTAAAAGTAAGTGTTCAGTGTTGATGTAGTTATGTCCTAGACTATGAGCTTCTTTAAACGATTGCTCGAAGAGGTTTTTGACTTTCGGTGTAAAAGGAATTTCTGGCGGTACAAAGCCAGAACCTCTACCAATAATTTTTTCAACTTCGCGTCGTGCTTCTTTGAGGGTAACGCCCAACTCACTCAGCACTTTGGCAGCAACTCCCGTTCCTTCTCCAATTAAACCCAGGAGAATTTGTTCAGTTCCTACGAAGTTGTGTCCCAGACGACGTGCTTCCTCCTGAGCTAACATGATAACTTTAATGGCTTCGGAAGTGAAGTGTTCAAACATAGCGGGTTCTTGCTCCCTTGCTGCTTGGACTTGGGGTGATTGAGGTTCACCCTCGTTAAAACTTTTTGTATTTTCTTAAAGACAATGTATCTTTACTTATGATTGACTGGCAGTGGTGAGAGCCGTATGAGTTAAGGTGTGTTTGCCCTCATCTTTTATTATCTGGCGATGGGAGGAATCTCAACTCTAGACGCAGAATGAATTAAGAATCCGACTAAAGGTATAAACTATGGCAGAACAGCACGGAAGTAAAGACCAACAACATCCACTTTACAACCGCGATCGCCCCCTTATTGATATTTTACTCGCTCAAGAAGCAACAGACTATCATTTGGCAGAATTAGCCCGGTTACGCATCCGTTATCAAGGCTTTCCCGGCGCACGGGACATCCAAAAAGACCTAGATAAAGTTTTGCAACAATGGGGGTTAACCGAATCAGAACTTTTCGCTAAAACCCGCCAAATCCACGACGTAGGGGGGATTTACAAAAGTCGCGGTAAGAAAGAAGAACAAGATTGGAATTAGGGCTGAAGTTGGAAGACAGTGGCGACAAATGAGGTGATGGTACACAAACAAGAGGCGAATTTTCCCAGAGTGACATTGCTACTACTTGTCATTAGGATATCCGTTTAGCGTTAACAAAAGTCAAAATGCGTCGACCTTGACAGGCTATTTACTAGTAAAACATTTGTACTAAAATATTGAGGTATTTCTTTGTGAGTTGAAGAATGAGTAGTAAATTGACTAAAGAGGAGTGGCTAACTAAAGCTGCTATTAAGGAACGTGGTTGGACAGATGGTGCAATAAAAATGTTTTTAGGCTCACCGGAAGAAACCCGAAAAAACCCTCATTATAGTTCAGGATCTCCAATGCAATTGTGGCGTATGGCAATGGTCTGTGCGTCTGAACAAAATCCAGAATTTATAGCCTGGAAAACCAAGCATGATTGTCGGCGTGAAAGCTTAAAGAAGCGTGCTATTGAACAGCACCAACAACGGCGATCATTGTTAATTGAGTGGGTTGATTCATTAGCCATTGAAGTTCCGAAATATTCTGAAGAGCAACTATTTAAATTTGCTGTTGAAAACTATAATAATCTTTGGTCAAATCGGGGGAAGTTTGAGAAACTAATTTATCAAGATTTCAGAACACTTGAACCTGAATTTTTACATCGAATCACTGTCAATGCCTTGCTTCACGTTCTTTCTGATTACGAATATCACTTAGCACAAGTAGAAGGGCTTACAGGAGCTTCAGAAGCTAGGAGTAAACTAAAAAGAAGAGTTCTAACTTCAATTCACAAAGCCTATCCAAATGTAACTTACCCAGAGCTTTGGGATTGGATAGACGTAACATTTCCTGAATTAGAACGAGGAACTAAACATTCTCCGATTGTTGCTGCTATCACTAATCTGTCTAAGCAACTTGCTCGTCTTATTGCAAATGATCCAAGAGGGCTAGAAGATATAGAATGGCGGGATATGGAAAGAATGCTTGCAGCAGTATTTCAAGGTTTAGGTTTTGATGTAACTCTTACTCCTTCAAGTAAGGATGGTGGAAAAGATTTAGTTTTAGAGTGCATTGTTAAGGGTGATAAATGTAGTTATCTGGTAGAAGTTAAACATTGGCGCTCAGGTCAACGTGTTGGCAAAAGATATATCAGTAATTTTATTAATGTTGTTGCACGTGAGAATAGAGATGGAGGATTATATTTAGCAACCTATGGATATAGTAGTGATGCTTTTGCGGCTTTGACAGAAGTTGAGCGACAATCAATAAAACTTGGTGTTGACAAAAAGATAATTTCTCTCTGTCGTACCTATATTAAGTCCGAATCTGGAATTTGGTTAGCTCCATCAATGCTTTCTGATTTACTGTTTGAAGACGTGTAATGCAAGCCTTATAATCGCCATCTTTCATAACTTGTATAAACATCGCTGCATAATTAATAGGAATTACGCAAAAACTATCTCAAACTCTCATTTCTACGTGAACTCCCGAAGTTTGCAAGGGCGTGGGGAACCCGCGTACACAACTTCTCTCTGCGTCTGGAGTGGTTCATTTTTCATACTTTTGTGTAACTCCTAATTACTGAGAAAAGTATGTTGGTGGAACAAAACAAACTCAAAAAAGCAAAACTCCCACCTCCCGCACTCATAAAAATACTGCCAACAACCCCTTGACTCTCCAGTTGACTAGAGGCTTCAAGATGAAGATAGTCGTTAGCTATTGGGGTGAGTCAAATGGAGAATGCCACATTGAAGCTGCGCGGGATGAGTTGCGCCTCCTGTGCCAAAAATATTGAAGATGCTATTAGTGCTGTCCCTGGTGTAAATGAATGTAGTGTGAATTTTGGCGCAGAACAGGCAACAGTTAATTATGATTCCAGAACAACAAATTTACTAGCCATCCAAAATGCAGTGGATGCGGCTGGCTATTCTGCCTATCCCTTGCAAGAACAAAATTTGATGGCGGGTGAAGATGACGAAGAAAAAAGACATCGCCAGCAAACATTCCGTGATTTGCAGCGAAAGGTAATAGTAGGGGGAATAATTGGCACTTTACTACTGATTGGTTCATTGCCAATGATGACAGGGTTGCACTTACCTTTCATTCCTGTATGGTTGCATAACCCTTGGTTGCAATTAGTCCTGACTACTCCTGTACAGTTTTGGTGCGGTAAAAGTTTTTATCTCAATGCTTGGAAAGCTTTCCAGCGTCATACTGCCACAATGGATACTTTAATAGCGTTGGGTACGAGTGCAGCATATTTTTATTCCCTATTCGCCACAATCTTTCCCAACTTTTTCATTACTCAGGGATTGATGCCAGATATATATTACGAAACTGCGGCGATTGTAATCACCTTAATTTTATTAGGGCGGTTATTTGAAAATCGTGCCAAAGGGCAAACTTCCGAAGCCATCCGTAAGTTGATTGGTTTACAGGCAAAAACTGCGCGGTTGATTCGCAATGGACGAGAAATAGATGTACCGATCGCACAAGTACAGATTGGTGATGTGGTGCTGGTGCGCCCTGGGGAGAAAATTCCGGTTGATGGTGAAGTAATTGACGGGAAATCTACAGTTGATGAAGCGATGGTGACTGGCGAAAGTGTTCCTGTGAAAAAGCAACCAGGAGATGAAGTTATTGGCGCAACCATCAATAAAACTGGTAGTTTCCAATTTCGGGCGACAAGAGTAGGAAAAGATACGGTATTGGCGCAGATTGTCCAATTAGTACAGCAGGCGCAAGGATCAAAAGCGCCCATTCAAAGATTAGCAGACCAAGTTACAGGCTGGTTTGTACCGGCGGTAATTGCGATCGCTATTCTCACCTTTATTATCTGGTTCAACATCACAGGTAATATCACCTTGGCGTTGATTACCACAGTCGGAGTATTAATTATTGCTTGTCCTTGTGCCTTGGGTTTAGCCACACCAACCTCAGTTATGGTAGGCACAGGTAAAGGTGCAGAAAACGGCATTTTAATTAAAGGTGCAGAAAGTTTAGAATTAGCCCACCAAATTCAAACAATTGTCTTAGACAAAACAGGCACAATTACCCAAGGTAAACCGACAGTTACAGATTTTGTCACAGTTAACGGTACGGCTAATGGGAACGAAATACAGTTAATACAACTAGCCGCCTCTGTAGAACGCAATTCTGAACACCCACTAGCAGAAGCAGTGGTGAGATATGCTCAATCTCAAAATGTAACCCTTGCAGATGTTCGAGATTTCGCCGCTGTAGCTGGTAGTGGTGTGCAGGGTATCGTTGCAAATCGTCTGGTGCAAATTGGTACACAACGCTGGATGAAAGAGTTAGATATTATCACCGCAGACTTGCAACCAAATCAAGAACGCTTAGAATACTTAGGTAAAACAGTAGTTTGGTTAGCAGTAGATGGTGAAATCCAAGGATTGATGGGGATTGCTGATGCGATTAAACCGACTTCACCTCAAGCTGTGCGAGCCTTGCAAAAACTCGGTTTAGAAGTTGTGATGCTCACAGGTGATAATCGCCACACCGCCGAAAGTATTGCCCGTGAAGTTGGTATTACAAGAGTATTAGCAGAAGTTCGCCCTGAACAGAAGGTAGAAGCAATTAAGTTGTTGCAAGGGGAAGGGAGAAGGGGGACGAAGGGGACGAGAGAGAATTACTCAGCACTCAGCACTCAGCACTCAATTGTAGCGATGGTTGGTGATGGGATTAATGATGCACCAGCCTTAGCTCAAGCCGATGTGGGAATTGCCATTGGTACTGGTACAGATGTAGCGATCGCAGCTAGTGACATCACCCTAATCTCTGGTGATTTGCAAGCCATCGTGACAGCAATTCAACTCAGCCGCGCCACAATGCGTAATATTCGCCAAAATTTATTCTTCGCGTTTATCTACAACGTCGCGGGTATTCCCATCGCTGCTGGAATTCTGTTTCCGATCTTTGGGTGGTTGCTCAACCCAATCATTGCAGGTGCAGCAATGGCTTTTAGTTCAGTTTCTGTAGTCACTAATGCGCTGCGTTTGCGTAACTTTCGAGCCAAAGTAATTGGCTAAGGAGAAGTAAATATGTGGACTAGCAAGGCAATTATTAGTAATCTCGTTAGTTGCGGATTGATGTTGAGTTTAGCTTGCGGTGTAGCGAGCGCCCAAATCCCTAACTCAACAGAACCACCAAACACTCAGTTCCGCCGCATTGAGCAACCACTTTTAATTAAAGGTGCAGTCACAGGAATTGGTTTGGCATTAATTAGTTTAGAAATCTGGTGGTTTTTGTTGAGCAAGCCTAAGATATCGAGCGATCGCGTTCACAGTAAACTAACTAAGTGATTACACTGAATAAATCAATGTCCATCCCCAAAATTAAATACAAACTATTCTCAAACCACAATTACTCAATATTTGTCAAGCTGTACCTAGAAGAATTATCAATTATGTCAAGAATACTCAAGAAACTGTTGTGATTAATAACTGTCAAACAGATATTCCGGGAGTGATGGATCAATATTTGCTAGAACATCAACCAAAAAGTATATTATGTACACCAATTATTAACCAAGGGAATTTTATATTTAGTAAATAAACTCACAAGTGGTGTATTTACTAACGAGCAGCTACAAGTAATTAATTTACTTTCTTTCCAAGCAGCGATCGCATTAGAAAATGCCAGACTTTATCGGCAAGCTCAACAAGCAATTCTCATCTAGGCAAAAGGACTGAGTTTATCATTCAGTTACCTTTATAAGAACCCATAGAAATCAGGTGCGTTAATGAAATGTAACGCACCATACTGGACTCACTGGTAGCCCATTTCTTCCATTTTCTTACGCAAGCTCAAAGGTCTCATGTCTACCCATACCTCTTTAATATATTCCAAACACTCTGCCTTAATACCTGTTTTACCCGCATCTCTCCAGCCTAAAGGATTTTCTCTATCAGCTGGCCAGATGGAATATTGCTCTTCATGATTAACTACAACTTTGTAAATTGTTGTATCTTCAGTTTCTCTATCTATAGCCATAAGTGTTTTCCTTTTGTTTTTTTTTGTAAGAAATGATGACTACATATTCTATCTTTCTTAACAGAAACGCAAGGACAGTTAAGACACTTAAGAAAATTAACTATTAAGAAAAGTTACAATTATCAAATAAATTGTCATAGTAAAGACCTTTATTCTGCCGTATTTTTAGATGACTGAAACCAAGCAAAATATCTTTTTTAGATATATCTGCTATCCTTCATATACAATTACGTCAACACCTTATTAAAAAGTTACATTTATCGATACACTAGCATCTAGCTTTGATAAAGATACTGCTATACATCTAACCATAACTTATGGAAAACTCACAAATAAATTTAGAGTTAACTAATTATCATCACAATGCCAATTTCAGTTTCATATTAAATCCTCATTTTTCAGAGCTAATTAATCTTAATAAACAACCTAAAACAATAGATGAACCATTCTCAAAGGATATCACGGCTGGTAAAAATTCTTATGTTTATGACGCTCATACATATCATACTAAAGTTCCACCACAAGGAATTAAACCTTTAATTGAACATTATACAAATCCTGGCGATGTCGTCTTAGATCCTTTTTGTGGTTCAGGTATGACTGGAGTAGCAGCAACAGAACTCGGACGCAAAGCTTTATTATCTGATCTATCGCCAGCAGCAGCTTTTATTGCTTATAACATTAATACTCCTATTGATCCTGGTCGTTATCTCAATGCGGTTAACACTCTTTTAAATCGTGCAGCACAATTACAAAAAAAAGCTATATACCACTCACTGTCGAGAATGCGGTTCAGAAGCAAATGTTTTGTATACTGTTTGGAGCTACGGATTAATTTGTAATCATTGTCAGCAAGAATTTATTTTTTGGGATGTTGGACGTGATGAGAAACCTTCTGTTAAAGAAAGTAAAATCAAAAAAGAATTCAACTGTCCTCACTGTAATTCCTTACTTAAAAAACGTAATCTCAAACGAACTCAACGTTACCCTGTAGCTATTGGTTACAAATGTTGCGGACATCGCCTAAAAGAAAGTTGCGTGCCTTTGGACTCTTTTGATCATCATCTTATTGATTCAATAGAAAGTTCATTAATTCCCGAAAATCTTTGGTTCCCACAAAATAAGATTCCAGTCGGAGTAAATACCCGTCAACCCATCTCTGCTGGTATTAATACAATCGACCAATGCTATACCCATAGAGCTTTATATGCAATGGCATTTCTCTGGAATGAAGCATCTAATTGGCCAGATAAAGAAATTCGAGAAAAGCTTTTGTTTACATTAACATCTTTATACCAACGTGTAACAGTTTTTAGTGAGTTTCGATTTTGGGGTGGTAGTGGTAATACGGCTAACTTTAATGTCCCAACTATCATGAATGAGCAAAATGTTTTTCAAACTTTTCAAAGAAAAGCTGCAACAATTAGTTGGTATTTTCGAGAATCTGCTCACATTCCTCGCACTGTTCAAGTCAGTACCCAGTCTGCCTGTAGCCTTAGCCAATTACCGAATAAATCTATTGATTATGTGTTCACAGACCCTCCGTTTGGATCGAACATTAATTATTCGGAAATGAATCTTATTTGGGAAAGTTGGCTGCAACAATGGACGGATAATACAGAAGAGGCGATCGTCAATTCTGTTCAAGGTAAAAGTTATGAAGATTATCAGAATCTTCTCACTAAAGCTTTTATGGAGATTAAACGAGTACTGAAAGATAAGAGTTGGTTAACTGTTGCATTTCATAACTCATCGGAAAAAGTATGGATGGTAATTCAAAAAGCTTTAGCAGATGCAGGTTTTGAAATTAAAGGAACTCAAATTTTCGATAAAAAGCATGGCACATTTAAGATGTTTGTGTCAGATAATGCTGTGGGCTACGATTTAATATTGCATTGTCAAAAAATTGACAATATTCAATTATATCCACAAAAAAACATACAGATAAATCAAAATAATGACCAGATAGTACAGCAAAATATAATTAAATTTATCAAAAAATATTTGGCTCAAGAAAAAAAGTTTTACTAAAAGCTTTCTCCATGTTGCACGTCAACCTGAGTTTGATTATCGACGATTATATTCTAAGTGGTTAGCTACAGCTATCAAAGATAGCTTAATTTCGATTAATTTTGAATCATTTCGAGAACTCGTCGATAAAATTAAGTTAGAGAATACACAGATGCACAGACCTCGAACACTACCAGCCTTTACCCAAAAAGAATATGAAGATGCTCAGACATATCTTGCTATTAAAGTAGCTTATATGATGGGGCGAAAGTTTGAAGAGGGAGATTGGGCAGATGTTTACTGTCGTGCAAAAGGAATCCCCAAGGCTGGGTGGTCTAATTTAAATATTGATGTGATGTATGATCTTCTGGGCGTAGAACATAAGATGCTTTGCTATCGATCAAAACCTGATTTAAGAGATGCTTGTGGTACAACTTTAATGCACCCCGCAGCTACGCGCTCAATCCGAATTCCAGTCGATGATCAAGATCCAAATCAAGTTATGCGTAATGTCCTAACACAATATGGTGAACTGATCAATCAACGGAGAAATAAAGTGAGTCAGCAAGCTCAATCTTCTGGTATTCCTGATATGAGAACTGGATGGTTGCTGTGGCAAGAAAGCTTACGACAGTTTTTATATTTTGAAGAAGAAATGCTCATTCCTAATCCAGATGATTACTATGCAGAATGGAAACCTTCAGGTGGCGGTTCCAGGAAACAAAGTCAAAATTTATGGATTTATGAAAGAGAAACTGGCAAGAAAAGATATTCTGTCACAACATCAGCAGGTGCTAAAATTCAACCTTACTTTGATATTCCATCTCCAATTGATCCCAATCTTTACATCTTCACTGTGATTGGAGAAGTTTTGAATACTGGTTTAATCAGAGTTTGGTTAACAGAATCAACCAAGAGAGAATTAGAGCGACTAGTGGGTTCACTAGATACAAAAATTGTTAGCGAAACAATTTTGAGAGTTGTAGGTCAATTAAGTGAAATCATATCATCAGACACTGATGATTTTGAAATAGGCTACCCCATCCTTCTGACTCAAGATGCTTATGCCGCATTACAAGAAAAGCTGCCAGGAGTTAACGACGACCACTGTTTTAGATTGCTGACTCAATATCTAAGACACAAAAATGATTGAGAGGTTATTTGAAAAGTCATTCATATCCCTCATAACCGGACTTGCAAAAGCTAAACTGAACTTAAGCTTTTGCGTCGCCGTTATTATCTGCGGCTTGCATTTTCTCCATAATTGCTGCTTGAATTTTGGCATCAAAATCAGGATCGTCTACAGTCGTAATTATCTTGTGTGGATGCTCATTTAATCTATCAAGATAAGCCCGAAATGCCAGCTTGTCATCACGATGTTGTAGAAAGTATCGTCTCAATTCTTCATCAGACATAGCAGCATAGTTAACCTGACTCATCAAAACACCTCACCGTTTGGTGTAATCTGGAACTCTAGATTTTCAGCGTTTCCAGCCAAAATATACAAGTTATTTGTGCGCTCATCAATGCAAACAAGATGTATGGGCTGAAGCAAAATATATGTTAGCCAATAGCTAAGTCGATATAAACCTCTCAGTTGGGTATCTGTTGGCATTCAAGGCACTCACTTCACACACCGCTTATTCTACACTCCTTTAAAATTGGAGAGTAAATGACCCTCAACAAAGTTCCAGTTATTATGATTGTTGTAAGTGATACTTCACCAATTACAAACTTGGCAGATATCAAGCAGTTAGAATTGCTGCAAAAACTTTACAATCAAATTATTATTCCAGTTTTTATTCAAATAAATATCAGGTGCGGTAAATTTCATCAACACACCCTACTGGATTTTGGTGTCGTCATTATTTTTTACACGTTTTATACCGTGATAGGATATTGTGTCGCCAGATTTGCTAATTTCATAGATTGACCTTGGTCTTGTTAGTTTTTGTGTCAATTTAGAAGATGCATCTGGTGTGGTTGCATAGAATGCACGAGCTTGTTCTTCTGTTTTGTGCATAAAACAAGAAAAAGTGTTCCATCCCACTCCATCCTGCATTCTGAGTATTACCGATGCTAAAAGGCTTACATTTTGTCCTTTACTAATAAGCGCAATCGAACAGAGTTCAGTAATTGTGTGAATTCTACAACCTTCACCATCGAGTGAATTTATTTTGTAGGGCAACACGTTAGGTCTTGGATCAACAATTCCCCTGAAGACTTCTCTCTCAAAAAAATAGTAAATACCTCGTGCTACATATGACATCCACTGTGATAATATATCTAATCTAATTCCTCCTGCCTTCCCTAATGAATTTCCAGTTTGTGTTCCATATCTTGCCATCACAAGCGTAAGCAGATCGATATCTGAGATGGCTTTAGGATTTTTTAGCGTTTGTTGAGCTTTTATAGCTGCTTCCAGATTAGTCGGGTGTCCGTAAAGAGCAAGAATTTCGTTGTCCCAAATAGACTTCTGATTATTGCAGGTTTTGCATACATCAATAATGGCAGCATCTGCGTTCTCGTTTTTACCTCTTCTTTTATATAGAGATTTTGCTGGAAGGTGTTCTTTATTGAATTCAATGTACGGCTTCTCTTGGCAACAATAAGGACAGAGTTTATGTATGGATGGTTTCATAACGCTACTTTCTTATCAGCAAGATAAAAGCAATTATTCAGTAGATTATTTTGGATATAATCAGCATAACTGCATTAGTATACAAAAATTTTTCATACAATTACCTAATACTCGGAAAAATTACTGTGTAATTAACCTAACTTTTTACCTATGTCCACCAGAAGACTCTTACTAGACAACACAGTTGTTAGACCTCATAGGTTATCAATAAACTCTTCGACTGTAACTTGTGCTTGCTTAAGAATGCCGCTCAAAGTACCAACCTTCAATTCCTGATGCACAGGGACAACGCAGCCTATTTCACCTTCTGCGATCGCCTTTTTCATCACAACATGACTACCTGTTTGACGAACTTGCTCAAATCCTAACCGCTCCAGGGCGCGAATTGCTTCTCTGCTTGAGATTCGTGGTAGCTTAGGCATAACTGACTTCAATGCTAGTCACAAATCTAGGAGATGTTTCAGGTAGGGGAAATTCTTCTAAGTAGAGCTGCGTCGCTTCTTTCAAACCCGCGATCGCTTGTTCAATTGTCTCTCCTTGATCTACCGTGCCAACTTCTGGACACTCAGCTATATACACATCATCTTCTTTGTAAAGAATCACTGTAAAGCTACGAGTCTTCATTAGATTTTAGTTCCAAACCCTTTTCTGTCTAGCATAACATCACCCTTTTCCCATCAAGGTGATTCCTAAAAATTCCTGTCTGCCAGATATTGATACATTTGCCAGCGTGCATCAACTTCGGCTTGTGCTTGTTCTAACAACTGCTTGGCAATTTCTGGTTTACTCTTGGTGAGCATTTTGAAGCGATTTTCTTGATACATTGATGCTTCTACAGATTGCGTTGGAGGGCGCATATCTAATTGTAAGGGGTTCTTACCTTGTTCTTTTAATAGGGGATTGTGGCGATACAACAACCAACGTCCTGATTCTATCAAGGCTTTTTGGTGATTCATTCCGGTGGTCATGTTGATGCCGTGGGCGATGCAATGGCTGTAGGCAATAATTAATGATGGGCCTTCGTAAGCTTCGGCTTCTAAAAAGGCTTTGAGAGTGTGGTCATCTTTTGCGCCTAAAGCTACACTGGCTACGTAGACATTACCGTAGTTCATGGCCATTAAGCCTAAGTCTTTTTTGGGTGCAGGCTTACCACTGGCGGCAAATTTGGCTACTGCTGCTTTGGGGGTGGCTTTGGAAGATTGACCGCCAGTATTAGAATATACTTCTGTATCCATTACCAAAATATTGACGTTGCGACCACTGGCTAACACATGGTCAATACCGCCAAAGTCAATATCATACGCCCAACCATCACCGCCGATAATCCAGACGCTTTTCTTAACTAGGTAATCTGCAATTGATTTTAAATTGATAATTTTAGATTTTAAATTAGCGTCGATCGCAGCAGTTAAAATGTGATCTAATTTATCTTTTAATAAGGCAACTCTTTCTCGTTGTTCCCAAATATCTGCTTCATTTTTTTGTTCGGCACTGAGTATGGCATGAACGAGATTATCGCCGACTTCACTGCTGAGTTGTTGTAATAATTCGGCGGCAAATTCGGCTTGTTTATCTATAGATAAGCGATAACCAAAACCAAATTCGGCGTTATCTTCAAATAAACTATTCGACCAAGCGGGGCCGCGTCCATCGGCATTGGTTGTCCAAGGGGTGGTGGGGAGGTTGCCGCCGTAGATGGAAGAACAGCCTGTGGCGTTAGCAATAACTGAGCGATCGCCAAACAATTGGGTTAATAATTTTAAATAAGGTGTCTCACCACAACCAGCGCAAGCACCAGAAAATTCAAATAAGGGTTCTTGTAATTGTTGTTGACGAATTTGGTTTAATTTTAAATTTCTCCGGTCGGGATTAGGTAAGTTTAAAAAGAAATCCCAGTTTTGCTTTTCTTGTTCTCTTAAAGGGAGTTGCTGCGCCATATTAATGGCTTTTTTCGTTGGTTCAGATTTACTTTTAGCAGGACAAATATTTACACAAATAGCGCAACCTGTACAATCTTCGGGGGAAACTTGAATAGTAAACTTTTGATGATTAAAATCTTTATCTTTGGCATTCACCGACTTAAAGGCGGATGGTGCATTAGCTAATTCACTTTCTTGATAAACTTTGCCACGGATAGCACTGTGCGGACAAACCATCACACATTTACTGCATTGTACGCAGACATCCGGTTCCCAAACGGGGATTTCTTGGGCGACGTTGCGTTTTTCCCACTTGGCTGTACCTGTGGGGAAGGTTCCATCTGCTGGTAAGGCACTGACAGGTAAATCATCACCTTGCCAAACCATGATTTTACCGAGGACTTCTTGGATAAATTCGGGCGCACTCACAGGTAAGGAATTGGTCGAGAATAGTTCTTCATCTAGCCATTTACCTTGTTCGGCGGTGGGGATATTGACTTGATGCAGATTATCCAGGGTCATATCGACCGCTTGCATATTCATGCGGACGATATCTGCACCTTTTTTTACTGTATGTCTTTTCGATCGCCTTTTTAATTTTGGCGATCGCTTCTGCTTGTGGCAATACCCCGGCTAAAGCAAAAAAGCACACCTGCATAATTGTATTGATGCGTCCCCCCATGCCACTTTCACGGGCGACTTGGTTGGCATTAATTACATACAATTTCAGTTGCTTCTCTAAAATTTGCTGTCGCACTTTGAGGGGGAGATTTTGCCAAACCGTTTCTTTATCAAAAGGACTGTTTAACAAAATGGTTGCCCCAGTTGCCGCCCCTTGCAGCACATCCACCTTTTCTAGAAATACCCAGTGGTGACAGCCAATAAAGTTAGCTTTGTCTATCAGGTAGGTAGACCGTATCGGTTGCGGCCCGAACCGCAGGTGAGATACGGTCATGGAACCGGATTTTTTCGAGTCGTAGACAAAGTAACCTTGGGCGTAGTTATCGGTTCCCTCGCCGATAATTTTGATGGAGTTTTTATTCGCCCCCACCGTACCATCGGAACCCAAGCCGTAGAACATCGCCCGGACGACGCTATCGGGTTCGATGGAAAAGTTGGGGTCAAAGGAAAGGGAAGTGTGGGTAACATCATCGTGAATACCCACAGTGAAATGATTTTTTGGTTTTGGTTGAGATAAGTTGTCGAAAACGGCCTTCACCATTGCGGGAGTAAATTCCTTGGAGGAAAGACCGTAACGACCACAGATAATCATCGGTGGGACTTGATCTCGACCACTGCCACGGGCAGCGACAATTTCTGAGGGAACCTCATCTCTACCGCTACCACGGGCAGCGACAATTTCCGAGGGAACCTCATCTCTGCCACTACCACGGGCAGCAACAATTTCTGAGGGAACCTTGTCTCTACCACTACCGCGTTCAGCATAGATTTCGTGGATAGCTGCGACCACATCGAGATATAGTGGTTCGCCTGTGCTACCTGCTTCTTTGGTGCGGTCTAAAACCGCGATCGCTTGTACAGTTTCTGGTAACATTTGCACAAACCTTTGGATATCAAAGGGACGGTAGAGGCGTACTTTCACCACGCCGACTTTTTCCCCACGGGCGTTGAGATAATCAACTGTTTCATGGACGGTTTCACAACCAGAACCCATGATGACAATTACCCGTTCCGCATCTTCAGCACCGTGATATTCAAAAATGCGGTAATATCTACCTGTGCGATCGCCAAATTGATCCATGATATCTTGGACAATCTCTGGACAGGCGTTATAGTAAGGGTTTGCGCCTTCCCGCGATTGGAAATAAACATCTGGGTTTTGGGCAGTACCCCGCAACACAGGGCGGTCTGGGGTTAAAGCACGGGCGCGGTGTTCTAAGATTAATTCGTCGGGAATGAGCGATTTAATATCGTCATCCGCCAGTAATTTCACCTTCTGCACTTCATGAGAGGTGCGGAACCCGTCAAAAAAGTGCATAAACGAAACTCTGGATTTGAGAGTCACTGCATGGGCGATGAGGGCTAAGTCGTGACTTTCTTGCACTGAAGCGGAACACAACAAGGCAAAGCCAGTCGCCCGCGCCGCCATTACATCACTATGATCGCCGAAAATGGATAAAGCGTGAGTAGCCAATGAGCGTGCAGCCACATGAACAACTGTGCTAGTGAGTTCCCCCGCAATTTTGTAGAGGTTAGGAATCATTAACAATAGCCCCTGAGAAGCCGTAAATGTGGTACTCAGAGAACCTGTTTGTAATGCCCCATGAACTGCGCCAGCCGCACCACCTTCACTTTGCATCTGCACAACGCTGGGAACCGTACCCCAAAGATTGGGACGACCTTCTGCTGACCAAGCATCCGCCCATTCACCCATCGCGGAAGAGGGGGTAATAGGATAAATAGCAATTACTTCATTTAATTTGTAAGCAACACGGGCAACAGCTTCATTCCCGTCGATGGTTGCAAAGGTTTGACTCATAATTGTAGTCCTAGCCTTTAAACGGCACTATCAGACAGCGTTGTGGTACTAATTAGAAATAGTTAAAGCCTGGAAGTTGGTGATTCATGTTAGCTGTATCCAACTGGAAAATCCAATATGTATAGGTAGGATTATCCCTGGTTAGGATAATATTTGATTGACCACTTGCTGGCTTTAGAGTTGACTCTAAATAGTGATTGTATGCTCTTAGTATCTCATCCGAAATACTTTATTTAATAATATCTATTAACGATGTACTCAAGGGCAGGAACAATCTCTATTCAAGACTTTTCAATAGATGCTTTTGATTTGTGGGGGTAGAGGTGCGGGGACTGATTTGAGTTTTCAAAACAGTTTTATCTGCCTAATTAATCTATTCTAAAATTTTAGCGGCTGATATTTAAAAGCACAAAATTAATTTGAAAAATATGCCAATAGTCATAATTTAAATATGTCTATGGTCACAAATAAATCATTAATTATTCTGGGTTAATATTTTTAGTCTGGGGCTGGGGTGGTATGGAAGATGGGCGTGGTGTCAGATGATTGCGTAAAAATAATAAAGGAATACTCAGTAAACCTAAAATCATCACCACTGCTGTGAGAATCCACACTGCTAAACGATTGGGTTGATAATCTCCCCGTTCAATTTGCCAGAAAACCTGATTATATCGCCACGCGGCTAAGGCGATCGCACTTACTCCCACAATTACTAAAGCAACTCCTAAATTTTCCGAGTTAAATAGGGGATGAACCACAGGTTCCTGTTGGGTAATGGCTGTATTTAATTGGCGTAAAAATAGACCAAACCTTGCAATAGCAAAACCAAAACCAATTAAGGCAATAGAAGTTCTCAACCAAGCTAAAAAGGTTCGTTCATTGGCTTGATGTTCTCTCTGGCGGTCTATTTTGTTCATTAGTCAAGTAATATACAACTCCTAATACTCTCCGCGCCTTTGCGTCTCTGCGTGAGATAATATTATATGACGTAACTGCGATCGCTCCGACCAACGCCACCAGATTGCCAAAGTTGGTTTTGCAGTAAAATCACGATGGATGGCGTAACGCAACCAACAAAATTTTAAACAAATCCCTGGTTCATAAGTTAACAACCAGGTTTGTTCATACCTGACTAAATCACCTATCCAAGCAGGTGCTAAATTTTCATTTTGCGCCACCTTAATCATAAAGTTAGCAAAAGCGATCGCATCATCCCGATGTTTTTTAATTCCCGTCGGTAAATAAGTTTCCGCATATCGCCAAAACAAAGTATTAAAATTTTTCCCCAACACCTTAGCAGTGCGCGGTAATAATTCCCGTATTTCCCCTAACCGCTTCCACTTCAGAGAATTAGCAAATATATTGACTTCCTGTGATGAAACTTCAGCTAACTGCTGCACTTCAGCATCACTCAAACCAAACTCCACACCCACTGCTTGGGGGTTGGCAAAAAAACGCCCTCGAAATTCAGTATTGGTGTAAAGCTGGGCTAAAACTTGCTGGGTTTGTGCTAACCCCATCTTTGATAACTCCTAAGCTGTTAAGTATTTAATTTGTGGTGTTGCTAATTACGAGGATGATTTTTGTCTCACGCATTCGCCGCTAGGCGTTCCGCTTGCGGTAGACGCAAAGGCGCAAAGAGCAAGAGTTTTAAAAGTGGAATTTTATGATCTCATCCCGCATTTATGCAAAGCCTAATTTGTATATATGACTTACGCAAACTCTACGATTTCTTGGCGTTCTTGGCGACTTGGCGGTTCGATAAATTAGATTTTTTGACGATTTTTGTGTAAGTCCTGTATGGGAATTACGCAACAACTCTCTCAAACTCTCTTAACTTCGTGTCCTTTGCGTCCTTTGCGGTTCGTTTTGTCATCAATATTATTCCCCACTCCCACCCCAGCAACTTGGTATGAGAATTTCTCGTGCTGTCTGCAATTCTTGGACTATTTCTGTAAACGGAGGTAAATTTTCATCCCGTTCTAACACTATCCCTTTCACGGGAATACGGGCTACCACTTCCGCCATTATTTGCCAAACTTCCGCAGGAGTTGACTGGGAATGACTATCAATTAATACCCCATCATGCCAATGTCCGCCGACGAAATGCAACTGCACAACACGTTCCCAAGGTAAATCATTGAGAAAATCATGCACATCATAACCATAATTCACTGCATTGGTATGTAAATTCGTCACATCCAACAGCAAACCACAGTCAGCACGTTCTACCACTTCCGCCAAAAATTGAGCTTCGGTCATCTCTGCACCAGGAAGTTTTACCATATAGGTAATATTTTCCAGAATTAACGGCACATCAACAAAGCGCCGCACTTCGGCAATATTGCGACAGAGTATATCTACCGCCTCTTTGGTGTAAGGTAAGGGTGATAAATGCCCAATATCCACACCGCCAGCTTTGGTAAAACAAATATGTTCACTCCACCAAGGCGGGTTAAGTTGTTGAATGAGTGCAGCAAGTTTGCGTAAATAATCTGTATCTACACCTTCTGCACTACCCAGCGACAAATTAATGGCGTGGGGAATTATCGGAAAATGTGCAGCCAGTATTTCTAACTCTTGTTGTTTTTGTACTGGTGCATCCAGATAATGTTCCGCCACAATTTCCAGAAAGTCCACTTGTTGACGGTTGAGAAACAAATCACTTTTGAATGGTTCTCGAAAACCCAACCCGACACCCAAAGTAGGAAGTTGAGATAACATCATTTTTTAGTCTCCACCACAACCGCCACAACCACCACCACAGCAGGAACCGCTACAACCACCACTACAACCACCACCGCCACAGCCACCAGAACTACTATTTTGTCTACTGGCGGTATTTATCACAGGTACAAAAATATTTTGATATCTGTCGTAGCGACTTCCAGCGAGTAACTCAAAGCCATAAAGTGCGACAGCCAATTTGTATTCCAATTCCGAAGGAATACCAATTTCTACTTTTTGTCTTAACTGCGCGAAGGTTACTTCTGGGATATCAGCTTGAATTTTCGGTTTTAATTGTCCAAATGTGGTTTCGAGTTGTTTGAGGTAATTTTTCCCCAGCGTGCTAAGACGAGGTATTTGAGAGAGACTATGGAGAAAATAAACCGAAAATATTCCCACAATGATGAGATAAGCGACATTATGGGAATCATCTAATAACGCTACTACCAATTTAAAGCCACCTAGCATCAGAATGATAGAAATCCCGATAAAACTAACTAACTCTTTTCGGACTTGCATTTGTTCAGAAGTTAGTAGTTGTTCATTTTGTAATTGCTGTTGATAAACTGTGCAGTGCGGCTGCAATTTTCTAGCTAATAACCATCCAGATGTTCTTGGTGTTGTTGGTGTAGTGAACCAATCAAATGCTTCACGTTGTATGGTTGTTAGCAGAGATACATCAGGATGATTTTCTGCTTGTTGGATAGAGTCTTCCGTGATTTGTAAATAACCGCGCTGTGACAAGTCCATCACTGCTACCTTTGCTACTCCCATTTCTTGAGAACGCAAGTAAGCGATTTTATAAGGATCTGGTTCAGAGGGAATGAGGGGTAAAGGTTGATTTCTCGTATGATCTTGCATAAACCAGCGACCAACTAACGCCGTGATGATGACAACAGCACCATAAAATCGCAGAAAATCAACGTTATTCATGTCTGTGATGATGTTAGCGATCGCCACCACTAAACAAATTACCAGTAAGATAATGAATAACTTGAGTATTAGCGATTTTATAACTGTGCTTGGTACAGGTTTAGTTAACATTTTCTCTAACCACCACAACCACCACAGCCACCACCACAACCACCACCGCAAGAACTACCGCAGGAACTCCCGCTACTGCAAGAACTACCGCAGGAACTACCACTACTACATGAACTACTAGACGAACTACTGCGGCTACTTCTCGTAGAATAAACTGGCGGAAAGAACGCTTTATAGTAAGCATCGTAGGCAGTTCCAGCCAAAGACTCAACACCAAATAGTGCTAATACTAGTAAGTTGTTGTTGACAATAGAAGTTTCGCGCAGTTTGTTGAAGGTGGTTTGCAGTTGTTGCAGATACCTTTTTCCCAAATGGCTGAGAAACTTGTGCTGACTCACATACCACAGCAGATAAATAATGGACGACACACCCATAATTATCAAAAAACCAACGTTATAGCGTCCCTTACCCAAAGCTATCAGCAACTTATAGCCACCCAAGCCAAAAATTAGCATCGCACCAACCAAGCCGACTTTAATATTCCATTCTTGCCACTTCGCACCATACAGCAGTTGTTCATCACACAACTTTTCTTGATAAGAATTGCAGAATAACTGTACACACTGAGTCGCTAACCACAGAGATGTTTTAGCTGTAGCAGGTTCAGAAATTTTCTCAAAAACTTGCCGTTCGACTAGTTGTAAATTTGAGATGTCAGGATGGTTAGATGCTTTACTGATAGTCTGTTCGCTGACTTGCAAATAACCCTGCTGAATCAAGTTGAATAATACTAAATGAGCAATTCCTGTGGCTTGAGAACGCAAGTAAGCGATTTTGTAAGGATCTGGTTCAGCCGGAATTAAGGGTAAAGGCTGATTTTTTGTTGGATCTTGGACTAAACGCTCACACAATAACAAAGTTGCGGCAATAACAATACCATACAATAGCAGAAAGTTCGGCCCATACATATCTGCAATAAAATTATGCAGTAATGTATCCATTACTTTTACTCCTTGTTAGGAAATGCCTAAAGTTAGGAACAATTAATTGTCAAAATCTCGGTAGCGGTTGTTTAATTCATCTCGCTTTTTCAACTCTGAAATGTATTATATCACACTCAGTTTTAGCCACCACCGCAGCCACTACCGCAAGAACTTTCGCCAGTTTATAACCATCTAAACCTAAAATAATTCAACGTGCCAGTTGCGTAAGTCCTGTCGATATACAAGCCTTGCTTCCATAAAATACTCCTCTCCAACTGGAAGCTTAAAGCCAACTTTCACCATGCCACAAAGCATCATAGGCGGCTTCGGTACAATGTTTTTTTATTTGGCCATCCTGGTGTCTTGATCCGCCGTATTGCGTCTATCGTAGAGTGCAGTTAGTGGTTAAGTCGAGATTAGTTCAACCGTGTGTCCATCGAAATCTCTGACGACCGCCCGCCGTCCCCATTCTGATTCTATGGGTTCTGACACGATTATGGCAGCAATCTTTCGTAGTTCCTCAACAATCCCGTCAACATTCGCGACAGTGAATCCAAATCGAGTATTTGCAGTCGAGTCATCTGCGGTACGCTGCGGATAGATTTCAAATGTTAAACCATCGATCAAACAAGCGAAGTGTTCGGAACCCTTACCGTGCGAATGGCGAACAAATGTTAACCCAACCGTTACGTAGAAGGTCATGGCTCGATCAATATCGGATGAACGTAGTACAAGTAAATTCAGTCTGGTCGGTTCTTCGTGCATTTCAGCCAAATAACTATTGGTTATATGGAAAGTTTTCGTATAATCTTTTTCTCAATCCTAATATATTAAGTATGACAGAGTATTAAACTGGCACTTTTCTATTAACTCTCCATAAAATATACGCAGGAACCAGAAAATTTAGGAAAATTGTAATTTTACTCGCCACTTTTAATTCTCAATTTTGTTCCACATCTTTTACAAAAAGCCGCATCTAAATCATGAAAAGCTAACCCACAGACGGAACACACCGTTTCTACTTGATTAGCATTTTTTACCAACCGCTTAATTAAATCTCCCACTTGCCAAGGAATTAAGGTGACACCTGTTAAAATCATTAACACTGTCAACAGCCTTCCCGCTTCGGAAATTGGTGTGACATCTCCAAACCCGACAGTCGTCATCGTGACAACAGAAAAATAAAACGCATCCAAAAATGTAGTGTAAACTTGGGGGTTTACTGGATGTTCAACTTGATAAATTAACCCCGAATAAATAAAAATAATTGCAAATAATGTAAACAATATCCGCACGAAGATTAAACTATCTTCACTGCTGACACTGGCAAACAAAAACTTCTGATCAATAAACCTAATTAATCTTAAAATCCGAAACCATCTCAGGAGGCGAATAAAGCTGATATCTACTGCGCCTAAGAAAAATGGCAATATCGCCATTAAATCTAAAATGGCATAAAAACTAAAAACATACTTCAGCTTGTTTTCAGCACTCCAGAGGCGAATTATATACTCTACCGCAAAAATTACCAGGATAGCAGTATCTATAAAATCAAGCTGCAATCTAATATTATAAGGAATATTATAAGTTTGGGCAACAAAAATTCCTGACGAAATTAGCACTAAAGCCGCAATTGTCAGATTGATAAATTTTCCAGTAGGTGTTTCCAAGTCTGTTAAGTAAAATTCTGTTTTTTCTCTACTTATTAACATATTTATTCGACCTTTAAAACTTTTACTGAAATTTCATCTATATGGAATATGATTGAGCCTGATTTTTCACTAGTAATAACAACAATGAACCAAGAATATTTTATGCGTTTAGCTCTGGAAGCTGCCAAAAAAGGTGATTGGCCTTATGGTGCAGTAATTGTCAAGGATGACGAAGTTGTTGAAGTAGCATATAATACTGTACAAACAGATAGTGACCCATCTGCACATGCAGAAATAAATGTGATTCGCAAATTAACAACTAAACTCAAAAATCCTTCTTTAGAAGGTTACAGCATATATACGACTTGCGAACCTTGTCCGATGTGTGCAACAGCTTGTGTGTGGACAGGTATATCAGAAATTATCTATGGTGTTTCCATTCAAGATTTAGTCTCGATACACCAGTCACAGATTCATGTTTTTTGCGAAGAAATAATAGCCAAGTCTTTTAGAAATATCAAAGTGACAAAGGGTGTGTTAAAAGATGAATGTTTGGCTTTATTTATACAGAGTTAATTCTCGTAATAATATCAGGTGCTAAATGTCAAAAATAATTGGTTTAGACGGATTAACAGTAGCAGAAGTCAATCAAGAGTTAGCTAACGGTGCTAAATTTGTTGTTTTTCTTTATTGCTTTTCGATAGTAATTTTAACATTTAAACGTAGCTCTAATATCTATTTTATTAAATCTGGGGAAAATACTCTGAAAAAAAAGCTTAAAATTTACTGTGATGTCTTTATTTCTAGGCTGGTGGGGTATACCTTGGGGCATTATCTATACAATTCAATCTGTGGTGACAAATTTGCAAGGTGGTAAAGATGTCACGCCACAAGTAATGTCGGCGCTGCGACAGCCATAATTTTGAGATGAATCGAGAGTTAATCAGACTCATTTAAATAAGATAAAAAGGTATTAGCGATGATAGCAGCCTGGGTGCGATCGCGCAAACTCAAGCGATTCAAAATATTCGTGACGTGATTTTTCACCGTCCCTTCGGAAATATATAATTCTTGGGCAATTTCGCGGTTACTCGCACCTGTCGCAATTAACTTTAAAACTTCTTTTTCTCTGGGTGTGAGTTCAGTTAAACTCGGTGGTACGGGTTCTGATGGTGTGGGGATACCATGCGGAAATTGATTTAATAGTTTCTGCACAATTCCTGGCCCCAATTGAGTATAACCTTTATGAACAGCGCGAATTGCCACAGCTAATTCTTCTGAGGGTGTATCTTTGAGTAAATAACCCATAGCACCGTGTTGTAATGCAGCCGAAACATATTCATCATTATCAAAGGTAGTAAGAACTAAAATTTTAATATTCTCATAATGTTGATGAATTTCTTTAGTAGCTGCCACGCCATCCATAATGGGCATTCTAATATCCATTAATACCACATCTGGTTGTAATTTTGCTGCTAATTCCACAGCAATTTTACCATTTTCGGCTTCGCCAATAATTTCTAAATCCGCTTCCAATTTTAGTAATTCTTTTAGTCCTTGGCGGATTAAGTTTTGGTCATCTACTAATAATACTTTAATCATGGCATTAAACTCAATAAAGGAATATCGACGGTAATTTGACAGCCAAAATTGGGACTAGTATGAATATTGAATTCTCCACCCAATGCTAAGGTGCGATCGCGCATACTTTGTAAGCCAAAACCAGTGGTATTTTGCTGAATATCAAACCCTCTGCCATTATCTTGCACCATCAACCGTAAACTATTTTTATTACTAGTGAGGGCGATAATTACTTCTGTTGCTTGTGCATGTTTAGAAATGTTCGTTAATGATTCTTGAATAATCCGATATAAGGCAATATTAATATCTGTTGGCGGAGGATAATCTAAATTAATAAAACAACTTGGACTAATACCATTAGCGCGATGAAAGTCCTCTAAAAGTACAGATATTGCCTGTTCTAAAGTTTTTTCTTGCAAGGGATTAGCCCGCATAGTCGAAACTGACTGGCGCACATCTTTTAAAGCTTTAGAACCTAATTCTTTGGCTCTAGCTAAAAATGTTTGAGCTTTTTCTGGGTTGGCATTCCATAATTTTAAAGCGGTTTCTAATTGTAAATTTAAAGCAGTTAAAGAATGTCCCAAAGAATCATGAATTTCCCGTGCGATGCGTGTACGTTCTTCTAGGGTGGCTTGATTCTCAATTCGCAAAGCATATTGGCGGAGTTTATCATTAGCGATCGCCAGTTTTTCTCGACTCTGTCGTTCAGCTAAAACTGTATTCATTAATAATAAAACGAAAACCAAACTTAACCCAAATAATAATGCTGTATTGAATGTAATAAACCGAAACCGCTCTTGGGCTTGTGGTGGTAAAGCCTTGGGTAAGCGGGAATTTAAGGTAATTAAAAATAAACCAAAAGATAAACCCGTCACAACTAAACGCCCTGATAGTTGAAAAATTAAACAACTACGGGTTACTAAAATCAGATAAATGAATGGAAACAATCGCGCCACTCGCCCACCAAACATCCCCGTAATAAATAATAATAAAATTTCAATCGCTGTATAAATTATTTTATTGATCGGTTTACCTGTGGGGATTCTTAAACCCATAACACCAAAAATAATCAAACAGCCAATGGTCAGTTCAGGAAATTGATTGGCGTGACTAGCAAAACGCGGTGAAGATTCAGGAAAAGTAGATGATGAAATGGCAAGAGTGAGCAATATCCATTCTAAATACAGTAAAAACCGAAAGGGATGATTGTGAATTTGAATAGTTTGATTCATAGCAATATGAGATTTAGAGTGTTACTAGAAAATGGCGAGATTATACTTAATCCCGCCTTTTGTTGTCACTTGAATTTACTAATTATTGTTACTCAAATAGCAGAAAAATAAAGCATGACTAAAGTCATGGGTCTAAACATGACTTTCTCCTCATGTGATGAATAAGCGTAAATTCCTATGATGATGGCATCCTCAAACGGAACAGAAAACAAGGTACAAAATGAAACTCAAATCATTATCATTCATTGCTGGTGCGATCGCTCTGACTCTGACAACAACTTCCTTAGCGGTGAAAGCTCAAGCCTTCTCTCATTCTCCTCTGTTAGTAGCCCAAGCAGAAGGACAAGGCCGCTGGCAAGGTAAAAAAGGCCCTTGGGCAGAATTAGGTCTAACTGACGCGCAAAAGAGCCAAATTGAGCAAATTCAACGCAACACCCGCACTCAAATTGAAAATGTTTTCACTCCAGAACAAAAAGCCAAAATCAAAGCAGCAATGGAAGCACGCCGCGCCGAAAGACAAGCAAATCCAGGACAGCGTGTCGGCCGTCGAGGTGGTAAGAAGTTTGCTGATTTGAATTTAACAGAAGCGCAAAAAACCCAAATTCGGCAAATACGTGAATCTTCCAAACAACAAATTGAAGCTGTTTTGACTCCCGAACAAAAAACCAAACTTCAGCAATTACGTCAAGAAGGTAAAGAACGCCGTCAACAACGCCGCCAACCTAATACCTAATTCTGGCAATTCAGCCTTGAAAACACGACTAGTACAGCACGGCGTAAATAAACAGACCATAAGAAATTGCTAAAAGGCTTGTGGTATCAATATTCTTACTTTTTCCTTTTGACTCTTGCGAGTGACGCTCCTGCGTCGTTAACGCTGCGCTAACGCCAGTTGACGACAGTTGCCTCAAGTCGGGAGACCCTTTCAGCAGTTCCTCCTGGGGGAAACCCCCAAGACCGGACTGCTTCACCACGGCACTGTCTCTTTTATGCCGGGGAACCCGTCCACCGCACTGGCTCACTTTTTACTTTTGCCTTGTTGTACTAGTTATTTAGCCAGGGTGGGCATTATTCTCCCACCCCATCAATCTTTTAATCTCAAAATTATGCAAACTGATATTGCTTCCTCCAAATCTACGCCTCCTATCCAACAATTTTTAGACAAACTCGATCGCATTACAGAAGCACGCGGCAAAAATGTGCCACAAATTGTTTATCTAGAAAAATTGCGATCGCTACCTGCTGGCAGTTTTGGTCAAGCTTGGGTTGATTTCCTCGATGCACACAACCTCAAACCTTTCACTACAGGTATTCGCCGCAAACAACTTCATGATGGCGTTCACGTCCTCACTGGGTACGGTGCAGACCCCACAGGCGAAGCAGAAGTACAAGCATTTTTATTAGGCGCAAAATTCGGCGTATTTAATGTTCTATTAGGCTTAGGACTATTAAGAGTTATTTATAAAAATCTGGATTCTCGTCAAGAATTTACTTGGCAAAGATTATGGCAAGCATATCAGCGCGGTCGTCACTCCAACTTTGACCCAGATACTTGGCAACCTGAATTAGTTTGGCACTTACCACTAACTGAAGTACAAGCAATATTTTCTGTTAGCAAATAAATTTTTAACTTTTGATTTTTGACTGACTCAGGCTTCCTTGCAGAAGATGGCGAGAGGAGAGACGTTCTATCTCCTTTCGCATTCCCTAATTTCCTTCCCGACTAATAACAAAATTGGCAACACCTTTAGGATAAAGTTAGGAGTTAATCAAACTTCTAGCTTTTTTTATATGACCAAAGAATTTGCTATTGGTAGCAAAGTCCGAGTTGTGGCGCTACCACCCTACGTCAAAACCGCCGATCCCATGCCAATGTTACGTCCACCAGATGTTATCCATTTGGGTGAAGAAGGTATAGTTCTTGACCGCCGTCCGGGAGGTTATTGGGGTATTCGCTTTACCAGAGGTGCTTTTCTTCTCGATAGCCAATATATCGAAAGCACAGATCCCTCTAGCGAATCTGAGTCAGATCCAGGGAACAGAGAACAAGGAACAGGGAACAGTGCAGACTGATGAAGAGAATTCACATCTTGCACCTAGCGACTGAAGTCGCGGCTACACAGACAAAACCCTTAATTTTCTTTTAGTCCGCGTAGGCGGACTACCCTGCGGGAAGCCGCTTGCGCGTCTACGTTTTTATAGCCGCGAATTCCATTCGTTGGGGCTAGGTACTTACAGAGGTAAACTTATGTAAAGTTGTAATTATAGTTTGCACCATGATTTCGCGGCGCAATTTTTTGAGTCTATTATTTGCCAGCTGTTTTACTCTCATTTGTTGGCTCAACTTTTCACCTGCGGCTAACGCGCTGGGTGGTAAACTACCAGCAGTAAATCAACCTGCACCAGAGTTTACATTGCCCACAAATACAGGCGACGGCAAAATCTCTCTGACTGATTTGCGTGGTAAGTGGGTAGTACTTTACTTTTATCCCAAAGACTTTACCTCTGGTTGCACAATTGAGGCGCGGCGTTTTCAGCAAGACTTACCTAAATATTTGGCAAAAAATACGCAAATAATTGGCGTGAGTGCTGATGATGTCGATTCTCATGCTGAATTTTGCGATTCTGAGGGATTAAAATTTCCACTTTTAGCTGATACAACTGGCGCAGTTAGCAAAGATTATGGTTCTTGGATTGGTTTTGTGTCGATGCGCCACAGCTTTATTATTGACCCAGAAGGTATCTTGCGCGAGACGTTTGTCAAAGTTAATCCCTCGGTTCACAGTCAAGAAGTGCTAGCAAGATTAGAACAATTACAATCTTCAGCTTCTTAGAAGATGTGTTTCCCATAATTCACATCTTGCACGGAGGCGACTGAAGTCACGGCTACACAGACAAAACCCTTGATTTTATACGCGGTTCAACACATATAACCTGATATCAAGTTGTAGAGACGTTGTATACAACGTCTCTACTGGGGTGGGGAATAGGAAGACTATGTTTTGAAAGCAACTTAGTATGAGTGTGTTTAGCTGCGATTTTGCATCCAGCTATTTTTAAGCAAAGGAAGAAAAGCCAAGATTTGGTGGTATATCTTGAATGCGTCCTGGGCCGATCGCTCGTAGTGCTTCTTTGAGTAAAATATCGCCAGTATACAAAGCGCGTCCCACAATTGCACCTGTGACACCTTGTGGTTCTAAGGCTAATAAACTCAACAAATCAGTTACCGAACTCACACCACCAGAAGCAATTACCGGGATGGAAATCGCATCGGCGAGTTCGCGTAATGCTTCAATGTTGGGGCCACTAAGAGTACCATCACGGTGAATATCAGTATAGATGATGGCTGCTGCACCTAATTCTTGCATTCGCACCGCGAGTTGGGTAGCTAAAACTTCCGAGGTTTCTAACCAACCACGGGTGGCTACTTTCCCATTTCGCGCATCAATACCGATGATAATTTGTTGGGGAAATTCTTGGCAGAGTTCTTGGACTAGCTGTGGTTGTTCGACTGCGACAGTTCCCAAGATTGCCCATTGTACACCCAAGTTAAACACTTGCTGCACACTAGAGCGATCGCGTAATCCTCCACCGATTTCAATTGGTACTGATATGGCTTGAGCGATCGCTTCAATTGCTTTCAAATTTACTACTTTACCTGCTTTTGCTCCATCTAAATCAACCAAGTGCAAGCGAGTTGCACCTTGATCTACCCATTGTTTAGCAACATCAACAGGATTCTCACTAAAAACTTGGGATTTTTCATAGTCTCCCTGATACAGTCGCACACAACGACCTTCAAGTAAATCAATTGCTGGTATTACATCCATTTGTTTTTCCTTGGCTAATTTTAAAAAAATGAGGAGTAGGGAAAAAAGTTTGAAGTGTGAAGTATGAAATCAAATTAGACCTCTTGCACGAATGTTTTATGAATGAAATTGATAACTGTACAAACCAGATTTTTCAACTCAAACCATATATAGCCTGCGTGGTGCGCCAAGCGCAGCGCAAGCGCGATAGGCAGGCTTTGTTTTTATAGCCCCAGACTTCCAGTCTGAGGAGATAATTGGATTCACGCAAGAGGTCTATTCTTTAGCCTTCTTGCCTCCTGCCTCCTGCCTCCTGCCTTTTAATTCCTTCACAGCTTGACGAAAACCAATCACAACCAAAATATTGGCTAAAGTTAAAAAGACTTCCGCACCCCCATGTAACCAATCGACATTTGCCAAAGCTTCGCCATAATGAACTTTGGCGTAAATACCGGCGGGGATGGTAATACCGACAAATACAAGTGTGCCGTAAAATCCATACAGTGCTAAACGGGGTACTTGTTGACTGCGGCTAAGAAACCACAAGAAACCCAAATAGGGAAACAGGGAAAGGGCAAACAGGGTTTCTTTTGAGATCATGGTTCTGATTTAATAGATGAGACTGCAACGTTATTTGTGACATTTTTGGCAGACTTGCTGGAACGCCAAATCCATACCGCAGCTGCCCAAAGTGTAAAATTACCAACTAAAGTCATGGTAGCTTGCAAAGTTACCAGCCATTCTAGAGATTCTGCATTGTCAAAATAATGCCAAGTGCAAGCACACATAGCACTCACCAAAGCTGGTAACATGGCTAGGGACAATCCCCACCAACTACGATTACCAGTGAGTTCGCCGTAAGTCCAGATTAACCAAATCGCGGCAATCCACTCAATAACGCTAGAAATGTGAATAATCCAAGTGGGAATTGATAGGGCGTGCATAAATAAGTCAAAAGTCAAAAGTCAAAAGTCAAGAGTCAAAAGTTAATCTTCCTCTGATTCTTTCTTCTGTTCTTCAATCTTCCCATAAGGAAATTCTTCTTTGATTGACAAGATGGCTGACATACTATGAACTGTTGAGAAAAAGTTGATATTCTAAAATCCAAATACTGAAGATGGGAACTATGCGGGCGTTGTTGTCTGGTTATTATGGCAAAGGTAACGGTGGTGATGAAGCTTTACTGGCGACACTTTTACAAATGTTGCCATCTCATGTTACGCCTGTGGTGCTTTCTGGCAATCCCGAAGAAACGCGCGATCGCTACAATGTAGAAACTTACAATCGCATGGCTATACTACCTGTGCTGCAAGCTTTACGTTCCTGCGATGCTTTTATTTGGGGTGGCGGTAGTTTAATTCAAGATGTTACCAGTACCATTAGCCCTCTGTATTATGGGGGATTGATGACATTGGCGCAAACAATGAATTTGAAAACCATTGCTTGGGCGCAAGGGATCGGCCCTTTATTGCGTCCCCAAACGCGCTGGTTAGCCAGACGCAATTTTGCTGGTTGTACCAAAGTTAGTGTCCGCGATCGCGCCAGTGCGGCTTTATTATCAGATTGGCAAATTCCCCACATCATCGCACCTGATCCTGTTTGGGCGCTACAAGGAAAGCCAGTCCCCGGACTTGCCGATTTACCTGCGCCGCGAGTTGCTGTAACATTGCGATCGCACCCTCAACTCACACCAACACGCCTAGCTAACCTCACCAAAGCATTAGTTGATTTTCAAAAAGCTACCCAAGCATTTATTTTATTGCTGCCATTTCAAAAAAGTGAAGATTTAGGCATAGCCCAAGCCATTCAACCCCATCTAGCTGATGTTAGTCAAATATTGTGTCTGGAAGATCCACAACTATTAAAAGGTGTATATCGTGGTGTTGAAATGGCAATTGGAATGCGGTTACACAGTTTAATTATGGCTGCGGCTGAAGGTTGTCGCTGTTTTGCCTTGAGTTATGATCCCAAAGTCAATCGTTTAATGGAAGATTTAGCAATACCTGGCTGGGATTTAGAAAATTTACCAGATGACCCAAATATTATCAGTAAAACTTGGCTGGAATATTATTCCAATGGTAAACCACTTTTGCCAGAAAAAATTCAATCTTTAGTAGATAAAGCCTTAATGCACCGCGAACTATTGAGTGAAGCTTTAAGTTAAAGTTTTGGGTTGAAATGAATAGAGACGATTTGATGTATGAACGTACCTCTGAAAACTTACAGCAAGCTCTTGATATTTATACTCATAAAGGTAGAATTTTATGCGCCGTATGTGGTTCTGAGGTAATAATCATCTGTTATGAAGATACAGAATTACAAATAAAACATGAATTAAAGCCTGGATTTTATTGCCCAGTTAGCCCAAAACATATATAGGCAAAATTTGTCATGTTGAGAAGTGTAATTTAAAAGTGATTGAAATTCTATGCGATCGTCTAAACTGTCGCATCTTTGAACCAAAAATTAATCATTTTATTTATTAAAGTCAACTCAATCTTAAAATTATTACAAATATAATAAGATTAGCCAGGGCGATCGCGGCTAAATCTATAATAGAACAATGCTATCAAATTCTCCTAATTTATTAAGACTATCGCAAGGACAACTCAACTTACTAGAACGTTGTCCCCGCCAGTTTCAGCATACATATTTAGAGCAACTCAATTCTCCCGCAGATCCAGAACACGAAGAAAGGCAAACTTTAGGTAGTCGGTTTCACTTGCTAATGCAGCAGCGAGAAATAGGTTTACCAATTGATAGTTTATTAAAAGCCGATCCTCAATTACAAAAGTGGATGTCTGCTTTTGCTAATGCTGCACCAGACATTGTAACGCCTACAACCAATAGTCAAACCTTCCGCGAAAGCGAACACTACCGTACCTTACAAGTTCAAGATTATTTACTAACTGTTATCTATGATTTATTAATTGCAGATAACCAGCAAGCACAAATTTTAGATTGGAAAACCTATCCCAAACCACCAGATAAACGTAAATTAGCCCAAAACTGGCAAACACGCCTTTATATGTACGTATTAGCCGAAACCAGCGAATACTTACCAGAAAATATCTCAATGACTTACTGGTTTGTTCAATCTGAAGGTAGACCACAAAATATAAAATATACGTACGATAATCAGCAACATCAGCAAACTGCAAAAGAACTCAATCAGCTATTAAATAATCTAACTACTTGGCTAAAACTTTATCAAAAAGGTCAACCATTCCCACAACTCATCGAGACTAGTAAAGCCTGTAATTACTGCCAATTCGCTGTTCGTTGCCAACGTACACCATCAACTGAAGATACAGTAACATATCCATTACTAAATATTGATAACATTCAAGAAGTCACACTTTAAATTAAAGTTGTCTTGCTGTAAATTTCTGCGCCTTAGCCTGAACCTAAAGATTCTTATTATCTAACTAAATTACCAAAAATTTGATATTTCTGATTAATAACTTAATTATGACTACATTTGATACAAGCGACGCAATTTATGTCCGCGAATTAGGAATTGATGATATCGCTCCTGTATATCATTTGGGTGAAGAATTATTCACTAGTGATTTATATCCATATCTATATCGCACTTGGGACGAGTGGGAAGTAATTGGACTTTACAATACAGATCCAGAATATTGCTTAGTTGCTGAAACTAGTGGAGAACTAGCAGGATTTATTTTAGGAACAATAATTACTAAAGCATCTTGGACTTATGGTTATATTTTGTGGCTAGGAGTTAACCCAAAATATCAGCGTCAGGGAGTAGCAGACAAGCTAGTTGATAAAGTCGTTTCTCGCATGATTGAAGATGGTGCAAGATTCATGTTAGTAGATACTGACCCCACCAATGTAGCAGCAGTGAAATTTTTTAATCGCAAAGGTTTTGGTAATATTCGTGAACATATTTTCCTATCGATGAATTTAAGTAAACACCCACATTATGGTAGGCTAATTGATTACGAACATCAAAAAGCAGAAAGAGCAGGTTACAGGCGATCGCGTCCGACAATTCGCCCCCGAAAATCTGATGGCGTTGCTAATGAATTAGTCCTCAATCCTTTAGTAAATGAACCTCAAATCATTGAAGATCAAAAATAGAAGATCCAGAAAATAACAAATGACCAATGACAAATGACCAATGACAAAATGCAGTGGATTTTAGCCCCAACTGAACAACCTCCAGATTGGTTTATTGCAGCAGTCAAGCAGTACACACCTGCATCTAGTGGATTATATGCAGCACAATTATTGTGGCAAAGAGGCATTCAAGATTCTCAACAACTAGCCACTTTTGTTAACTATCAAACTTATCAACCTGCTAGTCCCTTTGAATTTGAGGAAGAAATGCACCTAGCAGTAGCTAGATTACAACAAGCACGTAATCTCGGCGAAAAAGTTGCGATTTGGGGAGACTTTGATGCTGATGGTATCACTTCTACTGCGGTCTTATGGGATGGCTTGGGGCAATTTTTTCAGCAACATACACAGTTAACTTATTACATTCCCAATCGCCTCAGAGAATCTCATGGACTGAATAATTCCGGAATTGAGAATTTAGCAAGACAAAATTTTAAATTAATAGTTACTTGTGATACAGGTAGCACAAATATTGATGAAATTATCTACGCTAAAAAGTTAGGTATAGATGTCATCGTTACCGACCATCACACTTTACCAGCAGAACGTCCACCAGTTACAGCAATTATCAACCCTCGTTATTTACCAAGCGAACATCCGTTATTTCATCTTTCTGGGGTAGCAGTTGCTTACAAGTTAGTAGAAGCACTTTATCAAACTCTGCCCAACGTCCCGCAAGATGCACTGGAGAATTTATTAGATTTAGTCGCAGTCGGGTTAATTGCTGACTTGGTACAACTTAAAGGAGATTGTCGGTACTTAGCACAATTGGGAATCCAACGTTTACAAGCAGACTTTAAACAACTACCAACAGCGCGACGCAGGCCTGGTGTAGGGCGATTATTAGAATTGTGCCAAAAAAGTGGCGATCGCCCCACAGATATTTCCTTTGGTTTGGGGCCGCGCATCAACGCAGTTAGCCGCATTCAAGGCGATGCGAGTTTTTGCGTAGAATTACTGACTAGCCGCGATGCCAAACACTGCAATCAATTGGCTGAAGAAACAGAACTTGCCAACACTCGCCGCAAGTCATTACAAAAAGATGTGCAAGCCCAAGTAGCCCAAAAACTCACTCAATTAGATTTATCAACAACCAGCGTCATCGTCCTCGAAGATCCCCAATGGCCAGTCGGTGTATTAGGCTTAGTTGCCGGACAAGTAGCCCAAGAAACAGGCCGTCCCACAATTTTGTTAAGCACAGAAGAGAGCTTAGATAATTCTGCTCCCCACTCCCCACTCCCCACTCCCCTAGCCCGTGGTTCAGCCCGCTCCATCAATTCTGTCGATTTATATCAACTAGTTAAAGACCAAGCACATTTATTACATCGCTTTGGTGGACATCCCTACGCTGCGGGTTTGAGTTTACCAGTCGAGAATATTCCTTTATTTACCCAAGCAATTAATCAGCAGTTGCGGCAATCTTTGGGTAGTACAGAATTGATGCCTACAGTTCAAGCAGATTTAAAAGTTACCGTAGCAGACTTGGGCAAAGAATTATTCTTAGAACTGAAACTACTAGAACCTTGCGGAATGGGCAACCCAGTCCCCAAACTACTCATTCAAAACTGCTGGTTTGAAAACGCTTGGCATCGCAATCAGCAAGACTGGCAAGGAAAGAAAGTACAGTACATTAAAACAGATTTTGATATTCGGGATGACTCTACTAAAAATCCTTTTCCTGGTGTGTGGTGGGGACATTATAAAGATGAATTACCTGTATGCAAATCTGATTGCATCGTCGAATTAGATTACAACAGTTTCAAAAAAACGCTACGAAATCAGATTAATCGCCGTCCGTCCCAGCAATAACTCAGAACTCAGTCAACAATATTCAACACAAATTCTCGACTGGCGCAATCTCCCAATTCCCCACTCCCCACTCCCAGATTCCCCACTCATCCTCGAACAATGCCCTACTAACTGGGATGAAATACGCATTTGGTGGCAACGCTCACTTTTCAATCATCAACAATTAGCCCTAGCTTGGTCTAAACCTCACCTACAACCACCACAAGAAATTTGGCAGACTCTAGTTGGCATAGCTAAATATCTGAGTCGTACACAGCAGTTAGTTACCCGCACACAACTACTAGGAAAATTAGGTATAGGCGATCGCAGCTTACTACTAGGCATCAAAGCTTTAAAATATTGCGGATTTATAGCTACCAGACAAGACCGTTATTTAAGAATAAGCCAAAATCCCCAAACAATTTCACCCAACCTAGCAGATACAGCAGTTACTCAATTTCTGTCCGCAGTCAGCGAAGAACAGTTTCAGCAACAGTACTTTTCTGAAGTCCCTTTCTCTACAATTGTGGCGCTTGTTAATCGACCTCTAGTATGAAGAGATGTTTGAGATTTTGCAGTTGCCACAATTTACGCCATACCGTCAGGTAATGAGTAAATTTGGCATCGGTTCAAGTCCACAAGCTTTACTCATCAGTCAAATTTACCCAGTTACGAAGTTTGAATCGCTTGGTCGGTTTAAACGGCGGTTGGGAATGGCACAGGATGAAAGTAGCAGTGGTGATAAAGAAACCATGAATACAGGTTCTGGTTCTAAGCTTTGCAGGTCACAGCTGTATTTGTGGATTTTGGATATCATTGCCCCCGAACACGCTAGGCCAAAAAATGAGTTTGGTCAAAAACTAGGGGAATTTTACGATCAGCGTAAAGCTCAATTTCAGGACAATCCCGAACTGTGGAAAAAGAAAGCCGTTGCTAGATTACAGGCCGAGGCACTCCGGGAATTGAAGCGCTCGCTCGCTCTCTCAGAATTTGCTGTCAATGGTTAGCAAAGAATTAGCACCACAACTAGAAGCTACACTCAACCTAACCATGCAAACTGTACAAATGTCACTCGCTGCTAACATCGCATCTGGTGATATCGCTTCTGGAGTCAAAGACAAAGAGGTGAAAAAGGGTTTTGGCAATTTGATTATTAATCAAACTGCTGCTTATGGTTGTAGGCTGCTGTTTAAGGAGTTGAAGAAAACAGTGCAAGCAATATCATAAACCTACTACTCCCGATGAAGGGGAGTTTATAATTTATCAATTATCTCGCTAAAGTGAAGAGAATAATCCTTTTAAATTGGCGCGTAATGACTCTGGCTGAAACTCCCAACCAAGAAAATTCTCTTAATCCTTTACTCACCCTCAACTACGAACCAGCCTTAGAATCTTTGGGTGATGATTACTACGACGAAGTAGCCGCAGAGGAATTCCCCCAACATATTTTGCGCTGGCGGAATGATGCACTGTTATCTGATTTAGGGCTAAATCCTCAAGCCGTGACAGATGAGGATTTTATTACAGCCTTTGGCAAATTTCAAGGACGCAAACCTTTATTAGCACTGCGCTATCACGGTTATCAGTTTGGTACCTATAACCCGCAACTAGGTGATGGTAGAGGCTTTCTCTACGGTCAAGTCCGCGCTACCAATGGCGAATTATACGATTTCGGTACGAAAGGTTCTGGTAGAACACCTTACTCTCGTGGTGGCGACGGAATGCTGACACTTAAAGGCGGAGTGCGGGAAGTTTTAGCTGCTGAAGCACTACACCAAATGGGAGTCCGTACCTCACGCTGTCTTAGTATGATTGAAACTGGTTTATCTTTGTGGCGCGGTGATGAACCTTCTCCTACCCGTTCTTCAGTCATGGTGAGAATGAGTAGTTCTCACATTCGCTTCGGTACTTTTGAGCGGTTTCATTATTTACAGCGTCCTGATTTAACTCAAAAGCTATTAGACCATGTAATTGAATATTACTATCGCCACTTAGTCAACCAAACAGATAAATACGCCTTATTTTATGCAGAGTTAGTCAAGCGAGTTGCTGAACTAGTGGCACAGTGGATGGCTGTCGGTTTTTGTCATGGTGTGCTGAATACTGACAATATGTCGATTACTGGGGAAAGTTTTGACTATGGCCCTTATGCTTTCATCCCCACCTACGACCCCTATTTTACTGCTGCATATTTCGACTATTACAAACGCTATTGTTACGGTTATCAGCCAAGCATTTGCCAATGGAATTTAGAAATGCTGCAAGAACCATTAAAGGCAATTATTAACATAGCTGATATGCAAGTGGGATTAGCCAGCTTTGATGATTATTATGGTGCAGAATATCGCCGTTTGATGTTGAAAAAGTTAGGTTTTGAGCAGTTAAACCATCCCGAAGTTGATGAGCTTTTAGAATTAACAATTGCCTTTTTGAAAGAAAGTCAAGTTGGTTATCATCTATTTTTCTTTGAAATGGCTCGGACTTTTTCTGCTAAATGGCGAGATGACCCAGCCTGTGTACTCAATAATTCAGAAATTGCACCCGCTACAGGAACTTCAGTAATTTTTGATAATTGGTGCATCCTCTACCATAAAATCTTAAATCATTTTGATTTAGATGAGATGGGAAATATAGCCAATAATTTATCTCAGCATAATCCTAAAACTGTACTTCTTAGACCTGTAATTGAATCAATTTGGCAACCAATAGTTAATGCAGACGACTGGCAATATTTTAGGGATTTGATTCATCAAATTCAAACTAAGCAATAGAAGTAAGTATTCATAATACAGAAGTCAGAAGTGGTCACAGTGTAATGACACATAGTCTAGAAAAACCTTGATTTACCAAATATTCTGGATTCTGAACGGCAGTTGACGACAGTTGCCTCAAGTCGAACCAGCGCGTTGCACTGAACTACTTGCGGTGGATGGGTTTCCCGGCATAAACAAAGTGGTGTTAGCGCAGCCATAGCGACGCAGGAGCGTCACCCGAAGAGAGGTTCCCTCCATTGTAGCGACTGGCGTGGGAGACCCTTTCAGCAGTTCCTCCTAGGGAAAACCCCTAAGATCAGACTGCTTCACCACAGCACTGTCTCCTTTACGCTGAGAAACCAGTCCACCGTACTCCCTCCTTCTGATACCATTTCACGAAAAACTAAAATCCTTGCTAAATCTAAGTTTTTTAATTGCTAATTGTGAATTGGTATGACTTCTGAATTCTTACGCCTACACAAGTAAATCCGGAAATCAAACCGGATGCCTATATGTATATTGTTATTAAAGCTACAGTATTTTCCCAAGTAATAAGGTAAAAAGCTAAAAATTAAATACAAAATTTATTGTTATGTTTTCTAACTCACAATCTTTAAATTTAGGTATGATAAATACGAATACTTTAATAAATTATTTGGTAGTAGAGCTAGACATCAAGAATATTTTGTATCGTTGATTTTGGTTTTAGAATGTTGAATTTGTCATTCACATTTTTTGCTAAATTCAACAGCAATTATCAAGTTAATAAACTCAATTTTCTCAGTTTAATTGATGGAATTAGTCAAATATATGGTTAACAACATGATAGAGTTGCAAAAATGCTGACTCTAACAAAGATGAAAAATATCAGAAAATAATAAACTTTTGTTAAAATTTGTTTATTCAAAATAAATTATTTTATTTTTTCAAGGGAAATTAGAATCAAAAATGTAAGCAAAATTTAATTATTTAATTACAAAAATACAGAAAAGTTCTATTTAAAAAAAATGTCGATATTGTAAAATAAATATTCATAATTTTAATTAACAGTAATAATCATTCCAACAAATGCTGAAAGTGCTAGAGGATGAATAAGTGGTTAGGCAGCACAGATATCATCAATTTCCAGCAAGAGAAATTTTCAGCAAACGAGAGTTGCTGCCATTACTAGTGGGGATTGTTGTATCAATTGCAGTATTTGTACTTTGGCAGAGGCTAGTGGTTGAGGAGCAATATCATATTCAGCAGATGGTTCAACAACAAGCGATCGCCATTAAAACCGAATTAACTGCCCAAGTAAATATGCGGATTCTGGCACTAGAACGCATGGGAAAACACTGGCAACTGCAAGAGGCTTTAGATCGGAAAAATTGGCGAACTGAAGCAGCCGCGTACATACAAGATTTTGG
The DNA here is from genome assembly GCF_001298445.1 of Nostoc piscinale CENA21. NCBI lineage: Bacteria > Bacillati > Cyanobacteriota > Cyanophyceae > Nostocales > Nostocaceae > Nostoc > Nostoc piscinale. The sequence goes on along the minus strand of NZ_CP012036.1, from coordinate 675,788 downwards.
TGGCTATCAAGCCTTGGGATGGATTGAGCCATTATTGCGTCTGCAATGGACTGTACCCGAAGTCAGTCATAAAATCGCCCAGAATTTAGCAACCAGCCAAGCACCTCAAATTCGCATAGCACTAGAAACAGCACGCAACAGCCGCCAAACAATTTTTACACCAACATTTGAGTTTTTTGAAGGCAAGCCAGGATTTTTGGCTTACTTACCCCTGTGGATTGGCGAGCAGTTTGATGGCTTGATCGTAGGTGTTTTTCAAGTGCAATCCTTAATAAATTCAATATTGCATTTACCCCAAGGTTATCAAATTCAAATATTGGAGAATGGCAAGTTAATTTACGGACAGAATTTATTACCAGCACAGCTATTAGATTGGCAAAAAACAGTCAGTGTGGAATTATATGGAGTCAACTGGCAACTGGTAGTTTATCCTTCTTTAGAATTATTGACCAACTTGCGATCGCCACTGCTATTAGTTGTTTTAGTTGCTGGGCTAATCATTGCTGGCACATTAACATTATTGATTTATTTTGCTCAAAGTAGTGAACGACGCAATCAGCACATAGCCAGCATTAATCAAGAACTAGCCAACCGCATTTTTGAGCAGAAAAAAACCGAAATTGCCTTACGCGCCAGTGAAACCCACCTCAGAGAATTACTCGAAACTGTCAAAGTCATTCCTTGGGAATTCGATATCAAAACTTGGCGATTTATCTATGTAGGGCCACAGGTAGAAACTCTATTAGGTTATCCCATCGAAGAATGGTATCAAGAAAATTTTTGGTTAAATCATCTGCATCCCCATGATCGAGAACAAGCGATGGGAATTTACCAAGAAGCCGTAGCCAAGGGAGAAAACAGGGAATTTGAATACCGAATGTTAACCACCAATGGACGAGTTGTGTGGTTGCGAAACATTGTGAATGTGGTCAAAAACATTGGAACCCCCGTGATACTTAGGGGGTTTATGTTTGAGATTACCGATTTAAAACTGGTAGAAGAAACATTGAGATTACGGGAACGTGCTTTAGCGGCCGCTAGTGATGGGATTACAATTGCAGATGCGAGACTTCCCAATCAACCAATTATCTACGTCAACCCAGCCTTTGAAATGATCACAGGCTATAGTGCGACAGAAATTATTGGCTATAACTGTGCCTTTTTGCCTGGTACAGATCCCCAACAACCAGCCATTCAACAACTGCAAGCATCGATGAAAACAGGTAAGAGTTGCCAAGTCTTGTTGCGGAACTACCGCCAAGATGGCAGCTTATTTTGGAATGAATTGAGTATTTCCCCAATTCACGACGAGACTGGCAGGCTAACTCATTTTATTGGCATTCACACCGACATTAGCGATCGCAAACAAGCCGAATTAAATTTACAGCGCCAAGCCCTGATCTTTGAAAATATGTACGATGGCGTAATCATCACCGATTTAACTGGCAAAATTATCGACTGGAACGGTGCTGCTGAGTGGATGTTTGGCTATAGCAAAGCGGAAATTTTAGGCAAAACCACTAGTATTTTGTATACACCAGCCGCCTTTGCCAAAGTAGTACCCCAGATTTTGCCAGATATTCACCAACATGGTCGTTGGTCTGGGGAAATCGAATTTATCCGCAAAGATGGCGGTCAAGGCATTTGTGAAACCACAGTGATTTTCTTACAAGATGAACAAGGCGAACCCATTGCCATTGTGAGTTTTAACCATGACATCACCGAACGAGTGTTAGCCCAACAAGCCTTGCAACGACAATTGCATCAAACACTGCTATTAAAACAAATCACCCAGCAAATCCGGCAAAGTTTGGATAGTAAAGCCATCTTTGCCACCGCAGCCGTCCAAATTGGCCAAGCATTTCAAGTGGAACGTTGCCTGATTCACGCTTATATTAGTGAACCTACACCCCACATACCCTTGGTTGCAGAGTATAATAATTTTCCCACCTACACTTGTCAGGAAACAGTGGAAATTGCTGTCATTGGTAATCCCCATGCCGAACAGATGATGCGTGAGGATAAAGCGATCGCTTCTGATAATGTATATGCCGATCCTTTACTTCAACAAGCACAAGAAATATGTCGTAACATGAACTTAAAGTCCATGTTAGCAGTCCGCACATCATATCAAGGAGAATCTAACGGTGCGATCGGCTTACATCAGTGCAGCTATTTTCGCCAATGGACAACCGCAGAAATTGAATTACTAGAAGCCGTAGCGGCCCAAGTCGGTATTGCCCTCGCTCAAGCCCATTTATTAGAACAAGAAACCCGCCAACGCCAAGAACTCTCCCTAAAAAACTCTGCCCTAGAACAAGCAAAACGTCAAGCCGAAGCCGCCAACCGCGCCAAAAGTGAATTCCTGGCCATGATGAGTCATGAAATTCGCACCCCTATGAATGCAGTCATTGGGATGACAGAACTGTTATTAGACACAGACTTGACTCCCCAGCAGCGCGACTTTGTAGAAACAGTGCATACCAGTGGTGATGCTTTACTTACCATCATCAATGATATTCTTGACTTCTCCAAAATCGAATCGGGCAGATTAGAACTCGAAGAAAAACCCTTTGACTTAAAAGCTTGTGTTGAACAAGTCATCGATATCCTCGCGCCCAAAGCCGCCCAAAAACAAATCGAACTAATTTACCTCATCCATCCCCAAGTTCCCACACAAATCATTGGTGACATCACCCGCTTGCGCCAAGTTTTGATGAATTTGCTCAACAATGCCATTAAATTTACTCAACAAGGAGAAGTTGTACTTTCTGTCTACGCCAACCACATAGAAACTCAACATCAGGAAACTAGCTGCACAATTCTCTTTAGCATCCAAGATACAGGTATTGGCATCACCCCAGAGAAAATGGCACGGCTGTTTCAACCCTTCACCCAGGCCGACCCTTCAATGACCAGACTTTACGGCGGTACAGGCCTGGGACTAGTGATTAGCCAACGCCTGAGTGAGATGATGAGTGGTAGTTTATGGGTGGAGAGTCGTGGCTGTATTGGTGGTCATCCCGATCCTGGATGGCAGAGTAACAAGCCTGTTTCTGCCACTTCCTTTGATGATGGTTCTACCTTCTACTTCACCATTACCAGCAAAATTGTAACCGATGCCGCATCACGAGAAATCACAACTGCTTTGACTCAGTTGGCTGGTAAGCGGTTGTTAATTGTGGATGCTCATCCTACCAACAGTAAAATACTCAGCTTGCAAGTGCAGTTCTGGCAAATGCAAACATACATTGCCGAATCTGGAGAGGCTGCTTTAGGTTTGCTGGCCCAGGGAATTCATTTTGATGTTGCCATTCTGGATCTACCGATACCGAATATTGACGGACTTCAACTAGCCCAGGCGATTCGTCAGCAGCCTGGGGGAGAGAATCTGCCCTTAATTTTGTTAACTGCTTTAGGCTCGCCAGAACTCAGTGCAGAATTTGATGATCTGGGGTTAGTAGTGTGTTTAACTAAACCAATCAAACAATCCCAACTCCACTATATTTTGACTCATACTTGTGGCGATCGCTTGCTGTTAGCCGATACTACTCATTCCCAGACTTGTGGGTGTGATGCTGATTTAGCTAAAAAAATCCCTCTGAGAATTTTAGTGGCGGAAGATAGCTTAGTAAACCAGAAAGTAGCAATATTGATGTTGCAAAAAATGGGCTACCAAGCAGATGTGGTGGCAGATGGGCGAGAAGTGATTCAAGCCTTGCAACGTCAACCCTATGATGTAGTGTTGATGGATATTCACATGCCAGAAATGGATGGACTAGAAACCAGTAAAATTATTTCTCAGCAATGGGCAGCGAGTATTCGTCCTTATATTATTGCGATTACAGCCAACGCGATGCGCGGCGATCGCGAAGCTTGTTTGGCGGCGGGGATGAATGATTACATCAGCAAACCCATACAAATGGCAGAGTTAGTCCAAGCCCTGAGTAAATGTCAGCCCGGCAAATTAATTAAGGCACCAGCAAGACAAATCCAAAATTTCAGTCCACGCCAACCCAAAACACCAAATTTAGACATATCTGCAATTGATCACAAAGTTTTGCAATCTTTGCGTCAGATGTTAGCCGGAGATCAGGTGGCATTAACGGAACTTCTGCACTGTTATTTTTCCGAAGCCCCTAAACTTATACAAGAAATTCAAGCATCTGTGGTAACTGAAGAAGCCGAAACTTTGTGGAAGACTGCTCACAAACTCAAGTCTAGTAGTGCTTCTGTGGGCGCAACCAATCTTAGCCAACTGTGCAAGCAGTTAGAAGCTAAAGGCAGAAGTTATGATTTTTCAGGATGTGCAGACATCTTGTCACAACTTCAGCAAGAGTATGAGCAAGTCAAAACAGAATTGCAAGTGGAACTGGAGGCGGGATTGTGACAAACATCTTTCAAAAAAACCAATCTCTAGTTTTAATTGTTGACGATGAACCGTTTATCCGTACCCAACTACGACTGGCTTTAGAGCGAGAAGGCTATCAAATCGCTGAAGCCCGTGATGGTGTGGAAGCATTAATTTTGTTTGAGCAGCTGCAACCCCAGATAGTATTACTAGATGCCATTATGCCCGGTATGGACGGATTTGAGTGTTGTCTGCGGTTGCAATCTTTCGAGCAAGGCAAGCATACACCAGTATTAATGATTACGGGATTGGAAGATCAAGAATCAGTTGACCATGCCTTTGATGCAGGTGCAATTGATTATGTTACTAAACCAATTCACTGGCCTGTGTTGCGTCAACGAGTCAAACGCTTGATTCAACAATCTCAGCTACAACAACAACTAGAAGCCGCTAACCAAGAATTACAAAGATTAGTCACAATTGATGGTTTAACTCAAGTTGCCAGCCGCAGAAAGTTTGAAGAATATTTTTCCCAAGAGTGGCAGCGGATGGCACGAGAGCAATTACCGTTATCTTTAATTTTATGTGATGTGGATTACTTTAAATCTTACAACGATACTTATGGACATCGGGCGGGCGATCGCTGTCTGCAAAAAGTAGCACAAGCTATCAAAGATAGTGTAAAACGTCCCGCCGATTTAGTTGCTCGTTATGGTGGTGAAGAATTTGCTGTCATTCTACCTAAAACCGAGATTGAAGGAGCCATGATTTTGGCAGACAAAATTTGCTCCGTAGTGCGGCAGTTGGCAATTCCCCATTGCAATTCCCAAGTTAGTAGTTATGTAACCATTAGTGCTGGTGTCGCCGAGGATATCCCTCAACCTGGTTCTGACTTTCAAGAGATAATTTCTGCCGCTGATCGCGCTTTATATCAAGCCAAAATCGAGGGACGCGATTGCTTTCGGCAGTCTACCAAGCAAGTATCTGCTAATTTTTCGCTTCCCCGTTGGGGTGCATGATATTTTTGTATGGAGGCAGAAGGCAGAAGGCAGAAGGCAGGAGGCAGGAGGTAAAAGGCAAAAGTAAATAGTTTATTACTCAGCACTCAGCACTCAAAACTCAGCACTCAGTTTGGTAAACTGCCCCAAAAGTCCGGTCTGGAGAAATTTCAATTACCACATCAGCAACTGAAGGCGATCGCAGCATCGGTTTGAGGAATAATTCTGGATGGAGCGATCGCCAAAAATAATTGACAAATTCTTCAATCTGTGAGTCACTCATTCCTGATTTACCAGCTGCTACCATCTGTTGTTCTGCTTGCTTGCGCCATGTTAAGGAACTGCGATAATCGGTAGGATACAACAAAATCAAACTATCTAAGCAATCCCACAATGGCAGATAATTGCTCAGTTGCTGATTCATATCACGAGCAAATACTTTGTCTGTATCGGTAATTATTGGTGGCGGCGTGTTCTCAAATGCTTTGGGGTCGATGGGTCTTACACCGACAAACCAACCTTCAAATAATACGATATCTATATTGGTAACAATTTCGGGAGTGGTGCGATCGCCTGCACCTGCATAAAGGGATTTCTCAAACCGAGGAACAGTAACCGAAGTTTCGCCTTGACGAATTTGTTCTAAAACATTTAACCCCAAATCTACATCATGGGTTCCTGGTGGCCCCCGCCAACTCAAGCGGGGGTCTTGCTGTAATAAAATTAAGCGATCGCTGTAAGTTTTATATAAGTCATCTAATGACCAACTTAAACTGCGGTATCCCAACTTTTGGAGAATTAAGGATAAAACTTGGCACATAGTAGTTTTACCTGTCCCTTGGACTCCTAAAATTCCTTGAATCAAAGGACGGTTGAGGCTTTGACGGTGTGCAGCTAATTTCATTCCCAGAGGTAGCCATAAATCCCACAACACCACTAACATGGCTTCATAGTTGGCACGTAAGTTAGTTCGGTAAAATTGCCGAAAATCTGGCAGTACAGATTTGAGTAACTGCGATCGGGCTTGGATCATCATATCCACATTTGCTGATGTGATCCCAAACGCTTGCGCCCTTGATATATCACCTAGTGCTGCGGCTTTTGCTTGCTGCCAAGTTAACTCTGATATCTCCTCTGCTATAATTTCCCCCAGCCAAGAATACATCTATAATTTTCCTCAAAAGCAGCAATGACAAATTTTTCTAGGAGCCTAACTTGAAGGCTTCCACAAACAAACTGTAAGTAAACCCTACTTTGAGAATATTCAAAGATTCTACCCAAAGCGCCCTTCTAGCAAAAAAGCCCCGACTGTAAAATATTCTGCTAGTAACCTCGGTTAACATCACTAAAAATGCGGCGACAAAAATATCTAATTCTGCTTTTTGTCCTGCTATTGTCGAAATAGCTGTGCCTAAGAAAAAGCCAAACAAAAAACTAATAATTAATAGCGATAATCTACGCCAAGGATTCCGAAATATTTGTCTGAGACTACTAGCAATAGCATCTAATAAATTATTAATTCGAGTATTTTGCATTTATCAAACATTCTCAATTATTCAGATTAATTGAATATTATCGGAATCCGGTTTGATTTCCTCATAGTCAGGGAGTAGGGAGTCGGAGTGGGAAGGAATAAAGGCTGAATAGAACAAGTCTGCCATCCTAAATCAGGAATTGTTAAAAAATGTAAATATTTTTTCTCCCAAATCTCTCAGGATTTAACAATAGACATCTTGTTGTTCAGATTACGCCCCAGTAAATAACTTTTATATGTAATTATACTGTTTCATATTTATATTTATGTAATATCATTTGCTTAAAATTGAGAACCCACGGGAAAAATTCACGGAACAATCACATATAGCCAGCGTTTTTCAGTAAAATTAAAGTAATCATTCATGCCAAGGGTGATTTCAGATAAATGATAAGTAGGATACATTACATCACGCCATTTCACGAGAATCTATTGTAGACAAGTCAGCAAATTTCTTTCTTCCTCAAGGTAGAGAATAGGCTAAGATTTGGCCAAGACTAAACAAATAATTATTTCTAACAAATATCAAAATGAAATCTCAGGTGTATCGTAAGGCTGCTATTACGGCTTTGAGCTTGGGGCTGCTTGGCTTGCTGATGGGATGTTTAGATTTAAGTGTGTCATTTGAGACTACAAATCCTGATACATCTGATACAGCATCTACTAATACCTCGCAGTCAAACAGAGATTCAGAATTGCCAATTTTAGATGCTACAACTACTCCGACAAATGTTTCTAATAATACAACAATACCAATTAACCAAGTAGAACCAAGCACTAGCCAAGTCGAGGCTATTTTAGTTAATCGTCCGAACGGGGCTGGTAATGCCAAAAACCAAGGTACTTTGCGGATGAGTAATCAAACTGATCAGCCTGTGCGTCTAGCTTTGTTAGCAAGGCAATTAAAAGGTAAAAGCCCAACTAGTAGTAAGAGTGATATTCCTGCCCATTGGGATTTTGCACCACAAGAAGGCAGTAGTAAAGGTTTGCTGCTTTCTTTACCTAATGGCAATCTGAAGCTAGAAAAAGGAGATATTTTAGTCGCGTTTGCTCAGGATGGTTCTCGACGCTACTGGGGGCCTTATGTTGTGGGGGAAAGTTCCTTACCAACTTGGAATGCTGAAACGAAAGAATGGCTGTTGGTACTTAGTCCATAGTCAAAAGTCGATAGTCTATAAATGATAGTGTTTAGTTGATGACTGTTTGGTGTTGCTAGATCCCCGATTTCTTCAAGAAATCGGGGATCTGAGCCATTCACTGTTCCCTGTTAAGAACAAAATCCCTCTTTTTAACGACTAATAACTATTGACTGTTGACTGTTGACTCATAACTATTGACAAATAACCACAAATGAGGATGAAATTGAGTACTTTCCACGTTGTTGACCGATGGTTCAACAAGATAGCACAGCGTCCATCTCTAGTAGTGACTTTATCAGTTTTGTGGTTGATGCTGATTGGTTGGATAGGCTATGGGTGGAATTTAGGCAATGTTGGCTTAGTGGATGAAACAGAACCACTGTTTGCGGAAGCATCCCGACAAATGTTTGTCACTGGTGATTGGATTACACCGTTTTTCAATGGTGTGACTAGGTTTGATAAACCTGCTTTAATTTACTGGTGTCAGGCACTTGCCTACTCAATCATAGGTGTCAATGAATGGGCGGTACGTGTTCCCTCAGCGATCGCAGCAATTGCGGTTATCAGTTTGGCTTTTTATACTGTACAGTGGCATCTGGCAAAGCAAGACGCAGCCGAGCAGATTCAGCGTCCTACCCGTCGTTACATTACAGCTGCGATCACATCTGCTGTCATGGCACTCAATCCTGAGATGATTGTCTGGGGTAGAACAGGTGTCTCAGATATGCTACTAACTGGCTGTATAGCCTCGGCTTTGTTATGTTTCTTTCTGGGCTATGCAAGTAAAGCGGGGAGCAGGGAGCAGGGAGCAAAGGAGAGCGCCCTACTCCCTAATAAATGGTATTTAGCTTGTTATGTTCTCATTGCTGGGGCAATCTTAACTAAAGGCCCGGTGGGTATAGTTTTACCGGGGATCATAATTTTGGCTTTTTTGCTGTACTTGGGTAAGTTCCGCGAAGTTATGCGCGAAATGCGGCCACTGCTGGGGCTGCTGATTATTTTTGCTTTAGCAGTTCCTTGGTATGCCTTGGTAATTTGGCGCAATGGTTGGAATTATATTAATTCGTTTTTTGGATATCACAACATAGACCGTTTTACAGAGGTAGTGAATGGTCATTCAGCCCCTTGGTATTTTTATTTCTTGGTAGTCTTGTTAGGTTTCGCACCATATTCTGTGTATTTACCCGCAGCCTTTGTGCGACTGAAATTTTGGCAGCGATCGCAATGGCAAAGTCAAGAACGCTCTCAGCAATTAGGTTTATTTGCTGGCATTTGGTTTTTGGGCGTGTTTGGTTTTTTCACAATTGCTGTTACCAAACTACCTAGTTATGTTTTACCCCTAATGCCAGCAGCTGCGATTTTAGTCGCTTTATTTTGGAGTGATTACTTTCCTACACCATCTGCATCCAGTTCTCGCACTCCGCAGAAATTCTTCTGGTTCAGTGGCTGGGCAAATGTTGTTTTATTTTCAGCGTTATCTGTAGCGATGTTTCAAATCACCCAGTTACTAGGTAACGATCAAGCAGCACCTAACTTTCGCCAAACTTTGGAAAATTCTGGGATTGTAGAACTAGGGGGTTATATTTGGTTATTAACTGCCATCAGCGTGGCATTTTTATTAATCACTCGACGTTGGCAAGGAATTGTTAGTGTAAATTTGTTGGGGTTTGTGGCATTTCTAATTATTGTTTTGATGCCTGCAATGTTTTTGATGGATCAAGAACGACAAATGCCTTTAAGAGAAATTTCTGCTGTTTTGTCTCAGGTAAGACAACCAAACGAAGAAATTGTCATGGTTGGCTTTAAAAAACCCAGTGTTGTTTTCTACAGTCATCAACAAATTAACTTTATAAAATTGACTAGCGAGGCTGTGGTTTATATCCAAAATCAAATCAATACTTCTCCTAAATCACATTCATTGTTGGTTTTGGCAGAACATAGAAACCTTGTCAGAATTGATTTACAACCTGATGATTATGAAAATTTGGCTTCTAAAGGTGCTTATCAATTGATTAGAATTTCTTTAAAAAAAAATGCAACCAAAAAAGCAAGATATTTCCATCGTACCCGAACAGAAAGCTCCCCAAATTATTTAGGACTTACGCACAAAATTAAAAATCAAGGGTTTTGCTGAGGGTATAAGGGTGTATGTATCTACAACCCTTACACTCCACACTTAATATATACAGAAAATCTTGGTGCTTAAGTCCTATTAATTTTTTGTATTTTTGATGTATATACATCTATATAGGCAAATATTTATATAAATAACTGCAAAAGTCAGAAATCAGAATCTAGATAGAAATTTTCATATAGCAGTCCTAAATGAATGACAAACATCTCTACCTTGTCTTTTTTATTCACCTATCAAATAGGATTGCTATGGTCTAATAGTATTAGTTATCAAACTCTCTCGCCATTTTGACTTCTGGATTCTGAATACTTGCTAAGAATGGCAATCATCCCAATTCCTCACATCCAGCAAAACTTTGCTTAGGGTAAAGAATTGATGACATCAATTTCTTTGCCGTCCTGATTTACCAATACAATTGGGCGCTGATTAGGTGCAAATCTATATCCTTGTTGTTCGGCAATTGTTTTTGTTTGGCGGGGATCAAAGTTGCGAACAAATTCTGCCTGTAAAGTACTCACACGTCCTTCCATAATTTTGACTTCGGTGCGAACCTCACGCAACCTTTCTTGCTGTGACCAATGATAAGGCAGAAGTTGTGTTAGGGCGGATGCAGCGGCTCCCAAAATTGCTAAATTCACTCCTATCTTGAATGTGGTTTCAATCGCCATTATTTGATGAGAACGTTGACGAAGATGCCGCTTTGGTCGAGGAGTAGTTCGAGGCTGCTGTATAGGTTGTAACGGCTGTCTTGATGGTTGGAAGGCGTTCATAATACTAAAAATAACTTTACTGGGAACAAGTTAATCAACAGTCTACTGCGGCTAGTTACAGCATAAGTTAGCTGTCATATTACTTCATTTTTCTGAGATTGCTACACGTATGCTTATTGTTAAAAAAACAAGCTTACATACGTAAGTAATTGATGGGAAACAGTTTGCTGTACTCAGCTATCATTCTGAAAAACTGCACCTTGTATCCCAGGATTATTCATCGTTTGTGATTTTATGTCAATTACCAGACAAGATGTTAATGGTTATTACCCCATACAGCTAATCCAGCAGAATTCAGGAGCCAGAATTCAAAATAACAGTTTACTTCACACTGTCAATAATTGGTTGTGATTATGAAGACTGCTAAAAATTAAATTATTCAAGAATGGAATATTGTTCAGTGGAAAACCTTGAACTAGTACCGCAGCACAATTGCAAAATATAGAAGAAACGCCTTTTCTTTCTTGACACTCCTTTGTTTCTGGAAAGCATTCTTCAGCTACCAGCAGTTTCATCGTTATGGTATCCGTTTCTTTCGCGCTTGAGACTTTCTTCTAAAGCTTGAATTTGTTCTCGGCGGGCTTCTAATTCTAAAGAACGACGCGCTAAATCTTGATTTTGCAAAGTCAGAGATTGTCGCCACTGTTCAGCGCGTTCTGCTTCTTGTTGTAAGAGTTCTGGGGTAATGCCAGTGGTGAGGTAGGATTTGACTAAATTCATTACCCAATTACTAGCTTCTTCTAATTTGTCGATTTCACCGGTGGCAGAAAGTTCCACTAAAACCAGTAAGCCTTCGCTCATAGTTTTACCTTTCCCCAGCAAAATAAAAGCTTCTTCTGGAATAATTGCCCAGAGTTTATTAGTATCTTGACGTGCTAACAAACGCAACTGGTACTGGTCTAAAAATTCGTTTTTATGTACCTGAGCTAGATATAGCATGATCGTCTTTTTGCTCCAGCTTACAATTAAAAATTAAAAAATAAGTACAAAAATGTATATTAAACAACAAAATTAAAATATTGATTTTGTCTTGAAAATCATCGGGCAATGGGTAATGGCTGAGATTTTGGTGATGACTCTGCCATTACCCATTGTCGTGATGCTAGATCATTCAGGCTATGTTTACTGTAATGCCTGGAGGCGATCGCGCAAAATTTCGGCTTGTTTCTCAGCTTCAGCTAAGGCATCTTTCGCTCCTTGCACCACGTCGGCTGGAGCTTTATCCACAAACTTAGGATTGCTTAACCTGCCTCTGAGAGACTGGGCTTCAGCTTCGACTTTACTGAGGTTTTTCTCTAATTTGGCACGTACAGTTTCAATGTCAACAACACCAGTTAGGGGAATGACAACTTGAACTGTACCAACTACCCCAGCAATGGTTTGTTCTGAGGCTTGTACTGGTTCTGCAACTGCTGTGGGCTGTTCTGATACAGTATTCACTGGTTTAGGTTTGGCAAATAATATACTACGGGCAATAAACCACATACTATAACCTAAACCCACAAGTTGAAAGAAAGTACCAACTAGGGGAATTTGATTAACTGTGTTGGCTACAGCCAAACCAACTCGCAGAAAAATTAGCCCCACAAATATTAAGCCAATTGTTTTCCAACTCCAACGAGATTTTGCGGGCGCTAAAGTTTGGCTTTTTTGTTCGCCGGCAATGGTTAAAGTTTCTACTTTGGCTAAATCTTGAATATAAGCTTGCCCAGCCTTCAGGATTTGCTGTTCTTGAAAATTACCTGTTTGCAGATTTACTTTGACTTTTGCCCCTGGCTTAACATCCGCCTCTGCCCGTAAATTGCGAACTGTGCGGATAGTGCCAATTAGCAATTCAAACTGTGCTTCTAAAGCAGTATCAATCAAGTCGGCATTTACTTGGGGATAAGCTTGTAAAGCCAAAGTTTGCGGTGATTCTGCGGGTTGTTGGGTAAGGGTTTGCCAAATTTCCTCAGTGATGTGGGGCATAAAGGGATGCAGCAGCTTTAAAATCCCTTCCAGCACGTAGGCGAGGATTTGTTGGGCGGTGCGGCGGGATGTCGGATCTGCACCTGGTTGTAAGCGAGATTTCACCAACTCAATATACCAATCGCAAAAATCGCCCCAAATAAATTCGTAAATTCCCTTGGCAGCTTCGCCTAAGCCGTAGTTGTTGATGTAACTGGTAGTTTGATTAATAACTTGATGATAGCGAGAAAGAATCCAGCGATCGCTTAGTTCAGTCGCCACGGGTTGACCTAATTGTGCCGGGGTTTGTCCATCCAAGTTCATCATCACAAACCGCGCCGCATTCCACAACTTGTTGGCAAAGTTGCGCGAAGCTTCTACTGAGGCTGACTCATCAGTTTTGCGGTTGTATTCTAGGCGAATATCTTGACCAGCACCTGCCACTTCCTTAACCAAGGTGTAGCGCAGGGCATCAGTGCCGTATTTATCAATCAAAATCAACGGGTCAATCCCATTATTCGCCGTTTTCGACATTTTCTTATTGTTTTCATCCCTGACCAAACCGTGGATGTAAACTGTCTGGAACGGCATTTTTTCGGTGAAATGACCCGCCATCATTGTCATTCTGGCAACCCAGAAAAAGATAATGTCAAAACCTGTAACTAAGGTAGTCGTCGGGTAATACTTAGCTAAATCGGGGGTTTGTTCCGGCCAGCCCAAAGTGGAAAACGGCCACAGCCCCGAAGAAAACCAAGTATCTAATACATCTGGGTCTTGTTGTAGCTGGACATTTTCGCCAAATTGGGCTTTAGCTTTTTCCCAAGCTTCATCAGCAGATTTAGCCACCACAAACGGCGTAGTATCGGTAATTTGTCCGTCTGTTTCACTCACAGCGTACCAAGCGGGAATTTGGTGTCCCCACCACAACTGTCGAGAAATACACCAATCTCGCAGACTTACCAACCAATCACGGTAAACCTTTGTCCAGCGTTGGGGAACAAACTCAGGAGAATTTTGCTGGTCGAGGAATTGTAGGGCGTTATCTGCTAGTGGGCGAATTTTGACAAACCATTGAGTCGAGAGGAGAGGTTCAATGGGAACTTTACCGCGATCGCTATAAGGAACGGTATGCTTATAATCTTCTACCTTGACCAAAACCCCATCCGCTTCTAAACGAGACACGACATTTTTTCTCGCCACAAAACGGTCTTGTCCTTGAAACTCCCCAGCATTAGCGTTGAGAGTCCCATCCTTATTCAAAATATTAATAAACGGCAGATTGTGACGCTTACCCATTTCAAAATCATTGGGATCATGGGCTGGTGTCACCTTCACGCAACCAGTCCCGAAAGATGGGTCAACCAACTCATCGCCGATAATCGGAATTTCGCGCTGCATAATTGGCAGAGTTAAAGTTTTACCAATCAAATGCTTATATCGCTCATCATTGGGATTCACTGCAACCCCAGTATCACCCAACATCGTTTCCGGTCGAGTCGTCGCCACCTCCACATAACCAGAACCATCTGTTAGCGGATAGCGAAAATGCCAGAGATTACCATCAACCTCCTTTGATTCCACTTCCACATCCGACACCGCCGACTGCGTAGCCGGACACCAATTCACCAAATATTCGCCACGATAAATCAATCCTTCATTGTAAAGACTGACAAAAGCTTCCACCACAGCTTTCGATAAGCCCTCATCCATCGTGAACCGTTCCCGCGACCAGTCCACCGACACACCCAAGCGGCGTAACTGATTCACAATTGTTCCCCCAGACTCCGCCTTCCACTGCCAAGCGCGGTTCAGAAATTCCTCACGCCCCAACTCAGCACGAGTTTTACCCTCTTTTTTGAGTTGTCTTTCTAATATTGTGTGGACAGCAATACTAGCGTGGTCAGTACCTGGTAGCCACAAAGTATTACGTCCCTGCATTCGGTGATAGCGTACCAGAACATCAATTAGCGCACTTTCAAAAGCGTGACCCATGTGCAGACTGCCAGTGACATTCGGCGGCGGAATCACGACACAGTAAGGTTCGCCACTGTGATTAGGGTCAGCTTTATAAACTTGGTTTTCTTCCCAGAATTTTTGCCACTTAGCTTCAGTGGTAAAGGGATCGTAGAGACTGGGAAGATTCGAGATAGTTGCGGTCATGCTGGGAAAATTAACTGTGGAAGAACTTTAATAAATTTTGCCACAGGGTTGGAGAGGGTTTGATGGAAACGAACCGCCAAGATGAGCCAGTGTGTTGGGCGGCTTTGCCGACTTGAAGCAACTGGCGTGCCAAGAACGCCAACAGAAGAGAACCAAGTCAAGAGTTGGATAGACTTGTCTACGCTGTGATTGGAGCAGCGATAGAGGTACATCAGATTTTGGGGCCAGGGTTTTTAGAGGAGGTGTATCAGGAGGCATTAATTATAGAATTTTTAAAGCGAGGAATACCTCATGAGTTTGAAAAGTACGTAACAGTTTATTACAAAGGTCATGAAGTAGGCAAAGGTAGACTAGATTTTTTAGTTGCAAATTCTCTAATTGTGGAATTAAAAGCAGTCCAAAACCTAGCCCCCATTCACGAAGCACAAGTTCTTTCTTACCTAAAAATGACCAAATATCGTCTAGGACTCCTCATAAATTTTAATGTCCCTCTTCTCAAAGACGGCATCAAACGCATTATCCTTTCTTCTTAATCTCTTCTTGGCGTTCTTTGCGTCTTGGCGGTTCGTTTAAAAAATTATTCTCATCCTATGTCACGCTCCCCCTGGCTTTACATCCCCACTTTATATTTCGCTTCCGGTGTACCCTACATCATCATCAACACCGTCTCCGTCATCTTTTACAAAAAACTCGGCGTAGACAACACCCAAATTGCCGTGTGGACAAGCCTCCTCTATCTCCCTTGGGTCATTAAAATGTTCTGGGGGCCAATTGTTGATACTTACTCCACCAAACGCACCTGGATACTCTACACCCAACTCGCAATGTTCTGTTGCTTGGGTTTCGTTGCCTTTTGCTTACAATTGCCAAATTTCTTTTTTATCTCCCTCACCGCCTTAACAGTGGGAGCATTTATTTCTGCAACTTATGATATTGCTACAGATGGCTTTTATC
This sequence comes from Nostoc piscinale CENA21, assembly GCF_001298445.1. NCBI lineage: Bacteria > Bacillati > Cyanobacteriota > Cyanophyceae > Nostocales > Nostocaceae > Nostoc > Nostoc piscinale. The sequence goes on along the minus strand of NZ_CP012036.1, from coordinate 659,801 downwards.
TATTAGCTTTAACTCCCGAACAACAAGCCTTTTTTGTGGGCATTCGCTCATTATTTTATCGAATGGCGGTGATTTTTGGTTCAGGACTATTAGTTGTTTTAGCTGGACAATTGGAAGGCTATCTCAAGAATATTCCCTTAAGTTGGACTTTAGCCATTGGTTTTTCGGCTGTAGTTTTAGCAATACTGTCTCTTTTTCACCGTTTCAGTTTACCCTTACCTGATTCCGATCAGCCACGGCAACTACAAGCCACAGATAAAATCCCATTCTGGACAATTATTAGTTCCTATTTTGCCCAAGAAAAAATTCTAGTGATTTTAGCATTTATCTTGCTTTACAGATTTGGCGAGGCAATGCTTGTTAAGTTTGCTTCTTTATTTTTGTTAGATAAACCAGAGGCGGGAGGATTAGGTTTATCGACCTCAGAGGTGGGTTTAGTATACGGCACATTCGGCGTAATTTCACTCATTGCTGGCGGTATTTTGGGAGGATTGGTAATTGCCAAATATGGCTTAAAAAAATGTTTATTCCCGATGGCTTTAGCCTTGAATTTGCCAGATGTATTTTATGTCTATATGGCTTATACTAAACCTTCTATCAGCCTAGTTTATCCATTGGTTTCATTAGAACAGTTTGGTTATGGTTTTGGGTTTACAGCTTTTAGTGTGTACTTAATGTATGTTTCCCAAGGGGAATATAAAACATCCCATTTTGCTATATCTACTGGGATTATGGCTTTAGGTATGATGTTACCAGGAATAGTTAGCGGTTATTTACAACCGTTATTAGGATATCCATTATTCTTTAGCTTGGTGTGTTTGCTGACGATTCCAGGAATGATTGTTTTATTTTTCATCCCTTTAAAAGCAGAAGCACAAAAAAGAGCGATCGCACATTAATACCATGAATTATGTCTTGGGAATAGATGGTGGTGGTAGCAAAACCTTATGTATTTTGATGGATGCTGAATGTCAAGTACTAGGTCGCGGTGCAGCAGGCGCATCTAATTATCAAAGCATAGGTGTTGCAGCAGCAATCCAATCAATTCATTCTGCTATTCAAACAGCAGCAAGTGAAGCCTTAAAGTTCACAAATACAATCCAAATCTCTGCTATCTGCTTAGGTTTAGCTGGTGTTGGACGTTCTGGAGATATTGAAATAGTTAAAAGTATGGTGCAGGAATTACAAAATAGTCAATTCCTACCTATTACTTGGGATGTACAGCCAGCTAATATTGTAGTTTGTCATGATGCTTTGATTGCTTTAGTTGGCGGAGTTGGTCATGATGTGGGAATTGTTGTAGCTGCGGGTACTGGTTCCATAGTTTTTGGTCGAAACCATCAAGGAGAAACTAAAAGAGTTGGTGGTTGGGGATATATTTTAGGTGATGAAGGTAGCGCCTATAAAATTGCTGTTGCTGGTATGCAAGCAGCATTAAAATCTTATGATGGGCGTGAAATATCCACGAGTTTAGTACCAAATTTTCAACAGCATCTTGGTTTGCAGAATATAGCAGAATTAATCGAAGTCATATATCGGCGTGGATGGGGAGTTAAAGAAATCGCATCTTTAGCACCAATTGTAGATTTAGCAGCAGCTTCGGGTGATGAATTAGCTAATAATATAATTAATAATGCTGTTAAAGAATTGGTAACATCTACGTCTACAGTTATTAATGCAATGTTTATTCCTAACTCAGTTGTTGAAATTGTAACTACAGGTAGTGTATGGCGGGGTAAATCTCAAATACATGAAAAATTTACCACAGCCATAGTTAATCACTTTCCCCAGGTAAAAGTAATGTTTCCAAGGTATGAACCTGCTTATGGTGCTGGGTTGTTAGCTTTACAGAGTTTATCTATATCCCATGAAAAATTTAATTCAGCTATATGAATAGCAAAAAACTAAGTAAAGCCCAATATTATACTTACGAAGCCAGAACTAAAAATCTTGGATGGTTGCATCGCACGATTGAGTTATTACATCAAAATCCAGAACGAGGAAGATATGAAGAATTTGGGGAATTATTTACCAATGAGACAATAGCAGCAGCTAGAAAATTACTTGAAATAATAGAAACAGCACAACCAGATTCAGAAGACATTAGCAATTTATATAATTTATTGAAATTTTATAAAGGTGTCCGTAATTCTGATTGGGATAACCTTTGCGTTTATATTGAAAATTGGCATTGGGTTGCTAATATTTGGGATAATTTTGATGGCAGACGGGAATTAAATTTATGGGATAAAGCAGAATATAAGCTTTATTCCATTGCTCAACCGTTAATAGCAGAAGGTAAATTTGTTCGACAGTCTTCTAGTATTGACAGCTATGGTCATGTATGGTTAACAATCGAGCCTATAATTGCGAACTCACACATTGAAATTGTATGGCGAATTGATGATGAAGAAATTATTCCTTCTGAGTGGATACCAGCAATTTTTGAGGGCATTATTGATGGCATATTTGATTATTTCCATCAAACTAATTTTGCTCTCACTGCTATGAAAGTTGTTATTAATAATGGTAGCTATCATCCAGTCGATTCTAAAGAGATGGATTACCGTATAGCTGCAAAAATAGCTTGTCGGAATGCTATAGCAAAAGCTGAATTTGTTAGTGATAGTTGAAAATTTATGACTCAAATGACATGGTACAATGAACCTTTTACCTGGAATCAACAAGTAGAATCTATTTCTGTAAATGCAGGAGCAAAAACAGATTTCTGGCAAAAGACTCACTATAATTTCATCCGTGATAACGGCAACTTTTACTATCAGGAAATCAAGGGGAATTTCACAGTTGAGGTCAAAATTATCGGAGATTATCAGGCTTTGTATGACCAAGCCGGATTGATGATTAGAGAAAACGAAAATACTTGGCTCAAATGCGGAATTGAGTATGTTGGAGGTGTACAGAATGTCAGTGCTGTAGTCACCAGAGATTATTCAGATTGGTCGGTAGTTCCTTTGTCAAAACAATTAGTTGCTTTATGGTTGCGGGTACAGCGTCGTTTAGAAACATTAGAAGTGCAATATTCTCTAGATGCTGAGAATTATCAAATGCTGCGACTAGCATATCTTACCCATGCTGAAACAGTACAAGTGGGAATAATGTGTGCTTCCCCACAGGGAGAAGGTTTTTCAGTTGTCTTTGAAAATTTCAAAATTACTCAACCATAGCACAATTACTAAGTAAATATAAATAAATGAATCTGACTCTGTTTAATGACATCTTACAAATTGAATGGGAATGCTATGAGCAATTATATCGTGTCCGGTAAAAGACTTATCATCAAGACCGCAGGGTGCAGAGGAAAGAAGAGTTTTGTCATTCAGCACAGATGCGCTGAATCATAACTGATTTGCCGGACATGATATTTATTACTGGCACTAAATCTCTGTAATACTTTTATAATTCCCCTCAACCATATCACAGCAGTTTTGACAGTCTAGGTAAAGGTGCAACTTTCTGGTTTACCTTACCTCTTGCTTGAATCACCAACACTTACTGCTTCGCCGTAAGTGTTGGCTTCCTGTATCATTGGCTGTTGCCACGTTAGAAACAATTACATTTTGCCGTGTTGCAATACCTGTTGAAGATGGCGGCGAACTTCTTGTGCTTGTTCTATATCAGACTGGCGCAGTCTTTGGAATAATTCTACACAAGGTTGAGAATTAGCTTGTTCTGCATCTTGGATGTATTGATCATAAGCTTTGACAGCTTCAGCCTTATTATGTAATACGGTAACAAAATCGTATTCGAGGTTGCTAATAGGTTGTTGAGATTGTCCGTTACCTGTAGTAGTCATATATTGACCTCATTTAAGTTTCTATTTTATTTCTACTCACCATAAAAGCGCGGTTCATCTCCCCAAAAGCGTAGAAAAAAGCACAAAGGCTGCTGACGCAGCCTTAAATAAAAGTTGGATTTTTATTACCACAGAGTTATCACCTATTGGGTAATTTATGTCAGTGGTTGATGTTCATTACACTTATGTGAATAGCGAAATTCTTGTTCTGGTTGTTTTTCTCTACCCCCTTGATAGACAATGGGACAGAATTTCGTGTTAGCACTTATGCAGTCCATGTGTGGTGTTTTGGCACAGACTAATAGTAAACTGCCTAAGATGAATAACAAACCACAAATGGCGGCTGTTTGAACCCAAGAAATTTCTAAAGCTCCGTGAACTACTACTTCTCGCAGAACTGAGACAATTGTAACTTCGACTGCTACGCCAACAGAAATACTATGCTCTTGCAAGTAAATCATTAATAGTCGAAATAACTCGACTAAGATTAAGACAAAGAGAATTTTGGCAGTTACTTGTTTATAGTCTAATGTGTAGGTTAGGGCAATAATTATGCTCCATATCTGCATAATCATGACTGCAAATAAGCTTAAGCACAAGACAATCACAAGTAAGTCTTGAAAAGCTTCCATATTCCGAGCAATTGAATGTCGATCCAGCCAGCGATCGCAAAATAAAAAGCGACTTTTGAAGCGTTTTTGCATTGGTATGTTCCTATGAGGTCAATTTCACACCACACCAGCTAGTCTACCCATTTCTTTTATTGTGACTTAATATTAAGATTCGCGCCTCAGCGTGGTTGGTAATTTAAATTTTGTACTTGTTGCAACAGTTTTTCCGAATTTTGTACCCACTGAACATTTCCTTGAGCTTTATATAAATCTCTGGCATATTGCAGTACTTGTGCAGCTTCGGCATATTTTTTTTTGCTGCATAAATACTAACCCTGCACCATAATAAGCGTTGGGATAATTAGAGTTAGATTCGGCAGATTTTCTAAAGGCGGCTAAGGCTTCGTTTAATTTCTTTTGATTAAACCAAATTGTTCCTAAATTATAGTGAGCTTCTGCATATTTAGGATTAAGTTTAATAGCTTGGCGAAAGGAGTTTTTGGCTTTATCGAGTTTACCTTGTTGCAAATAACATATACCCAGATGATAGTGAGGCTCTGGTGCATTCTTACTATATTCTGCGGCTTTTTTAAAGGATGCGATCGCTTGTTCCCAATTTTGTTGCTGTTGTTTCACCAAACCCAAGTTATAGTGTGCAAAACCCAGCTTGGGATTTAATTCTATCGCTCTTTGTAAATAATCATTTGCCTGTTGGACATTATTACCTTCTAACAAAGCACCGCCTAAATTGGCAAAGGCCAGAGCAAACTGAGGATCGGCTTGGGTGGCTTGATAAAATGCGTCGGCGGCTGGCTTTAATTGCCCGCTTTGCCTATATGCTAACCCCAGATTGTAATGGGCTGCGGCTAATCTTGGTTCTAGCTGAATGGCTTTTTGGAAGGATGCGATCGCTTCTTGCACTCTTCCTGCTTGAATTAACTGTAACCCTTGATTTAACCAATCTACAGCCGCTTGATTGAATGATTGTGCCAGCAATATATCAGGCTTTGCAGGTAAAGCTGTGGGCGTGAGCCAAAAAATACTACCACCCAATAATGTGAGATTTATTAACCCTATTATGGGATATTTATAGAATAATCGCGTCATTTTTCGCTAATTCTAATTTAGATTAAGCTAATAAAAAGTTTTGTCTCGCTGTTAGTTTTAACAAATATTTTAACTTTTCCATTAAAGTTTGATTTGCTTAATATTTCTTAAGCTAAATCTTACGACTGGCTACAATTTTTTTTATCATCTGATTAAAAGGAGGATAATTACAAATTAAAGACGGGATGATTCTCTGTTAAGAGGAAGCATATTTATCCCGAAAAAATACATACAGGTAGTGCAGGTAAGCATAACTTACCGCAAGGGAGGTTGTATGAGCGAAAAAAGTCAACACGGGTTCGCGGAACGTTGCAATTGTCGGCCCTTATTTAAGTGGAAAAACTACCTTACTTGAAAGTTTATTGTTTGTGACTGGTGCGATTTCTCGCAAAGGCAGCGTTAAGGATGGTAACACAGTTGGAGATAGTGCAGCAGAATCGCGCGATCGCCAAATGACTGTAGAAGTTAGCGCCGCCAGTACCGACTATAACGGAACTCGGTTTACCTTTATAGATTGTCCGGGAAGCGTAGAATTTACCCAAGAAACTTACAATGCTTTGATGGGAGTTGATGCAGCAATTGTAGTTTGCGAACCCATACGCGATCGCGTCCTCACCCTAGCTCCTCTATTTAAATTCTTAGACGATTGGGAAATTCCCCATATTGTCTTTGTCAACAAAATGGATCGAGCAAATATTCATGTTCTCGAAACATTACACGCCTTAAAAGCAGTTTCTAGCCGTCCGTTGGTAGCGCACCAATACCCCATCATGCAAGGGGAACAATTAACAGGCTTTATTGATATGGTGAGCGAACAAGCTTATCAATATCATGCTGGCGCACCAGCCGATCAAATTCCCTTCCCCGAACATCTCAAAGCCGAAGAACATACTGCACGAGCCGAAATGCTCGAAGCTTTAGCAAATTTTGATGACCACCTCCTGGAAGAATTATTAGAAGATATTGAACCACCCCAAGAAGAAATTCTCAACGATTTAAAAATGGAACTAGGAGCAGACTTAGTAGTTCCTGTCTTCTTTGGGGTTGCAGAACAAGATTATGGCGTAAGACCGTTATTAGAAGCATTGCTACGGGAAGCACCAGAACCAGAAACCACCGCCGAACGACGTTTAAAAGCAATCAACAGCAAAGCACCTTTAGCACAGGTATTAAAAACTTACTACACTCCCCAAGGCGGTAAACTTTCCCTAGTGCGAATTTGGCAAGGTAAATTAACCGATGGGATTGTCCTCAATGGTGTGCGTGCGGGTGGACTTTATCGCTTGATGGGACAACAACAGCAATCTGTGAATGAAGCTGTGGCTGGCGAAATCATTGCTTTAAGCCGGATGGAAGGCGTAAAAACAGGTGATACCCTCTGCACAGAACCGCTAAAAACCACGCTCTCGAAAGCCGAAGAGTTAGAACCTGTTTATGCGTTGGCTATCACACCCGAAAAACGCAACGATGAAGTTAAACTCAGCAGTGCGATCACTAAACTACTAGAAGAAGATCCTTCCCTGGCTTGGGAACAACATGGTGACACTCACGAAGTGATTCTCTGGGGACAAGGGGAAATTCATTTACAAGTCGCTTTAGACAGACTGCGCCGCAAATATAACTTGCCCATGTCTACCCATCTGCCACAAGTACCTTATAAAGAAACAATTCGCAAACCCGTTACCTCTGTACATGGACGCTATAAACATCAAAGCGGTGGACACGGGCAATTTGGCGATGTCTTCCTCGATATCAAACCCTTACCACGGGGTGAAGGCTTCAACTTTAAAGAAACCATCGTTGGTGGCGTAGTTCCCAGACAGTATATTCCGGGTGTAGAAGTCGGTGTGCGGGAATTTCTGGCGCATGGGCCTTTAGGCTTCCCCGTTGTGGATGTATCTGTAACCCTAACCAACGGTTCTTATCACACAGTTGATAGTTCCGAACAAGCCTTTAAACAAGCCGCGCGTTTAGCAATGCAAACGGGGATACCCCAAGCTCAACCCACCCTACTAGAACCAATTTTGCGTGTACGAGTAACCACACCAAGCGAATTTACAGCCAAAGTACTGCAACTGCTGAGTGGAAGACGGGGACAAATTCTCGGTTACGAAGGCAGACAAGATTGGCAAGGCTGGGATAATATTTCTGCATATTTGCCCCAAGCAGAAATGCAGAACTTTATTGTAGAGTTGCGATCGCTCACTTTAGGCGTTGGTTCCTTCCACTGGGAATATGACCACCTGCAAGAAGTACCAGAAAAACTTGCCGAACGTGTGCTTGCTGGTAACAGTAATGGTAATGGTAACGGCAAGTAATATTGAGTAAAAAATGTCTTCTCTATTCAGAATCTTGGAGTGGTAATATTTATCACTCCAATTTCTTGTTGCACAACAGTTAATTTTTTAATAGGCAGGATGTTTACACATTTTTATACTAATACTAAAGATTCATCTTCTTGCCAAGTAAATAAGGATTCAAGTTCACCTGATTCAGCAAATGTGATTGCAGCTATTAAGCATTGGGGTAAATTAACGCAAATTTTCTGAGAATAATTTCCTGCTTGTCCACCTACGACTAATTTTTGCTCATTAGCAGAATCAGCGTTCTTGTTTTTTGTATTTATTAATGCTTGATAAAAAATAGATAAATTATTTTCTTTAACAGAGTTATCTGAGTTGAATATTTCATAATCAACAGGATGTAAAAGAGAATAAAAAATATCGTTATCTAAAGTGGCAGTAACAATATATTGACCATGATTACCTCCACCAATCATCATATAACTTTGATCATCAGCCTCTAAACTAACTAAAGTTTTACTTTTACCATCTAACTCACAAATAGCTGTTTTAATTTGTTGCCAATTAGGGTTTTCAATAACAGTCTCTTCATTTTTATTTCCTGGCCATTTATCTGTATATAGTTTAGATACAAACATTATTTGCTCCTTGTTTTTGGAACAGTAACTTTTAATATTCAGTTTTCATCTATTAGGCAAATTATCTATATCTATATTGTAAAGAGACTTAGCTCTACTTTTATTTAATTTACTCTTTTTCGCTAATATGCGAATAGCTTGCTCTAATTTCTGGGATGCAGGTAAACCGAACTTAAAAAACTCTTTAACCATATCAGATAAACCAGCATCACCTTTTTCAAGCCATTGAGTATATTCCTCAACAGTACAGTTGTTGATAAAGTCAATATTTTCCTTCTCCCAAGGTGATATTGAAAGGGAATCATTACTGATTATATTTTTTTATTGCTGTGGTGATATCTAAAGTTTGCAGATATTGATGCTTTTGTTCTTCTAGATATGCCTCTAATTCAGGATATTTACACAATTTAGCTCTAAATATATTTAAATCATTAAAATAGTGCGGGTCATTATTTATCAGTTTATGTTCTAATAAAGCTCTTTCGTATTTGCTAATATCAAGTTCTATAATTGAAGCCAGAAGTGTTGAATGTTAAGAAAAACCCGATAGAAATCGCCCAAAGTTTGGTAAAATTTGGGCGATAAACATAAATATATCTGTTTGATAGTGATTATAAATAGATTTCCTAAAATTGTCAAAGATATCCTGAGCCAACTGCCAAAAAATGATTATCCAGTCTTGAACAGCCGTCTGTTTGTCGAGTGCTGGCTATCTTATGTATTGGACAACAGCTTAACAAGTATGCGAGATGTGTTTAAGCGGTTAAATAATACAGGATATCCCGTAGATATTTCGACTTTCTCAAAAGCTAATTTGCATCGAAGTCAACAACCATTTCAAGAAATTTATGAAAAATTAAATAAGTTAGTCCAACAGGTAAATAACAAAAAATTACACGATAAATATGCTATTTGTCCAATTGATTCTACAATTATTACTTTGACGAGTAAGTTGTTATGGATTTTAGGATTTCATCAGGTAAAACTGTTTAGTTCGCTGAATTTAGCTACAGGAACACCTGAAGATAATTTCATTAATTTTGGGCATAACCATGATTATAATTTTGGTTCAAAAATGCTCTCAAATTTGCCAACGGATGCTGTGGGGGTAATGGACAGGGGGTTTGCCGGATTTAAATTTATCCAAGAATTAGTCCAGGACAAAAAATACTTTGTTCTCCGGATTAAAAACAATTGGAAACTCGAATTTCAAGAGTCAACTGGCTTAATCAAAATTGGCGCATCTCATGATGCTAATGCCTATAGAGTGGTGAGTTTTTGCGATTTAGAAACTCAAACCGAATTTCGGTTAGTGACTAACTTACCTGCTACGGGAGAAACGGCTGTTAGTGATGATGAAATTCGAGATATTTATCGATTACGCTGGAGCGTTGAATTGTTATGGAAGTTTTTGAAGATGCACTTAAAGTTGGATAAATTAATTACCAAAAACCTCAATGGCATCACTATCCAAATTTATACTAGCCTGATTGCTTATCTGATTTTACAGCTTGTCTCTATTCCTGAACAATGGGGTAATACATTATTAGATAAATTTCGCTATCTTCAGTCTTGTATGTGTCAGAAAATCAGTTATGTTCATTGGTTTGAAGAGATGATGTTATGTTGACATTTTTTGGCTTCTTAGAATCCGTGTAATTATTTATGTAAAGTTTTATATCATCATTCAACATTTCTGATTCTAAAGATAGAGGAAAAGTTGGCAGAGTAAAGATGTTATCAGTAATATGCTTATTTAATTTCCCCAATTTCCAATTTATAGCAAACACAAACCTCCACACCCTGTCAATTTTAATTGATGGGGTTTTTCTTTTGTAAATTAATTTAATTTATCTAGTTTTATTCATTTGATAGAAGTCCAATTGCTTAAAACAGGTTTATTTTAAAAACTAAGCGCATTTTTTTGAAAACGTAAAAGCAAAAAATTTTTAGGATAAAAAATTATGCAATTTCAAATTGAATGCAACAGTTTAAAAACTAAGCAAATATGCTTAATATGTCATCAACAGTTCCAGATGGGGGAAGCGAGATTAATTGTGTGTAGCAATCAGGGTGATAGTTACGGTGATGTTTGCCCTGAGTGCATGGTTAGAGGTGCTAATTGGCTCAGTAACCAACTCCGACAGATACCATTTTGCTGTTATTCTGAACAACGTGCTTCCTTGTAGAGTTGCTCAAACCCCGACCCCATAAGGAAGTTAGGCAGCACTGGCTCTCAAAAGCCTTAGTCTATCTAGCTTTTATCATCAAATTAAGAAATAACATTATTTTGGTTGCTTAAGAAGCCCTGCTTGTTCACCAATCACTAAACTTCCGAGTCGCTGAAAAATAGCTGATTCATACGCTCATAATGCTGGCAGAGATTTTCTAATTGCAGTACATAATCCACAATTGAATGTTTCAAAGAGGGCTTAATTAAATTACCGACGTAAGCATAAGCAGTTGCATCTAAAGTTGTGGGTTGTTCACCCATAAAAAATAATTTATCTGCTAAAAAATCGGAAAGGGCTTGGAAATCAGCAGTAATAATTTGATAAATTTCTTGATCGCTATGACGACCCATACCTTGATTGTAGAGTTGGGTGCAAATAGTTTCACAAGCATCTGCAACAATCAATTCACATTCTGCGGCTAGCACAACAGGACTCAATATATTAATTAAAGCTTCCCGGTAAACTTGCCAATTTTCTGGAACTTGGTAACGGATGTAAGCTTCTCCCCAGTAGATGTTTTCTTTAATCATCCGGCGAAAAGCTAAGGAAATGGCTCGCTCAGTAGGTGTTAAGTTTGCATCCAAGTCTATACCCGCTTCCAACTTAAACATTTCAATGATTAAAGTAGAATCACCTATGAGCTTTCCTTGGTACTCAATAAAGGGAATTTTGCCTTTGGGGGCGATGGCAAAGTTGAGTGATGTATCACTTTGATAATTTAACTTGGCCATACGCAACCAAGTTTCGAGCTTCATACAAGCTGGACTAAAGCTGGGTAGCCCCCAAAGCGGCGGTGTCTTGTATAAAGTAATCATTTCTTGGTGGTCAAGATAGTTGAGAACATCATCAACATCCCACCAAGCAAAATAGCGATCGCTAATCCGCCAGTTGCTAAATCCAGCACATTAGTATTATCCATTTAAAAATCAACTCCCCGTTTGAGTTCTACGCCGTGATTAGCATAGTGTTTGTGGCAGTATACCTCAGAGTGGATACTGGCTAAATCAAAATAAGCAGGTTGTTGTTGGCAACGTCCAGTGATAATCACTTCTGTGTCGCGGGGTTTGCGGAGTAAGGCTTGGACAATGGGTTCGACGGGGAGGAGTTCTAAATCGACGGTGGGGTTGAGTTCATCTAAGATTATCGTTTTATACAACCCAGAAGCGATCGCAGTTTTAGCAATTTCCCAACCGCGTTCGGCTTCGACATAATCTAATTCTTGCCGGGAATTCCGCCACACGATTGCATCTCTGCCACAACGTTGATGATCTACCACTTCTGGGTATGATTGTTGCAAGGCGGCGATCGCAGCATCTTCTGTATAACCACTCCCACCTTTGAGCCATTGCATAATTAACACACGGGTAGAACCGGGATGGTTAATCCCCCTACCAATGGCTTGTAAAGCTTTCCCCAAGGCGCTGGTTGATTTACCTTTACCTGCACCGGTATAAATTTCAATCCCCTCAATTAATAGCTGTTGGGCGATGGGGTGGTGTTGCGGTTTCATTTCCGAGTGTAAATCAGCAATTTCTAGCAATTTTTCTGGTGCGCCGCGTCCGGTGGCGATAATTTCTAATTCTTGGGGTTTAGCTTTTAATGTCCTTACCACTTCATCCACTGGTAGCAAACCCAAATCGAGGACGGGGTTAAGTTCATCTAATACTACTACCGAATATAAACCAGAAGCGATCGCACCTTTGGCAACATCCCAACCCCGCGCTGCTTCTTGGCGGTCGTAAGGGATAATTTCTTCAGCACTAAAAAATTCGGCTCTTCCCGTCCGTACCTGATCAATTAAATGAGGAAATCCACGCTGTAGGGCTGCGATCGCACCATCTTCATCATAATCACGTTCTGGCCCTTTTAAAAAGCGCAGCAGTAAAACGCGATTGTAATTATTTTGAGTATTTATTCCTAAACCAATTGAGCGCAGTACGACCCCTAAAGCCGCTTGGGATTTGCCTTTACCCAAACCATCATAAACGTGAATTTGACCTGTGAGTCGCTCAGAACGTGCTTGTGCTGTGCGAATTCCAATGCCGTTCCTTGTCATCTCTCAAAAACCTGTAACGTGGCAGTCTCTAATCTTACCTAACCTCTTACACTTCCAGATATAAAAAATCTCGGTTGGGTACTTCCATACAAGAGTTAGCAGGATATATTAACAGGGTAAATAGGGGTATACTGGCACACCAAGATGGTAAACAGCGATCGCCATCCCATACAGCACAATTCAGAATCAGCTCTCAGTTTAGCTTTGATACCTGAATGTGTGATTGCCTACATCAGCCTGATTATCCCCATTTTGTCCTTACCCTTTCACTGCAAACCTACCTGACTATGCTAAACGACATTTTTACTCTACCTACCCCACCGCGACTTTTGCCGATTGGCGTGATGTTGTTTAATTTGCTCTTTTTCCTGGTTGCAATCCCGATTGAAGCTTATGTTTTCAATTTTCGGTTAAAGTTTGACAAAAAAACCAGTATTTTTTATGCGATCGCCACTAATCTCTTTTCGGGAACTATTGGTTGGGTAATATTTTTTATCTTAGAACCGACGCTACCTCCAGAATTTAAATCGGAATTAATTAACTATGTATTTTTTAATAATTTTCGTTCTCCCACTACCCAAGCCACGTTAATTTTTACGACTTCGATTATTTTCTTTGCTACTTTTTTAATGAAATTTTTGTTGTTACAGCTTTTGGTATTTACCTTAAGAGAAGATGGTTGGAAAAAACCAGAAATTGTTGAAACATCTCAGCGCCGACAGCTACGGCGCAGCATCCCAGGAATCAAATTGCAAACTACTAACTTAGTTACTACAACATTAATCGCAAATTCTTTTAGTTATACCGTAATTACGATTATTTTGCTGATTCGCAATCGCTAATTTCTATTAATTATTTTGCCACATCCATAAATTAGGGGTAAAAAAATGAATGTCTTGTTTAAAGATTTTTTTGGCATAGTTAAAATTGTTGAAGATGTCTATGCCAGAGTCAGAAAAATTTTAGTTCCCTCTCAAGCCTATGCTTGGCAGACATTGATTTATTTGAGTGTGTTTTCGGGATTTTTATCTTATTTTGCTAATGGTTATATCAGAGATATCATTGCATTTTGTGGCTGGTTATTTTTAATTGCTGGTACAGCTTGGTATACCACCGATGATCCCATCAGAGTTCCTGGTACGTTTATGCCTGTGGGTGCATTAATTACAGGATTTTTAGTCAGTGTGTTTGCTTTTGGTAATCAGCAGGATGTAATTACACCCAGAACCATTGTGCTTTGGCCAACGATATCGGCTTTAATTACAGCAATTCCCGAATTTGTTGAAGGCACAGATACAGATTCTAAAGCGCAAATTCCTAAGCCAGAAGTGAGGCAAAAAATTCTGATTTTAGTTGCCAGTTGCATGATTTTAAGTTGCTGGCTGCAATTTTATTTTGTAATGGATAAATGGTTAAAAGAATATCCTAGTTTACTAGCCGATAATTTTCAACGTAGTACCTTTGTCAGAAGAACAGATATTAGCGAAAAAGTGCCAAAAAATGGCGTGATTATTTTGGATAAACTGCAACCGCTAGTAGAACAACAAATTGATGGCAGACCTTGGTCACAGGTAGAAAAATGGCTACTTGATGCCAAATTACAAGTAGGAAATTTAGGCAATCGAGTTATCGAAAAACACCTAGGACAATATGAAGAAAAAGCTTTGTGGCAAGTTGAACCGCGAGTGACGAATACAAAATCAGGCGGATATGTTTTAGACTTGCTGAGTATTTGGCGTGGCCCTAGTTCTAGTCAAAAAGGATATTATCTGAAAAAATCTTGTCGGATTGATCCAGTCGCAACGTCAACCAAAAAAGCCATTACAAGCACAAACCCAGAGGACAAAATTGCTGTCGGGGAAATAGAATGCGATCGCGTTAGTAAGTTTATTGCTGGTTCCCCGCCACCACAACAGTAATTTTGTGGGAGGGGGGACAAGGGAGACAAGGGAGAGTATATCCATGACAACTCAGCACTCAGCACTTTTAACAACCAATGAGAACTTTTGTAATTGCGAAAAATGTATTTCAGGAAGTAGTACGCGATCGCATTTTATATTGTGATTGGATTTTTATACTTTAGTGCTGGCGATCGCTGGCGAGTACTACCGGAATTTGCGGCGACTACTGAAAACAAGATGTTATTAGACTTTGGGATAGTGGCTATTAATGTCATTAGCTTAATTGTCGCCGTATTTATTGGTACAGGACTGGTGAAAAAAGAAATTGATAAACGCACTATTTTAGTGCTAATTGCCAAACCAGTCAGCCGCAGTGAAATTATTGCTGGCAAATTTCTGGGTTTGTCAGCAGTGTTGGCTGTGTTAATTACCACTATGACGGCTATTTATCTAGTATTTCTGCAAATAGAGAATATCCCTCATCCCACACTCAGTATTGTGATTGCTGGAGTTTTTCTGTTTTTACAGATATCTTTAATCAACGCTGTGGCGATTACATTGGGTGTTTTCACTAATGCTTTACTGGCGGTAACTTTAACCTTTGCTGTGTATTTATTGGGGAATATTAGCCAAGATGTGGTGAAATTTGGACGTTTGAGTCAAAACCCCACAATGGAACGTATCACCCAAGGGTTGTATCTCATTTTGCCAGATTTATCGCGCTTAGATTTAAAAAATGATGCGGTGTATGGAATGCAAGCCTTACCGAATGCAACTATATTAATCACAAATGCCGGCTATGGCGTACTTTATTGCATTATGCTGCTGGCGATCGCTAGTTTTGTCTTCTCCAAGCGGGAGTTTTAAATAGTAGTGAAATCAGAACTTGTTTGTAATTCTTAATTAATTCATGAGGAATTTCTAAAGTAAATCTAAAGAGAACTAAAGGGAATAAAAACGAACGGTAGGATGCTGATAATCTTTCGGTAAAACGACTGAAACCAGAATCTTCGCAGGTATATACCAACATAACTAAAAGTCTGAGGTAGAAAAGAACAATGCTGGAAAGTCTGGGAAGAATTAACCATCCATTCATCAGAAGCGTTGCCGCAGCAGCTACCGTTGGTTCAGTGGTTACTTTGTCTACTGCTATTATTATTGGGTTTGCCAATCCTAAAGATAAATCTGCCCATCAATTTGGTGTTTATTCCTCACTATTTGGCGCGGCGGCTGGTGCTATCTTCGGCTTGGTTTATACAGGTAAAGATAGTGAAGATAAATCCACTCCCGACATTTCCACAGCCGACAGCAATGTTTGGCAAGACTGGCGAAATTTTGTCGTGGTTCGCAAGGTAAAAGAAAGCGAAGAAATTACATCTTTTTATTTACAACCAGAGGATAAAGGTGAAATTCCCAACTTTCAACCAGGGCAATTTCTGACGATTAAACTTGATATTCCCGGACATAATAAGCCTGTAATTCGGACTTACTCACTTTCTGATTATTCTGAAAAGAGTGAATATTATCGTCTTTCTATTAAACGCGAACCTGCACCTAATGGATTAGATGTGATGCCTGGTATAGCATCTAATTTTATGCACGATCGCATTCACGAAGGAGCAGTTATTCCCGCCAAACCACCAAATGGTAAATTTGCGCTGGATGTGCATAAATCTACCCCCGCAGTCTTGATTAGTAATGGTGTCGGAATTACACCGATGATCAGTATGGCGAAAGCTTGTACTTGGCTAAATCCTCAGCGTCCGGTGTGGTTTATACATGGTGCTAGAGATGGTCAATTCCATGCTTTTCATGATGAAATTATGGCAATTGCCCAACAAAATCCTAACTTAAATGTACATATTCGCTACAGTCGTCCTAGGACGGAAGATGCAGGTAAATATCAAAGTGTGGGGTATGTTGATGCAGCGTTAGTACAGGAATTATGTCAACAAGAAGCGGAATATTTCTTATGTGGTTCAACTCCATTTATTCAGTCTGTTACTGAAGGACTTAAAGCGGCTGGAGTACCTAATAATAAAGTTTTCTTTGAATCTTTTGGGAACCCGATAAAAACTGAGTCACCAAAATCAACTCAAACTGCAACTCAAGGCGAAGAATTTGCAGAAATTGTCTTTGCTAAATCTGGTAAGACTTTAACATGGCAACCAAGCGATGGCACTATTTTAGAATTTGCCGAAGCTAATGATATTGATGCGCCTTTTAGTTGTCGGATAGGAGTTTGTGGTACTTGTATGTGTAAACTCCGTGAAGGAGAAGTGGCTTATCAAGAAGAACCAGGCGCAACAATTGATGAAGGTTCAGTGTTGATTTGTATTTCTCAACCCAGTAGCTCTAAATTAGTGTTGGATATTTAAAAAATTCCTGCGCTTGTAAATAAGCCTTAGCGACTGAAGTCGCAGGCTACAAAAACAAAACCCGCATAGACGGGTTTAAAAGTTTTAGCAAATCAATTAATGAATAATCATAATTTCGGGTTTATAAATTGTGCCTTCAGGCATAATTGTATGCCGGAGTTTGCTATAGATTATTTTTGTTTCCCAAAGATTGGCGTTTAATAAGTTGGCTTTAGTTAAATTAGTCCATGTCAAGTCAGCACTATGTAAATTTGCTTCGGTTAAATTAGCCTCTAATAATATGGCACCAGATAAACTAGCTGCTTGCAAATTTGCTCTGATTAATTTAGCTTCTATTAATGAGGCTTCAATTAATTGGGCATAGCTCAAGTCTGCTTCGGTGAAATCTACACCACACAAAGAAGCACCCCAAAAGTTACTGTTAGTACATTGCGATCGCCACAAGCAAGACTCACACAAATTAGCATAACTTAAATCAGCATTACTCAAATTTACTTCGGTTAAATCTGCTTCACTTAAGTCTGCACCAGTTAATTTTGCACCAGCTAAATTAGCACTGCTTAAATTTACTCTCCGCAAGTTAGCACCACTTAAATCAATTCCTCGCAAATCACGCCCACTGAAATCCTGCTGTTGACTAGATTTTTCGGGAATTTGGCTAGAGATTAATTCCTGTACACCAGCAAAATTTCTCATGTGACTCACCTCAGAGTGTCAATAATTGCAAAGCTCAATTGTGAGAGATACTGTATATCGAGATTACACCAATCAAGATAATTAGCTGAATGAGAAATCAAAAAATATTTGAATAATTCACGTAAAATAAGCTAAAAAATGTGTTTTTCACAACAAAAAATGCTGACATAAGTCAGGAAATAATCATAAAATATCCCCGACTTCTTGAAGAAGTCAGGGATCTTGTTACTCACTAATCAAAATAATTATTCTTCGCCCCAAGTTTGTAATTGGAAATACACTAAAACTAAAGTTACAGCTAACAAAACTGTCGCCGCCGCCGCCGCATAACCAAAATCAAATTGACCAAAGGCTTCTTGATAAATATAGTAAACTAATAAATTAGTTGAATTTAAAGGGCCGCCTCCAGTAATTACGTAAACTTGTTCAAAACTGCGTAATGTGAAAATTGCTGTGGTGATGGTGGCGAAAATTAAAGTAGGGCGTAATCCTGGTAAAGTTACATACCAAAATTGTTGCCAAGCATTTGCACCATCTAATTCGGCTGCTTCATAGCGACTGGGAGGAATTGCTTGCAACCCAGCTAAAAAAACAACCATATTAAAACCTAATTGTTTCCAAATACTTAAAATAATTAACACAGGCATTGCCCAAAAAATATCTCCTAGCCAGGGAATTGGTGCAATACCAAATGAATTTAAAAATCCGTTGATAGGGCCAGTGGTTTGAAACAGCCAGCGAAATCCTAAACCAGCAGCGACGAGAGAAATGATGGAAGGTAAAAAGTAGGCACTTCTTAACATTCCCCGCAAAGCTAGAGAACGATTTAATAACACTGCCAACCCCAAAGGAATAATTAAGCTGGGAATGACAGTCGCCAGGGTAAAATAAATTGTGTTGCCTAAAACTTGCAAAAAATCAGGGTTAAGTAGCAAGCGCCAGTAGTTTTTTAAACCTACCCAATAAGTTCCTGTAGATGTAAAACTACCAGCCGTGAAACTCAGGTAAAACAAATAGGCGATCGGCCAAATTACAAAAATTCCTAATAAAATTAATGCGGGTGCAAGAAAAGTCCAGGCGGCGAATGTATCATTATCTAACCATGATTTATTAGTATATATCTTTGGCATCTATTAATTTTCCTTGTTGCTGTTATGACCTTTCGCCCCGATTCTAGTTTTAGCTTGGTTTCTCCCCATATTAGCGATCGCCTACCACCTAGTGATACTCCGATTAAGCTAGGCATTCTGGCTTCTGGGAATGGTAGCAATTTTGAAGCAATTGCCCAAGCTATGGAAAATGGTCAACTTAATGCCCAAATTCCAGTTCTAATTTACAATAATCCAGGTGCGAAAGCAGCAGCACGCGCCGCTAACCGTGGTGTAGAAACTGTTTTATTAAACCACCGCGAATACAAAAATCGAGAAACTTTAGATCAACAAATTGTCCAGACTTTGCGCCAGCATGATGTTGATTTGGTAATTTTAGCTGGCTGGATGCGGCTGGTAACATCTGTGTTAATTGATGCTTTTCCTAACAGAATTATTAATATTCATCCGAGTTTGTTACCCAGTTTTAAGGGACTTCATGCGGTGGAACAAGCTTTGCAAGCAAAGGTAACAATTACTGGCTGTACAGTGCATTTGGTTTGTTTAGAAGTTGACAGCGGCCCGATATTAATTCAAGCGGCTGTGCCGGTGTTACCAGATGATACACCAGAAACACTCCATGCCCGGATTCAAATTCAAGAACATCGAATTTTACCACAGGCAATTGCGATCGCGGCAAGTCAAATCTCACACCAAACCGCAAGGCGGGAAATCGCAGCTAAATGATTGATCAACCACAAACAGCAACAGCTTGGCAGGGAAAACTGAACTTAGTATATGAGAATTGCCAAAATTCGACCCAGTTAATTTATAACCATCATCAAGCACCGCTCAAAGTGCAACGTCCGTTTTACCCAGAAGGTGAACAAGTCTGTCATAGTGTTATTTTACATACAGCCGGGGGTGTAGTGGGAGGCGATCATTTATCATCTCATTTTCACCTCAAACCCAACACCCAAGCTTTAATTACTACCGCCGCAGCCAGTAAAATCTACCGCAGTAATGGCTTGCAAGCTAGACAAACTATCGATATTCAAATTGATGCAGGTGCTTGTTTAGAATTGTTACCCCAAGAAACAATTTTGTTTAACGGCGCAGATTACCGCCAAGATTTACGGGTAGAATTAGCACCCGGAGCTTGTTTTTTAGCCTGGGAAATTACGCGCTTTGGTCGCAGTGCGAGAGGAGAGAAATTTTTACAAGGAAAATGGCGATCGCATACTGAAATTTGGCAGCAAGGTGTTCCATTATGGATAGACCGTCAATTTTTACCAGGGAACCCCGAAATTTTTCACAGTCCACATGGTTTATTTGGACAACCCATCGTCGGTAGCTTGATTTGGCTTGGCCATCCAGTCTCCTCAGAAATCATCGAAAAAGCACGTTCTCTCTTTACCCCTTACTTAGCACTCAGCGAAAAGTTGCGTGCGGGGGTTCCCCCCGTTGAGCAAACTTCGGTGACTCAGCACTCAGCACTCAGCACTCAGCACTTAGTAGGCGTGACACAACTAGAACATGGACTTTTGTGTAGATATCGCGGCGCTTCCACATCTGAGGTGCGAAACTGGTTTACAGCTGTTTGGCAGATACTACGAACATCATTTTTGAGTCGTAGTATATGTATACCCAGAGTTTGGCAGATTTAAACGAACGATAAAGGATGCAAAGATGCAACTTACGCCGCAGGAAAAAGATAAATTATTAATTTTTACTGCTGCTTTATTAGCGGAAAGACGCAAAGAAAGAGGCTTGAAATTAAATTATCCCGAAGCAGTGGCTTATATATCTGCTGCAATTTTAGAAGGCGCAAGAGATGGACGTACCGTTGCGGAATTGATGAGTTACGGCACAACTTTATTAACAAGAGATGAGGTGATGGAAGGTGTCGCAGAAATGGTACATGAAGTCCAGGTAGAAGCCACTTTTCCAGATGGCACAAAGTTAGTAACAGTACACAATCCGATTCGCTAGTCAAAAGGAATTATCATTTCATCTAAATATTATGCAATTAGGGCTATTGATATGACTGATAATTTTGAGAAAAGTCGCGATGAGAAAATCGATAAAATTATTGCTCATCTTAATCACCTTGAATCTCAAATTAAGCCTAAAGAATCAAAGTTTTCAAAAGTTGTTGAAACAGTTGAGAAACTGATGATTCCAATTGCACTAGGTGTTTTAGCATTCATAACTAGTCAAGCAGCTAATCAAATATCACAAGCACAACTCGAACTCGCTCAAAGCCAAAGTGCCAGCCAAGACGCAGAATTTAAGGATAATCTCCAGGTAAAATATATTGAGATATTTTATCGGGATATGAGTAGTACAGATAAAACAAAGAAAAAATCTGCTCTCTCTTTGCTGACATTAATGAAACCAGAAATAGCAAAACCTTTGTTAGACTGGGCTAAATTAAATATACCTGAAGAACTTCAAGGTGATGCTAAATCTGTTGCCAAGAATATTAATAATGAGATAGTTAATATTCTTGGTAAATATATGATTAATATTTATTATATTAATAACGATTCTAGTTTATCTAATGTAGCTCAAAATATTAAAGATGCTTTAACAAAATATGGATTAAAAGCAGACAGAATTGTTCTTAATAATAAAGGTGAAGACTTTTTTAGGGCTTTGGGCTATCCTACAGCTTATGAAATTCGTTATGATCCAGGCTCAGAAGATAATGCTGCTGAACTCTTAACAAAAGTACTACAAGAGAATTATTCAGCCTCTAAGCCATTTATCAAAAGGCCAATTGGCAGTGGAACTAAAAATTCTATTTCTATATTTTTAAGTAAATAATGTAAACTCTAATTCATAATCTAATAGGCATTTATTAATGATACCTGGAGAAATTATCACAGCAGTAGGTGAAATAGAACTAAATGCAGGTCGTCCGACTATAAAATTGCCAGTGGCAAATACAGGCGATCGCCCTATTCAAGTAGGTTCTCATTTTCACTTTTATGAAGTTAATTCTGCATTAATTTTTGATAGAGAACAAGCCAAAGGAATGCGTCTGGATATTCCGGCTGGTACAGCAGTGCGCTTTGAACCGGGGGATGAAAAAGAAGTCACTTTAATACCCTTTACTGGTAGTCGGCAAGTTTACGGATTTAATGCTAAGGTAAATGGCCAATTATAGTTAAGGCTTTCATGCCTTAATACCAAATATATCAAGGCAGGGTCAGATGTTTTTGAAAGATTTACGCGGTTTAAATCTAGAATTTTTAAATACATTAAAAGGTGCAATTACTTTATTTGTAGATCCTGGTCGTGCTGATGCAACTCCTGATATTGAAGATGGGGTGATTAACATCAAAGCAACCAAATTAGCAATTGAATATATCAAATCAAAACCAGAAGTAGCACAAATTATTCAAGAGCGTTATGTTGCACCACCTCCAGATATGGAAGCAATCAGCAAATGTCCTGAAGGTTCACTAGGATATGCTTTTGCTAAATATATAAAAGACACAGGTTTTGACCCCAACTACTACCGGGGTTTAAAAATCACAGATGACACCAGCTATATCCTGCACCGCCTCCGACAAACTCATGATATTTGGCATGTAGTTACAGGATTAGGCTTTGATGTCAATGGTGAATTAGGATTACAAGCATTTTGTTTAGCTCAAATTCGTATCCCCTTACCCATCATTCTCTTAGCAGGGGGATTAATGAGAACATTAATTAATGCACCAGAACAAATGGATAATTTATTAACACAAATTGCCATAGGCTATCGAATGGGCGCAAAAGCTAAACCCCTGATAGCCCAAAAATGGGAAGAAAACTGGGATAAACCCTTATCCCAATGGCGCAGTGAACTAGGAATTGAACCCACCTCAGTCTATATACCCTAAAACTCAAATCTGCTCTCAGTAGCTGGAGTGTTTCAGATGGGATTGAAGAAGAATTCAGAAGTCAGAATTCAGGAGTCAGAATCAATTAGTGGGGATTTTAAACCCATTGATTCATCCACCAGCGATGCAGTGATACCGAAGTGTCGCACAGAATTCAATTCTGAATTCTGGCTCCTGACTACTGAATTCCGTTTTGATAACAAATAATTATCAGGATTAGTTATGAGTTATAGAATGTCTCGCCGCGCCTACGCAGAAACTTATGGCCCCACAGTAGGCGATCGCATCCGTCTTGCAGATACAGAATTATTTATTGAAGTTGAACAAGACTTTACTACCTACGGCGATGAAGTGAAGTTTGGCGGTGGTAAAGTGATTCGTGATGGGATGGGACAATCGCCCATCTCTAACGCTGATGGTGCTGTCGATTTAGTCATTACCAATGCTTTGATTCTCGATTGGTGGGGAATCGTTAAAGCAGACATCGGTATTAAAGATGGCAAGATATTCAAAATTGGGAAAGCTGGTAATCCCTATATTCAAGACAACGTAGATATTATTATTGGCCCTGGAACCGAAGCTTTAGCTGGGGAGGGAATGATTCTCACGGCTGGCGGGATTGATAGCCATATACATTTTATTTGTCCCCAACAAATTGAAGTAGCGATCGCCTCTGGAATTACAACCATGATTGGCGGCGGAACTGGCCCCGCTACCGGAACCAACGCCACTACCTGTACCCCCGGCCCTTGGAACATTTACCGCATGTTACAAGCTGCTGATGCTTTTCCGATGAACTTGGGATTTTTGGGTAAAGGTAACGCCAGTCAACCCCAAGCATTAGCAGAACAAGTGCAAGCCGGTGCAATGGGTTTAAAATTGCATGAAGACTGGGGGACGACTCCCGCCACCATTGATACTTGTCTGAGTGTGGCTGATGAATACGATGTGCAGGTAGCCATCCACACCGACACCCTCAACGAAGCCGGATTTGTGGAAGATACCATCGCCGCCTTTAAAAACCGTGCCATTCATACCTACCACACCGAAGGCGCAGGTGGCGGACATGCACCTGATATTATCAAAGTCTGCGGTCAAGCTAATGTTCTCCCCTCTTCGACAAATCCCACCCGTCCCTATACCCTCAACACTTTAGATGAACACCTAGATATGTTGATGGTATGTCATCACCTCGACCCCAGTATTGCCGAAGATGTGGCTTTTGCGGAGTCGCGGATTCGCCGAGAAACCATCGCCGCCGAAGATATTTTGCATGACTTAGGCGCGTTTAGTATGATTGCGTCTGACTCTCAAGCAATGGGGAGAGTGGGGGAGGTAATAATTCGGACTTGGCAAACTGCCCACAAAATGAAAGTACAACGGGGAAGTCTAGAGGGAGATAACCAAGCGGATAATTTACGCGCCAAAAGATACGTAGCAAAATACACTATTAATCCTGCCATTACACATGGAATTGCTGATTATGTCGGTTCTGTAGAAGCCGGAAAAATTGCAGACTTATGTTTGTGGCGACCTGCGTTTTTTGGTGTCAAGCCAGAGATAGTTATTAAAGGTGGAATGATAGCTTGGGCGCAAATGGGTGATGCTAACGCCAGTATTCCCACACCCCAACCCGTTCACATGCAACCGATGTTTGGCAGTTTTGCTGGTGCGAGGAATGCCACATCTTTCACGTTTGTATCCCAAGCCGCTTTAGAAAGAGAAATTCCCCAGCAGTTGGGATTACAAAAATCAACTGTGGCGGTGACGGGAACCCGTCAATTAAGCAAAGGTGACTTAAAGCTAAATGACGCATTACCACACATCGAAGTAGACTCAGAAACTTACGAAGTTAGGGCTGATGGTGAATTACTGACTTGTGAACCTGCAACAGTTTTACCAATGGCGCAGCGTTACTTTTTATTTTGAGTTGCCAAAATGATAAGAGAGAATGCGATCGCATTCTCTCTTATCAAGAATCGTCTAATTATTAATTGCTGGACTAGACGCTAGACACAGATGATCTAAGGAGATGTCGAACCTGGTTGAACACCACCGTTAGGAGTTGTGGAATCTGGGGCTGGAGTTACACTACCAGGAGTTGTGGAATCTGGGGCTGGAGTTACACTACCAGGAGTGCTGGAATCTGGGGCTGGTGTAATTTGATTAGGTGTTGAGGAATCTGGTGCTGGAGTTACACTACCAGGGGTTGTGGAATCTGGTGCAGGAGTTGTAGATCCTGGTGTGGTAGTGCTATCAGGGGTTGTGGAATCTGGGGCTGGTGTAATTTGATTAGGGGTTGTGGAATCTGGTGCTGGAGTTACACTACCAGGAGTTGTGGAATCTGGTGTGGTGCTACCAGGGGCGGGAATTGTATTGGTAGGATTAGTTGTGTCTGGTGCGGTTGTACTGCCAGGAGTTGTAGGTTCAGCAGGTACTGTTGTGCTGTTAGGTGTTGATCCAGGTGTGGTAGTTGTGCTGTCTGGGCTGGTTGTGCTTCCAGAAGGCTGTGTTTCAGGTACGGTGGTAGTACCAGAAGAACTTGGGGTAAGTGGTTGACCGTTAGGACAACGGGAATTTAAGGGGAAACGTTCACACAGAATTTTTAAACCTTCTGGTGACAGCTGAATTTCCGTTGGTGAACTAGTGGATGGGCTACTGGACTGAGCAATTGGGGATTTACTGGATTGAGCAACTGCAACATTAGCACTCAAAGCCAAAGTCAAAGCTGTACCAATCAACGACAGAGATTTTCCCTTCATTATGAACTTAACCTCAACGGAAACAGAACACTCGCCCCATTAAACCAAACAATTAAATTTAAAAAATCATCCTAAAAGCTGATGTTTATTTATGCTAAAAAAATTAGTTATCTCTCATAAAAAATATTAATTTCAATAATTTTACTGAAGCAAATTCGTTGTTTAAAATACAAAAAATCATCAAAAAAATGTAGCCATCTGACAACTAATTCCAGATAGAGTCAGAGATACATAGATAAAAATCAGAAATTTATCAATGTAAATCAAATAACTTATTTCAGACAAAATCTAGATAGCTAAATATTTTCTTGATAAGTATTAAAATTTTTTATGCGACGAGATTCGATATTTTATAAACTATTTCAAAAATTCCCACCTTTGTTATTTGAGCTACTGAAGCATCCTCCAAATAATGCTCAAAACTACCTTTTTGATTCAGTAACGCTGAAAGAGCCAGGATTTGAAATCGATGGCGTATTTCTTCCACCAGAAGATGAAACTAAAGGAATTGTATATATCCCGACTTGCAGAAGCAGTAAATCTACAAATATTGCTCATTTATTAGTCTGCTGACGACGCTGTTGTAATTTCTGTTCTAGTTGATGAAAAACCGTTACTGCGTCAATAACTTCCCCTCGTTCTGAAGCTTCGACTCTAAACATAATTTCTTGTTGCAATTCCTCAAATCTATCTTGATAAATACATTTTCTTTCTTCTAGCAGTTTAATACCCGCAATAATCACTTCTTCTATTCAGGCATACTTACCGCTTGCAACTTGACTTTAAATAAATTGCTGTATTTCTGGAGTCAAGGAAATATTCATATATATCCTGTACTATACTATGCTTAATTTTAAATGGGGAGTGGCGCGGAGGTAAGCGCAAAGTTATGCGGACTTTGAGTTTTCAGTTAATTTAATTGGGCGATCGCACTGGCATTCTCTTCACTTGACTCAGCCAACTTGATTTTTGATGCGATCGCTAGGTGTAGTGTAACTTCAATACATCGCCTTGGATTGTTAAGCTGATTGACAAATGTGGCTCAAGGCGCAATCATGCGGAATTGTCCCAACTTCTGCTGTGGCTTATGAGTAAAATGGTGAAAGACCTGTCAGGAAATCGCCATTCGCCGATTCTTCACTCTTAAATAATCGTGATCTAATAGCCGATGAATTCTCCCCAACCTCCCCAAAAGCCACAAACTATACTTGGTCAACTGACTCAAGCCGTACATACAATTCAAGCTAGGGTCGATTTTTCCAAGCTGGCGCTGAAGCCAAATGCTAGAGTACCGGAACTTTGGGTACAGGATGCAGGGGCGGATAAGGCGGAGGTCTACCCATTGTTGGGCGATCGCTATATCCTAGGCAGAAGTTCTAAATCTTGCGATATCGTTGTTCGTAACCCAGTTGTCAGCCAAATTCATCTGTCTTTGTCGCGGGACTCTACCCAACGCAAACCTGTATTCGTAATTCGAGATGAAAACTCAACCAATGGGATTTATCTGGGGAAACGGCGGCTGACTTCTTTAGAACTGCGGCATGGCGATATCATCACTCTAGGGCCGCCAGAACTAGCAGCATCAGTCAGATTGCAATATGTAGATCCACCACCATTGTATGTCAAAGCTGGAACCTGGGCAGGATATGGAGTTGGTGGTGCCAGTGCTTTGTTAGCCTTGGTTATTGGTGTGGAATGGCTGAAGTTTTCTGTTCGACCTTTACCGACAGCCACTCGCGCCCCAGTCATAGTTTATGCCCGTGATGGTTCAACGCCTCTACGTGAACCGCGAACAACTTCTCACGTAGATATGAAGAACCTGCAAGACTTTGGCCCTTATTTAGCTAATGCTGTAGTCGCCTCAGAAGATAGCCGTTACTATTGGCACGTTGGCGTAGACCCCTTGGGGATTTTACGCGCAGTATTAATTAATAGCCGCAGTGGTGATTTACAGCAAGGAGCGAGTACAGTTACCCAACAGGTCGCTCGGAGTTTATTCCGTGATTACGTTGGTTCCCAAGACTCCCTGGGACGAAAATTGCGTGAAGCCATTGTGGCGCTGAAGTTAGAAACTTTTTATAGCAAAGACTACATTTTGCTGACTTACTTAAATCGCGTGTTTTTGGGCGGAGATACTTCAGGTTTTGAAGATGCGGCTAAGTATTACTTTGAGAAGTCAGCCAAAGAACTCACCTTAGCCGAAGCCGCAACTTTAGTGGGTATTTTGCCTGCGCCCAATGCGTTTGATTTTTGTGGTGACGGCCCCAATAAACTAGAAGCTGCTGATTACCGCAACCGTGTAATTAAGCGGATGTTGGAAATGGGCAAAATCTCCCAAGAAGATGCAAATCGAGCGAGACGTTCTACAGTGCAAGTCAGCCCGAAAGTGTGCGAACAGCAAGCCAAAACTATTGCACCTTATTTTTATAATTATGTTTTTCAAGAACTCGACTCAATCTTAGGAGAAGGTGCAGCTAGGGAAGGAAACTACATTATTGAAACCCAACTAGATCCGGCAATTCAAGCCCAAGCCGAAGCCTCATTGCGGAATTCTGTGAATAATGAAGGTTCAAGCTTGCGTTTTTCCCAAGGGGCGATCGTTACTTTAGATTCCAAAACAGGTAGTATTTTGGCAATGGTGGGCGGGACTGATTACCGCAAAAGTCAATTTAATCGTGCTGTCCAAGCCAAAAGACAACCAGGTTCTACTTTTAAAATTTTTGCCTACACCGCAGCCATTCAACAGGGAATTTCACCATATAAAACTTATTCTTGCGCTCCTTTGCCTTGGCAGGGTTTTACTTATAAACCTTGCCGTTCTGGCGCTGATGTCAGTTTAGATATTGCCACAGGTTTGGCACTGTCAGAAAACCCCATTGCTTTGCGAGTCGCCCGCGAAGTTGGTTTAAATAAAGTTGTGGCTATGGCGCAAAAATTGGGGGTAAAGTCCCAACTTGATCCGGTTCCTGGTTTGGTACTGGGTCAAAGTGTGGTGAATGTTTTAGAAATGACCGGGGCTTTTGGTGCAATTGGGAATCAAGGTGTGTGGAATCCTCCCCACGCCATTAGCCGCATTCTCGACAGTGGTGATTGCAAGGATCGTAAAGATTTAAAAACTTGTCGTGTGATTTATTCTTTTGACCAAAACCGTGAAGCTAACAAGCGAGTTCTGTCTACAGAAGTAGCTGATGAAATGACTACCTTAATGCGAGGCGTAGTTACAAGAGGTACAGGACGGAGTGCGTCAATTGGTTTGGGAGAAGCTGGTAAAACAGGGACAACTGATAAAAACGTTGACCTTTGGTTTATTGGGTTTATTCCTAGCCGCCGATTGGTCACAGGTATCTGGCTAGGCAATGATAATAATTCCCCCACTTACGGTAGCAGCGCCCAAGCTGCTCAACTGTGGGGGAGGTATATGGGTAGAATTGCGAGGTAATTCAGTGGTCATTTGTCATTTGTAAGAATGTTAAATGACCTATGGTTCTTGATTTATCTAGTTTTTAATCCAGTACTTTGTCACCTAATGACCTAGTAGTTTATCTCGCAGATGTTTGATGTGATCGCGCAATTTTGCCGCTTCTTCAAATTCTAGTTTTTTGGCGGCATCTTTCATCTGGGCTTCTAACTTAATAATTAAGTCGGGAATCTCTTCTAAAGGTATTTCACTGATATGTTCATCTACAGCTTTTAGTTCTGTAGCATTTAATCGACGCGATACTTCTAAAAATGACAAAATCGCATTACTCGATTTTTTGACAATGGGTTGTGGTGTAATTCCATGTATCCGGTTATATGCAGTTTGAATGTTCCGCCTTCTTTCAGTTTCTTCAATGGCTTTAATCATGCTGTCTGTTAAATTATCAGCATATAAAATTGCCTGTCCGCGAATGTGACGTGCAGCCCTACCAATAGTTTGAATTAAAGAACGTTCAGCACGTAAGAAACCTTCTTTATCTGCATCTAAAATTGCCACTAAGGAAACTTCTGGTAAGTCTAACCCTTCCCGCAGCAAGTTTACCCCAACTAATACATCAAAATTGCCTTCACGTAAATCTTGAATAATTTCAATCCGTTCAATAGAATTAATTTCAGAATGCAAATACCGCACGCGAATACTATTGTCTTGCAAATATTCGGTCAAATCTTCCGCCATCCGCTTAGTTAATGTTGTAATTAGCGTTCTTTCATGAAGGTCAACTCTGTCTTTAATTTCTCCGAGCAAATCATCAATTTGCCCCTCGGTGGGACGTACTGAAATTTCTGGATCAATTACACCAGTAGGGCGAATTACTTGCTCAACAATGTGATGGTCTGAAACTTCTAATTCCCAATTTCCAGGTGTTGCCGAAACAAAAATACACTGGTTAACTTTTTGCCAAAATTCATCAGCTTTTAAAGGACGATTATCGGCGGCACTAGGCAGACGAAATCCATGTTCAATTAACACTTTTTTCCTGGCTTGGTCGCCGTTATACATGCCCCGAATTTGCGGCACAGTCACATGAGATTCATCAATAACTAACAGCCAATCTTTCGGGAAATAATCAATTAAACATTCTGGTGGTTCGCCTGCTTGTCGACCTGCAAGGTGACGGGAATAGTTTTCTACGCCGTTACAATACCCAACTTCGCGCAACATTTCTAAGTCGTAACGAGTACGCTGATCTATACGTTGTGCTTCTAATAATTTGCCTGTTGTTTCTAGTTCTTGTTTGCGCTGTTTTAGCTCAAAGGCAATGTCTTCGCAAGCAATTTCTAAGCGTTCTTCTGGGGTAACAAAGTGCCGCGCTGGGTAGATATTAACAGCATCCAAACTATTAATAATTTCGCCTGTTACAGGGTCAATATAACGAATTGCATCAATTTCATCACCAAAAAATTCTACACGAATAATTCGGTCTTCGTAGGCTGGGCCGATTTCTAAAACATCACCCCGGACGCGAAAACGTCCCCGACCCATTTCTAAATCGTTGCGGCTATATTGTACTGAGGCTAAATCGCGCAAAACTTCCCGTTGATTAACTTCCATCCCAATTTTTAAGGGTATGGCTGCTTTTAAATATTCGGCGGGAATTCCTAAACCGTAGATACAGCTAATAGATGCAACGACGATGACATCTCGACGTTCAAACAGCGATCGCGTCGCTGAGTGACGCAACATATCAATTTCATCATTAATCGCAGCTGTTTTTTCAATATAAGTGTCTGTTACAGGAATATAAGCTTCTGGTTGATAGTAATCGTAGTAGCTGACAAAATACTCGACTGCATTTTTGGGAAAGAACTCACGTAACTCATTACACAGTTGTGCAGCTAAAGTTTTGTTATGTGCCAAAACTAAGGTTGGTTTACCGATTTTCTCAATTACTGCTGCTACTGTAAAGGTTTTGCCGGTGCCTGTAGCTCCCAGTAAGGTTTGGTAACGATTACCCGATTGGATACTGGAAACAAGTTGTGCGATCGCTTGTGGTTGATCGCCTGTAGGTGCAAAGGGAGCTTGAAGACAAAATTCTGTCATACAGTTCTGCTAGTAATACCCTCTCTCATGGTAACGATACAACTCTGTACCTGTTGCCCTACAGAACTTAAATGAATTAACAGCAATATTACTTTACAAAAATTGATACTTTAAATTTACTTATGTGTAAGTTTTGAAGATAATTATACATGTGCAAGGTTTTTTAAGGGTAAACTTTGATATATGGGAAAAAATCTAATTTTTCCTCAAATATTGTAAAGTTCATTTAAGAAACCAGAGGTAGAGTTTATGAGCATCAGCAGCACGGGCAAAGCAGCTAGTCCTCGCCAAAGACGTGCCAAGCTCAAGGGGGAAACAACGGTGGAAGTTGAAAACAATCAAGGTCAAACTGTGAATAACGATCAAACCACTCAAGATACAGAAAAATCCGATAAGCCTGGAACCCTAGCCATTGCTGGAGTTCGTCCGATTGCTGGTAGCGATTTACAAGTAGCAGAAACAGTCTCAATTGCAGGTATACGTCCCATTTCTGCTAGTAATTTAGAAGTAGTAGAGACTATCAACGTGATGGGTATTCGTCCCATTGCTGCTAACACTATCAAAGTTGTTGATAGCATCAACCTCTCTGGTTTGCGTCCCATAGCTTCTAGCGCCTTGGTAATTTCTAGCAGCTATTCTGTTATGGGGAACCGTCCAGTAGCTTCTAACACTATTGACGATTCCGAAATTCTTATGGGTTTTATCGACTAGACTACAAAAACCTCTTCACTTATTTCATTCAGCCCGAACTCTTCACGAGAGCGGGTTTTTTAATTATTTAATCGGATAAAAATCTCGATTTATCTAATTATCTAGATCACCTAATTACAATGTTCATTGATTTCATACCCCCGACTTCTTAAAGAAGTCGGGGATTTATTTACTATTTCCCATTATATCTAGATTATTTTGATTCTCTCTCTTTTTATATAGACCAATAATATATCCTGTGGCGGAAGGCTGGAGCTAAACTATAAAGCTAATTTGTAAGAGTAATCACCAAGAAATTCAAAGTTAATTCACAACTTTGAATCGGAATTTATATAAGATTAGGAGAGTAAAATGAGCTTAGAAGATCGCGCAAAAGCTACTGCTAAGAATATTGAAGGTAAAGCTCAAGAAGCACTAGGTAATGTGACTGGCGACCCTGAAGATAAAGCTGAAGGTAAAGCAAAGCAAGCCGAAAGTGAAGTACGTCAAGGTATGGAAGATATCAAAGATTCTGTTAAAAGAAAGCTTGACTAGAACTAATTTTAGTTAGCAATTAACAAAAGATGGTAAGGGTAAAAGAGTGTAGAGGTGTATCCAAAATCCTTATACCTTATACCCTTTCCTACCTCCATCAAATCTCCATACACAATTTTGATGCGTAAGTCCTATACAAGTAATTTGACTTATTTAAAAGGTTTATTTTGGGAGTGAAATAATGATATCGCTGGAGCAGATTCGCAAAACTGCGATCGCAGGTATTTTAATTGTAATTTTAACCTTAACTACCGCCTGTGGTGGCGCTACAGTCAGCCAAGCTGACCGCACAACAAATCCGCCTGTAATTGGAAGAGATGTCACTTACAGCGAACTAGAAAGAGGTAATACTCCTGGTGGTCAAACTTTTGGTGACTGGGTAGTGCAAACTTCTAGAGGTTTAATCAAAGACGCTTATGTGAGAGATAACAACAAATTAGGTGTTGTAATTGCTCGTGAAGTTCGTCCTAATGAAGTTCGACCTTTAGCGAAGTCTTTGGTTCAAGGCTTTCGGAAAAATTTCCCGAATCAAGATTTAACTGTTTTGGTTTACGGCCCTGACAAAAAGTTAATTTTGACGACTCAATACGATGTCCAGACTAATCAAGTGAAGTATAGCTAATTAGGGTTGTTGATTGAATTGAAACCTAACAATTCCAGAATTTTGCAGAGAAAATTCGGAACTTGATTTTGAATAAGGAGATAAAAAAGTGTCAACCAGCGAAGAATACAGAAGACAAATCATGCAAGATTTAGCTCAAGGTGATGTGGAATCATTAGATGATCCCTCAACTAATGCAGCTACTCAATACGATAATTTTGACGATTTCGCTCAACGCACAACTACAGATCAGCGTCGTCAATTATTTGGTCGTTCTCTTCATCCAGAGCGCATTCCTAGCAGCCAAATGGAGCCAGAATTACAAAAGGCGATCGCTCAAATTAAACCAAATGAAAGAGATGATGTTGCCCGCGCCTTTTTCAAACATTTGAAAGGTAGAGGTTTGGATGAGCGCCATTTAGAACAACAGCTAGGCCTTTCTACTCACCACCCGAACCGGATGAGTGCTGATGATGTCAGCAGACTTGCTTCTTTTGCTTATCATAACCATCCAGATATTTTCCGCGAAGTCCTAGCAGAGCAACCAGGTATTCTTAAATTCCTGAGTAACCCTGTGGTTGCAGCAATTATAGGTATTGCAGCTGCTAAATGGTTAGGCAACCATAAATAAGTTTTTCTGGAGAGTAAGACAGTTAGGTGGGTAAAACCACCTTTTTTTTATGGCTTTTCAACCATCAGTTTAAATAAATTAATAAAATATTAAAAATCTAAATCTAAACAAAAAAATATTTTACATTTTTTACATAAATTTGTTTATAGTAACCTAAACAATGAGCTTATTTCTTTTGACATATATCCATTAACAATAATCAAAACTCTCGGCAGAGACATGAGGATTTTTCTTCCGCTAAATATATAATTAGAGTCTTAAAAAAGAGGCCTAGTATCACAAGTTGTCTCATAGAATATTTATATATGTTTGCAGAAGAACTCAGAAGTCAGAATCCATTAGTGCCGACTCTGAATACTCCACTAATTGTAGACAGCTAAATTTTAAATTTAGCTGTGTCTTAAACCAATTTATTCATCTACAGCATCGTAAAGAATTTATACTGAATTCTGACTCCTGTTGAGTTACATAGGTAATTATGGTGTATATAGGCAATAAATTCAGAAGTCTAAGAAATGAAATTTCAAAAAATTTCAAAATAGTACCAATATATATACTCAGATTATGCTTACCAAAACAGAAGTAAAAAAAACAATAGAAATCCATAATGCTTATTTAAGCCGCCGTGATTATCAAACCGAGAAAACACAATCTCAAAACTTAAATGTTCCGGCTGCAACATTATACTTAAGTCCTATCGGTCTGCTGTTTGGTTGGGTAATTTTTTTTCTTGATATTAAGAAAAATCAAGAGATTTCTAGATAATAAAATGGTATTCAGCGTCAATAACTTGCATCAAGTTCCTTGCAAGAATTGTCGATTTTATTCTAATAATCATTATCTTAAATGTGCAGTACAACCTTCTATTGTGCTGACTGATGAAGCTAAAAATTGCACAGAGTTTTCTGACAAAAAAGAGAAATCACCCTAAAAACCATCATTTCAGAAAAGAGACTAGTACAGCCGTGAAGTCAAAAATAAAAAGTTAACGGTCAAAAAGCTTATCAAATAGGCTTTTCACTGGATTTAGTATGGTTGCTCTATTTACGCCTTCCTGTACTAATATAAAAAGGCTGAAATAAATAAATTCCTCTCATTCAGGGTTCCAGCAATTTTTAATCGGTTCTTTATTGGTGACTTATATAGTTCCGGTGTGGTTTCTAAAATTTCCTGTGCTGTGCAGTCTGGAAACGGTGAATAAGCACTAAGTGTATAAGATAATCATATTAATTCAGTATGAACCCTTGCATTTATCTTGGTAAGTAAAGGAATGATCAATTAGGGTTGATTGAGCAGGTACAGAAAAAAACGCTACTGAATTACTGAAAAAATAGCAGGAGTAGTGCCGAAACTCAATAATAATCAAACCGGTACCGGAGATTTAGGTAGAAAAATTACTAGAAAAGTAGAGATGGCTAAGTATTGATCCTGATACTATTTAGACGGACAGAACTTTATACTACAGAAGTGATGTTTATAACTTCATAATTAATCACTTACTCAGAATAGGGGTACACTGACTGATATTATTAGATTTTTCTTATCCAAAGTAGAAGGATTCCAATTTTAAAGATTTTATTTGGCAACTTGTCTTTTTACTCATAAAATCTAAAGACAAGCTCAAGTTCCCTAGAACCGTAGCCTTAGTATCCCCGTCTGGTCATAAATCAGGGTTAAAAAGCTATCACGAAAACTCAAATGCTAGAAATGGTAGATCGGATAAATGATATTGCTTGGCAAGCTCACCAGGGTAGTGTTGCTGCAATCATTCAATTGTTAAACGAAAAGTTAGCCGACTCTGGTGTCAGAACTAGAGCTATTTTCGCTGATGGAGTCTTACAACTTCTGTGTGAGGCATCTAAAATAGAGCAACTGGAACAATCAACACTAGTAGAACAAATCCAGAAAATTCTGGAAGCGATCGCACCACGTAATATTCACAGAGTCAATATTAATAGCCGCATTGTTAGGGAAGAACAGCTACTTTGGCTCAAAGAAATTTCTCTCGACCCCGGAAATCAATTACTCTGGTCACAGGAAATTACTTTAGCGCAACCCCATATAGTTAAGCAGCTAATTCAAGACTTCGCCCAAGCTACAACTCACCTAACACAATCAACTCTGCTCAAAACTCAATCTTCGCGTAATTCTGTACTCATCAACCGAAATAAATATCGATATTTACCCAAAACCAGAATCCCAACAGTTGTAAGTCTGGGCTTTCTGTTGTTATTGGGTTGGTTTGTATACGCTCAGTTGGGTGATAGACTAAAAATCTTAGTTCAATTAGAAACCACTAAGCCTGTTACTACAGCCAACCCCAAAGAAAACAAACCAGCAGCACGAGTTAACAACGCTCAAAATAATCTTGGCGATCCTGAAGAAGTCAATGATCCTTTTGGTTCAGCCGTGCGAATTGCCAATCAAGCTACCATTAATGGCAAAACAGCTACAACTTCAATACAGTGGTTAGATTTAGCTGCTAAATGGCAACGTGCATCTGATTTAATGGCCGCAGTACCACCAAATCACACTCGCTATCGAGAAGCGCAGATTCGTACTGAACTATATAGGAAGTATAGTGAAGCTGCTCAAAAAGAAGCTCAGAAAAGCCCTTCCTAAGCTACAACTCTTTGTGAATAACCGTAAATCTCATTTGTAACAAATACTAAAAAATTATTAATTTTTGCTTGAAGTAGAAGCAATATAACTTGTTATGAAATGACACAATTTTGTCATCAAGATGTCATTTTCATCAGTCAAACTGAGTTTATTCAGATAAAGCAAGGTGTAAGTGTGACGTGGCGGTATTTCCGCCTTTTTTATTGTAGAGTAGGTGCGGTGTGCGCTGGCGATCGCATTTTTGCCAAAACATCACCACGCCAGTAAACTTATCAGTGATCATTAGTTAATATAATGACTTCGGTTTGGTATACGCAATCAATATCAATAATCTGTGCTCTAAAAAACATAAATAAATTCGAGATAAATCATAATGAAATATTGATTTTATGCTTTATAGATTTTTTGAAAACTTGACTGATTCTTGAGAAAAAATTTTGTAATTATCTTCTAGGATGGTAAAGGTACACAAACGTGTAACTATCAAGCCACACACTGAAAATATAATTCTTATTCATGATTAGCATCGCAGCAGAATTTAAAAACTGGCTGCAACTAAGCCGTTACATTAATCGCGGTAGTGTTTATTTATTCGCTCCAATGGTGAATTTTAATGTGATGGCTGAAGTTGGAGACACTCCACCCTGATTTATTATCAAATTACTGGCAAAAAATCCTATTCCTAT
Organism: Nostoc piscinale CENA21; assembly: GCF_001298445.1. NCBI lineage: Bacteria > Bacillati > Cyanobacteriota > Cyanophyceae > Nostocales > Nostocaceae > Nostoc > Nostoc piscinale. The sequence goes on along the minus strand of NZ_CP012036.1, from coordinate 623,014 downwards.
TGAGGAATAGCATCAACGGCATATAAATAGAAAAACTCACCTTTGCCATCATGAATGGCTGATAGTTTTGTGTGAGTAAGTTGCATTAGTAACAATGCAACGCACTAAATAATGCCTCATTAATAGCTTTTTATGTACCATTAGAACTTCATATTTTTTGGTACAGCAGTTACTTATCTAATCATCAAACTCTCACGCTACAACAATTGGTAGTCAAATTTATGCTGGCTAATTTCAATCCTCAACCAATTTTTCTCGTTTGTGCTGCTGATAATAACTACGCAATGCCTTTAGCTGTCACAGTCCGTTCAGCTTTAGCAAATCTGAAAAGTAATCGTAAAATTTCACTATTAATTATCGATGGCGGTATTAGTCAATCCAACAAACTTAAAATAATTCAATCATTCAATCCCGAACAGATAAATATTTCTTGGGTACAACCAGACAACAAAATATTTGAAAATTTAGTTTTATCTAGACATCTCACAATTAGCTGCTATTATCGATTGCTAATTACTGAATTTTTACCAAAAGAAGTCAATAAAGCAATTTATCTCGACAGCGATATGGTTGTCACAGGAGACTTAGAAGAACTATGGAATATTGATATTGCCGATAACTATGTATTAGCGGTACAAGATGATGTACAACTATATATATCAATGTCTCAAGGATTAAGGAATTATCAAGACCACAGCTTATCACCAGATACTAAATATTTCAATTCTGGGCTTTTAGTAATTAATTTAGATAAATGGCGCACAGAAAATCTTGGATTGAAAGTTATCAATTATCTCAGAGACAATATAGAATATTCACCTGATGATCAAGATGGTTTAAACGCAGTTATAGCTGGTAAATGGGGAGAACTTCACCCCAAATGGAACCAAATGCCGAAAGTTTATAATTATCTATCATCAGAAGATAGCCCATATCCAGAAAATGTACTTCAAGAAATATTGAATCATCCTGGAATTATTCATTTTACTAATGCGCCTAAACCCTGGTATGCAGGATTACGTACAGAATGCCAACATCCAAAAAAACATTTGTTTTTTGAGTATCTTGATATGACATCTTGGAAAGGATGGCGAGATACTTATTGGAGGAGGTTAGGGCGAAAAGTTGGTAAACTCACCTTACTCAATACTTCTAAATTGTAGTCAAGCTCAAAAAGCGTATTTTGGGTAAATGAGATATGAGCATAAAACCCAAAATCATATAGAGACGTTATATGTAACGTCTCTACAGTATTCTACGAATATGCACACTGCTCTATGATTCACGCTTATTTAGGAGTAACACCAGAGCTTATGGAACTTACAGAAAATAAATTATCCAATTTTCGAGGGAGTGTATTTTTCTTGTTTCTTTTTCCCCCTGCTCCCCGCTCCCTGCCTACACAGTGATAGTATATCTTTTTAAGTGGAAGTCCCTATATACTTCTGCCACATTTGCTCGTAAGCTTTTTCCATTTCACGAGCAAATTGTTTACCATTCCATAAAGGCGAAGTTCGGCGAGATGCTTTCAACTTTCTGGCTATTTGCTGGCGTAAATTTTCATCATTACCTAAGCGCACACCCCACTCGACATATTCTGCATCTGTCCAAGCAATACCTTCAGTGATGCCAGCATTAATCATCATAGTGTAACTGTTACGTGCGGCAAATTGTTCGCCAACTCTTGTCACTAATGGAATACCCATCCACAAAGTTTCTAAAGTCGTTGTCGCACCATTGTAAGGATATGTATCTAGAACTACATCTGCAATGCCTAAATTAGCCCGATGAGCCGCTTCTGATGGTGCGCCTGGTAAAAAACGCAACCGCTCAATTTCGACTCCTACTTCTGTTGCTAATTCATAAAAAAAGCTTTTGATGTATTCTTCATCGGCATCGCCTTTAATTAAGAAGTAGCTATTAGGTACTTCTTTTAGAATGTTCATTTGCAGGCGTGCAGTATCAGGATGACGTTTAAAACCTCGCTGTCCGCTGAAATAAACTACAGCATCAGTAGGAATATTTAAATCATCGCGGCGTAGAGTAGGTACACCTACTTCAAAACCATCAACGGCTATGTATGTTTGAGGTAAACGCCAGATTTTTTCTCTGTAATATTCATCTGCTGACTCTGGCAATACGTAAGGATCAGCAATAAAGTAATCAATAGCTGGAATTCCAGAAGCATCCCAACCTAACCAAGTTACTTGAATCGGCGCAGGTTTGAGGGCAATAATGCCACAAGTTAAGTCTAAGGTAATACTATCTAAATCAACTAAAATATCAATTTCGTCTTGATAAATTTGTTCGGTAACTTGTTTTAGGTTTTCACTTTTATAAACATGGTCAAACTGAGTCAGATACCAGTCGTGTAAAGGGTCAAATGTAGGCTCACAACTAATCAAATAAGCATTAATATCAAAGCGTTCTCTGTCATGATATTTAATTAGCCATCTAGTCAGCCAACCAACAGAATGGCTTCTTAAACAGTGAGATAAGTAACCTATTTTAAGTTTTTTATTAGCAATTTTTTGCTGTGAACGATCTGCTTGATATTTTGCAACTTCTGTTTGATAAGTAATTGCTAGGTTATTTTGACAAATTTCCGCTAACTGATTGCGAAGAATTCTATATTCTCTGGGGTTATCTTGAAAGTAGGGAGTAAAGTAATTGATATTGAAAATTCGAGATACTTGGAGTGGGGTAATACTTAGCGATCGCTCAGAAACCAAAGCTTTTAATAATGATTCATGCTGTTCCCAAGCAACACAAGCGGCTTGCCAATTACTTCCTCCGGAACTAACTAAACCTTTCAAAATTAAGGAACTTGCAAAAACTATATCTGGCAATTCTTCAGATAAAGAATAGACTAATTTTGCTGTTTCTATTCCCGTTTGATATTTACCAAGTACATAATAAATACCTGTAATATAAAATAAAAGCTCTCGATTTTCTCCATCTATTTTTAAACCTAACTTTAAATAACTTGCACCAATATCTGCTTGTTTTAAAGAATAGGCAGTATTAATAGCTATTGGCACTAAAATATTAATAAAATTATCAGCCTGATATTGCTCATGAATATAGCGGAGACAAACTTCAGCTAATGATAAAGATGATGGATGTAAGGGAGCCACATCTAAAACAGCCTGTAAAACTGCACTTAATATCTCCCATTCAACTTCTACGGGGGGTTCAGACTGAAGTAATGTAATTATTTCTAATTCTATTAATTCATCACTTATATATTTTTCTTGCTGAATAATTAACTGTACAAGATGCAATAAGTTGCTAATATTTGTTGGAGAAAATTCTTTGATTTGTTGGCGAATTATTTCAGCATTTGAATATTCTTCTATGGCTTCACGCCTGACAGATTCTCCGATTAAAACTTCTGTTAATTCTTGTGTCCAATCAGCAGCTTGAGTTTCATCATCTTCCATCATAGCTATTAGCCAAGTGGTTTGGGCTTCTGCAACTTTTCCTTGTAATAATAAAGCTAATCCTAAGTAACAATAACAAGATTTATTTTCTGGTTCAGCTTGAATTATTTGTTCATATAAACAAACTGCTTGCTCATAACTGCATTGAATTAAATATTGATAAGCTTGCTGTAATTTATCTGGAGTGTGTGTTGCTAAAGTTGGGATCATTGGAAATCTCCTGAATAAAACAAAGTGAGTAGTTGATATTCTCACTACTCACTCATAGAAAAAATTTAGAAAACTGAGTTTTAGTTAGCTAAAGATTTGTAGTTAGCAATACAACCTAAACCAGTTGCGTTACCTGGTGCAGCGGTGGTGGGGCTATTAGATTCACAAGCAAAAGCAACCGTTAATGCTTCACTGGTTTGGACGTTACCTACTTGAGTACCAACAAGACCAAGATAGGATTTTAGTGCTGCTTTGGTGGATGTGGCTTTGTTATTAACAATACCAATGTTGATAGCACTGGAGTAGATGTAGTTTTCTGTTTGAGTTTTGATACCAACACCTAGCTGAACTAATTCAGTTGTGAACTGCTGATATTCTAGGAAGTAAGCTTGTTGAGCGCGGTTAATTGAACCAATGTTGTTTTTAGCTTCCGCTTGCTTGGCTTTGTTAACCTGACCGAGTAGTGAAGGTAGCGCGATCGCTGCCAATACACCGATAATAATTACTACAACCAGCAGTTCAATGAGTGTAAAACCTTCTTCTTGTTTGTTCTTACGGTTGCTGAGATAGTGTAGATATTTAGCTTGCAATTCTGGCTTGAGCATGGGGTTTCTCCTGAAAGTTCGGGGTACGAACGTTGATTGGTGAGTTCTAGTTGTAACTTACCCACTTGTAATCTCCGATCTATCACTTCTGGTAAAAAATCTTTCTTATACTTGTGGCAGCACCGTTAAATTACGGTCTGGAAAAAGGAATTGGATTAAGAGATGGTATGTGTGTAAGTTGTCATCAGTCATTAGTCACTTGTCCTTTATAAGTAAGTCGATGGGAAAAAACCTAACTATGTTACGAAAGATTAACTAAGCTAAAAGCCTCTTTACTCCTGCCTCCTGCCTTATCCTGACGATAAATATTCACGACGACCTACTTAGATACAAATGACTAATAGAAAAATGAGACAGATGGTTTTCCAGAACTCAGACACCCAAAGTAATTCCTGATCCAAAATCTAAAATGGTATGGGGGTTTGATTCCACTGAATTGGTCTGCTATGCTATATTAAGCGTAGTCATTATGAGTTCGTATAAGTGTATGACTAACCCAACAATAGAAAACGTAGTGATTATCGGTTCCGGGCCAGCAGGATACACAGCTGCTATCTATGCAGCACGAGCTAACCTGAAACCTGTTGTTTTTGAAGGTTTCCAAGCTGGGGGGTTGCCGGGTGGGCAACTAATGACAACGACGGAAGTAGAAAACTTTCCTGGCTTCCCTCAAGGGATTACAGGGCCAGAACTGATGGATCGAATGAAGGCACAGGCCGAGCGTTGGGGGGCTGAGTTACATACTGAAGATGTGATATCTGTTGATTTAAGCCAGCGTCCGTTTACTGTGCGTTCCGAAGAAAGAGAAGTTAAAGCTCACAGTTTAATTATTGCCACTGGTGCAACAGCCAAGCGTTTGGGTTTAGCTAGTGAACCCCAGTTTTGGAGTCGGGGAATTTCTGCTTGTGCAATTTGTGATGGTGCAACACCAATTTTTCACGGTGCAGAGTTGGCGGTAATTGGTGCTGGTGACTCAGCCGCAGAAGAATCAATTTATCTGACTAAATATGGTTCCAAGGTTAACTTGTTGGTGCGGTCTGATAAGATGCGGGCTTCTAAAGCTATGCAAGACCGAGTTTTGAGTAACCCGAAAATCCAAGTGCATTGGAACACAGAAGTTGTGGATGTGTTTGGCAATGGTCACATGGATGGGGTGAAAGTTCGCAATAATCAAACGGGTGCAGAAAGCGAAATTCACGCCAAGGGTTTATTTTATGCGATCGGTCACACGCCCAACACCTCTTTATTTAAGGGACAGCTAGAATTGGATGAGGTGGGTTACATTGTCACAAAACATGGCTCTGTAGAAACCAGTGTTGAGGGTGTTTTTGCTGCTGGTGATGTGCAGGATCATGAATATCGTCAAGCAATTACAGCTGCGGGTACTGGTTGTATGGCGGCATTGTTGACAGAACGTTGGTTATCTTCTAATGGTTTAATTCAAGAGTTTCATCAAGAGCCAACAATCAATAATGAGTTAGAAACTCAGCCAGCCCAAAAGAAAACGGAAGCAGAGGAAGCAGCTGGGTTTAATTTACAGGCGACACGTCATGAAGGTGGTTATGCTTTACGCAAATTATTCCATGAAAGCGATCGCCTGCTAATCGTCAAATACGTCGCTCCTGGTTGCGGCCCTTGTCATACCCTCAAACCCATACTTAATAAAGTCGTGGATGAATTCGACGGCAAAATTCACTTTGTGGAAATTGATATCGATAAAGACCGCGAGATTGCCGAAAATGCTGGAGTAACAGGTACACCAACAGTACAGTTCTTCAAAGACAAAGAACTGTTGAAAGAAATCAAAGGCGTGAAACAAAAGAGCGAGTACCGCCAGTTGATTGAAAGCAACCTTTAGGGAGTAGGAAGTCAAAAGGCAAAAGGCAAAAGTTAAAAAGAATTTACTCTTTTACATTTTTACTTTTTACTTTTGACTTGATTAATGCCCACTCACCACTCCCCTATGTACAATGGTCAGCGTATCTTGCTGAATGCAGGCGATCGCTCATGACCATAACTAAACGTCAGCTGCCAACTTTTTTACGTTTTGCCAAAAATCCGAACCTTTCCCAGAAATTAATGATTATTGGGTTAGCCATCACCCTATTTTTTATCTTTTTGGCATTTTTTGCCCCTGTATTGCAGGCTTGGGGATGGCTACAAAACCCCAAAGATTTTCTTGCTAACCCCATTCAAGAAGCACCATCAGCCAAATATTGGTTTGGTACTAGTCGCTTGGGTCATGATGTATTTTCACGTACTTTGTTTGGCGCTCAAGCTGCTTTGCAAGTGGTGATTTTAGCCACGGCGCTGAGTATGGTGATTGGTGTACCGTTGGGGATGGTGAGTGGTTATCTTGGCGGTAGGTTAGACAAGATACTGCTATTTCTGATGGATAGCATCTATACCTTACCGGGGTTATTGCTTTCTGTGACGCTGGCCTTTGTGGTGGGGCGAGGGATATTAAATGCTGCGATCGCTATTAGTATTGCTTACATCCCTCAATATTACCGCGTGGTTCGCAACCATACAGTGAGTGTAAAAACAGAAGTATTTATCGAAGCAGCACAAGCAATGGGCGCTTCTACCTGGATTGTGCTGTCGCGTTATTTATTTTTCAACGTCATTCAAAGCGTACCTGTACTATTTACCCTCAATGCCGCCGATGCAATTTTAGTATTGGGCGGTTTAGGCTTTTTGGGGCTGGGACTACCGGAAGAAGTACCAGAATGGGGACATGATTTAAAACAAGCCCTCGAAGCCCTACCCACAGGGGTTTGGTGGACTACATTATTTCCTGGTTTAGCCATGACATTAATGGTAGTAGGGTTATCCCTACTTGGTGAGGGGTTAAATGAATTTGTCAATCCTCGTTTGCGGGGAGAAAATGGGATTCGGAAATAGTCAACTGAAGTATAAAGTCTGAATATTGATTTTTTAGTTACTTTTGACTCTTGACTAAATTTGTAATGTTTACTGAGAGATTTGTGTGAAAGATAACCTTAGTTTAATTGCGGCGGCAGCGGGTGGATTCATGCTTTCTGTTGCTCTGGCTGGTATTTTGAGTGGTACACCAGTTGCAGCTTCCCAGGGACAATCAGGTGTTAATTATTACCCAAATACTAGTTTGCAAGTTGCGTCTTTACGTTCTGATGAATCAACCGATTACATCACAGACAAGCACAAGTGATACATTTCTGTATCACAACTGAAATGCGGGATATGCAATTGTGATTAAACCAGAAGTAATTGGCATTGATGTCGGGGGAACAGCAATTAAACTAGGGCGGTTCAGCCAAGATGGTACTTGCTTGCAATCATTAAAGGTGGAAACGCCCCAACCAGCAACTCCAGAAGCTGTGTTGAGTGTCATGGTAGATGCGATCGCGCAAGTAGACCCAGATAATCAAACTATTGCTATTGGTGTCGGTACTCCTGGCCCGGCGGACGCGACAGGACGCATTGCCCAAATCGCCATTAACTTACCCCAATGGCATAATGTCCCTTTAGCTGACTGGTTAGAAGCCAAAACAGGCAAACCAACTGTCATTGCTAACGATGCCAACTGTGCAGGAGTCGCCGAAGCTTGGTTAGGAGCCGGTCGTAACTGGCAAAATCTTATTATGTTGACCTTGGGAACCGGGGTTGGTGGCGCAATTATTCTGGATGGGAAATTGTTCGTCGGACATCGCGGCGCAGGTGGCGAACTCGGTTTAATCACCTTCAACCCTAACGGCCCAATGTGTAACAGTGGTAATCAAGGCTCTTTAGAACAGTATGCTTCAATCATTGCCATTCGTCGCCGCACTGGGAAAGAACCTGCGGAATTAGGCGCTTTAGCTGAGGCGGGAGATAGTGACGCTCTGGCTTTTTGGCAAGAATATGGCAGAGATTTGGGAACAGGTTTAGCCAGTTTAATTTATGTTTTAACACCAGAAGCGATCGTGATTGGTGGCGGTGTCAGTGCTAGTTTTAAATTTTTCTTCCCAGCCGCCAAAGCAGAAATTGAACGTCGAGTTATGGCGACTTCGCGCTTTGGTTTACAACTTTTACCTGCTGAATTGGGTAACTCTGCGGGAATGGTAGGTGCAGCAAAGTTAGCCTGGGAGCGTTGTGTCAAAATTGAGAGTTTTGCATAATTGCTGGATAAATTACCTCATGCAGAGCAGTTTTCCCACTCCTTGTCTCAGATTAACTATAATTTTGCTCTTTGCGTGAGCCTAAAATTTTTCTCGGTAATCTTCTAGCAAGAAGGAAGTAATCTTTCTTGACACATCAAGTTTTTTTTTGAAATATTATTACCAACAAATCAATTTTTTTTTGAAATGTCAGGTGCAAAAGTTCTGAGTAAGAGAATGAACTCAGGTTTAGCAAAATCGTTGGCGCATTGCTGGCGAGAAGCTTTAGCGGAAGCAATTGGAACTTTTATTTTGGTGTTTGCAGGTACTGGTGCAGTGATGGTGAACAGCATCAGTCAAAATGCTGTGTCACATTTAGGTATTAGTTTTGTGTTTGGTGCTGTGGTAGCGGCGTTAATTTATGCTTTAGGACATTTGAGTGGCGCACATTTTAATCCAGCCGTGACGCTGGCTTTTTGGACGAGTGGTTTTTTGCCAAAATGTCGAGTACTACCTTATATTTTGGCACAGTTAGGAGGAGCGATCGCAGCTTCAGCTTTACTAGTAATTAGCTTAGGAAAAGTTGGCAATTTAGGTGCAACTTTACCACTGAATAATAATTGGATGCAGGCTTTAATATTAGAGTTTGTGTTGACTTTTATTTTGATGCTGATTATTTTCGGTTCAGGATTAGATAGACGCGCACACATAGGTTTTGCTGGATTAGCAATTGGTTTAACTGTAGCAGTAGAAGCTGCATTTATGGGGCCAATTACTGGTGCAAGTATGAATCCCGCGCGTTCATTTGCACCAGCATTTGTCGGCGGAATTTGGCAGCATCACTGGGTTTATTGGATAGCACCAATTTTAGGAGCGCAATTAGCAGTAGTAGTATATCGGCTACTTTCCAACGGCTTTCAGGATTGTAGAAAGTGAAGATGAGAAATAATCTAGAGTTGAGAAAAATATGTCTGTTTACTCAGGTAAATACTCATCATTGATCACATCTAGTATTTTGTAAGGGCAGATACTAGGAAAAGATTCTATAGGCAAACCAGTTTCGGCTTTTGCCTGCTTAATAGCTTGTGAATAACACTCTGTAAAGATGCTGTCAATATAAGAGTTAAGACTAGGCGATTCATGTAGAGCTTCATTTACACGTCTACGATGCTCAATGATGCTTGCTTCCCAACTACCGCTTCTGTGTTCAGGCTGAAATTGCCATTTTAGTAAATGCACCAGAATCACAATCAGATTACTTTTGAGGCTACGACGCTCACTCCTTCCCATATCCGCAACTTCTTCAATGAGGTTTTCCCAGTCCACATTTGCATAGTCCTGATTTTGCAATTTTTTTTACAGTTGTTTCTATCCATTGCAAGTAGTCGGTATTATATAGAGTTTGTGAGTGGGATTTTAAGAAAGACATGGCTGTTTACGTAAGGGATATTTGGACAAACTCTTGCATAAGTTTTAGTATGTGCAGGTGCGATCGCCCCTCTCAATTAAAATATTTCAAACAGTTTCTTCGCTGCTACTCAGTTTCCGCTTGAGTATTTCTGCTATTTCTTGGAAATCTTCTTCTGTCTAAGGTAATTTTCTACTATTCCTTGTAAGACGATTTGTGCTATTGTTTCGTTATATTGCAAAGATGCGGGTGATTTAAAAGTAGATTCACTGCCGTAAATAGAACTTACCGTAAGTGATGTTCCCGTAATAGTGTACTGACCTTTGTAAATTCTTCCATCAATTTCGATACTTACATCTGATGAAAATATTTTAGCCATATTAGTTCTCTTTTCGTTTACTTATTTAGCCTGCCTAACTGGTAACATCTATCTAAATAGGGAAATACGTAATATATATGTAGTAATTTCCGTACTGCAAAGCAACCAGACGCAATTAGGTTCTATAGGACTCTTATTTTTTTTTTGAAAAAACACAGTATACTTTCTGTTTCTCGTTCCCTACCTTCACGAGTAAGTTCATAAATCAAATCAGATTGCTACAGTTCATTTTTAATCGAGGTGGACAATGTGTTGAAAGTCCCCTCGATTTATTCATTATGTCTAATTAATATTTCCTCTCTTGTGGCTGAAACATATTAATCACTACAGGGCGATATTGAATATCAATACCTGCGGGTGAATAGTAAGCCATTGTATGTTGGAGGAAATTCACATCATCTCTCTGCGGAAAGTCTTCGCGGAAGTGTGCGCCGCGACTTTCTTGGCGATTTAAGGCTGATGCTAAGATGGTTTGCCCGACAACCATTAAGCTTCGCAGTTCTAAAGCTTCTACTAGTTCGGTATTCCAGCAACTACCTTTGTCGTCTAAGTAAACCTGAGAATATTTTTGTTGGATTTGTGTGATTTTTTCCCAACCTTGACTCATCAATTCTTGAGTGCGGAAAACGCCACAAAATTCGGTCATGGTGTCTTGAAAGGCTTGGCGGACTTGGTTAATGCGGTACTCTCCTGGTTGTTCTAATAAGGCTTGAATTTCTTGCTGGGCTTCTTTGATATAACGTTGTTCATCTATAGTAGGTAATTTACGTTGCTGCACATATTGAGCGATCGCCGCCCCAGTTCTTTTGCCATAAACTACACATTCTAATAGCGAGTTACTACCTAACCGATTTGCACCGTGAACGGAAACGCAAGCAGTTTCACCCGCAGCAAAGAAGCCTTCTACTAAACCATCGCCACTACTGCGGACTTGACCATTAGTGTTCACAGGTATACCACCCATACAATAATGAATTGTCGGGCGGACTGGCATTGGTTGAGTCACTGCATCAACACCGACTAAGCGGTGGGCTTCTTCCCAACAAAAGGGAACGCGACTCATAATTTTTTCTTTACCCAAATGGCGCAAGTCCAGATAGACAAAGGGGCCGCCAGCACTCCCATCGGGATGCACACCACGCCCCGCCCGAATTTCGTAAGCGATCGCCCGTGAGGTAATATCACGAGGTGCTAGTTCCATACGGCTGGGTGCGTAGGTTGCCATAAAGCGATCGCCCTCACTATTAATTAAATACGCCCCTTCTCCCCGCACAGCTTCGGAAATCAGCACCCCGACTGGATATAAGCCTGTAGGATGAAACTGCACAAACTCCATATCTTCCAGGGGTAAACCTGCAAGTGCAGTCATTGCCAAACCATCACCTGTAGAAGCATAATCATTGGAAGTGGTGTTATAAACGCGACCATAACCACCTGTGGCAAACATCACCGCCTTTGCCCTGACCACCTCAAGATGCCCATCTAAAAGGCGATACATCACCAAACCTTTAGCCTGACCTTCTTCTAAAATCAGGCGCATTACGTACCACTCTTGATAAATCTGCACACCATAACGCCGCAGATTATTGACTAATTCATGCAAAATTGCGTGACCAGTTTTATCAGCCGCGTAACAGGTGCGATTGTGAGCATGTCCCCCGAAAGCTCGTTGGGCGATGCGTCCATCGGGTAAGCGCGAGAACAAAACCCCCATGTGTTCTAAGTCAATCACCACATCTGGCGCTTCTTGGGTGAGGATTGCGACTGCATCTTGGTCTGCTAGGTAATCAGAACCTTTGACAGTATCAAAAGCATGTGCTTCCCAAGAATCTTCGGTATCAACATTTTTTTAGCGATGCAGCCATTCCGCCTTGGGCTGCAACCGAGTGAGAACGGATAGGGTGAGTTTTGGCGACGACAGCAACATTTAAACTGGGGTCAGTACGCGCAATTTCCACCGCCGCCCGACATCCTGCCAATCCGCCCCCGACGATAATTACATCATGTTCCAGCATAACTAGTCCCCGCAAAAAGCTGCTGTTCTATTGTAGAGATGCGATTCAATGAGCGGTTTCCAATCTTTACAAAAAAATTCCCCGTCTGCTGACAGGGAATTTCATCATTCGTTCAGAATTCAACACCAACAATTAATAAAATTTACTACTTTCCACTTTTCAGGTAGTAGCTTGTACAGGTTTTTGCTGGGAAATATTACCAGGGATAGGTACAGTTTTGGTTCCTGGTTCGATAGCAACTAGTTCAATATGATTTAACAATGTAGTTACAAAAGCAAATAGTAAGAAAGGTAACGAAAGTAGCACAATTAAACCTACAGTTGCTAAAGCATATACTGGTCGTCTTGCACCCATGAGTGCTAGGGCAGATGCCAGACTAACTGCAATTGTAATCAGCCACACAATAATTTGACCATAAATATCGCCAAAGGTCAGGGTACAGACAAATCGATAGTTTTTAATATCACTAATGTTCATTACACTTGCCTCAAGTCTTTACCTATAGGTTCTACGTTAGAGCCATGTTTGGCTATAAAACAATTTCTAAATATTTTTGCAATGTTTGTAATATCACTTTACACTTCATTTTTTTTTGTTACAAAAGTTGTTGATTGAGCATATTTTGATTTTAAAAGTTAATTAACAGGTTTTATCTTAATTCAAATGATTTTGAAAATCATAAGACAGATTTATTATTTTAAATTTAATTTAATTTAGTTTTTAGATTTGGCAGAATAGATATTTTTGATAGTTCGGCTGCCCATTCACTAAAATCTCTATGTTCGGTGACTTTTGATTTTTGGTGTGCCAAACTCATAAGCCAGCTATTAATAGTTGTTGTCATCCAATATCGAGTTCTCAATTAGAAGTTTTTGTTACACCCAAGGTTAACGGGAGAGAACGTCATACCGTTTCACTTTAAGTTTGATACAAATGGGCAGCAGGGGAGCAGGGGGAAAAAATTAAAAAACCAATGAACTTGTATCAAGATTTTCGTGAAATGGTATCACCATTCTCTATTTAGCAGTCAAAAGATGAAGAGGCGCGATCGCTGGGCGGTAAAACTGCAAAAATTAGGCATTGGTGATTCAATTTCTCAAACCTGATATTAACTATGACTCAACTTCCTGACAGTCTTGAAGATGCGATCGCCCAAGCCCGCGAAGCTACAAAAGCCGCTTTAGCAGATGGTTACAATCGTGTACAAGTTGATTTGCTGTTCCCAGAACTCAAACAAATGCTTGTAGCAGAACAATTTCTACCGCTATTTGCTGAATATGAGTCGCGGTTGAAAGTGTTCTTTGCTGATGCTGGCGGTGCAGCCTTAGCCCGTCGTGATTGGGTAGATGCACCATTCCAAATTCTGGATATTGGTACAGGTAGGGCTGTTTCGATTCAATCTAAAATTCAGCCAGAAGACGAAATTTTCTTATTTGTTTCCCCCACTGCTGTGGAAATTCCCCAACTAGAAAAAGTTTGTGAAATTATTGGCGATCGCCCATTGGTAATGTTAAACCCACGCTTAGAAGATTCTGGGACTGTGGGTATTGGTTATGCAGCCAGACAAGTCCGCCAAAGGTTTCTCAATACAATTGAATCTTGTTATTACCTACGCCCAGTTGATGAAACCACGGCTGTATTTCGCTGCTATCCCGGACAGTGGGAAGTTTTGGTACAACAAGGCGAAAATTGGGAAATAATTGCCGAATTACCCAAAAAACCATCGGGCGATGATATAGATTATCTTCTCATGCAGGGGCGATCGCAGGGTTCAAGTGACGCTGCACCTGTGAAAAAGCCTAGTATGTTTAAGAGTTTGCAACGGTTTATCAAAGCTTTGAGTAGTTAGTGAAGCTGAGATAGCAGAGAAATATTTTTTTAAATCATATCCCCAACTTTTAGAAAAAGTTGGGGATATCAAAAATTACGTTTATTTCTCTGTTCCTGGTTTTTTATTGCGTTTTGATAAATAAAAAAAAAGGTAGGCAGCCCTACCTTTATACCCAAAAAAAAGCATTTTGTAACCAAATACAGCATTTAATATCACATATATATGTGACGATAATATTGCAAACACGCGACAATGTTGTGAATAATTTTTTTAGTTGATGTGTAGTAAGTTGGATTATTGAAACACTACTTTGCGGTCAAAACGTGTAAATTCAACACTAAAACGCTTTATCTCTTGACCGCTTGCACTAACTTGCCATCTTCCATCTGTACAATGCGATCTGCTATGTCTAAAATTCGATGGTCGTGTGTCACCATCAGGATGGTACAGCCTTGTTCTTTAGCAAGTTTTTGCATCAGGTTCACAACATCTCTGCCAGATTGGCTATCAAGGGCGGCTGTCGGTTCATCGGCTAAAACAATTTTGGGGTAACTCACCAAGGCGCGGGCGATCGCAACTCGTTGTTTTTGTCCACCTGATAATTTATCGGGATAGTAATGTAAGTGATTTCCCAAACCAACTTGCTCTAACATCTGAATTGAGCGAGTTTGCATTTCTTGGGAACTAATATGGGTGTGTAATTCTAAACCAACTTTGACATTCTGCACTGCTGTCAAACTACCATGTAGGTTGTGTGCTTGAAAAATATAACCGTTATGGCGGCGGGTTTTAACTAGTTGGTCTGCTGTCGCACCACAAAGTTCTTGTCCTAAAACTTGTAAGCTGCCAAATTGTGGGGAGCGTAACCCGCCAACTACAGTCAATAAAGTAGTTTTACCAGAACCAGAAGGGCCTGTCAAAATAATAATTTCACCAGCATTAATTTCTAAGTTGATTTTAAACAAGACTTGCTTACGTAGTGGCCCATGACCAAAGTAGTGATTGAGATTTTTAATAGCAATAATGGGTTTATGAGTCATTTTAAAACATATCCGCAGGGTCGGCAGATTGGAGTTTACGAGTAGCGATCGCCCCAGAAATTGCACACATAATAAAAGTGAGAATTATTACTTGCAATCCCCGCATTAAAGTCATATACATTGGTAAATTGGTCGCAGCGCGAGTTAGTTGATAAAGTCCTAGAGACACTGCAACTCCGGGAATAAAGCCAAGTAATGCTAAGATTAATGCCTCTTCAAAAATTACACCAAGTAAATAGTAATTGCGGTAGCCAATCGCTTTAAATGTGGCATATTCTCTGATATGGGCATTCACATCAGCAGAAAGAACTTGGTAAACAATAATTACTCCCACCACAAACCCCATTGATACACCCAGACTAAAAATAAATCCAATGGGTGAATTGGTTCGCCAAAAGTTATTTTCAAATTCAATAAATTCGGCATGTGTTAGCACTTGGACATCATCTCGCAGGTGTGATTTCAATGCCATTGCTACTTGTTTCGGTTCATAGCCGGGTTTGATTTTAATTAAACCCAAACTAATACTACTGGACTGTCGCCGCGGAAATATCCGCAAAAAGTTTTGGTCGCTAGTCATCAAGCTACCATCCGCCCCAAAAGACGCACCAACTTGAAATAATCCACTAATTCTAATTGTGCGTCGTTCCATTTCTGTGGTGAGAATTTTGCCTTGATCAATTTGGGCGATCGCTTTTTGGTAATCACCTCTCGCACCACGGTCAAATAGTACGTTATCAGGTAAGGTGATGGTTTGTAATTGTTGGTTGACATCGGGTAAATCAAAGGCTGGTTTATTAGGATTAAACCCAATCACTAACACCCCCGTCTCACGGTGCGTTTGGGGATTTTTCCAAATACTGTTACTAAAATACATTGGTTCGGCTGACTCAACCCCTGGTACATCCATCGCTTGATACAAGCGTCGCCGCGAAAACGAAGACATACTTTGCAAGTTACGGGCTTGCGGACTAAGTAAGACAATATCTGCTTGTAAACTGCGATGCAGTCTTGTATTGCTGTCATACAATGCCCTCTCAAAGCCAAGCTGCATAAACATCAGCACATCAGCAAAGGCAATACCCGATAATGCTACCAACAGCCGACTTTTTTCATGACTCAGTTGCAGCCATCCTAAAGGTGTGCGTCGCTGTATGTGTTTGATTATTCCCAGCATCATAATTTGTAATTTGTAATTACAGTCAAAGAAAAGTAAATTTAGGCTTTATTGTGATGTTCAAACCGTTTGCTAACTTGATAGGAGGACATCAACGTGACTGATGAACAACATTCTCTGCTGAAAGCAACAGACATTAATTCAATGGAGCCATTTGAGTTTCATCATCCGCTCAATCCCAATTCAGAAATTTATTTAAGGTTCCTTGGGCGTGCTGTCGGTCTTAAACGCATTGGTGT
This sequence comes from Nostoc piscinale CENA21, assembly GCF_001298445.1. Taxonomy (NCBI): domain Bacteria; kingdom Bacillati; phylum Cyanobacteriota; class Cyanophyceae; order Nostocales; family Nostocaceae; genus Nostoc; species Nostoc piscinale. The sequence continues at coordinate 606,549 of NZ_CP012036.1, read as the reverse complement.
AACGATCGCTTGTGTACCTCCGGGTAAGGAATCTTTCATTTATCACGCTCACCAGAATGAAGAAGAATGGGTTTACATCTTGTCAGGTCGAGGTATTGCGGAAATTGGAGATCAGTCATACGAAGTTGAACCAGGAGACTTTATGGGATTTGGACTACCCCAACAACCCCATCATCTTCGTAACCCATTCAATGAAGACCTTGTATACCTGATGGGTGGAGAAGCAGGAGGTTTAGATGTCGCTGTTTTTCCTCGGCTTGGTAAACGAGTGATTAGGGATAGTGAGTCAGCTTATATATTTGATGAGTCAGCACTTCAACTTTTTTGGAGTAGTAAACAATCTGCTGAGAATTGATGCTGACTGGAGTAGTTACGAGAATAAAAATCAGCCGTAACGCACCGCATGATGATGGTGCGTTGCTTCTTGCTGTTCAAGCTAAATTTGAATCACCACTTTGACTTGCATATTGCTGAGGGTGGCTGCTTTTTGAGTAGATGTTTTATCGAGTCGGATATGTACTTCTACGATTCGGTTATCAATGTTACTCAAAGGGTCAGTATTCACGAGATTTTGTCGCCGCACTTGCAAGCCTTTGCGTTCTACTGTTCCTTGTAATTCAATGGGTAGAAAATCACCAACGATTTTGACTTTTTGTCCTGGGCTGACTTTGCCAATATCACTTTCGTAACTTCGGCGACAACATACATCTGGCTAGTTTGTCCAATATCCGCAATGCCATCGTTACTAATTAATTCTCCAGGCTGGGTATGAATTTCAATCACTTGACCATCTTGCAGCGATCGCACGTAAGCTTGTTCTAAATTTACCTTGGCTCGATTCATGGTTGCTATGGCGCGATTGACTTCGGCTTGGGCAGCTTCTATATCGACTTGCGGCACTTCAGTAATTTGGTCTAATGTAGCTGTGGCTTCTTTGATTTGTTGTTCACTAGCTGCTTGAATGCGTTTTAACTGGGCTTGGGCTTCTTGGAGACTTTTTTTGGGCAGTTTCTAAATTTAAGCGTTTGCTATCGCGTTGGGAAACGGAAATTGCACCTTCTTTAAACAGAATTTGATAACGATTGTTTTCAATGACAGCGTTAGCGACTTCGGCTTGTAAGCGGGAAACAGTGGCAACTTGAGCAGCAATGTCACCTTGACGTTCGGCTTGGAGGCTGGCAATTTTCGCGGTTTGGGCGGCAATAGCTCCGCGTTTTGCGCCTGTTTTGGTACGGTTGAGATTCGCTTGGGCGACTTTTACTTGTTCTTGTGCTTCTTTATATGCTGCTTCTAAGCGATCGCGATTATCTAAAATGGCAATTATTTGCCCTGCTTTTACCTTATCCCCTTCATTAATTAATAATTGTTCGACTCGACTAACTTCTGTTGAGGTCGAAGCTGAGAGTTTTATCAGTTTTCCTTTTGGTTCAATTCGCCCTAAAGCTGTGACTGTTTTAATTTCTGGTAACAGCACAGATGAATTTTGCGCCCTTTGGTTAGCAACTTCCCGAAATTTCAACACAGTAAAAATACTGCTGCCAATTACGGTTAAAGATACAATAGTTGCTATCAAAAAAGGTGGACGGAAAATGGACTGACGAGATATCGGTCTGCCTAGCTTTGAGTTCTGCACGATAGCATACCTTTGAAACCATTCCAATTGGTTGATTCAAATTCCGGTGGCAAAATATAGTTTTGATGAGAAGCAGTCAGAAGGCAGAATTCAAAATTCAGAATAGTTAAAGGTTTGGGCTAATTTTAAAATCATCATCCAGTCGCACAGCATCTATTCTGGATTCTGACTCCTGAATTCAGAATTCTTCTTTGGTAAATGTCATGACCCAGTTTGGCTGTAGATGCTTAACGGTTATTCAAGAACAATGAAGCGGGAAATACAAAACTAAACCGTATAGTTATATAATTAGGATTATACTAAACCGAGTAGTTTAGTCAAGCGATCGCGAAAAAGTATTTACTATTTAAAAGCATTGCTAAACTTATTTCCGAATCAGGTGTTACAGCTACAGGACTTAAGCAGTGAGGCGAAAAATCAAGGGTGTGAGCAAGGGTGTAAGGGTGTAGGGGTGGTATGTATCTAAAACCCTTACACCCCATACCCTTACCACCCCTACCACCCAACCTCTCCCAACAGACCAATGTTGGCGGGTAAAGTCCTGGGCTACAGAAAATCTTACAGAACGATTACAAAAATCAGGAATATTGCAACATGGCACGCCCAAAAGTGGGAGAAATTGACCGTTCCAATTCAACAGAAAAAGTCGAAAAGATTCTCCAAGGGGCAATGCAGGAGTTTCTCGCCCACGGCTACGCGGCTACAAGTATGGATAAGGTAGCAGAAGCCGCCAACGTTTCTAAAGCCACGGTATACAGTCATTTTCAAGATAAAGAAGGGTTATTTCGGGCATTAATCGAAAAATTGGCTAGAAAGCGGTTTCATTCCATTTTGGGGACGCAACCACTCCAGGGGGAACCTTATATTGTGCTGCGGCGGTTAGCCAAAACAGCATTAGACCAAATGGTAAATGACCAAGAATATCAAGCATTTGAGAGGCTGTTAATGGGAGAGTCGGCGCGGTTCCCAGAATTGGCGCAGGTATTTATTGCGAGTATTGCCAAACCCGCCATTGAGACTATCAGTAAATATTTAGCATCTTGTTCGGAATTAAACATCCCCGACCCAGAAGCCACAGCCAGAATACTCATTGGTTCACTGGTGCATTTTGTGATGACACAGGAGATTATGCACGGTAAGAATATTATGCCAATGGAGAGCGATCGCATTATCGATGCCTTGACCCACCTAATTGTCAATTGCGCTGATTAACAGCTTGGATTTTCCATAAACCGAAAACTGGATTTTTCCCTAGATAAACAGGTTCTAGATTATATTTCACCTTTAAATATAGGCGTAACTTTCTTGATGGATAGAATAAAAATAAGTTATTTGGGGCTTTGGGAATTACCAAATTTTGCGGCTGAGTAGTTAGCTGAAAATTCACATCAGCATTAACTATATGAGTTAATCCTAAAATATAAGGAAATTTAGCATCACTTACTAATATAGGTCGAGAGGTTTTATTAATCACAGCAGCAACTTGATTTAATCTTAAATTATTTGCCGTACCTTTATTCCACCAAATCTCAGCAGAGGAAATAATTACACAAGATATCACCCCACAAGAGATGAGAAAAATCGTAATTAATCTCCAGATATTTTGCAATTTTATGCTTTGAATCGAGACTAACTTACTAGCCAAAAGATGAGCGACTGTTAATTGAATTCCTAAAAATGTCGGTATCAGATATCTTGCCACTCCCGAACGCCTACCGCCAAAAATAATGTCAGGAATTATTAAGGCTATTGCCGTTGTTAAAGTTAAAGTGAAGATAAATAACCAAGTAGTTTTAGGCATTGAACGATAGAGATAGTAAAATCCATAACCAATCAAAACTATCAATGCCAAAGTAATGGTATTAACCAAATTATTGATTTAATTGAGGTATTTTCATTAATAATTACCCAATCTAAAAAAATCCTGGTAATATTTAGCAGCCATTTTCCAATGAATGCAGGTAAACTCGTCGCTTCTGTTATCCAATCTAACCTTTGAATTCTGCCAGAAGTTTTACCTTGGTAAATAACTATCAGCCAAGGAATAAAAGCGATAATAGCGGCTGTGACAGATAATAAATAAGCAATTAATGACTGAGTTTTTTTGAACCCATTAATACCTAATATATAAATGCCATGACCAAGCACCACAAAAATTGAGAATAAAAAATGTGTAAAAGCTCAAAATTAGGGAAATTGCATAAATAACCCAACTAATAACTGTTTTTTTTCTTAAAGCCAAGAGAATTGTGTAATTAGCAATAATAATAGTTAATGTCCATAAGCTATATTCTCTAGCTTCCTGAGCATATAATAAATGAAACGGCGAAATAGCTATCAGTGAAACAGCTATCCATTTTGTTAAAGATGATGTAAATAATTCTCGGCATAAATAATATATGCTGACGAAAGAAACTACACTAATAACGGCTGATAAACTTCTAATTATAGCGACAGAATTACCAAACCAAACTGACCAAAACCATGCCAAAATATAATACAGTGGCGGATGTTGAGAATCTTCTATAGCCAGCCGCACAATGGCATTACTGATACCTTGGGATGGATATATTTGTTGATATTGTTGTAAGAGGCTAACATTAACAATTTCACTATTATAAAACTTTTCAATAATTTCTGTACTGGCATGACCAGAAAGCCATAATGAAGTATAAACTTCATCATTCCAATAAACTTTGCCATCAAGGTTAATAAATCGGAAATAAATTCCTAAAATCAAGATAGAAATAACAAGAACTTTTAGCCAGATATATTCTTGTTTGTAATGTAGAATTTTCATGGTTAGAAAAGTGAGAGAATATTTACAAAGTCAGGATTTAGCCGAATGCACTGCCGTAAAACCTAAATTTTACTCATCCGGTCGTCAGTAAACTACCGGAAAAATACTCTCTCTTGTTGGATTTCACATATCTTGCACCGGGCGGCTGAAGTCGTGGCTAAACAAACGAAGTCCGGCTGCGCGGACTAACGTAAAGTCAAGCTTTTTGAGCCTGCGTACTGCTTCGCAGAAGCCGCAGGCTAGGCAGGCTTTGTTCGTGTAGCCGCGATTTTAATCGTCAGGTACAAGATGTGTGTTAAAGGTATTCCAAATCTTACACCCGTTCCAAGCCACAATCTTTGTCTCTAGGTCTTGAAGAAGAAAGCACAAATTTTGTGGCCTCTATGCCAACAATTTAACCCCCAGATAGATAAAAATTTGTATGCTGAAGTTAACAGGTCTTAATAGTTCTTTTTAAAGATTGTGCAAGAAGATTTTAGATTAATTGTCGATTTAGTATCAGTTTTAGCAGTCGCAGCCTGTGGGGGGCTGTTGGCATCTCTTTTAAGACAACCAGTGCTGTTGGGGTATCTCATCGGTGGAATGGTTGTTGGGCCTGCGGGGCTAGGACTGATTAAAGAGGTTATTCAAGTAGAAACTTTGGCGCAGTTCGGGGTTGCCTTTCTATTATTTGCCTTGGGTGTGGAATTTTCTTTTGCTGAATTAAAAAAAGTAAAAGCGATCGCTCTTGGTGGAGGTGGATTACAAATCGCCTTGACAATCTTAGTCACAGTGGTGGTGTGTGGCGTAACGGGAGCTTGGGGCAGTTTACCCGCTAAAGGTGTATTCTTGGGGTCAATTCTGTCCTTGTCTTCCACCGCCGTTGTCCTCAAATGCTTGATGGAGCGTAACGAGACAGAAACGCCCCACGGACAGGTCATGCTGGGTATTTTGGTAGTGCAGGATTTAGCTTTAGGGCTAATGCTGGCTGTCTTACCTGCGCTGCACGCACCAGCAGAAGTGATTGGTGTAGCAGTACTCACAGCCTTGGTACGGATTTGTTTGTTTGCGGCTGGGGCAGTTGTGGCTGGTATTTGGTTGATACCGCCATTATTGCGAATGTTAGCCCGTACCGAAAGCCGAGAATTATTTTTACTCGGTGTTGTAGCTTTGTGTTTAGGCATTGCGCTATTAACAGAATATTTGGGCTTATCAATTGAAATGGGGGCGTTTGTCGCCGGCTTGATGATTTCTGAAGTGGAATACGCCGACCAAACCCTAACTTATGTAGAACCGCTACGAGATATTTTTGCTAGTTTGTTCTTCGCCGCCATTGGGATGTTGATTGACCCGGTGTTTTTGTGGAACAATCTGGAATTAATTTTAGGGTTAGTGGCGTTAGTGTTTGTGGGCAAGTTTTTGATTATTACGCCTTTAGTTAAACTCTTCCGCTACCCGTTGAAAACAGCTTTGATTGCTGGGTTTGGACTGGCACAAATTGGGGAATTTTCCTTTGTGCTAGCTAGTGAAGGTCAAGCATTAGGGTTGGTATCTCGACGTATATATTTACTAATTTTAGGAACTACAGCCGTTACCCTGATATTGACTCCTTTTGTGCTGCGGCTATTACCATTTTTGTTTAACTTTGCCGAATCGATGCCTTGGCTGAAACCTTATTTAGCAGGAGAAGGTGAAGCCAGAGATGTATCGGAAGAATTACCTGTAAAAGACCATATAGTTGTCTGTGGCTATGGGCGGGTAGGTAAAAATTTGGTGAAGTTATTGCAACAGCATGACTTACCTGTGGTAGTCATCGACCAATCCGAAAGCCGTATTCAGCAGTTACGAGATGCGGGTGTGGCTTATGTTTATGGTAACTGCGTGAGTTTTCACGTTTTGGAAACCGCAGGCGTAAACCATGCAAAGGGAATGGCGATCGCACTTCCTGATCCTATGAGTACTCGTCTGTGTTTAAAACGAGCTTTAGAATTACATCCAGAATTAAATTTGGTTGTCCGCGCCACCCAAGACAAAAATATTGAGGTGCTTTATCAATTAGGAGCGCGGGAAGTTGTTCAACCAGAATTTGAAGCCAGCTTAGAAATGGCGACTTACTTATTAAACGACTTAGGCTTCTCACAATTTATCGTCCAGCGAGAAATGCAGCAAATCCGTAACGATCATTACTTGGATTTGCGCCCAGAACGTTCTGCTTCTGAGGTTTCCCGCGATTTAGATCAAGCAACCCGCGATTTAAATCGGCGCTGGTATCCCTTACCTGCAACTTCACCTCTCATTGGAATGAGTTTAGAAGAAGCGGATATGCGTTACTTAACAGGGGTCAGCTTGATGGCGATTCGCCGTGCTAATGGCACAGAAATCGACTATCCCAACAATCTGACAAAATTAGAGGAAGGCGATCGCTTATTAGTAGTTGGCGCATCCGAAGAACTAGCAGCCTTAGAAGAATTTGCTCAAGGTAAAATAGCTGTTCCCGGAGAAAATAGTGCTTGTCAATGGATAGTAGTCGAGGCTGATTCTCCTGTTGATAATAAAACCCTGGCTGATTTGAAAAATCATGAAACATCAGTACGAATACAAGCACTGCGACGGGATGGCAAGTTTATTCGCCGTCCTGACGAGAAAACAGACTTGAAAGTTGGCGACCAAGTATTATTATGTGGTAGCTTACCCAGTCTGAATCAACTACAATCTTTATTCACCGCACCCAACAAAATGCCTTTGTCTATCCCCATAGCCAAAGCGAGTGAAGCACAAACCATCAAAGAGTTTTTGTCTTGAAGTGCTGAGTTTTGAGTCACCGAAGTTTGCTCAACGCGGGGAACCCTCCGAACTTTGCTCAACGCGGGGAACCCGCGCACGCAAGTTCTCTCCGCACGCAACTTCTCGCTGAGTGCTGAGTTTTGAGTGCTGAGTAAAAATACTAACCTCTAGCCCCTAACCCCTAATTACCCTTTAGGTTGAAGATAGACGATCGCTTGTTTCCAAATGGTTGTTTGCTGGCTGTTTTCATCGACAATACAAACACAACCGGGGTCTTGCCATAAAATCTTACCTGTCAACAGGTCGCCTGTGACTAGTTTGAACTCAACTACTGCGGCTTGTTTAATCAGGTTCTGTACTTGGCGAATGCTTGGCAGTGACGTATCAAAATCAGTGGTCGCCATGTTTGATGATGGTTTATGCACAATAAAAAATGTTTTCTGTAAGGAGTTGTAAAGTATGAATTATTGATTATGAAGGATAAAATTTCATCCTAGCCTGCGGCAAGCCACCCAAAGGGTGTCTACATACTTTACACTTCATACTTTCCTAATCATTGATAATTCATCATTGGCAAAATGGCAATCGAATTTACTAAGTATCACGGTCTAGGTAACGACTTCATTTTAATTGACAATCGTGGGTCAGCCACGCCAGTTCTAACACCAGAGAAAGCAGTTGAGTGGTGCGATCGCCACTTTGGTATCGGTGCAGATGGTGTAATTTTCGCCTTACCCGGAAAAAACGGTACTGATTACACTATGCGGATATTTAATTCTGATGGTTCAGAACCGGAAATGTGTGGTAATGGGATTCGCTGTTTAGCTGCATTTATCGCCGATTTAGAAGGCATATCCCGCACAAAAGATAAATATCGCATTCATACCTTGGCGGGGACAATTACACCCCAACTGACACCCGATGGTCAAATCAAGGTGGATATGGGTTTACCACATTTACTAGCTGGCGAAATTCCGACTACCCTGGGTGTGGCTGATGCCAAAGTAATTAATCAACCCCTAGAAGTTGCTGGACAAACTTGGGAAGTAACGTGTGTGAGTATGGGTAATCCCCACTGCATCACTTTTGTGGAAGATGTCGCCGCGATTCCCTTAGAAACCATCGGCCCGAAATTTGAACATCACCCAGTTTTTCCTCAAAGAACCAACACCGAATTTATTCAAGTGGTCAGTCGTGACTACCTAAAAATGCGGGTATGGGAAAGAGGTGCAGGAATTACATTAGCTTGTGGTACAGGTGCTTGTGCTTCTTTAGTTGCTGGCGTGTTAACTGGAAAATGCGATCGCGCGGCGACTGTAGAATTACCAGGAGGTTGCTTAGAAATTGAATGGTCAGAAATTGACGAACGAATTTATATGACTGGCCCCGCAGAACGAGTGTTTAAGGGTACTGCTTGAGACTGGGTGTAGGGTGTAGGGCGGCGCTGGGAAGTCAAAAGTCAAAAGTTAAAAGTCAAAAATTCTCTGACTTTTGATTTTTGACTTGATTTTGCCTTGATACCCTTCCCAAAACTCTTGATTTTTCGCCTCACTGCGTAAATCCTGAATTAATTGGAAAGGATTTTTCCTTCTGCCTTCTGCTTCCTGCCTCCTTCAATACTCAGCACTCTTCATTGCTTGACTGCTTTCATTGACAAACTAATCCGTTTTAATTTCTCGTTCACTTCCAAAACCTTAACTTTAACGACTTGTCCCACCTTGACGATTTGCTTTGGATCTTCCACAAATCTATCGGCAAGTTGGGAAATATGTACTAAGCCATCTTGATGTACACCAATATCGACAAATGCGCCAAAATTGGCGACATTGGTCACAATTCCTTCTAATTCCATACCTAATTGTAAATCGCCAATTTCTTTGATGCCTTCTTTAAAGGTGGCATACTTAAATTCAGCGCGGGGGTCTCGGCCTGGTTTTTCCAGTTCGCTGAGAATGTCTCGCAATGTTGGTTCACCAATGGTATCGGTGGTATATTTTCTGATATCGACTTTTTTGAGCTTTTCCGCAATTTGGCTGACTTGATTTAATTTAACATTGAGGTCAGATGCGATCGCTTCTACAACCGAGTAACTTTCAGGATGCACAGCCGTATTATCTAAAGGATGATCACCATTGCGAATCCGCAAAAATCCGGCGGCTTGTTCAAAAGCTTTCGGCCCTAATTTCGGTACTTTCAAAAGTTGACGACGATTTTTAAAAGCACCGTTTTGATTGCGATAGGTAACAATGTTGTTGGCAACTGCGGCTGTAATCCCAGAAACAAAAGTTAAAAGTTCTTTAGAAGCTGTATTTAAATCTACACCCACAAAGTTGACGCAGCTTTCTACAGTTTCATCCAGTTTTTTTCTCAACAGCTTTTGATCAACATCGTGCTGATATTGTCCCACACCAATAGATTTGGGATCTATCTTGACTAATTCTGCCAAAGGGTCTTGCAAACGGCGACCAATACTAATCGCACCCCGCACCGTTACATCTAAATCAGGAAATTCTTCTAAAGCTACTTTGCTGGCAGAATATATTGATGCACCCGATTCATTCACCATCACTTTAGTTGGTTGACGGTTGAGTGTTTGTAATACTTGCGTGACAAATTCATCGGTTTCCCGCGAAGCTGTCCCGTTACCAATCGCAATTAGCTCGATTTGATATTTATCAATCAAATTTTTAATCGTTTGTGCTGCTTTTGTGCGTTGTTCAGCCGCTTGATGGGGAAAAACTGCCTGATACTCTAAAAATTTGCCTGTTTCATCTAAAACAGCCACTTTACATCCAGTTCTAAATCCCGGATCTATCGCCAAAGTTGGTTTCATCCCCGCAGGTGCAGACAGCAATAACTCCCGCAAATTAGCCTCAAAGGTTTTAATAGATTCTATGTCTGCATAATCTTTTTTAGTAGCAATTACCTCTGCTATCAAAGAGGTTTTCATCAGGCGGTTAAACGCATCTTTCAACATGACCTGATAAAAATCCCGAATATCTCTGACTTTGGTGCGAATTACTTGAGATTCGAGATAACCAAGCACATAATCTTCATCAAAATTAATATCAAAGCTTAATACTCCCTCCGCTTCACCGCGACACAATGCCAACATATTGTGGGGAGCAATATTTTTGACTTTGATTTGATAATTGCGGTACATCTCAAATTTAGTTGTACCTTCAGGATAATCATCTTTAATCCGAGAAACAAAAACTCCAGCTTCTAGGAAATAATCACGCAAATAAGCACGCAGTTCTGCTGTTTCGGCTACTGCTTCAGCAAGGATATCGGCTGCACCTTTTAGCGCCTCATCTGCTGTTTTTACGCCTTTCTCTTCAGAAATATACTTGCTTGCTTCTGCTGCTAAAGATGCAGCTATACCATTTTTAATATTTAAAGATTGAATAAACTCGGCTAAAGGCTCTAACCCTTTTTCTTTAGCAATGGTGGCACGGGTGCGGCGCTTTGGTCGATATGGTAAGTATAAATCCTCAAGTTCTGTTTTTTGTTGACAAGAGATAATTTGCGTTTTTAACTCATCAGTGAGTTTACCTTGTTCGGCGATCGCATTTAAAATTACAGATTTTCTTGCCTCTAATTCTGTTAAGTAATTATACTTATCGAATAAATCGCGCAATTGCACTTCATTCATTTCACCAGTGCGCTCTTTGCGGTACCGTGCAATAAACGGAATCGTTGCACCCTCCGCCAAAAGTTCCAGCGCGTTCTGCACCTGATAAGGTTTAAGGTCTAGTTCAGCTGCTAAGAGTTGAGGAATGTTTAGCATTGGGTATCTAAGGGGAAAAAGTTACTTCTAAAGGTAATATCCTAGATAGATATTATAGTGACAGCACTGAGTGTTAAACTTATTTACTAGACAATTACGGAATCTTGACTTGATGATTGTTTCTTTATCTAGAGTATTGTGAAGCAAACATCTTTAGATGTAAGATTGACAGCAATCATTATGAATAAAACTTTAAATTAAAAATTTCTTAATCCCTGGCATCTTAAATTTTAGGAGAAGAATTGCAATGCCTTTGGTTTTTTTAATCCCTCTATTTACTGGATTAGCAACAGGTTACTTATCAAAAAAATGTAGCGATGAACTAGCTTACTTAACTAGCGTGTTTACTATTATCAGCCTAGTTGTCAGTTTAGTCTTAGCACCTTGGCAAATTCAGCTATTACTGTTGGTGGTTGTCTTTGTTAGCACTAATAAACTTTTACGAGATAACGATAAAAATTATACTCAAGTTAGTAAGAAATAAGTAGAAATTTTTAAGTAATAGGAAGATGCGATCGCTATTATGTTCAATGATGGGTGCATAGATATTGTACGCATACATCAAGAGTATAGGGGAGCATCCCAGTTTTTTATATGTCATTGCGAGGAACGAAGCAATCGCAAAATCTTACCATTCTGAACGAGTGCATGAGATTGCTTCGTCGTTCCTCCTCGCAATGACAATTATCCTCTATGTGAGAAATAAAAACTGGGATGCACCCAAAGTATAGTCTGCGATCGCTTTCTATAACAGCAACATTCAACGCTCTCAAAGTTTTAATTAATCTTGCCAAAAATAGCTGTCATCCAAATTCTGTAATATCTAGAACCTCATACTCCATTTGACTTTATACCAAATCGATATGAAGAAGCATATAATTAGCCTGCGTTCGGCTTTGCCGTTGCCGATAGGCTAGGCAGGCTTTGTTTGTATAGCCCCAGACTTCCAGTCTGAGGGGTTTATATGCAGCCTCTTAGAGGATGTCTGAGAAGTATTAAATATTGCACTTGATCCCCCCTAGCCCCCCTTTTGAAGGCAGGGCTGTTTCATTCTGGGAAGAAAAATGGTTGAATCGGATAGTCAGTGCATTGTTAAACAGTAGTAATGACAGTTGCGATTATCACGCAACTGAAGAAAGTTAGGGATTTTCGGACAAAGCAAGGACAAAGACACCGATTATGGCTGGTACTAGTACTGGTAATCATGGGAACAATGAGTGGTTGTGTAGGATACAGAGGTAATGAGAGATTTTGTCAAACGCCATCAACAATCATTAATCGAAATACTAGAGATACCAAAAGATAGAGTGCCATCGTACTCGACAATTCGCCGTGTGATGATGCGTGTAAATTTTGAGGAATTGACACAGATATTTAATGAATGGGCAAGTCAGTATGTAGAATTAAGCTCCTTAGAATGGTTAGCAACTGACGGTAAAAGTATCAAGGCGACAGTCCAGGACTATAGCAGTGCCTATCAAAGATTCATTAGTGTCGTATCGATGTTTAGTAGCCACCAAGGTCAAGTCGTCGGGTTACAAACGATGGATAACAAGCAAAGCAGTGAAATTGCTACGGTTCAAAACTTAATTGCTATCTTGGATTTAAAGGGTGTAGTGTTTAGTTTTGATGCACTTCATTGTCAAAAAAAACAGTCCAGCAAATCATCCACAGTGGCAATGATTATGTGATTGCAGTCAAAGCCAATCAGCCCAAACTGTATCACCAAATCCAACAGAATATGCAGCACTCACAGCCCACAACTATACATACTGATTTTGAACGAAGGAGTGGTCGCTTTACTCAACGTCGTGTTTGTGTATTTGAAAACTTGAACAATATTTCCCATGATTGGCTGGGTTTAAAGTCGATTATTCAAGTCGAACGAGTTGGTACTCGTGCTGGTAAAGCTTACCAAGAAACTGCTTACTACATCAGTTCTCTGTCCCTGAAAGCATCCGATTTTGCCTGTGGTATTCGTCGCCACTGGGGCGTAGAAAATCGATTACATTGGGTGAAAGATGTTGTCTTTGATGAAGACTCTGCCCAAATGGTTGATGGTTATGCTGCTGCCAACTTCTCAATTCTCCGCAGTTTTGTGATTAATCTTTTCCGCCACAATGGTTTTGATTCCCTTACCAGAGCTATCAGATTCTGCTCCCACAACATCCCATTACTTTTTTCCTTTTTAGAATGAAACAGCCCTGCCCTTAAAAAGGGGGGTTAGGGGGAATCAAGAAGTGCTAATAATCACAACCAGCCACTTTTCAAACAACCTCTAAGGGTGAAGGGGTGTAAGGTTTTTGTTTTGCTATACTCTTCAATCTCAGGACTTACGCGCCAAGATTGTCTATGAAGATTGGGTGTAAGGGTGTAAGGGTGTGTGGCGGAAGGGTTTTAGATACATACACCCCTATACACCTGTACCCCTACACCCTCGCCAAAACCCTTGATTTTTCGTTTTTATGCGTAATTCCTAAATCTTTCACCAGTTGCTTGGTGCAAAATATGGAATATGGCATTTTGTTTGCGGAATGTACTGAAATTAAACAGCAATATGGCATTTTACTTGCAGAATCTACCAAAATTAGTAAGCAATTTGACAAAATGAGTTAGCAATATGGCATTTTACTTGCGGAATCTACCAAAATTAGTAAGCAGTTTGGCAAAATGAGTTAGCAATATGGCGTTTTGCTGGCGAAATCTGCCAAAATTAGGAAGCAATTTGGCAAAATGAGTCAGCAATCTGCCAAATTGCTTACTGAGACCCAATTTATTGGTTTTCTTTGTGTTGATTGGTAAACATCTGTACACTGAGCGAAGTCGAAGTGTACATCACTCAATACTCAGCACTCGTGTTGTGGCTACCATCTGCATTCCGGTGGGTGTGGCTAAAGTTAAACCACGACGCACAGGGCGCACTGGGTTTTTATTGACTAGAGAGACTTGGAACTGCGACAAAATTGTGGCGAGGGCAATTTTCATTTCATACTGAGCAAAGGCTAAACCAATACATCGACGATTTCCGCCACCAAAGGGTAAATATTCATAAGGAGAAAATTGTCTTTCTAAAAAGCGTTCTGGTTTGAATTGGTTTGGCTGTGGGTAAACTTCTGGGCGATGATGGGCTAAATAAATACTAGGAACTACGGCTGTGCCTTTGGGCAATTTGTAACCCATAATTTCAATTGGCGACTTGACTATTCTAAAAAAGCCATTGATCACAATAGGATAGATCCGCAAAGTTTCTTGGCAAACTGCTGTTAAATAAGGCAATTTGGCAATATTACTTGGTTCCGGGTTAGCGCCTAAAGTAGACAATTCTTTGAGTAATTTTTCGCGGACTTCTGGTAAACGGTCAAGCCAGTAAAAAGCCCAAGTTAATGCCGAAGCCGTAGTTTCATGTCCGGCAACTAACATTGTCATTAATTCATCACGTAATTCTGCATCTGACATGGGTTGCCCATCATCATAACGAGCCGAAATCAACAAACTCAAGATATCTTGGCGATTCTGCCCAGTTTCAGCCCGTCGTTCTTGAATGAGGGTATAAATAAGTTGATCAATTTGTTGTAGTTGCCTTAAAAACTTTCCCCAAGGACTCCATGCACCCCAGTCGCGTTGCATAACTTGAAAAAATAAAGCGGCGGACATCCGCGAGGAACTGATGAGGTCTAAGACAGAACTTAGTAATTGGCGCAGTTGTTGAAACTTTGTTCCTTCATCTACACCAAATACTACGCGCAAAATGACGCGCAAGGTGATTTCTTGCATGGAGGTGCGGATATTAAAGGGTTTACCCATCACCCATTCATGGCTAACTTGTTGGGTGATTTCGCGGATAGTTTGACCGTAAGCCCGCATTCGCTCACCATGAAAAGGCGGTGTGAGTAATTGGCGTTGGCGTTGGTGGCGATCGCCATCCAGTAAAATCAAAGAATTATCACCCAGCAAATATTTTAAAACACCGCCACCGCCACCAGTAGCAAAGTGACTAGCATCAGCTGTAAAAATCTGCTCTAATGCTTGGGGATGACTAAAATACACCAATTGATTATTGCCTTTGCGCCAAACCGTAAAGTTATCACCGTAGACTTTGGCAAAATCTTCGACATAATCTATCGGTCGAAAAATAAACTTCATGATTCGCAGCCAGTACGGTATTCTTGGCCCATCAGGCAAACTGTTAGTTACTGTCATAAAATCTTGTAAGAACTTATCATAAATCTGTAAGAATCCAGCATTCAAGAGCCAGAAGTCCGAATTTAAAAGCAATTTAGCCTGATTAATCCCTTAATTGAGAAAAATTGCCTACATTCTGACTCTTGAATTCTGTCTCCGGAATTCTTACCTGACTATTTTTATTGTGGCGATTTTTTCTTGCTACTGCGGGTCACACAAAGCGGTATATTCTTTTATGGCGGGATAGAAAGCCATAGCAATTTGCAAAAAATGCCACACTTCAAGCCATCTCCAATCCAAAATCTCAAATCGTAGAAGCAGTGCCAAAAATCGTCACTATCCTCAACGGTAAAGGAGGAGTCGGCAAAACGACTACCTCAATCAATTTAGCTGCACAATTTGCTAAACGAAAAAAAAGTGCTGCTGGTAGATGCAGATATTCAAGGTTCTGCTAGTTGGTGGTTTGGACGCAATGATCAAGGGATGGGATTTGATTTATCGCAAGAAACAGATCCACAGCTATTAGGCCATTTACGTAAAATAAAAGGTTACGATTTAGTAGTGGTGGATACGCCTCCAGCTTTGCACTCTGAAGCCTTGGCAACAGTAGTAGCGATCGCAGATTATATACTTTTACCTACACCCCCATCCGCAATGGATTTAGCTGTTCTCATTGAAACAGTAAAATCAGCCGTCGTTCCTACAGGAGTTCCCCATCGTGTACTCTTAACTAAAGTCGATGCGCGGAGTATTGGTGAAGCAATGGAAGCACAAAACACTCTCGTGAAGCTAGGTATTCCCGTTTTTAAAGGCTTCATCCGTACCTATAAAGCCCACGAAAGAGCCGCATTAGAGGGTGTCGCAATCAATCAATGGCGAGGCAAAAATGCTTGGGAGGCGGAATCAGACTACCGCCGCGTGGCTGATGAATTACAGCGTGATTGGAGAAAATAATGGCTAGGAAACAAAATCTTTCTGACTTAATTCAAGCAGAAGCACAAAAATTAACACCCAATAGAGCCGTAGACGAAAATGCAATCGAAGTTCCGGCTGTAGAAGTTGTGGAATCAACAACAGCCGCAGATGCAGAAGTAAATGAACCCACATCTGCTAAACGTACTACTACTCCTACCAAAGCAGACTTAGAATCTACTATTAAAGACTTAAAAACAACTTTAGAAAAAAATCAGGACACAGAAAAGGCTCTGCAAAAACAAATTAAAGAATTACAATCAGTCTTATCAGAACAGAAAGCCTCTGTAGAACGCTTAACCAAAGAACTAGAAGAAGCAAAAACAACTGCACTTCAACTTGCAGAAGCAAATTCTAAACTCATCGAAGAAAATAAAGCTCTACAACAACCAAAGGCTAGTATTGTCCCTCAGAAAAAAGACAAATATCACCAAATTGATTACAGAAAATCTCACCGCGTCCCTGAAAAACTTCCTGATATGCCAGCAGAAACAAAAGATGATTTTGCGGCTAATACTTGGTTGTATGACTAATACCCACACATTCAAGCCCTCAGACTAAAAGTCTGGGGCTGTATAAACAAAGCCTGCCTTTGCAGGCTAATAATTTGCGTCTTCGCGATTCCCTACCCCCAACCTGCAAAAATAATTTCAAAAATTAAACCGGACTATTATATTTGCAATGTTGTAAAACTTCTTGAGCAAGCTTACTAAAAATTCAGTTACATAAGGCTGTGACAACACGCCTGCTGTTAAATTACTGCAAGAGTCAGATAATATCATATCTGGCAAATCAGTTATGATTCAGCATATCTGTGCAGAAAGACAAAACCCTTTCTCCCCCGGCTCTCTGCGGTCTTTAGGATAAGTTTTTTACCAGACACAATATTACTCAACGTTGCCACTAACAGTAAAAGCAAGTGACCTGATCATGCAAGAAGTAGTATGATTGTCAAAGTTTAAGACCAAAAAAGCAGACATTAACAATAGCTCAATTTTTGGGGTGGGGGTAAATATGTGGCTGAAGCTGGCAAATAACTTAAGTCTTTGTATCGCCATTGCTTATGCGTATCCCTCTCTTGTATTAGCTCAACAAATTAAAGCTGATATCTACTTACCCTTAAATCAAAGAACCCAAGTAACTAACAACAGCCCTAATTTTCAAATTGATGGTGGAGCCACAAAAGGCACAAATTTATTTCATAGTTTTAGTGAGTTTTCTGTCCCAGTAGGTGGTGAAGCTTTTTTCAACAACGCTACAGCAGTGCAGAATATCATCAGTCGGGTGACAGGTTCCATACCATCTAACATTCAAGGCACAATTCGCGCTAATGGTACAGCAAACCTCTTTCTGATTAATCCTCAAGGGATTATTTTTGGGCCGAATGCCCGATTAAATATTGGCGGCTCTTTTATTGCTAGTACTGCTAGTAGTGTGACATTTACCGATGGAATAGAATTTAGTGCGACAAATCCGGATACTAATCCTTTATTAACTATCAACCAGCCTATTGGTTTACAGTTTGGTACAAATCCAGGAAGAATTGAGAATCAGTCCAGAACTACCGATAGCCTGAATCAGACAATAGGTTTACAAGTACAGGCCAATACAACGTTGGCACTAGTAGGTGGCGATTTGACTATAACAGGAGGTGTTTTAACAGCACCTAATGGACGAATTGAACTGGGAAGTGTTGGTAGCAATAGTGTGGTGAATTTGACACCAACATCCATAGGTTACATCCTTAACTACAAAGATGTAAACGACTTCCAGAATATTAATCTGCGACAAGCTACTGCCACAACAATAGGCAGTCTAGGCGGCAGTATTCACCTACAAGGCGCTAACATTTCGCTGACTGATGGCTCATTGGTTCAAGTCGGGATTTTTGGCAATGGTATTGGTGAAGGTTTAACAGTTAATGCTTCAGAATCAGTGCAATTAATTGGGAGCAATAATCGCTTCTTTATTCTCAATGAAGGTACTGCTATATCTGGAGATTTAACCATCACCAGCCCTAGATTACTTCTCCAAGATGGAGCAGAGGTTGTGTCTTCAACAACAGGAGTTCGCAAAAGCGGGAATTTAAATATTAATGCTTCCGAAGTATTGCAAGTAACTGGTAGTGGGAGCCGTTTGTTTACACAAACAGAAAGTACCGCCGCAAATGCAGGTGATAGTGGCAATTTGACAATTCATACTGGTAATTTATTGATTCAAAATAGAGGACAGGTATCAGTAAATTCTTTGGGCGCAGGTGACGGTGGCAACTTAACAGTCAATGCAACTAAATCAGTAGAATTGGTAGGCAGAGATAGTCGCTTACTGACTGAATCTCAAGGTTTAGGCGATACAGGTAATTTAACTATTACCACTCCCATACTGCGGATATTGGATGGCGGACAAATTTCCGTCAGTAATTTGGGTGCAGGTAAAGGTGGTAATTTGACAGTGAACGCCACCGAATCAACCCAACTCATCGGTCGTTCCCAAGATAGTCAATTTGCCAGTGGGTTGTTTGCTCAAACCCAAGGCTCAGGAAACGCAGGCAACATCATCATTACCACTCCCGTACTACGGATATTGGATGGCGCACAAGTCTCCGCAGGTACTTTGAGTGCAGGTAAAGGTGGTAATTTGACTGTAAACGCCTCCGCATCAACCCAACTCATCGGTCGTTCCCAAGATGGTCAATTTGCCAGTGGATTGTTTGCTCAAGCTGAACGCCAAGCTACAGGCAGTTCAGGAGACTTAACAATTAACACTCCCATACTTCAAGTTTTTGATGGCGCACAAGTCTCAGCTGGTACTTTGGGTGCAGGTAAAGGTGGTAATTTGACTGTAAACGCCACTGAATCAACCCAACTCATCGGTCGTTCCCAAGATAGTCAATTTGCCAGTGGGTTGTTTGCTCAAACCCAAGGCTCAGGAAACGCAGGCAACATCATTATTACCACCCCAATACTACGAATATTAGATGGCGCACAAGTCTCCGCAGGTACTTTAGGTGTAGGTCAGGGTGGTAATTTGACTGTAAACGCCTCCGCATCAACCCAACTCATCGGTCGTTCCCAAGATGGTCAATTTGCCAGTGGATTGTTTGCTCAAGCTGAACGCCAAGCTACAGGCAGTTCAGGAGACTTAACAATTAACACTCCCATACTTCAAGTTTTTGATGGCGCACAAGTCTCAACCGGTACTTTGGGTACAGGTCAAGGTGGTAACTTGACTGTAAATGCTACCGAAACAGTAGAGTTGATTGGAAGGTCATCAGATCAAAGATTTGCCAGTGGTTTGTTTAGCCAAACTCAAGGTACAGGCAATGCCGGAGCAATAAGAATTACAACTCCTGAATTACGTATTTTGGATGGTGCAGAAATATCCGCAGCCACTTTAGCAACTGGCAAAGGTGGAAATGTCATTATCAAGGCATCTGATACTTTACGTGTTCAAAATGGGTCGCAAGTTTCCGTGAGTAGTACTGGAAATGTAGCAGAGGCAGGCAATATAGATGTCACAGCCGATTTAGTGCGGTTAGATGGCGGGAAGATTACAGCCCAGACTTTATCTGGTAATGGTGGTGATATCAGCTTAAGTATTGCTAATTTATTATTCTTACGTCGAGGCAGTGCAGTTTCTACCACAGCAGGTACCAACGCATCCGGTGGTGATGGTGGAAATATCAAAATTAATATTCCAAATGGTTTTGTTGTCGCTATCCCTTCAGAAAATACTGACATTACTGCTAATGCTTTTACAGGCAGTGGAGGAAGAATTGATATTACAGCGCAAAACTTATTTGGAATTCAGAGCCGACCTTTTAATACTCCCACAAGTGATATTACAGCAAGTTCCCAATTTGGGATTAATGGAGTAGTGAATATTAATACCCCCGATGTTGATCCTGCGCGTGGTGTTTTAGTTTTATCAACAAATATCATCGATCCCTCTCAACTAATTGAGCAAAGCTGTGTTGCTGTTAATAGTTCTCAAGGTAGTCAGCTTACAGTCACTGGGCGTGGTGGACTACCTGTTACTCCTAATGAACCTCTAACTAGTGAAGTTATTTGGTCAGATACACGCTTAAGAAATAGGATAGCGCCAATCTATCAATCTAGAGCTACACATACACAATTACCAAAAGTTGTTGATATCCCAAATCTGATTCCTGCTACTGGCTGGATATTTAATAACCAAGGCCAAGTGACACTAGTGGCTCATAATTCCACAGCCGCACCTAACACATCTTTGTCTATACCTACTTGCCAGAATCGCTAAATATGTTTTTGAGTTAATTTATTAGGAGTTTTATGATATCAAAGGGAAATTTTGAGCAATTTTTAGAAGCTTTAGGAGCATTAGAATCGGGAAGACCATCAGGAGATCCACTCCAGTACAGCGCACAAAATTCAAACACAAATGCTGTAGGTAAGTACCAGTTTTCAGAAGTTTTATTTGTAGACTTAGATTACTACAATAGTGATGGTAATGATTATGATGGAATCTTTAATGGAACTTGGACAGGCAAGAATGGAGTAACTAGCTTTGAGTCTTGGAAGGCAAATCCATTTGCTCAAGAAACATCAATTCGGGAAGCATTTTTTGTCAATTATGGCTATATCAATTCTGGATTAAGTGCAAGAGGCATCAGCAATATAGAGACTTATTTATCTAACTCTGCTAATCAAGGAGTTAAAACAGTTAGATATTACAGATTAAATGCTGCTCGCACTGACTTCGAGAGAGATGTGAACGGAAACCGAATCATATATACAGAGCAAACTACTATTTCTTTATCTGGTATTCTAGGCGGGGCGCATTTACGAGGTGGTATTGCTGCGGCAGAGATACTAGCACAGTTAAATCAAAAGAGTTTAATAGATTTCACGACAAGTCAATTTAACCTCAGTTATTACAAAACCTATCTTTTTGATGAAATTAATACATCAATTTTTAGGTATTTTAATGACTTTGGTAATTATGCAGTTAACACGACAGACTTTATTCTGTCTAGCTATGGAAATCCAACAAATTATGTTCTGTATGGAACGTTAAATAACAATATTATCAATGGTGGTGCTGGTAATGACAGACTCATTGGTGGTGCTGGGATTGATACCCTATCTGGAGGTTTAGGGGATGATACTTATATTGTTGATACTACAACTGACACCATTACCGAAAATGCAGGAGCAGGTGTAGATACGGTTTCTTCTAGTGTCACTTTTAGTCTCGCTGCTTTACCAAATATCGAAAATTTGACTTTGACAGGCACAGCAGCCATTAATGGTACTGGTAATGCAGCTAATAACATTATTACAGGCAACTCTGGTAACAATATCCTTAATGGTGGTGCTGGTAATGACAGACTGATTGGTGGTGCGGGGGTTGATACTTTATCTGGAGGTTTAGGCAATGATACTTATATTGTTGATACTACGACTGACACCATCATCGAAAATGCAGGAGCAGGTGTAGATACAGTTTCTTCTAGTGTCACTTTTAGTCTCGCGGCTTTACCAAATATCGAAAATTTGACTTTGACAGGCACAGCAGCCATTAATGGTACTGGTAATGCAGCTAATAACATTATTACAGGCAACTCTGGTAACAATATCCTCAGTGGTGGTGCTGGTAATGACAGACTAGTTGGTGGTGCTGGGATTGATACTTTATCTGGAGGTTTAGGCGTAGATAGATTTGACTACCGCCAGTTAACTGATTCTCTGCTCAATAAATTTGATAGAATTACCGATTTTAATGCTAATACAGGTAATGATCTCTTTTTAGTGGCAAGTACACGTGCTGGATTTTTAAATGCTGGCTCGGTTACAAGTCTTGATATAAGTGGAATTCAAGCTAGATTAACTATGTCTAATTTTGGTTCTAACTTTGCTGCTCGATTTACTTTTGGTAGCCGGACTTTTGTAGCTATCAATGATAATATAGCTGGGTTTAATGCTAATACGGATACAGTGATTGAAGTGACAGGATTAACTGGGACTTTAGGAATTACTAACTTTACAACCGCAGTTTAGGTTAACGATGTATAATTTAGAACTTACACAAAAACCTGTCAAACTCTCATTTCTCGGTGATGTGCCAGTGAGGAAATCTAGTAACTGAATGCACTGGTGTCTCTGTGGTTAAATTTTCCGTAATCTCTGCGTAAGTCTTGTAATTGATTTAGTGGTTCGTCTCATTAATCTTGAGGGGTTCGTAGTTGCGATTTATCGCTTAAATTAAAGGCTAAAACCCAACTACAAACTTTAAAATTAATGGGACAGACCACTTCACTGAGGGGAAAAACATGAAATTGTGTGGTTATACGATCGCAGGTACTCTTGTGACAATTTTAATAGGAGCGATCGCTAGTGGATGTACAAGTTTTGCAACTTCTAATGTGCAGCCAAGCAAAAGCTTAAATCCTCACACCGCCACACATCAAGCCCAACTTCCTCAGACTAACAATTCCGTTTCCAAACTGAATCTCCAAGCAGGTATGCCATATCAACAAGCGCGAGAACAAGTGCTTCAACAAGGCTGGCAACCGGATTTGCAAGGCGATGCGCCTAATCTTCAAGATACTTCTGTGAAAGAATTATATGATTTCGGATATACAGAGGTGAAAGACTGTTCCGGGACAGGAGTTGGTGCTTGTCGATTTGAGTTTACTAACCAAGCTGGTGAATTGTTGTGGATTTCAGCCACAATAGCTGACCGTAGTAATACAGAACGAGTCGTTTGGCATTGGTCAATTGAGAAAAAATGCCAATGTTCATCAACAAACTTCACAATCTTCTCGTCCAGAGAAACCACCATTTATCGGGACTCGCTTATTTAATTTTCTAGGAGGTAGTGGCACAGGTCAATCAATTGCGATCGCAGCTGATGGCACTACTATTGTTAAGCTTCAGGGTACATTTGAAAGTTCCATTCAATACCAGGGTAAATTCTCCAATCCCCTCATCTTGCAAGATGGCAGTGGACTGGGATTACTTTTTTAAAGACGGTAAAGTTTACAGCCTCGCAGCTAATGGACAAATCGCCAAAGGTTGTAAAGGTGATGAAACAGTTTGTGAATCATCTTTAATCGCAAATACATCTGCGCCAATTAAACCAGGTTTTTATGTACTTGGCGGAACTGATCAAGGTCTAGAAGTCAAAGGAGAACAGTATCGCTATTATGATGAGGCTGGCAATCAAGAATGGAGACCAATTTCGGAATTAAATTATATTCAAGAAAATCTCATATTTGATGGACAGAATTATTGGTGTATTCCACCCAGAAGCGAAGCCGGAGTATGCACAGCAAATGGCTGGATGCCTGTAAGATAATAAATTGTATCTTTGATTAATGTAAAAATCTGATAACTATTTATGGTCAGAAAAACTCAAAGCCCTGTCAAAAAAAAAATGGCTAAAAGAAATATTTAGATTCCACGGTTCGGTGATTCCCGGAGTTTTAGAACGCTCTGTTTTTTGTGGTGCATTTGGCGTGATCATTTCTTTTCTTGACTTCAAGGAATTGCCAGTTGCTCAACCCGTATTAGGCACTGTAATTCCTAGTATTGTTTTGGGTTTATTGTTAGTTTTTCGGACTAATACAGCTTATGAGCGATTTTGGGAAGGGAGAAAACTTTGGGGTAGCACAGTTAATACTATCCGCAATTTAGCTTGGAAAATTTGGGTTGCAGTAGACGAAGTGGAATCTGACGACAGAGAACGCAAAATAGCCGCATTACGTTTATTACCAGCATTTGCGATCGCCAAAAAATTATATCTTCGGTATGAACCAGCCAGTGAAGAATTAAAACCTTGGATTTCCCCTGCTCAATATAGCAATTTGCAAAATATTCAAAACATGCCTTTAGAAATTTCTCGCTTGTTAGGAAATTACTTACAGCAAGAATATAAACGTGGTCTTTTAACAAATTATCAATTGACTAGTATTCACACTCTCATGAATAACTTGATGGATAATGTCGGTGGTTGCGAACGTATTTTAAAAACACCAATTCCCCCTGCTTATGTGATTCATCTAAATCAATTAGTATTTATTTATTGTTTAATTCTGCCATTTCAATTTGTTAAAGATTTAGGTCTATGGACAGGTTTATTTGTGGCTCTTGTCAGTTTTGCTTTGTTTGGCATTGAAGAAATTGGCGTAGAAATTGAAAATCCCTTTGGTTACGATCATAATGATTTGCCATTAGATAAAATTTGCCAAACTATCAAAAGTAATATTGAAGAATTTATTGCTTTTCAAACAATCGAAGACCAAGACAACATAGAAAAACAAATTAACTTTTCATACACTAATCCAGATATTTAACCTCACAGATTTTTAGATGGTTAATAAAGTGCGATCGCCTATAATCAAATAATTCATTTTTATGAAAATTCTTGGCATACATCATATAGCAATTATTTGTTCCGACTATGAACGCTCAAAAAAAATTTTATGTAGATATTCTAGGCTTTGCCATTATTCAAGAAACATTTCGAGCCGCCAGAAACTCTTATAAACTAGATTTACGGGTTAATGAACATACTCAGATTGAATTATTTTCTTTTCCCAATCCCCTCCAAAGATTCAGCAATCCTGAAGCTTGTGGTTTAAGACATTTAGCCTTTGCTGTTGAAAATATAGAAGCAACCGTGGCTGAATTACACTTGCACAACATAGAGACAGAAAATATTAGGGTTGATGAAATTACGGGTAAGAAATTTACCTTTTTTCAAGACCCAGATAACTTACCATTAGAAATTTATGAAGTTTAAAAATCCAATTTTTTGCTACCTATAGCAATCCTAAATGATTAACAAGTATCTCTCCCTTGTCTACCCTGTCTCCTTGCCTCTGCTGTTCACATATCTGATGTAGTAGCTAATACATCAGATATATTACCAATATCTGACTTTAGTACAGTATATCTATTGAAACTCAAGATAGATAATTGAATTATTTCTCTTAAATATCAAAATATATAGTAATTCGAGCAAACCTTAAAATAAAAAAAAATCAACAAATAAATCCTTATACAATAGAGGTAAATTAACAATCTAGGATTTGCGGATGACTCAGATTGATTCATTATCATCACAATCAAAACAGCCAGATTTTGTTATTAGCGCAGCACTAAAAACATTTCAAGGTATTCTCATTGCTGGTCTGATTTTAGGCTTGTGGGTAATAAGTATCACATTATTTTTCTTACTCAATATTTATCAAACCCCAATTCCCTTAATAGCTATAGCGATACTTTGGCAGACATTTTTATACACAGGATTATTTATTACTGCTCATGATGCTATGCACGGCGTAGTGTTTCCCCAAAATCCCAAAATTAATAATTGGATAGGTAGAATATGTGTATTTTTGTACGCACTATTTTCTTATCAAGAGCTACTCACAAAACACTGGTCACATCACCACTATCCGGCTACTAAAGATGATCCAGATTTTTATGATCATCAGCAGCAAAACTTTTTTGCCTGGTATTTTAACTTCATTAAATCTTATTGGAATTGGCGGCAACATCTGAGATTTATATTGGTATATATTTTTCTGAGATATGTCTGTAATATACCTGAAACTAATTTAATTTTATTTTGGTGTATACCATCTATTTTCAGTTCAATTCAATTATTTTATTTCGGCACCTTTCTTCCTCATAGAAGACTTGCAGAGGGATACACAAGTTTGCACTGTACACGTAGTACTCATTTACCTGTGTTTTGGTCATTTATTACTTGTTACCATTTTGGTTATCATCAAGAACATCACGAATATCCTCATATTCCTTGGTGGCAATTACCAGAGGTTTATCAGGCTGAGAAGCAGCAATAAGTTTATCAGGTATTTTAGCAACCCAACTTAGCGATTTACTCAAATACGACGGTGCGATTACCATAAACTAAAACACGGTTTTGTAAGTGTAGCCGTACCGCTCTGGCTAATACTATTCTCTCTAAATCCTTACCTTTTCTAACCAAATCTTCTACTTCATCGCGGTGGCTAACTCTCACTACATCTTGTTCTATAATTGGGCCTGCATCTAAATCTGTAGTCACATAATGAGAGGTTGCGCCAATGATTTTTACACCTCTCTCAAAAGCTCTATGATAGGGATTTGCGCCGACAAAAGCTGGTAAAAATGAGTGATGAATATTAATAATTTGAGGAAATTGAGCAATAAAATCGGCACTGACAATTTGCATATATTTTGCCAGTACAACTAAATCAATTTCGTATTTGCATAATAATTCTAATTGTTTAGCTTCTTGTTCTGGTTTGTTTTCTTTGGTAATTGGAAGGTGATGGAAATCAATACCAAATTGGTCTGCAACTACTTTTAAATGAGGATGATTGCTAATAATTAACGGAATTTCGGCAGCGAATTCTTTAGCACGGTGTCGCCAAATTAAATCATAAAGACAGTGGTCTTGGCGGCTGACCCAGATTGCGATGCGTGGTACAGTGTCAGAAAAATGGAGTTCCCATTTAGCTCCTAAAGGTTGAGCGATCGCATTAAACGCTGGGCCAATTAAATCTTTAGGTAAATTAAATCCTTCTAACTGCCATTCTATACGAGTTAGAAACAACCCCGCCGAAAAATCTGTGTGCTGATCTGCATGAATAATATTGCCACCATTGGCATAAATAAAGTTAGCAATTTTGGCAACAAGTCCTCGTTGATCAGGACAAGAAATAAGCAAGGTGGCAGTTGTATTGGACATAAAATAATTGTAGTTAAAGAAATTTAATTTCCGTCAATTCCTACTTCATACTTTTTCTAAGGTGTTGGAAGAGGAAGATTCGTGGGTAAAGGAGTTGATTTACTGTTATCAACAGTTTGTCGCCATTCTGATAACTCCCGGTTAACGGCATTAGCAAAATCTGTAGATACTAATAATACATTGATATTGCCGTTTGGTTGCGTAGGTGAGTCAGCTTGAGCATACACAAAACGATTATTAAAATCAGATTTGCCCAAAATTAACTGATGTGTTTGCTGATTTTTCAGTTTAATCTCAATGGTGGCGTTGGGTTGGGCTAAACCAAATTCTGTGAGTTGGTTAGCAGAGGTTGATATGGTGCGATCGCTTTTACCTTTAACCAACAAATCCGTTAAATAAGAAACGATCGCATCATTGGCTGAATCTGAAACTGGATATTTCAGCAACCATTTAGGTTCGCTACCCTTGGAATTGCGTTCCAACATCAGAGTGTAAGCTTTGGTTTTGACTGTCAAAGACTGCACATCATCTTCCGCAAACGCAAAAATTTGCTGCTGTTTCGCCTTGACTTCTTCTTGCTGAGTTGCGCCTCTAATTTCATGGAAATATACGAAACCACCTAAACCCAGCGCCAACAATACCAAAATTAAAGTTGTCTTTGGAATAGTCATTTGTTATTTGTCATTGGTCATTTGTCAAAAAGCAGAATGATGAAATTTCATACTTCATACTTCATACTTCATACTTCATACTTCATCGTCTTCGCCACCAAATGAAAGCGGCTGTTAAAAAGCCCAGCAAAGGTAATACCAACAAAGATGACAAGGTTAAAACATTGGCTTGTGATGTTGATAAAGTGATGCGACGATTTTTTGGTTCTTTGGGGCGAATGGAAAGAGTTTGCTGATCTTGCTGACTCAGCCAAGATACAGAGTTGAGGAATACATCACCATTTAATTGCTGTTGAAACACCCCATCGGTAGCAAAATCTGAATTTCCGAAAACTACTAAACGTGATTCTTTCGGGGTTTGTTCAGATTTCTCGGCTGTTGTGGGAGTTGGTGTTGCTTGGGTTGTGGGTGTTGTTGGTGCTGGGGTTGTCGTAGCTGTGGGCGTTGCTTGGGTTGTCGGTGTGTGGTAACGGTGTAGGTGTTGTTGGTGCTGGGGTTGTCGTAGCTGTGGGCGTTGCTTGTGCTGTCGGAGTTGGTAACGGTGTTGCTGTTGGTGTTACTGGTGATTTTCTCGTCAACGCCACGCCTAAAGTTAGTGGCCCTTTGAGGTCTTTATCAGGATTAAATTCTAATTTTTCGCTTTTAAGGTCGCTTTCCGCCCAGCTATTAGGATAGGGCTTGGTTCGCACTAAAGGCGTAGACTCAACACCAGCCACGGAGGTAGTTTCTATTGGTCTAGCCAAGCGATAAAAAGAAATACCGTTCCCAAAATCCTTAGTAATTGGGTGTTGTCCGTAGTCTGTGATGATAGGTGCTGCGGGGCCAAGTCCCACACCTGCACCGGAAACATCCACAGCTAAACGATTATCAAGACGCACACCCCACTCTTGTAATAAGGGGCTGAGTTTGGGGTCAGTATCAGGGTCAATCATCAGCAGCAAGTTACCGCCACGATTGAGATAATCTTGTAAAGCTTTGACCTCTGCGTCAAAAAAACCACGTTTAGCACCTGCAACGACTACAACCGCAGCATCAGTGGGAACTTGCAATTTATCAGCTAAGTTGAGTGGTTCAACTGTGTAACCTTTCTCGCTTAATCCTTGCACAGCCTGGGAAATACCACTTTCGCCACCAGTCAGGGGATGTTCACCATGACCTTGCACAAAGTAAGCTTTAATAACTGTGGAATTAATTAATTGTTGTAGTCGGTTAGTTAATTTAATTTCTGATAAACGTTCATTGACATTTAACGATTGTACTAATTGGCGTTTGTTACCTGATTCTAAATAAACTTCACCATATTCTTTCACCCCAAATCTCTCTGCAATTCCGGGTCGGTTTTGAGGGTCAACATATTCAAATTGAAACTTAGAACTTTGCCTTTGATAATTTTCTAATAATTCTCTATCTTGGGGATTTTGATTAGTATCAAATACCCAAATTTTGACTGTTTGTGGTAGACGGCGGACTAATTCTTGTGATTGGGGTGCAAGGGTAAATAACTGCGTTTCGGTTAAATCTTGGCGTAGTTGATAACGAACACCTAAAAAGTTAATTAACCCTAAAATTATCAACACAGCAGTAGTTGCAACAACCGCATTAGTTCCTGCTTGGGTAGAACGACTCGCCCACCAACGGCTTTGCTGACTTTGCCAAAATACCCAAAATCCAATAATGGCAATTCCGGGAATCATAAATGCTAGGGGTAATAGTCCCCAGCTACCAGATACTAACCCGGCTGTAAAACCGACCATAAATAGAAATGGCCCCAGCCAAAACAAATATTTCCAAGGTTGTTTTTTTGTGATTTTTTTCATATTTTGTCCTCTGTCATTTGTCTTGAAATGACCAACGACCAATGACTAATGACTAATTATTTATTGCCGTTGAAAACGCAGGGCATCAATTGATTGTGCTGTGAGAAAGATACCTAAAAAAAATGTAACTAGCAAATAAAAATTAAGGCGCTGGTGTCAAAAATTCCTTGAATAAAGGTGTTGAAATGTTTGAGTAATGACAAATGAGCGATCGCTTCGCCCACAGGGCCGCCTATACTTTTAGCAATTAAATCCACAAATAACAGCAACAAAACTAAAGCAAAGGTCATCACAGCAGCCAGAATCGTACTGTCTGTTAAGGAGGAAATAAACATTCCCAGTGATAAAATTGCGGCTGCCAGCAAGATTAAGCCTAAATGACCGACTAGGAGAATAACTGGCGACATGGGAGGGTTAGAAGCACCAATGGCGATCGCTTCAAATATCAACAGTGGTGCGACCATTGTAATTAAGAATGTCACCACGCCTAATAATTTGCCGACTGCTACCGCCCAATTCGTTAAGGGTGAGGTGGCTAATAACTCTAATGTGCCACGTTTGCGTTCTTCGGCGTACAGTCCCATCGACAGAATTGGCAAAATAAACAGCAATAACCAACCCATCCGGTCTAAAAATGCCCGAATAAATTCATAGGGGACATCAATTAACGGTACTGGTACACCCAATTGTTGACCTTGTAAGTCGATCGCTGCAACGGAGGGTAAAATTCCATCGGGGCCGAACAAAATGGTCACAAAAAACAACCCGGAGATAAACCAAAATACCCCGGCGATCGCATAAGCTAAGGGCGAGACAAAGTAACTCTGTAACTCTCGGCGATAAATGGCAATAATATTCGCTAGTACTATACCCATTTATGCTGCTTCTCCTTCGTTGGCGATTGAGTCTGTCTCTGGTTCAAAATGCTTTTCTTCTGTAGTCAGTTGCAAGAATACATCTTCTAAGGTGGCGCTAACTCGGCGCATTTCTTGTAACCCAAATCCAGCGCGGATTAAGGTGGCGGCGATGTCTCTTCCCGGTTCGGTTCCTGGTTGAGCAATCACTCGCAAATAAGCCCGTCCGTCTGTAGGAGTTGGTAAGATGATGACCAGGAATTGATTCTACCAGACTCACGCCTGCAACATTTTGTAATACTTGTTTGGCGAGATTTGCTTCGCCATCAATTTCTAATTCATATCCTGAGCCACCTGTCAACTGTGTCATCAGACTTTCGGGAGTATTAGTGGCGACAACTTTACCCCGGTTAATAATCGCAACACGGCTACAGGTCATACTCACTTCTGGCAAAATGTGGGTAGACAAAATGATGGTATGTGTCCCGGCTAGGCTTTTAATGAGATTGCGAACTTCGATGATTTGTCTGGGATCAAGTCCAACGGTAGGTTCATCCAAGATGATAGCTGGTGGATCATGAACGATCGCCTGAGCAATACCGACTCTTTGGCGATATCCTTTAGAAAGTTTGCGAATAATGACCTGTTGCTTATCTTCTAAATTACAGCGTGCGATCGCTGCTTTGACTTTGGTGGTGCGATCGCCTGCGGGGATTCCTTTGATTCTGGCGACGAAATGCAAAAATCCCTCCACCGTCATCTCTGGATATAACGGCGGTGTTTCTGGTAAATAACCAATGCGTTGACGCACCGCCAAAGAATTTTTATGGACATCAAACCCAGAAATTTTTGCTGTGCCGCTAGTTGCCGGTAAATAGCCTGCTAAAATTCGCATTGTAGTGGTTTTACCAGCGCCATTCGGCCCCAAAAACCCTAAAATTTCCCCTGGTTCAACCCGAAAAGTCACATCCGTAATCGCTGGGGTAGAACCGTAAGTTTTACTGAGATGTTCAACTTCAATCATTGGTCTGGTTTATGGGCGATCGTAAATTAAACAATACCCAACAATCTTAGATCATCATAGAATAGCAATTCGTTATCAATTGGTTGAAGCTGTGCTGCAGCTTGTTGTTTAGGGGAAACTGGCGTTAAAATGCTCTACCATTCCTCACTCCCCCTGTCGATTTTAATGCAACTATTCTCATCACCTCTCTTAGCAATTGAATTAATTTTAGTTCTTGTGTACTACTTTGGTGGCTTTGCTGAATATGTGATACCATTTCACGAAAAAAAATGATACAAATTTATAAGTTTTTTATTTTTTCCCCTTGCTCCCTGCCCTCTGCGACCTATTTGTATCAAACTTAAAGCGAAACGGTATAAGGTGCGGAAGGTGGGTTCACCTATTCTCCACAGAAAATCCTTGTGCGTAAGTCCTATTAGTAAAAACTCATAGGGGCGCAATATGTATATATTGCGCCCATATAAATTGCCTTAGCAATCAAAACATTCAAAAGTGGCAGTTTTAACGCAGGCTGGTCAGTGGGATACCTAACCACCCTGCAAAATTTTCTTTTTGTTTGGTGTTAGGATTGTTGACTGGAACTACTTGATATTTACTTGGACGTGGTGCAGCCAGAGTCACAGAACAGGTACGCAGTTCATCTTGATGGAAAACTGTTACTTGAATTACGTCGTTTGCTTGGTAATCTTTTAAGCGATCGCTCAGTTGATGAGAGGTAACACGGATACCAGCGATCGCTAGTAACTCATCACCCGCATCAATTCCTGCCAATTGTGCAGGTGAACCAAATTCCACAAACTTGACAATCTCTCTACCATTTTCGGTATTTAACCTCAACCCCAAGTAAGGTTCTTCTTCTTTATCGGCAATCACCTGTAAACCAAAAGGCTCTAGGTATTGATTAAACGGCAACTCATCCGTGCCATTGATAAAGCGATTAAAGAAGTCTGTCAAATCCATCTCTGCAACAGATTCAATTACTTCCTGCAATTCTTCGGGTGTATAACCAATTTCTGATTTACCAAATTTGCGCCACATCAACCGCATCACATCATCCAAAGAACGCTGATTTGCCGATCGCTCTCTAATCAGCAAATCTAGTAATAAAGAAACCATTTCTCCTTTCAAATAGTAAGAAACTTGGGAATTATTGCTATTAGCGTCTGGGCGATAAAGTTTAATCCAGGCATCAAAACTGGACTCAGCCAGTGATTGCACCTTACGCCCTGGGGTAGTTAAAAATCTGGAAATTTCTTTACTCCAATTATGAAAATATGATTTGGCATCATAAATTCCTGCCCGCAAAGGAATCAGCAAATCATAGTAACTGGTTGTTCCTTCACAGAACCACAAAGACGAAGTGTAATTTTCCCGGTCGTAATCAAAAACCTCTAAAGCTTTTGGGCGAATGCGTTTCACATTCCACAAGTGAAAGAACTCGTGCGCCACTAATTGAATGAAGCGATCGTATTTATCTGGTGAATTAAAACCAAAACGCTGATAAATCAAAGAGCAACAGTTTTTATGTTCCAAACCACCATAGGCTTGAGCAAACAAATGCAGTAAAAACACATATCTATCGTAAGGCAAACCGCCAAACATCTGTGCTTCTACATGAATGATTTTTTGAATATCAGCAATTACTTGCTGTGCTTGGTAATTGCCCTGTCCCCAAATAGCCAGTTCGTGAGGTTTTCCCAATACCTCAAATTGGTATAACTCGTGATAGCCAATTTCAAAGGGACTATCGACAAGAGTATCAAAATCGACTGCGTAAAAAGTGGATGACTGTCCATCAACTGAAGGCAAGGCAGTCGTCACTCGCCATTCGGGATGCGGCGGTACAATCGTCACTTGAATGGGCAACGTTTCATAGCCCCGGACTCTAAAAAACAGAGCTGCACCGTTAAAATAACCGTGGGTACCATCCAAATGGTTTGTCCGTACCGATAGCTCATTGGCAAATATGCGGTAACGTACCGTTAATTCCGAAATACCGTTTGTGTTGATCTGCCAGTGGTTTTTGCTGATTTTACGCCAAGGTAAAGGTTGCTCCCCAGCAAAAGCGGCAAAATCTTGCAGATTCTTGGCGTATTCCCGCACTAGGTAAGAACCTGGTGTCCAGACGGGCATTTTCAAATCTAGGGTTGGGGATGAGTGATTAACCAGCTGCAAGCTCACTTCAAACAGATGGGTTTCTGGTTGGGGCATTGCTACCAGGTAATGAATCGTCGGTACGGTTTCCTTAACGCCAATTTCGAGACGAGGTGCTGTTGCTTCAGTCATTTGTAGTAGTAGACAGGAGTGATAAGTTATGAGTTTATAGTTATTAGTCAATAATTAATAGTCAATAGAGGGACTTTGTAAAGAACTAGGAATCAAGGAGTGTGAAAGCAAGTTTTGAAAAAATTTACAATTAATTAATATTTTATCGTTGAGATCAAAGCTTCCGGTCTTTTTATCCATAATTAATTAATTTTTCCTACCAAGCATGTGTTTCCAGCATTTTTGATGCTTGGGTGCTTTTCATCAAAAGTAGTTAGTAGAGCTGATTTCAAAGCTGGTCACTCAACTTTTCATGCTCACCAATATCACCAAAATTTATATCTGTGGCCTCTGCCGTTTCTTTTTTTTTCAAGACTTCCTAACACAAGCATCAGCCGTTAGTCCCAAAGTTCCTCAGTCTCGGACTTGGATAGCTAATATACATCAGTTTTCGTAGCAGCTGAATTTCTTTTAACCCACGATTATACCAAATTGAAGAATGATTGCGACAAATGGATTGGCCAAAAGCTTATCAGTAAACACTTTCTCAATCCAAAATCCGTCTTGAAAAGTTTGCTCAAGTCAGGTAACCTGCCCAACGCACTGGCTCAACTTTTCGCAAAATCCAAAATGGTATTAGACTTTCCCTGCCAAATTCATCAGTTGCTTGAAGTTAACCAAGTAAATGATGTTATTAGCATTATCAATTGTGATCCATCCTTTTTCATGTAGTTTTTCCATGATTTTGGTGGTTTCTTCAACTCCGATTTCTGTCACTTCCGCCAAATCTTTAAAGGGAATATTAAAAATTTCTTTACCCCGTTCTGAGTCTTGTCCATAACTTTCACCCAAACTGACTAAGGTGTGAGCCAGTTTGACTGCTGGTGGTGAAGAGCGAATTTGTAACCGTTGGTTAAATTGTCTGATTCTTCGCACCATCAGTTGCAGCATCCGATGGTGTAATTGTGGATCTTTAAACAAGATTTGAATAAAACGCTCTCTAGAAATACTCAGTAATTTTACAAGGTGAAAGGGCAATTACATCAGTAGAACGTGGAGATTCATCTAAAATTGCCATTTCGCCAAAAAAATCACCCCGACCTAAAATCGCTATGGCCACAGAATCTTCACCAGAGGTACGGCGGACTTTTACCCATCCAGATACCACAAAGTAAACGGCGTTACCCCAAGCATCTTCCATCAATACGGCTCGTCCTACGGGATATTCGTGATCAACGGCAACATTGAGCAGCCATTCTAAAGTTTGTGGGTTGGCTGTACTCAGCAAGGGGAAAAGTTCACTAAAAACCTCAGTCTGCATGAAATATCTGTAAAAAATAAATTCAATAATGGAAAATTTAGTTGACTGCTATAAGTTTTAAACCCGCTACCATAGTATTAATACATATTTTACATGTAAGAATTAATACTAAAAACTATGGCTTTTCGGTCTAATGTTCCCTTACAACATAGCAATTATGTCAGGGATCGAAATCAGAGGTTTTACTGACAGAATTGTGATTTATTATTTGCTCATTGAATCGCTATTTGCTGTGAGTATTTTGACTTGTTGGTCTAAATTTTCCACAATATGATTTAAATTATCTAAAGCATCTGCTTGCTCTGATGTCAGGCTAGAGTTAAGTATTAGCCGTTGATGCAGTTCTTGTAATTTATAGCTCAGTTGTTGAGAAATACCCAAAACATCACGGCTGAGACGAGCTAAATGTTGTTGTTGATAAAACTTTAAGGCGGCTCCTCGCAATACCTGTAGTGTGGCTTCTTCACCATAAATGCCTGGCATGACTCGCAGGCGTAATAACAAACGGTTTTGTTGATATAAACATTCTTTTTCTATTTGTTTTGGTTCTGTAATTGTGGCTACAGGTAAACCAGCAAATCGCTTTAATTCATTCAGTACGCCTTGAAAAACTGACAGAGGTAAATTATCTAGCACCGACTGTACAACACCATTATCACTCCAGAGTATCCTACCTTGGTAGGGTTGTCTTTCTAAATACAAGCGACCAATGCCACCACCCAAAACTCGACCGAGTAATTCTTCTAGTAGTTTCTTGGGTGGGAGTAGTGCCAGCACTTCCACAGGAGTGGATAGTTCTGGGGTAGGCACTGGCAGGATGGTTAAATTATTTGCCAGTGTAGCCTCTGTGATTTCTTGTTTGAGCTTTTGGGCTAAAGCTGAAAGGTTGGGTTCTGGCAGTGAAGGAAATTCTGTTAAGTTGCTAGGATTTTTGGGAGTTTCCATATTTGCCACCATTGATTTTGGTGGTTGCTGTTGAGATGATTTGAAATCAACGTGATTGAGGGCTGGGATATTGGAGCTAAACGTATTTTTATAGTTGAGGTAGGCTGAGAGAATGTGGCGGTGGCTGTCGCTGGCAATTTCTTGAGCCACCATTGTGCAGTTGATATAAGCTAGGATGCGATTTACGTAATCAAGGGCGCTACTGTCTTGCGGATGCACCATCCCTAGGAGTAATTTGTTACCTTCTAATCGAAAGGGCAGAATTTGGTGATACAAGCAAGCTTCAAAGGACAAGAGATGATCAATTAGCTGAAATATTTGTTGGCGATCGCTTTCTTGCTCTAAGCTGATCGGTATATTCGATAGTACCTGCTGCTCATTGGCTTCGGTATCATTTGATTTGTCCTCTGAAGACAACATAGGTTTAATTATTTACAGTTTCCTTATATTTTATTTTGCTCTAAGCTAGTTGGCAGTAAATAAAGATACTTTATTATCTTGGTAAAAATTAAATTAATCTCAGTAAGATAATGCTGGGTTTGATAGGTATAAATTTTTCTGTACTAGTTAGTCTTTGTTGATGTCAGGGAGCAGGGGAAGGGCATTCCGCAAAGTACCCGATGAATTCATGGGTAGGAATTGCGGCAGCTGCTTATGCTCCTGATTCTTCAGTTCTCAAGGATTGGGCGGTGAGATAAATTTTTGTCCATTCTCCCATTGCCTGATGAGTCTTCAGACCTAACTGTTGGGCGATCGCTTCTAGGGAATGACCGATTTTGCGTAAATCTAGCACTTTCTGACCCAATGGCGTTAATTTTTGATAAAGTTGCTGCCATTGCCTAGGGGTGAGTCCCAAATTATGTTCTTCCAAGGAAATTGATAGCCAGCTATTGACAAGTTCTGGTTTCCCTTTGAGGGCAAAAACCCGGACTGCATGGTAACTGATTTTTTCCCGCAGACGGTAGATTTCTCGAATGGGTTTTTGCAGTTGTTTGGCAATTTCGTCTTGAGATTTGCCTTGGAGATACAGCCGCAACCAATCTACTGCATCTTGTCCGAGATTTTCTTGTAAGTAGTCAGCAAATTCTGTTTGCACGGACTGACGCAGTGCTTGTTGTTCTTCTAGTTGTTGTGATTCTTGATATTCAGCGATCGCTTGGGTATCTACCAAGTTGACGCGATTATCACTGTCATCGGTGAGAATTTCTTCGGAAACCAGTCTCACCATATCGCTACCTGGTACTTGCGTTAAGCCACCACGCTGAGTCCGACGCAAGTAATTAACAAATCTGTAAACCAGTAGTGGTTGATTGCGGACTGGCCGCAAAGCATATTCTTCAATGCTGGCAAACAGTAATGTATCTTGCAATCGTCTGTCGGTAGTAAATTCGGCAATGCAGGCCATTTGTTGCTGCATATAGGTATCACTTTGCAGCAGTTCTTGGATCACTTCTTGTAAGACATCTATAACACTGCGCTGGCGATCACGGCTGAGTGCTACCCAAGTTTGAATTTTATGGCGTAAGCTGACTAAACTCCCCAAACGAGTAATTAAGTTACGATAAGCTCGGTCTCTACCAAGACCCAAGTAACGTTGATGTAAAATTTTCCAGCGATATTCCATTGCTTGTTTAGCAATTTCTAGTTGTTTGGGGTCTAATAGTTCAAATCTGTTTAAGTCTTTGCCTAAAAGCCACAAAACAATACTCTCCCTAACAGATACACTTTGTTCTGGAATTTCTACAGCTAGGCGTTTATGCCAATACTGTGCTAGTTTGTCTGCATCTGTTGTCATAGTGAGATTGTTTTCCTCAAAACCTTGCCGTAAAGTTTGCATCACAACCCCCGTTGATCGTCACTCACTCTTAACATCTTGGCTGGCAGTTGTCCATGAATCGGTCGCTTTCATGAAGACATTTCAGCGATTCTATTCTTATTTACGTTTTTATTCCCAAACTTTATGCAGAAGTTTTCAGATTAAATTTTGATTTTTATTCTCTGCATAATAAAAAATTTTTGTAGTTAGCAATTTTTTCATCTTTCATAATTTTCAATTTTTGTCAACTTATCATCAAAATACCTAAAAAGCTGACTAATCCTCAATCAATCTGATCAGGACAAACTAGGATTAAAGTGCTTCAGTTAGTAAAAATGAGAAAGTCTACACTGCTGCTCAAGAACTAGTGAGATTTACCCACATTCCAGACGTTATCTTGAGTAGATAAGTTTCACGTCATTGAGTATTTGTTTAGTGTTTGAGGAAATATGTAATTTTTCTTATCAATTTTTACTGGCTTGCCTATGGCGATCATATCTAAAAGCCATAGTTTACAGTTAACTCCTTAGTTTTATTCGGTATGGGGAATTTGTGTGAGAGATTGCCGCGATCGCTAACACTACAATTTTCTTAAAATCTCATGCTGTTGGTAACGAAATTTTTTTTAATTATATGCAAATTTGACAACCAGTCCTATAAGTAATTTGTTTCTCTTAAGAGTTACTTGTGCAGGAGAGTAATACTTGTGACAAATGGAATTAAATTGAAATAGCATACCTAGCAAAAAGTCAATAGTCTAGTCGCAATTATTAATCATTGATTAGCAATTGGACTGGGGACTTTTGACTTTAGCTGTGGGATGAATCTGCTAATAAATCTAACTTTATCTGCCGTTACCAGACCTGATGATAGGGTTTTCCACAGAGTCACGATACTGCTGTACTTCTGTGGTGTAAGCAATTGGTAAAACAGCTTCAACGTTTTCATGGGGACGAGGGATAATTACCCAAGATTCTAATGTACCTCCATAAACATTTTCTGCTGCTTCCACACCAGCAGCCATCGCGGTTTTCACTTCCGAAACATCTCCCCGAATATTTACCGTAAAACGTGCGCTACCAACTCGGATATAACCAACGAGGGTAACTCGGCCAGCTTTTACCATTGCGTCTGCTGCGGCTAACACAGCAGGAAAACCCTTAGTTTCCAGCGAACCAACTGCCTGTAGTGACATTCTTCATCTCCTGATATAAATAAACGTATGTATCGCTGCAAAATTAATTGTAGGCAGCTTTGTTACAAATTTTAATGGCGAAACTGTTTAGAAGATCCGGAAAGGCTCAGATTTCTGGGTGAAGTGGATGGGCAGAACTGTTTCCACATTTTCTGGGGGATTAGGAACTATATAATGGGTGATTACTGTTTCAGCCTTTACCTGCTCTCCAGCATTTATACCTTGTTCAACAGCTCTGTTGACTTCAGCAACTTGTCCTCGGACAGCAACAACAAAGCGACCACTTTCCGCTAGTCCATAATACACCAGCGTGACTGCGGCAGATTTCACCATTGCATCTGCTGCGGCTAACACAGATGGAAAACCTAAAGTTTCAATTACGCCAACAGCCATTGGCATGGCATTAGCTCCTGAGTCAATAAAAATAGAGTGATCTTTATTTTACGCGGGTTTGGCTCCAATGGTGACATTCATGACTGTTTTTTTCAGTACACTGAGTCATCGGCTGACAAATCAGCACGATTTTGGTAATGGGGTGTTGTAAACTATAACTTATGTTTCCCAGCTTTTTACCAGCCGCAGTTAGGCAATTAACTGAACCAAACTCGATCGCACTAGCTTGTAGTATGCAAAGTCAAGCGATCGCCACTCCTTTATCTACTCAACCAATCACCACCACTTATGTAAAACAAGGCAGTGGTGGCACACCAATTTTACTCATCCACGGTTTTGATAGTTCTGTATTAGAATTTCGCCGACTACTACCACTACTGGCAGAAAATAATCAAACTTGGGCAGTGGATTTACTCGGTTTTGGCTTTACCGACAGACTCCAAAACATAGCATTTAGTCCGGTTGCCATTAAAACCCATCTATATTATTTCTGGAAAACCTTAATTAAGGAGCCTGTAATTTTGGTGGGTGCATCGATGGGAGGTGCAGCCGCCATTGACTTTACTCTCACCTATCCAGAAGTCGTCAAAAAACTGGTGTTAATTGATAGTGCTGGCTTAAAAGCAGGTTCACCTTTAGCAAAATTCATGTTTCCACCCTTAGATAATTGGGCGACACAATTTTTGCGTAGTCCCAAAGTCCGCGATCGCATTTCTCGCACTGCCTATAAAAATCCCAGCCTAGTGACTCTAGATGCTACCTGTTGTGGTGGACTGCATCTAGAAATGCCGAGTTGGCATCTAGCTTTGATTGCTTTTACCAAAAGTGGTGGTTACAGTGCTTTTAGATTTAAGCAACTAGGACAAATTCTGCAACCCACATTAATTCTCTGGGGCGACTCAGATAAAATCTTAGGCACTACAGATGCGAAAAGATTCAAACGTGCCATTCCCAACAGTAAACTCATTTGGATTCAAGACTCTGGTCATATCCCCCATTTAGAACAATCACAAGTTACCGCCCAGCATATTCTCGAATTTCGAGATGAATCATAAAAAGTAAAGAGGCTAGGGCGTGTTTTCAAACTCGTTATCATGGCATCTTCTGGATACTGAGAACAGTAATACTTCTCACTTTATTGCTCTGATTCATGATTTAGTCGTTTGAGTAAACCTTGAATTTCTGCAATGGTATCTTTGGAGATTTTTGGCTGTTTCTCTAGCCAAGCAATAGCACTTGCATCTCCTTGTTGAACGGCTAAGATTAAAGCTCCCCACGCAAGTACATCTGGCTGTTGTGGATTAACTTCTAATGCTGATGCTACACGATTCCACAACTTGCCTTTTTCGCCTTTTAACAGAATAGAAATTTCTTGGACATTTTGGGGTGATGCTTTAAATACTTTTAAAGCTTTATTCCAACGGCCATCAATTAAATCTGCTAAGACTTGTTCACTGGGACTAGCCCAAGTTTTTTTCGGCTTGTGCTTTGGTGAATTCAGCGTGTAAGCGAATAAAATCAACTTGGGCTAGGGCGGTGGCGGGTAAAGCGTTTGTGCGTTGTTTTTGCAGAGATTTTAACGATTCTAGGGCTGGTGTCCATAAACCGCTACGGGCAATTGAGATGGCGTTTTGGTAAGCAGTATCTTTAATAGCTGGTGGTTTGAGAGAAATTTTATCTAACTGAATTGGGTTGAGATAAAGTTTAGTTGGTTTAACTTGGTAAACCCGTAATTGGGGTTCTAAACCGACTGTTTGGTCTAAGATTAATTCTTTATCATCATTGCCAGTCACTTGTTGCCATTTTGGTGATTGACCGTTAGAACTCTTCCACGACAGCAGTTGGATTAAGTTAGAGCGTTCTGGATTGTAATATAAAATCTGACCATAGGCGATCGCACTTGTGCCTTTTTGATATTCTCCTTGTAAATTAAACCAAACACCTGCGGCTGGTGTTTCATCATCAAAACCTTTGATTGTGGTTAAAGGTAAGAAGTTATTATCATCATTCTCGGCTTTACTATCTACAAAGGATTTGTCTATTCCAGTTACAGATAGTTGCGTTGCTAAACGATAGTATTTTTCGCTTTTTGATTGAAATTCTGAGTCTGTTGCTAGTTGATAAACCCGCAACGCTACCAGTTCTTCACAATCAGACTGACAGTTAGGACGTTGCTGAAAAACTGGTAATAAAAATGCGTTATCGTTTTTATCTAAAGCCAGAGTCGCGCCGGATGTTTGTTTTTGTGCTTGTACGCTGGCTTGAATTTCGGGAAGAGTGTGGGGATGTTCGCTATAACCAAAGGGAATTTGCGCCCATTCTGGTAAAAACTTGTTCATCCAAACGATTTTGTCGGGATTGAAGATAAACAGCCAACTAATCCAAGCAAATATCAAAATTAACCCAGCACTACTGAATAAAACAGTAACCGCTACTGTTGATGACAGTAAACTTCCCTGTTGAGGCGCTTTTTCGGCGATTTCGGGGGAAGTTTGATTGCGTCTCAAGAATTTTAGCGATAGTCTGCGCGATTGATGTGCCATAGTACTTCTCGGTCAATCTAGTAGGTGGTGCAAGGCTGGTTATTTCTACTTTTATACTCGCGTTTTTGCCTATTGCCCAGAATTTGCTTCGTCTTATTTGGTACAAAGTCGGTAAAATTTCTCATGCCGAAACTGATAATTTTGCTTACACTCGAACTTCAGTATTCCATGTAGACTTTAATAAATTGGAACTTAACGTGATTCGCTATAATCATCTCAAATTCTGGATAATTGCGTCTTTTGTGATGGCGGGATTAAATGGCGGATCACAGATAGCCTCCGCCCAAGATTATACTAGTACTGAAACACAACCAAGTTTAAGTTTAGACAATCAAGATTC
This sequence comes from Nostoc piscinale CENA21, assembly GCF_001298445.1. NCBI lineage: Bacteria > Bacillati > Cyanobacteriota > Cyanophyceae > Nostocales > Nostocaceae > Nostoc > Nostoc piscinale. The sequence continues at coordinate 564,482 of NZ_CP012036.1, read as the reverse complement.
TTCAATTTTTCCTGCCGCTTCTATTGATCAGGGTGTAATAGAAAATACCGAACCGATGGCACAAGTTACATCGGTGTCACAATTGAATGATGTCCAGCCTAGTGATTGGGCTTTTACGGCGTTGCAATCTTTAGTAGAACGCTATAACTGCATTGCTGGTTATCCTAATAATTCATTTCGGGGCGATCGCGCTGTCTCTCGCTATGAATTTGCCGCCGGGATGAATGCTTGCTTAGATAAAATCAACCAAATTCTTGCAGTTGCAGCACCCAGCGCCGAACTAGTAACTCGTGCAGATTTAGATACAATCCAACGCTTACAATCAGAATTCAGCAGCGAACTAGCTACCTTGCGGGGACGAGTAGATAGTTTAGAAGCGCGGACTGCGGCACTGGAAGCTAACCAATTTTCTACCACAACTAAACTTAACGGACTGTTAATTGTAGGTGTTCAAGGGCGGAGTTCTAACCGTGGTGATGTTAATCCCAGAGATGGTGTCAAAGACTCAGATGATAATGGCACAAACTTTAATGTTATTAACTTTTCCTACCTGAGTTTAACTACCCAACTCACGCCCCGTAGTTATCTATTTACAGGATTAGTAGCTGCTGACGGTACCACAAAACCTAAATTGAGTAATGACTTTGCCCTGAGTTACGAATATCCCACAGATAACAAATTAACCGTGACTGACTTGAATTATCGCTGGTTAGTCACTGACAAATTAGCGGTTATGGTAGGCACAGAAGGCGTAAATATGACCAACGCTTTCCGTGGCCCCGTTCGAGTCGAGAGTGCAGCTACAGGGCCTTTATCTTGGTTAGCCCAAAGAAACCCAATTTTAGATATAGGCTTTGGTCATGGTGGAATTGCTGTAGACTGGCAATTTGCCAAACGCGCCAGTGTCCAAGCTTTGTATACTAGTTACACTCCAGGGAATCCTAGTCAACGCAATGGTTTGTTTGATGGAACTACGACTACAGCAGTGCAATTGTTATTAACACCGACTGATACTGTTGATTTGAGTTTGTATTACGTTAATAATTATGCTTCTAATGGTTGTTTGCTTACCTTTGTTGGTGATGAATGTTTAACAGCGACTAATGCGCCCTTACAAACCAACGCCTATGGTGGGACACTCAGTTGGCAAATTTCGCCCCGCTTCACTGTCGGTGCGTGGGGTGGTTATACTACTTCTTCTATTCCTGGGCGATCGGGTAGTGTCGAAACGACTAATTACATGGTGTTTTTAAACTTCCCCGATTTATTTGCTCAAGGTAATTTAGGTGGTATTTATGTCGGACAACCACCAAAAATTACTAGTAGCACTTTACCTGTGGGTAATAATGTTCCGGATTTTGAAAATACAGGTTTAGGACGTGCAGGCGGACAACCAGGAACCACCACACAAATTGAAGCTTTTTATCGTTTCCGAATGACAGATAACATCTACATTACACCAGGGATAATTCATATATTGGAACCTGGTCATACACCAGACAGTGACCCAGTTACTATTGGAATTCTCCGCAGTACATTTCTGTTTTAGCTAAAACTAATACAAAAATAATTCATGGAAGAAACAGTAACTCTGTATCGTCCGACTGGCCCTAAAGAGTTGGAATTAGTAAAACAAAGCAGTTACAAAAAATGGCCAGCGCGACTACCAGAACAGCCGATTTTTTACCCAGTGACAAACGAGCAATATGCAAAAGAAATCGCCACTAAATGGAATATTCGAGATAGTGGTGTGGGTTATGTCACACGCTTTGAAGTCAAAAAAGAATTTATGGATAAATATGAAGTTCATCAAGTAGGAGCTTCATATCATACAGAATGGTGGATTCCGCCAGAAGAATTAGCACAGTTGAATGAACACATCGTTGGTCAAATTGAAGTTATTGGAGAATATAGAGATTGACACAAAACTTAAGTAGGCTGCACCAGTTTTGACCGTTTAATCATCAGTTTTACCTGATGGGTTTGTTGCCAACTCTTTTAATAGCTGCAAAAAAAAAAGGTTTGGCTCACCACCAAACCTGACTATAAATCCAGTGCATAACAACATCCCGCATTTATTTACTCATGATTTTTACTTTGTAGCATCTTCCTATAGGATGTATCCAAAACCTATAAAAGCTGATATTAAGCAAAGAAGGTATTTTAAATTACATTGAAATAAAATAATTAGATTGAATTATTTAAAATTTCAAAACTGCTGATATAATTTACAATTTTGCATATCTATAAATTAGATTCATAAGTTGATTGACAGAATATCAGCAAAATAAAAGACGGGCTTTCACCCGTCAAAATAGCTTGAAAGTGGCGACACACCTTGGATTACAAAAAAAGAATAAGAATTAAATTTAATAGGTCATCAAGAAGACTCATGATTTAGGCAATATATTTGCATCAAAGTCATTCTTGTAATATTGATCAATTTAGCACAAACAAATTTTAATTAACTGCCAAAATGCCAAAATATTCAAGACATAAAAAAGTTTTTGAATTGCTTTATAAGTCTTATTCAGCAACTTAGCTAGGAATTCATAGCATATATCAAACTATACTTTTAACCCACTGACAAAAATGAGTATTAGTAGTAAAGGTTCCTAAATTTTTTTACGTATCTTATAGGCACATACAATCATCTATTTTTATCCCTTTAGTCAGAGCTTTTCTCTTTTTCCTCTGCCTAGAGTGACAAAAGAAATATATGAGCTTTGGAATTAATTCCAAGACGGGATAGTTAATTGCAACACAAGCCTCTGAGGTTGAAGCATGAGGTTCTGAGGTTCAAACTTGAAGCTCTGAGCTTGAAGTCTGACAGTATAGATAAGCACAACCCTGACATCCCTACACTCTTACATCCAGTATCAACAGACAATTAATTGTCCTACACTACATAACTCCTGTGTAAAATAACTAGGCAGATCAGCAACAAGTATCAAAAATTATGCTTAACCCTAAGATTGGCATTATTGGTGGTAGTGGACTATATAAAATGGCCGCTTTGCAGGATGTAGAAGAAGTGCAAATCGAAACACCCTTCGGTTCCCCTTCCGATGCTGTAATTGTGGGGACACTAGAAGGAACAAAGGTAGCTTTTTTGGCGCGTCATGGGCGGAATCATACCTTATTACCTTCCGAATTACCTTTTCGGGCCAACATCTATGCAATGAAAAAATTAGGTGTAGAGTATTTAATTTCTGCTAGTGCGGTGGGTTCTTTAAAAGCCGAAGCCAAACCACTAGATATGGTTATCCCAGACCAGTTTATCGACCGGACAAAGAATCGCATTTCCACCTTTTTTGGCGAAGGAGTTGTGGCTCACATTGCCTTTGGTGATCCGATTTGTCACAATTTAGCTGGAGTTTTAGCAGAGGCGATCGCATCTCTTAATTTACCAGATGTCACCCTGCATCGCGGCGGCACATATATCTGTATGGAAGGGCCAGCATTTTCCACCAAAGCCGAATCTAACATTTACCGCAGTTGGGGCGCAACAGTAATTGGTATGACCAACTTACCAGAAGCCAAACTAGCCAGAGAAGCCGAAATCGCCTACGCAACCTTAGCATTAGTCACAGATTACGATTGTTGGCATCCAGATCATGATAGCGTCACCGTCGAGATGGTAATTGGTAACTTGCAACGCAACGCCGTCAACGCCCAAAAAGTTATTCAAGAAACAGTCCGACGTTTAAGTGAAAATCCCCCACCCAGTGACGCACACTCAGCCTTGAAATATGCAATTTTGACTCAGTTAGATAAAGCACCAACAGCAACCAAAGAAAAATTACATCTATTGTTACAAAAGTATTTATAAATGTAGGTTGGGTGAAGCGCAGCGCAACCCAACACAAGTTTTGGTGTTGGCGTTAACTTTGTGTCACCCAATCTAATAGCAATAACGTAGCATTCTCTTAACTCTAAATTTCAACAAGAATCACAAAATTTTTTGACATCTGTACAGATCCTGTATAGCATATTGATGCTGACGCAGGAGAAGTGCGTCTAGCATTTAATAGTTTGACAGCAATGACGCAGACAATAGCAGAAAGTTATGAAACAGGTGGCTATTATTTAACTCCTGAAGGACAACTAGAATGGGATGATAAAAAGTTTCGTAGTCTGCGGCTTAAATACAATCCTGGAATAATTGATGATTTGTATGTCCATTGAACTGAGCCTGATCAAAGTTAATTACGATATACTCAACAACATTGAATCATTTTTAATTCAATGGGCTGAGAAATATGATGGAGGAATTGATGATTCTTTTGAAGTTAATAACGGTTTTCCAGAGGTATTATATTTTCTGCTAACTGGTTCAACTGACATATCAGCAGCATGGTTCAGTGATTCTAAGTTCTTAGTCCAAGAAATATCAATACCGAACTATGGAAATGTTTTGCTAGTCGATGCTTTAGCTGGCGGAAAATGTTTAAAATCATTACGTTCTCATGGACTGATAGCAACTTGTTTAACCGTTGAACAAGTTCAGGAAGTTGCTCAAGCTTTGTCTAAAATTGCTCAAGAAGATTTAGCATCACGTTGGGATGCTTTGAACATATTCGCCAGTGCAGAGCGTCGTAAAATAATTGGTAGTTTGGAGAAATTGCAACCAAATTTTAAGAGCTTGGAACAGTCTGTAGAGAATATTGAAGATTTCTCTGAATATTTTATCAACGAATTTGTTGCTTACTATATTGATGCTGCTAAAAATAATTTGGGAATTGTAATTCTTGATTGTACTTAGTCAAGGTTTCGTCTACTAATTTTTAGCAAAACCGCAAATTTCAATTTCTGCCTGATTAAAATTATCCTTCAATATCTTACGCAGCACACGCTGAATATGCAGATGCTTTCCTGGCTTAACTTTTGTCAGCGTCAGCAACAATAAGTTATCCTCACCAAAATGTTCTATTCCAGCTACTCGCGTTGGTTCTAAAACATCAGCTTCTTCCGTTTTTAACTGCTGTCCTACCTTTTCCACCACTCGATATACATGATCTAAATTACAATCGTAAGAAACACTAAATTCTACTCTTGCATATATATATTGCTTTGAAAAATTGATAATTGAACCTATATCTCCATTGCGAATAATCTGCAATTGTCCATCAGGATGTCGGACATGAGTAGTTCGTAGTTCAATGGCTTCAACAATTCCCTCTACACTTCTTTCTTCCATTTTTCCGGCTTCGATATAGTCACCTACCAAGTAATAGTTTTCAAATAAAATCAAAAATCCACAAACAACATCATTAATTAGATTTTGCGCCCCCAGCCCAACTGCTATACCAACAATTCCCGCACCTGCTAATATTGGCGCAGGATCAATGCCAATCAGTTTGAGGATAGTCACTCCGGCAGTAAAATAAATAAAATATTTGGCGAAACTCCGAATTAAGGGAATCAGTGTCAGCCGTTTTTGTCGCTGTGAGTCGTTGACATTCGTGGTTCTTAAATAGAACTCATCTAGTAAAAAGTAAGCAACTTCTATCAAAGCATTGCTGAGAAAGAAAACCCCAATAATTTGAACAACTCTAGGAGTATAAGCATTTATCCAAGCAATAGGCTCTATTTCTGGGAGAACGAGATTTACAATCCCAACATAAAGGACATATTCTAAACATTTTTTAAATAAGGGAATTAAGTGGCGTAACCGTTCATATAGGCGCAGCAGATTGTTAGAATGAGAAAACTTGAGACTGAGAGCATCAAGAGTATCAACAATAGTCGCAACAGCTTTGACAATTAATAATCCAACTGAAATAGTGATATATATTTTTAAAGCAATAAATAGATATTTAGTAACAATTGCAGGAAGATACAAAAAATTAGCACATAAAATAGCAGTAGCTATCCATATACTATGAATAATAATTCTTTTGAAAGTCTGGAAAAACGCCTCGACACTCTCATCATTAGCTTTGATTTGATCGGCTTTCTTTGCGTAGTCACAAACCCAATCTATGCCACGGCTTAAAGGTGGTATGCTAAATTTAACCAGCAATAGCAAACTGATAGTCTTTAAACTTGCAGTGACCAGATTAACCCAAAATTGTGTGGGAAGAGTGCGAATCAAATTAAGTTGAAATTCTTGAACATTTTCCCCTCGATAAATTATCATCCCATTCACGCCAACCAGTGCCAAACATAGCACCACAGAAATCAGCATTAAAATTCTGCTGACACCGCGACGTAAAAAGGTGATGTTTGCAGTTCTTTCTTGCAACCAATTAACTTTAGCTAACTGTTTAAAAATAATACCAATTAGCCAATTTAATAGCCAAAAAATAATTAATACAAATATGACTTCACCAATAATAATTGCTATGTTTGCTATATTCATTTGTGAATAGGATTATTTAAGAGAAAAACGAAATTATTTAGATACTAGATACGCAATGTTTAAAAAAAATCGGTATCTATTTGCACAAAAACAATACCAATCAGTAATACCAGAGAACTAATACCAATTTTATAAGATAAATATTTTTTAATTTCTCTGAGTTTGCATAAAAATACAAGGACACTTAAGACATTTAAGACAGTTTAGCCTAATTAATAAATAAAACAAATTGTTTATTTATTTTTGTAGTTTTATACTTATATATTAGACCTTTTGCAAAAAAGTTTTGTGGTAGATTAGGGGGTTAAACAAAATGATTTTCATACATGAAATCAGCAACGCCAAAAACCCAATACACTTGACCGTCGAAAGATTATTTGTCTGTTGGCGTGTGGAGTTATTGGCGTGTAAGGTTTTTAGTGTATGTGTTTAACTCAACTGTGCGACAAGCTGATTTTCTAACAAGGTATCATTCGTTAACAAATCCTCAACAGTGATGCGTAAAAAGCGTTGTTCATCAACTTGAAAGAGGATTTTCACGCGATCGCTCCCCGGATACCCTGGTGGTGTAAGTTGAGCAATGGTTCTCGCGCCTGCGCTATCATTCAAGGGTTTGACGGTAGTTTCACCGCTATCGAGACGACGGGTAATTAAGCGATCGCCATCAAAATAAACTTCGGTGTTACCTGTGTCTGCGCCTAATTCCCCAATAATTAACTCAATGCTGGGTTGATTCTCTACAGATGCGCCTAAAAATAATTCCACGGGTTGATTCATCGGGTAAGCTTGCCCTGATTTAATAATCGGATGCCAACTGTGGCGTTGATTGCGTCGATCCCAGTAACGAATCCCGTAGCTGTGGTAGAGAAAGTCTTTGATTTCTACGCCTTGAGATAACTGCAATGCACCTTGGGCGATCGCTTCAAAAGGTTTTTCACACCGAATTTTTTCTGGCGCAAAATACTGTTTTACCCATGTCTGCACTGCTGGTAATTGAGCAGTTCCCCCTACTAATAACACAGCATTAATATCTGCTAATTCAATTCCCTGACGGCGTGCTTGTTGCAACAGATTTGTCATTGACTCATCTAATCGCTCAAAAAATGCGTGTTCTTTGAGGATATTTTCTAAATTATCCCTGTCTAAATTTAATTCGTAACTTTCAAATGTTTCATCATCAAAATAAACTTCACTTGCTTGGTTTTGAGTTGATAGCTGAATTTTGACTTTTTCGGCTAATCTCGTTGTCAATGGACTGATCGCCAAGCCTTGAGTTTTGGCAAAGTAATCAACTAACCAATTGTCAATATCTGTTCCGCCTAAATTCTGCCCAGCTTTTGCCAACACCCGCGCCATTTTGACTTTTTGCTTGGTATTTTCCGCCAGCGATTTATTACCAAATTTGAGCAAGAATCCGATAGGTTTAGTATTACCTTGTGCGCCTTTATCTAACTTGACTAAAGATAAATCTAAAGTACCGCCACCAAAGTCAATTACTAAAAGATTCTCTTGATCAGCCAAACCATAACCCAATGCGGCGGCTGTGGGTTCATCTAACATCCGCACTTGTTCGACTGGGAGGCTTTGACAAACTTTTCCTAACCAGTGACGGTAAGCTTCAAAACTATCAACGGGGACAGTTAAGACGAGAGAATCTAAGCCACCTTCTAAAGTTGCGAGTTGGGCAATTACTTGATTGAGAAACCATTGTCCAACTTGTTCAAAGGTGACGGTTTCTCCGTCTAATTCTGGTAAAAAGCCTTGAATTTCTGCGCCGATACCGCGTTTGAAACTGCGGAAAAATCGAGATTCGCCTTTGAGATCCAAACCGCGATCGCGTACCTGCTGCCCTACTAAAACTTTACTCTGGGCTGCGTCTTCCACATACACCAAGCTGGGGATGAGTGGAGGATTGAGACTTTGTTGAATTGATAAACCAGGTAAACTCAGAGTTTCCGCCTGTTGGGTAACGGGATTCCAACGGGCAATGACTGTGTTGCTAGTACCAAAATCGATTGCGATCGCCATAGTCTCTTAATTATTCCATGCAGCGCCAAATTTTTCTCACAAAAAATTATTGTCCCACAAGCCACCAACTACGCAAATGGGCGATCGCTTCTTCTTTGCGTTTTGCTTCCACTTCTATCCACGGTGCTTGATAATAAATATCAGGCATAGCATGAATAAAATCGCTGTGCTTTCTATCTTTAAAGGCTGTTTCACCGTTGGAAATATGAACTAATTGCCAATCTGGGTTTTTCCAAGTTTTCCTCGCCGCCTCAAACATAGTAGCCACACTCGGCTCATTGTAGCTGTCTAAATTTTCGTGGCAAATATGGTGATGGGCATCAAATACTAAGGGAATTTCGGCTGCTTGGCACACTGCTAAAATTTCACTGGCGCTATAGGCGTATTCGTCGTTTTCTAAAGTTAAGCGACTTTTAATCGCTTCTGGTAGTTGGGAAATCACTTGTATCAACTTTTCGGCGCGTTGCGATTTACCGCCATGAATGTTCATCAATGACCAAGGCGAACGGGGTAAACCAAGTAAATCTAAGTCCCGCGCGTGTCTGGCTAAGATATTAATACTGGTTTGTACAACTTCTGGTGAATCAGAACTCAACACTACGAATTGATCAGGATGCAGCACCATTCTGATCTCAAGTGCAACTGCGCGTTGACCAACTTTACTCAACTCATCAGCCATTTCTTCTAAGAGATTTTCGCCAATTTTGTCTTCTAAATCATTCATGGGAAATAAATTAGAAGTCATCCGATAAAGGCGAATTTGATTCTGTTCACAAAAAGTCAAAGCATCATGTAACCGCTGTAAATTATGCTGATAAAGTTGTCGCAAGGTACTTTCCCGTTCTTCCAGGGAGAGTTTTAAGTAGCGCGTGCGTGTGATAGTTTTAAAGCGGACTTGCTGAGAAGCTGTAATACAAACTAAGCCTAAGTTTGGCAAAATAGTTTGAGGAGATCGCTGTTGATTCGCTAGATTTTGGCATTCAATAGTGGTCATTTTCGCAAATGCTAGTCTTACCTACTTCTTGATTGAACTCATTTCTGGTTTCTGTGTTCAGTCTCTCTAGGATGAATTTTCCAGATATTGAACTTCAACAGCAAAAATTCATCCCAACGTTAATTTATCAACTGTGCTGTTGGGATGAATTGCGATCGCCAAGAAAGTCAGGATATCAGGCAATATAAACGGCTTACTTGTCACCTACTAAACTTTAGTGCGATCTGTCAAAATTTCATAACCAGTTTCTGTCACCAACACGGTATGCTCAAACTGAGCCGATAGAGAATTATCTACCGTTACCGCAGTCCAACGGTCAGCTAATGTGCGTGTATGTTTAGAACCTGCATTTAAAATTGGTTCAATTGCCAAAGTCATTCCCGCACGCAATTTCACATTTGGCATATCTCTGGTGCGGAAGTTAAATACTGATGGTTCTTCGTGCAAGTTACGACCAACGCCATGTCCAGTGAATTCTTCTACCACACTGTAACCATTGGCTTTTACATGGTCTTCTATAGCTCCTGCCAAGTCAAGCAGATATGCACCTGCTTTCACTTGTTCTATCCCTTTGTATAAAGCTTCTTCAGCTACACGAATCAGTCTAGCGGCTTCTGGAGTGACTTCACCAACAGCAATTGTAATGCAAGAATCGCCGTGAAAACCTTGGTAATAAGCACCCGTATCTACTTTTAAGACATCCCCAGCACGAATGACTTTTTTAGGACTAGGGATACCATGCACTACTTCATTGTTGATACTGGAACAAATAGAGCCTTTAAAACCGTGGTATCCTTTGAAACTGGGTGTTGCGTCCATTTCCCGGATGCGCTTTTCCGCGTAAGCATCCAAGTCTGCTGTTGTCATTCCTGGTTTGACCAGTTCAGAAATTTCTTTCAACACTGTGGCGACAATTCTCGCGGATTGCCGCATAATTTCAATTTCACGCGGCGATTTGATTTCAATTCCCCGACGCTGTTTTGGTGACGGTGTGACTTTAACTGGTTGAGAAAGCAAGTTGCTAAAAATGTTCATGTGCTGATAATAATTGCTGATGCTTTGTCGCTACGGATTCCGTGCTTTTTATAGAATAATTGAGAAACTATATCTATATCTAAGTTATAGCAGGTAATAGGTTTGAAAGTTTGTGAGTGTCGGTGGTTGGGGGATTAGAGGTAGACAGAACAATAATTAACCGCAGATGGACGCGGATAAATTTTAAGACAAAACAACTAATTTGCCAAAAGTAATTATGAATTACTGATGATGATTTCTCCTGTCATCCCCGCTTCTGTGTGTCCTGGGATAGTACAGCGTAAATTATATTTTCCGCTTTTTAAAGGGACAAAAACCCATTCAGCTTCAGCACCAGGCTTTAGTTCTAGTTCGTGAATAGCGCCTTTAATTTCTACTTTTCCCGCTTCTACTTTTTGTGTCCAAATGCCATCGGCAAAATCTTTAGCAGTGAAATAGTGCTTTAATTGGCTGGGATTTTTGAGTTGCAGTAAATAGCGTTTACCTGCGCTTAATTCTAAATGATTTGGTTCAAATTTGAGTTCGTTAGCAGCATTACCCAAGCTAATTGTAATTTCTGTAGCTGGTTGTTTGAGCAAATCGCTAGGAATATTTGCTGCAATGGCTGACGGCATAAAATTAACAAAACTCAGGCCAAATATCAAAGAGAATAGAAGTATAAATGTTGTTACTAAAAATTTTTTCATTAGCTGTTTGATACCTGTATAAAATTATCAATTACTCTTATCTAACCTCTACACTCTAGCCTCTAGCCTCTCAAATCACTCATGATTTTTATCTGCAATCACAGCCGGGCCTGCTGTCACCACCACAATTTTATCTGGGTGGAGTAACTCACGGGCGGCTTGATTTACTTGAGTAAGAGAAACTTGTTTGATTTTATCAGCGAAGGAATTTAGTTCTGTGATGTCCATTCCATATACCTGATTCATCAGCATTGTATGTGCTAATTCTTCAGGGTCAGCGAGGGAAATTTTGTAATTGCTAATTAAGGTGTTTTTAGCTGTTGCTACATCATTGGCTGTGACACCTTGCTGATGAATTTCTTGTATAAGTTTGCGGGTACTAGCGATCGCTTTGTTACTATCTTCAGGGCTAGTTTGCATTTCTATCCAAAATGTCCCAGCATTTTTTTGCGCTTGCAAGTAACTATAAATACCATAAGTTAACCCTTGGCGATCGCGTACTTCTGCTCCTAAATAACTAGATAATGTATCGCCTCCCAAAATTTGATTTAAGACTAAAGCCGGATAATAGCGGGGGTCTTGGCGAGCAATTCCTGTGTTACCCATAAAAGTAATCGCTTGCGCTTTACCTGCCATCACCGGGTTTACACGTAAGAGATTATCTGGTAATTTTACATTTGGATATTGGATTGTTGGTGGTTGACCATTCACTTGCCAATCGCCCAATTCTTTTTCGATGAGCGATCGCACTTGGGTGGGTTCAAAATCTCCCACTATCACCAGCACTGTTGTATCTGGACGATAATATTTAGCTTTAAATGCAATTAAATCTTCACGCTTAATTTGTTTCAGGCTCTTTTCTGTGGGAAAACTATGTAAAGGATGTTGTTTCGGATAAAGAGATTGGACAAAAATTCTTTTTGCTACTTCTGCTGGATCATCCAATTCTTGTTTTAAGTCAGTTAAAGCTTGCTGGCGATTTAATTCCCATTCTTTTTTCGGAAATGTACTGTTTTTCACCACATCCGCTAAAGTCTGAATCAGAATAGGTAAGTCTACTGCCAAACCATCGCTTTCAATTCGCACACCTTCACGATAAGCTGTAAAATCCAACGATGCGCCTCTGTCTTCTAAAGCTTTCGCCAGAGTTAAAGCATTTTTGCTTTTTGTCCCGCTCATTAAGTTATCAGCAACCAAAGATGCTAATCCTGCTTGATGTTCCACATCAAATTCTTTTCCGGCTTTGATGTGACCGTTTAAAGTTACTGTGGGTGTACTTTTATCGGGTAATAGTAATACTTTTAAACCGTTCGCTAAACTAAATTGCTCTGGTAACGCCAGAGTAGAATTTTTTTTGACTTGCGTCGTGGGAGACTTTTTTTAACAATATCTGTTGTTTCTTCTAGGGGTGGTAAATATTTATCTATCTCTGAAATAGCCAAAGGTGTAGCAGTAGCAGATAAATTTTCTGTAGTTTGATTTAAGTTTAATTTTTTACCCGTTTCCGTTGTATTCTGCTCAGTTGGCTGAAATAAGCCAACAACACGGGTTTCTGGTTGGAGATATTTTTTGGCTACATTGACAATATCTGCGCCTGTTACTTGACTAACAGCAGCTAAATAGCTGTCAGTATAGCGATAGTCACCAGCAGTTATTTCATCATTAGCTAATTGCATAGCTTGGCTGGTGATATCTCGATTACTCAAAATCACCCCAGCTTCTACCTGCATTTTAGCCCTGGTTAATTCTTCCGGCTTCACTCCTTTTTGTATTAAATTAGCGATCGCACGATTTAGTATTTTTTCAATCTTCTTCAAATCTTGATGATCATCCGCTGTCACTAACAACTCATACCAGCCAGCCTCTTGCAAGCTAGAAACCGAAGCAGTCACTTCACTTGCTAATCCAGATTCCACCAAAGCCTGATAAAGTCGTGAGTTCCTTCCCTCTGTCAAAATATAATCCAGCACTTCCAAAGCAGGAATATCTGGGTGATGCAAATTCGGTAGTGGATAAACCACTTGCAGCATCGATGCGGCTCCCTGTTCTCGTAAGATTAGGGGAGTACTAAGTGCTGAGTGCTGAGTGCTGAGTGCTGAGGAGCCAGTGCGTTGGGCGGCTCCGCCGACTTGAAGCAACTGGCGTTGCTGAGTGCTGAGTAATAAACTATTTACTTCCGCCTCCTGCCTCCTGCCTCCTGTCTCCTGCCTCCTGTCTCCTGCCTCCTGCCTCTTCGGTAATTTTCCAAATATTTCTTTGACAGTTTCTAAAGTTTTACTCGTTTGGAAATCTCCCACAATTACTAATACCGCATTATCAGGAGTGTAAAATTTGCGATAATATTCCCTGACTTGCTCAACTTGAAATTTTTCGACATCTGCTTTGTTCCCACCCACAGGTAATCCATAAGCGTGATTGGGAAATAAAGCTTGCATAACAGCACGGTTGAGGCGATATTCAGGACTATTCTCGTAACCTTGTAATTCTGAAATTACTACTCGTTTTTCCGTTGCTAGTTGTTCTGGTTCAATCAGAGAATTTTGCATTCTATCGGCTTCTAAAACTAGCAGTGCGTTGAGTTTTTCCCGTTCTACAGTGCTGTAATAAGCTGTTTGGTCATAACTAGTAAAAGCGTTGGAGTCGCTACCTAAAGCACTAAATAATCTCGCAAACTGTACGGGACGATTTTTTGTACCTTTGAACATCATGTGTTCAAGTTGATGTGCAATCCCGTTTGTTCCTGGTGCTTCATAGCGTGAACCAACTTTGTACCACATCTGCACACTGATAACTGGTGCGGTATGCACTTCTTTTGTTAAAACAGTCAGACCATTTTCTAATACTGTTTTACGGACATTGGCGGTAATTTTTGAGTTATTTATATGAGTTGCAATCAATTGTGTTTGAATATTTTCAGATTGGATTGTAGCTGTATACTTGCTGTCAGCAGGTTGATCACTTAAACAAAATACTGTGATTATCCACAGACTTAAAAATAAAAATGACCAACGATATCTATACCCTATAAAAAACAGAGACATTTTTTGGTAGATGTGTTTATTAAATTAAAATACACATTGATCAGCGCCATGAATAACAGTCTATTCTTTCTTAGAGAACACTGAAATCAGCGACACCACCAAGAAGAAATTAGACTAATAACAAAAAGTATATAAAGATATAAGCTGATTTAACCGAGTTTAGTTAAAGTCCGAATAAATTCTAAGGGTAGACCATCACTATCTGCAATGAAGGCAACTTCCCAAATGTGATCGCCTATTTGCTGCTGTGTGGGTTCTAACAAGATTTTTAGGGGTGATAATTGTTCTGGCTGGTTTTGTGCTGCTAATGCAAAGCTGGTTTTTAAATCGATTAACCAGCTAGGTAAATCTGGGGTAAGTTCCGTTAAATCAAAAGACAAATGATAATACCCCACATAATGCTCATCATCAAACGCATCAGGCGCAGGTTTGGGTTGGGGAATTTGAATCAGTTCAATGCGTCCGCCTAATCCTTCCATCCAACAAGCCAGAGTATAGCCTGTAGTGAAGCGTTCACATACGGTAAACCCCAACAATTCATAAAATGCGATCGCGCGATGAATATTCGCAGTCCGGATAGAGGCGTGGTGCATAATTTTAAAAAGTATGAAGTGTAAAGTGTGAAGGATAAAGTTAAGAAATCCTCTTTACTTACTCACTTTTTATACCTAGAAAAATTTTTTCCAGATTTTATAGTTAAAGTAATTTCATACTTCATACTTCATACTTCACACTTCAGTCTTACTCAAACAACCTGAAATAAGGGTAGCGTACAGGCACTCCCGGTTCTTTTTCCAAATCGAAATTAATCACTTCCCAGCAAGGTTCTTCTGTGGAATCGGGACTAAATTCTACTGGTAAACCATAGAGTCGCGCCGATGTCGTCTCTGGCTGTCCAGAACGCCAAGGGGTACTGCGTTCTAAATAACCACTCATCAATTCCTGATAACGTCTGGCAATAATTACCTTTGTTGCTCGGTAGCCTTGGGTATACAGTTTGTCTAAAGCTTCGTGAATTTCAAACCGTATCCCATCAGGATGAGTGTGTTGTCTATACCATTCCCCATTCCATCTGCGCCAATGACGACCTGACTGTAGATGAATTAACTCCTCAGTCTTAGGGTTGGCTTCAAATGCGCCATGACGAGGGCAAAGATAGGTATCTGTAAGTGTCAAAGCCGGAATAGTCTGCCGACAGTGGGGACACTGAATTTCGTGACCAAATATTGGGTACTGCAAACCTGGATTCATCATGAAGTGCGTACAAACATAATTTCTTCTTCATTAGCACCATTAGGTTCGATTTTACACTTCGGCTCCTCCACTTTGAGTTAATTTTTCGTAACTGCACGGAAACGTACTTGCAGTTTAGAACAATTGTAAACTGTGTTTTCCTCAGTATAGAGGTTTAACAGCATGGTATTCTGGTTTTGAACCAGCTTCTCAAAGGTTGGAGTTTCTCCAGTGTTCCTGGGTACCATATTCCTATTCTATCGTGTCTACCGCTTCTTACTGGCCATCTCCTGATTTTTCTCTAGCAGCCTTCGTTGCAGACAACGCTGTTGTTATAGGTGCTGTGACAATCCAAGCCGGAGCCAGTATTTGGTATGGAGCAGTAGTCAGAGCAGATGTAGAGCGGATTGAGATTGGTGAATGCACAAATATCCAAGATGGAGCCATTCTGCACGGTGATCCTGGGTTGCACACCATTTTAGAAGATCATGTGACTGTTGGACATCGCGCTGTGATACATTCTGCCTATATTGAGCGCGGCTGTTTAATTGGAATTGGGGCAGTAGTCTTAGATAAGGTCAGGGTAGGCAGTGGTAGTATTATCGGTGCAGGCGCAGTTGTGACAAAAGATGTACCGCCTTTATCTTTAGTTGTCGGCGTTCCTGGTAAAGTATTGCGTCAAATCAGCACCACCGAAGCCAGCAAACTGATAGAACATGCTGAACGTTACAAAAAGTTAGCTTTGGTTCATGCGGGGAAAGGTGATGACATTGGTTTTTATGCTGAGTTAAGGGAAGATGGAGACAAGGACGACAAAGGAGACAAGGGAGATTAACGAATAGTTCTTGAGTTACTGTAATCTTTCTTTACATAGAATCTTGGAAAAAATGCCCACTTGGGCTAAAAATAAAAATGAGAAGAGTTGATAAAACTTTAATTTCTACTTAACAGAGGGGTTCTAAATTATGGATATCGATTTTCGTGTAGCGATCGTTTTAGCTCCTATAGCTGTTGCTGCTGGCTGGGCTTTATTTAACATCGGTGCCGCAGCTTTGAGACAAGTTCAAACCTTTTTGAACAGAGAAGCATAAATATAAATTTACATTATCACCTTACAACCGGCTGTTTCTGGTAAATCTGGGCAGTCGGTTTTGTCAATAGTAAGCAGGCAGAAGTAAATAGTTTATTACTCAGCACTCAGCAACGCCAGTTGCTTCAAGTCGGCGGAGCCGCCCAACGCACTGGCTCCTCAGCACTCAGCACTCCCAACTCCCCACTCCCCTTCCAGTGAATATCGATTCTTTACTTCAACCTTTGCAACATTTTGGTGTGAATCTGGGACTGTCGCGTATTGTCAAACTATTGGCAAACCTGGGCAACCCTCATGAGCGGATATCAGTGATTCATGTTGCGGGGACAAATGGTAAAGGTTCTGTCTGCGCTTATCTCTCTTCAGTACTTACCACAGCTGGTTATCGGACAGGGCGTTACATTTCTCCTCATTTAATTGATTGGACAGAACGGATTTGTATCAATGAACAGCCAATTTCTGCTGAAGAATTGAGTCAACTTGTACAAAAAGTCCAGGTGGCTGTTTCTCCTGATGATGAATATCCCACTCAGTTTGAAATTATTACTGCGGCGGCTTGGTTGTATTTTGCCCAGCAGCAAGTTGATATTGCAGTGATAGAAGTTGGTTTAGGCGGACGTTTAGATGCGACTAATGTTTGTTCTGAACCTTTGGTGACCGTAATTACTTCCATTAGCCGCGAACATTGGCAACAACTAGGCCCCACAGTAGCCGATATTGCCAGAGAGAAAGCCGGAATTATCAAGCCTGGGTGTCCGGTTGTTATGGGTTCATTGCCAGCCGATGCCGAAAAAGTTGTGCGATCGCGTGCCGAAGAATTACAATGCCCAATATTTACACCCCAACCTGCACTGCAAATCTCTCCCGACTGGGCAGAATATCAATCACTTCAATATCCTCCAAATTCAATTCAATATCCTTTACCATTACAAGGGCAAATTCAATTAACTAATTCAGCTTTAGCTTTAGCAACCTTAGAAATTCTCCAACAACAAGGTTGGCAAATTTCTGAATCAGCCATCATCAATGGTATGGCAAACACCAAATGGCCAGGAAGAATGCAGTGGCTAACTTGGCACAATCATAAATTATTAATTGATGGCGCACATAACCCCGCAGCGGCTCAAGTCTTACGTAATTACGTAGATAGTTTAAATCCCGGAAATGTAACTTGGGTAATTGGTATGCTCTCCACAAAAGACCATGCTGAAATTTTCCAAGCCCTGCTACAAACCAACGATAAATTATATTTAGTACCAGTACCAGATAATAATTCAGCTAATCCTATAGAATTAGCAAATCTGGCTAATAATATTTGTCCAAAACTCAAATTATGTCAAACCTACCCAGATGTATCATCAGCATTAGCATCAGCTTTTACTAATACAAACAATGTAGTAGTTTTGTGTGGTTCTCTTTATCTAATCGGACACTTTTTAGGAAGCTTAAATCCTGTATAAACAAAAAGATTTCCGACTTCTTCAAGAAGTCAGAAATCTGACACTTTCAAAATTTACTGATTATTCCACTGTTGTGCAGCATCTGCAACAGCTTGATCAACAGTTTTTTTGACCTAACATAGCTGCTTGCAAGTTCTCATAAATTGCCTTTTGCAATTTCTTGAAATCCTTTAATTTTGGAGTTAAAACTTCAGCTTGTTGTAACTGAGTTGCACTAATAACTCTAGCTTTTTCAACCGTAGAAGCATTAGCTGGCATATCTTTAAAGTAACTATCAGATAATGCTTTAGTAGTTGAAGGTAAAACATTTGCTGCTTTAGCAAATGATAATTGATTTGCGTCATTTGTGACAAATAAAGCAAACTTAGTAGCAGCTTCAGGATGTTTGCTGGCGCGAGGAATAATAATATTCATCACTGCCACATTTTTCTTACCTGTATCACCAGTAATTTGTGGTGCAATAGCAGAAGCTTGAGCAATTTTTGGGGCATTATTAGCTATTGTTTTGAGAAATTCTGGCCCTGAAGCTAAAAATGCAGTTTCACCAGATTGATATAAATCAATAGCATGACGATGACCTTGGGTTAACACTTCTTTTGGTAGTAGTCCTTTTTTGTACAAATCAACCCAATATTGAAATGCGGCTTTACCTTGTGGTGAATTAAAAGCGGCTTTACCGTCAGCATCAACTAAAGTCACTCCCATTTGTACCAAAGACTCCATCACCTCCCCGGAATCTTGCGGTACAAAAGTAATAAAAAAGGCATATTTACCAGTTTTATTTTTGATTTGTTGTGCTACCTGTGCTAATTCTACGTAGGTTGTCGGTGGTTTACTGATACCTGCCTGTTTTAATAATTCAGTGTTATAAATAGTTAGCCTTGTTGTGAGATACCAGGGAATTCCGAAACTTTTGCCATTGAGTGTGCTGGCTTTCCAAATGTTTGGTAAATAAGTTGATCGCACATCTTGAGGAATTGCCGTATCTAAGTCTAACCAAGCATTTCGTCCTGCTAGTTGGGATGCAAAATCTGGATTGAGGTTAACAACATCAGGTGGCGTTTTTGCGGAGACAGCTGTTAGAATTTTGTTCTCCATAGCTGCCCAAGGCACATCAACCCAGTTAACTTTTACACCGGGATTTTGTGACTCAAAATCAGAAATCAAAGTTTTAAAGTAGTCAGTAAATTGAGGTTGGAGTTGCATTGTCCAAAACTCAATGTTGGCTGCTTCTGTTGTCCCTGGTTTTGGACTTGTACCAACGTTACCTGTGCTGCAACTAACAATCCAACTAGTCAATAAACCAATTATTGCCCAAGCTGTTAGTTGTTTGAATTTTTGCAATCGAATCATTTTACCAGTATTTTCACCCTTGATAGAAATGAAAAGCTTATGGAGAATTAACGAGATTATAGGCTAAATCAATTACCCGTAAAGACGCAATATACTGCGTTGACAAATTAAATTTTCTATTTAGTAGTCCGGCGGAACTGTGGTGAAAAGCTTCAATAGTCTGTTTGGCAAATCTAATAAAGGGGTTGGCATCGAACTTGCATCAGAACGGGTAAACATCGTTCAGTTACGCAAGCAGCGCCAAGGTTTAAAACTAGAATCTTTTACATCTGTTCCTGTTCCCGAAGGTGTGGTGACAGATGGTCAAATTACTGACCCCCCGACAATGGCGCAAATCATTCAGCAAGGATTAGCTGAAAGTAAAATCAAGGCTTCTCGTGTTGCTACCGGTGTACCTGGACGAGATTCTATCGTACGTCTGATTCCAGTGCCAGCTGAGTTAGATGACAAAGAATTACGGGACATGGTGTTAAATCATGAAGCTGGCTTGTATTTACCATATCCGCGTGAAGAAGCTGATGTAGATTACCAAAAACTTGGGTACTTTGTAGATGAGGACGGCATCGAAAAGGTACAGGTATTATTAGTAGCCACCCGCAAGGAGGTGACTGATACATATTTAAGTACTTTTGAGCAAGCTGGATTGCAAATCGATGTTTTAGAGATTAACAGTTTTGCGCTGATTCGGACAATCCGCGACCAACTGCGGCAATTTGGCCCACAGGAAGCGGTGGTACTAGTTGACATTGAGTTCGACAGTACAGAAATAGCCATCATTGTGAACGGAGTACCTCAATTTTCACGGAATGTGCCAATTGGTACTTATCAAATGCAAGAAGCCCTCGCTAGGGCGATGAGTGTACCTACGTCACGGGATATGGAACTTTTACGGGAAATGATTATTCCTGCAACTCCTATGGATGGTGGGCAAACTGGGGTGACAGGAATCAATCCTGGGATGGCAGCGATGATGAGAGTTGTGGGAGAACTAACAGATGAACTGCGTCGTTCTATCGATTTTTACTTAAATCAAAGTGAAAATTTGGAAATCGCGCAGATCCTCTTGGCTGGGCCGGGTGGCGGACTGCAACAGCTAGATGAGTTTTTCACACAACGCTTAAGCTTGCCAACTGCACAAGTAGATCCGGTGGGGGGATTGTCTTTGCAGGTTGATGAACAAAAATATCCAGCTTTGGAACGTTCTGGTTTAGCGATCGTACTTGGCCTCGGAATGCGGGAGGTGTAACGGGATGTACAGTTTAGATGTTAACTTTCTCAAAGACCGCCCAATTTATCAAAATAAGAGTGACAAAAAAGCGGCTAAAAAGCTTTCGGTTGGCGATCCGAAGCCAATTTTTTTAGGAGTTGGTTTGGGCTTATGTTTACCGATTTTTGCTGGGGCTGGTTGGTGGATACTGCAAGGTAAGAATGGTGAACTAGAGCAGAACATAGCACAGTTACAGCAAGAAGTCACTAGATTAGATTCAGAAATAGGAAATATTAACAAAATCAAGGAAGAAACAAATGCAGTTAAAGGGGAAACTCAAAGTTTAGTAACTGTATTTGACCAAATTCGACCTTGGTCAGCGATGTTACAAGATTTGCGCGATCGCATTCCAGCTACAGTACAAATTGAGAACGTCAAGCAAATTCCACCCATTCCAGCCGCAGAAGGTCAGCCACCCGCAAATCCGGCTGGTGGTATCGAAATCACCGGAGTCGCGCGGACTTTTAACGATGTCAACGATTTCTTATTGAGTCTGCAACAATCTCAATTTTTGAAAGCTTCCGAAAGCAGAATTACTGGTGCAAACTTAGTAGATGCACCATTACCACCAACTGCGAGTACATCTAAAGTTCCCATCAAACCGCCACAAATAGTTAAATACACAATCCAATCGAGTTTAAGTGATGTTCCTGCTTCCGATTTAATTCGGGAGTTAGAACAAAAAGGCACGGTAGGATTAGTAGCTCGAATTCGCACTATGCAACAAACAGGAGTCATCCCGAAATGACGCTGAGTGAAGATTTGAATTTTGCAGATCAGGGTGAGGAATTTGACTCAGGTGCATCGCCCTACCCCGTCATCTTTGGTATTTCCTTCACTCCCCAAATTATTGGAGCTATAGCAGGGGTAGTAGGTCTTGCTGGAGCCTTATTTATAGTGCTGAACTTTGTTATGCCAGCATGGGATACCTATCAGCAGCAGCAGGCAAAAAGTGGAGAATTGCAAGGGCAAATTGACCAGAAAAAAGCCACTCTGAAACAAATTGACCAAGTAAAAAAAGATTTAGCTGATGCTAAACAACAGCAAATTCAGGTGTTAGGTTTATTTGCTAATGAAAAGACTTTAGATACTCTGCTGTTAGATTTAAATCGGTTAATTGAGTCTGGTAATGCTCAAGTTTCTCCCAATGCAGTCAAAGCCAAACTCCAGAAGTTTTCCCCTGCTACTAGTAAAGCTGAACCGATTACAGATGGCTCTTTGGGTGTAGCAGTGAATAACAAACTGAAACGCATAAGTATCAATGTCGAATTTGTTGGTACTTATGAACAAACTCAATCTATTCTGCGGAATATAGAGCGTTTACAGCCTTTGTTAATCGTTAGAGATTATCAGTCAGTATTGGCTCCGGTACAAACTACAACCCAAACAGGTAAAGCCATACTTCAAGTAGGACCGCCACCTCTAACTACATCTTTCCAGTTGCAGGCTTTGATGCCACTTACACCAGAAGACTTAGCCGCACTTGCTCCGAAAGAGCCTCCTAAGAAGTAATAGCAGTGCTAAAGTACTTTTTCTCAAAAATTGTTGCTTAAAAATGTTTATAAAGTGAGGAATGAACTGTGAAACAGCTTCACGGTAATAGCTTAATATTGGGTGCTGCTGCTTTAACATTTTTGGCAGCTCAACCAGGGTGGGCGCAGGTAACTCAAGTTAATGATGTTAAGTTAAATGCTGTTGATGGTGGCATTAACGTAGTTTTAAAAACATCTTCAACTTCTCGCCCGCAGGTTTTTACAACCAAAAGAGGTAAAACCTTAGTTTCTGATGTGATTAACGCTCAACTACGATTACCAGGTGGTAATAACTTCCGTCAAGATAAACCTGCATCGGGAATTGCTTCTGTTGAAGTTGTGCAGCTAGATGCTAATAGCATTCGAGTTATCGTCACTGGTGATAACGATGCACCTAGCGGTCAACCAGTAGTACGCAAAGATGACAGAATCACCCTTGGCTTTACACCATCCACAGGTACGGTAGCTGCAACACCAACAACGCCAACAGTACCTGCAACAAATGTGCCTGTGCAACCAAGCCAAAGGCCAGATGTTCTGGTTCCTAACCCAGAAATTAGTATTGATGGCAGACCAGCCCAAGCGGCAGGCCCTGGTCAACCTGTCAGCCAAGCACCGCCGTTCTTGCCCAGAGCCGTGGCTCCACCAGTGGGAGACATCGCCGTTTCCGCCACAGATGCTTCTCCGAGTGTAATTGATTTAGGAACCCAAGAGCGTGTTCCAAGGCTGGTGTTACGAGATGCACCAGTGCGAGAAGTATTATCACTTTTGGCCCGTGCAGCTAATCTCAATTTGGCTTATATCAGTGGTGATCCTGCTGGGGGTCAGCAAGGTGCTGCTCCTGCCAATGCTGCTCAAACAATCTCTTTGGATATAGAAAACGAGCCTGTGCAAGATGTGTTTAACTATGTCTTGCGTTTAAGTGGGTTAGAAGCGAATCGGAATGGTCGTACGGTTTTTGTAGGGCCGAGATTACCTAATTCAACTCGTGATGTGATTGTACGTAGCTTGCGACTGAATCAGGTCAATGTCGGAGTTGCTTTGAACTTTTTAGTGGGGATGGGAGCTGAAAGTGCTGTCACCAGAGAACGGCAAGTAACTAATGTGACTGCTGTGCCTGTGGGTGGTAGTGCAGCTCCAGTAACTCAAAGTCAGACAACTACAGAAACAAGAATTGAACGCCTCACACTTGATGATTCTAAATACACAACACCTTTGCTACGAGGTTTACAAGCATTAGGTGATGAGCGGACAAATTCTATAACATTGATTGGCCCTGCCAAACAAATTAATATAGCAATTTCTCAACTAACTCAACTTGATGTTCGTCGTCGTCAAGTAGTAGTCAATGTCAAGATTATTGATGTTAACCTTTTAAACACCCATAACACTAACACTAGTTTCTCTTTTGGGGTTGGCAATAATTACTTTACTAATGATGGTGGTGCAGCAGTTCTAAATTTTGGTGGTTCTAGACCAGCTACTAGTGCTGAGACAGCAAATAACTTAACTGGTACTCCCGTTACTAGTAACCCACTTCAAGGAGGAAACATTTTTCTTAACACAACTAATCCGAATACCGGGACTCCCAATGCTGGTGTAAGCACTAATCCATTACAACCAGGACTGACAGCATTTACACAAGGAACTCCAGGAACAGTTACTGCTGTCCCCACTGCATTTGATCCTGTTACTGGTGAACCAACCAGATATACTAACCAAATCACTGGGCAGACACCAGATACCTACACATACGGACTGCCTTCTTTATATCAATTTCCTAAACGTTTCTTGGCTAGTTTGCAAGCTCAGGTGACAAGTGGCAATGCTAAGATTTTGACTGACCCGACATTAATTGTGCAAGAAGGTCAGACTGCCAATGTTAACCTGACTCAAGAAGTAGTAGGAAACATTAGAAATGAAATAACTCGTGGTAGTGATACTGCTGTACAGACTGTTACTGCTGAAAAAACAAGTGTGGGTTTAACATTAGCTGTCAAAGTTGACAGAATTGATGATAATGGTTTTGTTTCATTATCTGTAGCCCCTATTGTTAAAGCTCCCCAATCTTCCGCAGAAATTAATGTTGGTGGTAATAGTCAAAGTATATTTTTAGTCTCTGAACGATCGCTCAATTCTGGCTTGATTCGTTTACGTGATGGTCAGACCTTAATTCTCTCAGGGATTATTCAAGACCAAGACCGGGTAACTGTTTCTAAAATCCCTATTTTGGGAGATTTACCACTGATTGGTTCATTGTTTAGAAGAACAAACAAAAACAATCAGCGCAATGAGGTAATTGTATTACTTACACCTCAAGTTATGGATGATTCGGAAAATTCTTCTTACGGCTACAATTACACTCCTAGCCCAGAGGTGCGGAATGTGCTTGAGCGTCGTGGTTTTGGTGCGCCTAAGCGGTAAATTTTAGTAGGTTATAGGTTATAGGTGACAGGTTATAGCACCAAGAACCCTGACTTCTTGAAGAAGTCGGGGTTCTTGTTCACTGCGTAAGTTTTTAAGCTGCGACAGAGATTCTATCTTGTTCACGAGCATCGACTACTAAGACTAAGCATAAAGCTGCGATCGCTTTTTGCCATTCTTTTCTGACTGCTGTATTTACTACGCCATCAAACAACCCTATCAGGCGAGGAACTGAAGCTTCTAAAGCTGGACGTGGTACAGGACGATGTAATTCAACTAAGTGAGTTAAACTTTCTTGATTGTTCACAAAACCAATTACCCATGCTGTTGCATGATCTGGACTGTCGGGCACCCGTTTAACACCCAACTCGTTTTTTAACCAATTGTAAAAAGGTGGTAATTCTTGAGCTAAAACTGCTCCGGCTGTGGGTAATGTTTCTTTGAGCAAGTTAATATCTAAACTTGCTAATTCTTGTTTTAATTCCGGCAAAATCAACACTTCATTGAGCGATTTTGACAGTATAGATTCTAGTTGTGATTGGGAAAGATGTAGGTGTTGGGTGAATGTTGTAAGTAGCAAATTCATACTTTAAACCTCTAGAAATCACTAGTTAATTTTTGCTACCTTTTAGCAACAAAATTATTATCAAAATATAGATAAACTTTAGAAATCATTTTAGTATCTCTAGGAAGATAGCATTGTAGTTAAAGTTATAAATTCGGGTGCAATTATTTATGAAAAAAATATCCCCGACTTATTTAAGAAGTCGGGGATATAAATCTCGCAATTATTTTGTTCCTCTGCAATACTTTTCAGATAGATGAGGTGGTGATTAATTTGACGGTAGAGCTTTTTTTTCTGGTAAATATTGAGGATTATCAAGAGGTGGCTGCTGGATTACAGGTGTTTTTGCTGGAGTAATTTTGAGGATGCTTTCGGGAGCAGAAATGCTATTTTTTGATAAAAATCCTATTTCTCTTTCTAATTTTTCTCTTCCCTCACGGAAAAAGGTTGCCTCTCGTGGATGGTATATACCGTTAGCTACAGTTTCAGGAGTTTGTTGAGCATTAACTGGAGTGATTAATGACAATGCGCCTGTAGTGACTACTGTAGCTATGAGCAGGCGGGAGGCTGTGCAAGATTTTATCTTTTTCATGGTATGCCAATCAGAGCTAGACAAGATAGCATATACTGAGCATCGACGTTTGAACGCCCATGATTTGTTGTTGTGCAACCAGTTGACTTTACCACCCTGACTTCTGCTTGTAGCGAACTACGCGCTTACTGGCTGCCATCGCGTTTAGAACAAGTTTATCAGCGCGATCGCTACACTATTTCTATCGCATTACGCACCCTGAAACAACGGGGTTGGCTGGAAATTTCTTGGCATCCCCAAGCTGCACGGATTTGTATTGGTGATCCGCCGCCGCGATCGCCTGATACTTTTACTTTTAGCCAGCAACTAGTACACCAATTGGGTGGCTTGGCTTTAATTGGGATTGAAGCGATCGCACCTTGGGAGAGGGCGATTGATTTAAAATTTGCCCGTCGTCCGGGAGAATCTGCCCTATATCACTTGTATGTGGAAATTATGGGCAAATACAGCAATGCAATTTTGACTGATGCCAATAATTTCATCATTACGGCTGCTCATCAAGTTAGTGAACAGCAATCGAGTGTCCGACCGATTCAAACTGGACAGCTTTACGAATTTCCCCCAAAACTCACAGGCCCGGTTCCGAGTTTGAGCGAATCTCAAGCACGTTGGCAAGAAAGGGTGAGTTTAGTTCCCGGTGCAATTAAGCGTCAACTCATCAAAAGTTATAGCGGGTTAAGTGCATCACTGGTAGATTCTATGCTGTTATCAGCGAGTATTGCACCAGAAACAACTACTGATCAACTAAGTACTGAAGATTGGCAAAAACTCTTTGAACGTTGGCAAGAATGGTTGCAAGCTTTAGATGTCGGGAAATTCCAACCAGCTTGGACAGCAACAGGTTACACCGTGATGGGTTGGGGTGCGGTTGCGCCAGTCAAAGATACCCAAGCCTTGGTCAATAAGTATTACACAGACCAACTCAACCAACAGGTATTTGCTCAATTGCGCCATCAACTCAGTCAGAAGTTACAGAATATTCTGGCGAAGTTAAAAATCAAAGCCCAAGCCTTTACAACCCGTTTACAGCAATCAGATCAAGCTGATGATTATCGTCAAAAAGCAGATTTGTTGATGGCTAACTTGCAAAATTGGCAACCGGGAATGCAAGAAATCACTCTACCTGATTTTGAGACAGGGGAACCAGTAGCGATCGCACTTCAGCCTGATAAAAATGGTGTGCAGAATGCTCAAAATTTTTACAAGCAGCACCAAAAACTCAAACGCGCTCGTTTGGCAGTGGAACCGCTATTATTTGACGTGCAATCTGAGATTGATTATTTAGAGCAAGTAGAGGATGCGATCGCGCAAATCGAAAACTACGAAACAGCCGAAGATTTGCAAGCTTTAGAAGAAATCCGCGATGAGCTAATTGGACAAAAATATTTAGAAGATCCACAATACCGCGATCGCAGCATTAACGAAACTGCTATCACCAACTTCCGCCGTTATCGTACTCCTAACGGTTGGGAAATCTTAATTGGTCGAAATAATCGCCAAAATGACCAATTAACTTTTCGGATCGCCGGAGATTATGACTTGTGGTTCCACGCCCAAGAAATTCCCGGAAGCCATATTCTCATGCGTTTAGAGGCGGGGGCTGTCCCCGACACAGATGATTTGCAATATGCTGCCAACCTCGCCGCCTACTACAGCCGCGCTCGCCAAAGCGACCAAGTACCAGTAGTCTACACTCAGCCCAAGTACGTCTACAAACCCAAAGGAGCCAAACCAGGAATTGCTATTTATAAACAAGAGCGCATTCTCTGGGGAAAACCACAGTTAGTCAATAGTAATTGAAGAAGGCAGAAGGCAGGAGGCAGGAGGCAGAAGGCAGGAGGCAGAAGGCAGGAGGCAGGAGGCAGGAGTTATCAATTGCTATTCTTCCCCCTTGTCCCTCTTGTCTCCCTTGTCCCCCTTGTCCCCTAAATCCCCTCTACCTTCCGGGTTAGTTGAAATATTCTCAAAGATAGAAGCCCATCCGAAATGGCTTTATCTTTTTTTAGTGAATTTTTAAGAAAAAACTGTGTTGGCTGTTACAATATTGTTAAGAAAAGTTGCCCGTTGCATTTTGGGAACGCGCAATCGGGTTTTAACTCTATTGAGAAGACAACGCGAAAAACATTTAATTGACCAGCTGTGGGAGGCTGGTCTTTTTATTTCCAAATGCTTACTACTAAATATATCTTTTGGCACTGGTGAAATAACTGAGAAAAATACCATGATGCTATCTGGCAGATGACTGAAAAATGTTGACTTGATGACATTTGCAGTTGTCAAACAATTATCCAGAACATCATTTAACCGGAGGATGCTGTGTGAAAATTGGCGCTCACTACTTAGGTAACGGCGAGTGTGAGTTTACTGTTTGGTCTCCCACCTTAAACAGCGTTGCGGTAGAAATTTTAACGCCAGAACCGCAGTTAATTCCGCTAAAACCGCAAGCAGATGGATATTGGCAAATAAAAGTCAATGATGTGTATCCAGGTACACTGTATCGATATCAATTAAATGGGCAAGAAGCTTTTGCTGACCCAGCTTCGCAGTTTCAACCCCAAGGCGTTCACGGTGCTTCTGTGGTTGTAGATCATCAGTTTGAGTGGACAGATACAACCTGGACGGGTGTTCCATTAGAATCGATGATTTTCTATGAACTCCATGTAGGGACATTCACACCGGAAGGAACCTTTGCTGCAATTATTCCCCGTTTACCAGAACTGCGGGAGTTAGGAATTAACGCGATTGAAATTATGCCCATTGCCCAATTTCCGGGCGATGATCATATTCAGTCTGATTTGGCATATCGTAACTGGGGATATGATGGCGTTTATCTGTATGCGGTACAAAATTCCTACGGTAGTCCCGCCGATTTCAAACGCTTTGTGAATGCTTGTCACGCAAATGGTATTGCTGTAGTGCTGGATGTGGTTTATAACCACTTTGGCCCAGAAGGTAATTATATGGGTCAGTTTGCGCCCTATTTTACTAAAACTTATAAAACACCTTGGGGCAACGCGATGAATTTCGATGATGCTTATAGCCAAGGTGTGCGAAATTATTTTATTCAAAATGCTTTGTATTGGTTGGGAGACTTTCATATAGATGCTTTGCGGCTGGATGCAATTCAAGCAATTTATGATTTGGGTGCAAAGCATTTTTTATGGGAATTGGCGGAAACTGTGCATAACTTCTCTGGTGGAGGAACATGGAAACGCCATTTAATTGCAGAAAGTGACTTGAATAACCCGCAAATTGTGCGTCCGCCAGAATTGGGAGGATATGGAATTGATGCACAGTGGAGTGATGATTTTCACCACGCATTACATACATTGTTAACTGGCGATCGCCAAGGGTATTATCAAGATTTCGGTAAGTGTGCCGATTTAGCGAAAGCTTACCAAGATACTTTTGTCTATGATTGGCGATATGCGCCCCACCGTAAGCGTTTTCATGGGATATCTTGCCGCGATCGCCCATTATCTCAGTTTTCAGTTTGTATTCAAAATCACGACCAAATTGGTAATCAAATGAAGGGAGAACGCTTATCTGAGCGAATTTCCTTTGCTGGTTTGAAGTTAGCGGCTGGTGCTGTGTTGTTATCACCTTACTTACCGTTACTATTCATGGGTGAAGAATATGGCGAAACTGCACCCTTTATCTATTTTGTCAGCCACTCTGACCCTGAGTTGATTCAATCTGTGCGTGCTGGACGCAAGCAAGAGTTTGAAGCGTTTCACTATGCAGAAGACCCACCAGATCCCGAATCTGCACAGACATTTCTGCGGTGTAAACTTAACTGGGAATTGCGTCACCAAGGACAACACCAGGTTTTATGGAATTGGTATCGTCAGTTAATTAATTTACGCCAAACTCATCCCGCGCTGTTGAATTATGACCGCGACAGTATTGCAGCAACCAGTGATGAAGACAAAAAATTAGTTGTAGTGCGGCGTTGGTGTGAGTCGGATGAAGTGGTATTTGCGATGAATTTTAATTCCTCATCGGTGGCGGTGAGTTTACCAATTCAGCAAAACGCACGTAAATTATTAGACTCAGCCGATGCTGTATGGTCTGGTGAAGGTTCTCAAGCTGCTGACAAACTCGCGGTTGGAGATGAGATTGTGTTGGAGGCTATGAGTTTGGTTTTGTATGAGGTTTTTTAACGCAGAGGTGCGCTGAGTTCAACGCGGAGGGGCGCGGAGTGTTTTTTTCCTACACCTCTTTTTCGGCCTATTTAAGTAAGTCGGTGGGAAAAAATCAAACTATATTAAGAAAAATTAATTAAGCTAAAATCCTCTTTTCTCCTGCCTTCTGCCCCCTGCCTTTTCCTAACTACAATTATTTACACTGTTCTACTTATATCAAGTAAAAGTATTATGCGAATCCCAAAAGTAACTTATAGAATTCAGTTTACACCCCAGTTTGGCTTTGAGGATGCTAGAGCGATCGCATCCTATTTATCAGATTTAGGTATTTCTGATTTGTATGCTTCGCCGATTTTTAAGGCGAGAACTGGGAGTACACATGGTTATGATGTTGTGGATGCTGCACTGTTAAATCCGCAATTGGGAACTCAGGAAGATTTTGCGGCTTTAGTGGCAGAATTACAAGCTTTGGGGATGGGTTGGCTACAAGATATTGTGCCGAATCACATGGCTTATAGTAGCGAAAATCCCTATTTAATGGATGTGTTGGAACATGGTGCAGATTCTAGCTATACCGATTACTTTGATGTTTGTTGGAACTCGCCTTTTGCTAATAGTCAAGAGCGTATTCTTGCACCATTGTTAGGAGATTTTTATGGCGAAGCTTTAGAAAAGGGAGATATTCAACTCCAATACGAACAGAATGGTTTAACTGTTAACTATTACAGTTTAAAATTACCATTGCGGTTAGAATCTTATAGCAAGTTTCTGACTTACAATCTTGGTAAACTCACCCGCACACTGGGGAGAAATCATCCTGATTTTATTAAACTTTTAGGCGTTCTCTACGTTCTCAAAAGTGTGCCTTCAGAAGTTACTGGTAAACAGCGTCAAGACCAAATTGCTTTTATCAAAGGTTTGATTTGGGAACTCTACAGCACTAATGATGATATCCGGGAATTCATTGACGAAAACCTAAAAAGTTTTAATGGCAAACCAGGTAATTCTGAAAGTTTTAACTTACTTGATGACTTACTCAATGACCAGTTTTATCGTCTCGCTTTCTGGAAAGTTGGCGCTGAGGAAATGAACTACCGCCGTTTCTTCACTGTTAATGAACTCATCTCGGTGAAGGTTGAAGAAATGCGCGTGTTTAACAACACTCATAGTTTAATTCATAAGCTGGTAGAGGAAGGTGTATTCACTGGCTTAAGAATTGATCATATTGATGGACTATATAACCCAACGCAGTATTTAGAAAGACTGCAAGAAAAAATGGGTGATGTTTATATCACAGTTGAAAAGATTTTAGAACTTACGGAAGATTTACCAAACAACTGGCAGATTCAAGGCACTTCGGGATATGACTTTTTGAATTATGTCAATGGAGTATTTTGTCAATCTCAAAACGAAACAGCATTTGATAAAATCTATCATTCATTTATAAGTTCACGCGTTAATTATCCATCACTAGTTAAAGAGAAAAAACATCTCATCTTAGAAAAGAATTTAGCAGGTGATGTTGATAATTTAGCTAGTTTGTTAAAGAATATTGCCAGCAAATATCGCTATGGTAATGATTTTACATTGAATGGTCTGAAGCGAGCGATCGCAGAACTTCTGACATTATTCCCCATCTACCGTACTTATATCACGCCCGATGCAATTTCCGATAACGATAAAGCTTGTATTCAACAAGTAATTAATACGGCGAGAAAACAAGTACCCCTGTTGCAACATGAAATGAACTTTTTAGAAAAAGTCTTGCTGTTGCAGTTTGATGAATCTCTCAGCCAAACAGAAAAAGAACAGTGGATTTATTTTGTCTTGCGGATGCAGCAATACACTGGCCCACTCATGGCTAAAGGTGTGGAAGATACTACTTTATATGTTTACAACCGTCTAATTTCACTGAATGAAGTCGGCGGAAATCCCAGTCATTTTGGTATTACTACCGAGCAATTTCATCACTTTAATCAACAACACCAACAGAACTGGCCTCACACCATGAACGCCACCGCAACCCATGATACCAAGCGCGGCGAAGATGTGAGAGCGAGGTTAAATGTGTTGTCAGAAATTCCTCAAGAGTGGGAACAACAGGTAAATCACTGGAGTGAACTGAATCAATCACATCGTAGCTTAGTCGATCGCAACGATGAATATTTCCTTTATCAAACCCTAGTTGGTGCGTTTCCCTTTGCAGAACATGAACAAGCCTCTTTCGTGGAACGGGTGCAAGAATACATGATTAAAGCCATCCGGGAAGCAAAAGTTCACACCGCATGGTTACGCCCTGATAACGAATATGAAGCAGCTTGTACAACCTTTGTGCAGAAAATACTTGACCCCAAATTATCACGGCAATTTTTAGATAACTTCCGTCCATTTCAACAAAAAATTGCCGAATATGGCATATTTAATTCTCTTTCCCAAACCCTCCTCAAAATTACTGCGCCTGGTGTTCCCGACTTCTACCAAGGAACAGAACTGTGGGATTTCAGCTTAGTTGATCCCGATAACCGCCGTCCCGTAGATTTTGAATTGCGACGTAGTTATTTGAGTACTATCCAAGCGCAAATCAAAACCGATATTCTCAGCTTGATTCCCGAACTCCTAACTCAGAAAACCGACGGTAGAATCAAACTGTTTTTAACACTGCAAGCACTCAAAGCCAGAACAAAATATCTCTCATTATTCCAAAACGGCGAATACCAACCTCTGGAAGTCCACGGAACTCACGCCAACCATATCATCGCCTTTGCCCGCCAACATAACAAGCAAACCGCGATCGCCATTGTTCCCCGCTTCCTCACCAGCCTCACCCCACCCGGAAAACTCCCACTAGGCGAGTCAGTATGGCAAGATACACACCTAAAACTCCCCGCCAAAACTTGGCAAAACCTCCTCACCCACCAAACCCTACAAACCAGAGATACTCTCCCCATCGCCACCGCCCTCTCCCACTTCCCCGTAGCCTTATTAATGACTGAATAACTCTTCCCTTTGCACCTTTGCGCCTTTGCGCGAAACAAAAATCATGACTATACAACTCACCACACAGACACAAGCCATCCGCACCTACATCAAACAAACCTGGAAAACCCTCACCCGTTCCCATCAACACTTACTAGAATCAGCCCAAGACACCAAACTAGAACACCCACCCAATACCCCGTGGCTAGTTTACATATCTCCCCAAGAAGACTGTAATACAGTCAAGTCTGTGTTAGAGCGATCGCTATCTGCAACCGAAATGCAGCAAATAGAAATTCGTACCTTACCCAACGAAGTTGCAGATATTCAAGAACACGGCTTGTTATATCTCCCCGGCGCTTATGTTGTCCCTGGTGGACGTTTTAACGAGATGTATGGCTGGGACAGCTATTTTATTTTGCTGGGCTTACTGCGGGATGAAGAATGGGAATTAGCTCAAAGTCAAGTTGATCAATTACTTTATCAAGTCCAGCATTACGGCACTATTCTCAATGCCAACCGTACCTATATGCTGACGCGATCGCAACCCCCTGTCTTAAGTTTGATGGTGCTGGCGTTGTTTCAACATACCCAAGATCAAGCATGGTTAAAATCAACTTTGCCCTTATTAGAACAATTTTATTACTACTGGGTAGTACCGCCACATCTCAACCCCGCCACAGGCTTATCTCGATATTTTGCTTTAGGAGAAGGGCCAGCCCCCGAAGTTTTATTTTCGGAACTGGACGAAGCCGGACGCAGCCACTACGAACGTGTCAAGGAATATTATCAAAAATTTGAGATTGATGATTATGATGTGAGTTTGTATTATGACCGCGAAAAAGACGAACTCACAGACTTATTTTACAAAGGTGATCGCTCTATGCGAGAGTCTGGTTTTGATATTAGCAACCGCTTTGGCCCTTTCAGCGTTGATATCATCCACTATGCGCCTGTTTGTTTAAACTGTTTGCTGTATCAAATGGAGCAAGACTTGGCGCAGATTCACGATATTTTAGGTAATCCAGAACTCAGACAACAATGGAGCGATCGCGCCAGTCTCCGCTGTGAACGTATCAATCAATACCTATGGGATGAAGAAACAGGACTTTACCTAGACTATAATTTCCATAGTGGCGATCGTCGTCATTATGAATTTGCTACCACCTTCTATCCTCTCTGGACAGGACTTGCTTCACCTACACAAGCCGCAAGAATCGCCCAGAATCTACCGATATTCGCCGCACCAGGGGGAATTTTTACCAGCTCTCGCGTCACAGGAAATCAATGGGACGCGCCTTTTGGCTGGTCTCCCCTCACATTAATTGCTGTCTTGGGACTTCGCCGCTATGGATATCATACCGAAGCCAAGGAGATTGCGGATAAATTCCTTGCTATGGCGATGCAAGAATTTACCAGATTTGGTTTCTTCGTCGAAAAATATGACGTTGAGCGTTGTTCTGCTCAAGTTTCCGATGAAATTTGCTTTGGTTACAGTTCTAACGAAATAGGTTTCGGTTGGACTAATGGCGTAATTTTAGAACTTTTAGCTTTGGGTTACGGGGAGGGTGTAATGGCTTCGCTGTGAGTTTCGACAAGACTATTTAAAAAGCACAAATCTGAGGTAAAAAGTGGGACTTTTACCTCTTGCCTTCTGCCTCCTTCATCAAGATGATGGTGGAATCAAGCTGGCTGTTTTAGCGGCGCTATCCCACACTATCCAAGCGCAAGAATTATCTACATCATCTGCATTGTTGGTAACTTTAAAATAGATTTTATCTCCGCCTTTAGGTTCGATGGCAAAATCAGCATTTTGAGCATAAACAACTTTGAAACCTCTATCACGCAAGCAATACATTGCCCAAGCTTTGAGTGATTGCTTGTATGGTTCGTGGGGAATGGGTGGTTTTGTGAGTGCTGCTTCGATGACTTGAAATATCTGCATTGTTATATGAGAAGGAATTATTGAGATACTGAATTAGTAATTAGCACTCGGTACTTTTAGTTCAGGTTGAGGATCGCAACGAATTTCAATCATAAATCCGTCAGGGTCATAAAAGTACACGCCTTTACCTGTAGGACGAGTAACTGGGCCATGTGCGATCGCTACTTTATTCTCCTCTAAAACAGCTAGGGCTGTCTCAAATAATCGCGGATCAATATCAAACGCCAGATGATACGCTCTGGTAAAACTCTGTTCTGGGTCTGGATGAGGTGGATTGAGATCAGGTGTCCAAAATAAATCTAAAATTACACCATCAGGAGTCACAAAGTTGGCAACTTTCCCTTCAGCCACCAGTTCCACCAATGTTGCGGGGACTTGCTTACCCGTCAATTCATGTAAGCCTAAAATCTTACCGTAAAAGTGACGCGAAGCTTGCATATCTTTGACATTGAGAGCAATGTGATGCACTTTCCGCAAATGTCCAGGAGCAAGGATACTTTTCATACGACAGCTAGATAATAGGGCAGAATAAATTTCCTTACTAGGGTAGAAGTTGAACTCTTAAACAGAGTTTACTTTAAATTATTATGGATTTTGATTATTCTTTAGACTTTCAAAAAATCGATTTTCGCCAACACCCTGAATTATACCGCGTTGGTAAAGGCGAGCAGGGTGTACTTTTGGTAGAACCTTATAAATCCGAAATTCTCCCTTATTGGCGGTTCAAAACACCTGAGATTGCTAGACAGTCCAGTGAAAAAATCTATGAGATGTTTCTACATTATCTCGAACAAGATGATTTTGTGGGAGCAGATATGGCAAGAAAATTTATTCAAATGGGGTATACACGTTCTCGCCGTTATGCCAATCATAAAAGTGGCAGAAAATATAAAAAAAACTTCCACAGATGGAAGTTCAACAAAAGAAGTCTTACCATTAGAAGTAGACCCAGTAAAAGCAGAATCGGCGGCTATTTTTAAAGCCAAATGGGTAGAGGCAAAGACAAATACCAAATATCTTCAGCTTTTAGCTAGGCATAAACAAATGTATGAGGTCTGAATTAAAAAATAATTCAGAAGTCAGGAGTCAGAATCAATTAGTGGAAGATTCAAATTCACCACTAATTGAAGACCATTTTTTAGATATTGCCTTGATGTACTATTCAAAATCACGAATTATCTGCGGTATTCATCACCACAATCGCCAATTATCTTATACAAATCGCGGGATTTTTGCGAGACTTGATCAATGCGATCGCAATCTTCCTGGGCTAAACTAAAACTAAAGACTTTGGCGTTATTTTCAATATGTTCCGATACACCCAGCCTTGCACCCACAATCACACCTCCTACGGCTGGTTTATCTAAGATGTAACGCACAGCAATATTCGCAATACTGACACCATACTTATCAGCAATGTCTTTCAGCGTCACCAGCAATTCTTGAAATAATTGCCAACCACCCCAAGCATCAATCATATTTTTGTATTTGCGTAAGCTGGCTGTGGCTAAATCAAAGTTTCGGGGTTCCGGCTGACCTAAATATTTCTCTGATAAAAAACCACCGCAAACTGTCCCGTAAGTTAACAGTTTAATATTATGTTCGTGACAAAATTCTACCATTGCCACTTCTGGACGGCGGTCAACTAAAGAAAACTGCACTTGGTTAGAAACAATTTTAATTCCTGCATTGATGATAATTTGCAGGTGTTTTGTATCAAAATTTGTCAAAGCTAAGTGCTTAATTTTGCCCTCAGTTTGCAATTCTGCCATAAATCTCAAGGCATCTAAATAGTTTTTATCATTATATTCCCACCAATGAAATTGGATTAAATCTAAAGATTCAACCTGCATTCTCCGCAAGGAAATATTAATATTTTCCTCAACTATTTTTTTCGTAATTTTCCGTGGACGAGGAACCCATTTTGTGAAAGCTTGTAAGTTGGCTAAAGCTTCTTTCCCTCTAGTTGCAATTAGTTGATGGCGAAATTCTCCAATAAAATCTTCAGCCGGGCCATAATGGTCGGCTAAATCCCAGGTAGTAAAACCTGCATCCATATATTGGAACATAGCTTGTATTGCCGCTTGTGGTTGAATATGTCCATGTGCGCCAGATACTTGCCACATTCCATTTAATATCCGACAAATGTTTAAATCAGGAGTTAGTTGCAGACGACTTTCTGTAGGTAGTAGCACCATATAGTTAAATTGATAATTATCTAACGCCAATCTTTAGCTGCTTGGTCTAGAACATAAGCCGCAACATCATGAATTTCTTGTTCACTCAGGCGGTCTTTGTAAGCAGACATATTACTTTTGCCATTGGTGACAATGGATGTAATTGCCTCTATGGAATCCATATTATATTTCTTGAGTGCCTGCTTTTTTTAAATTTTTTTCCGCGTCTGATAATATTACTACCGTTAATATGACAGCCAGCACAATGCACGCTAAATATTTGTGCGCCGTTAGCTGTGTCGCTGGCATTTGCTGGCAAGGTAAAAGTGGTAGTAAATAACAAGAGAATTAAACATAATAGCTGCATCATTTTAAGCAAGTTTATTCTCATTATCTTAATTTGTGCTTTGGCGGTAATCATTTTTTGAGAGTAACTTTTATTTCAGATTTTATCTTCTCATAATTATGTGCATAGCGATACCTGACATTTGCTATGTCAATAAAACCACGGAGGCAGACTGATATTTTATCATTTTCTATCTAAAGGAAGTGTCTATTGCCAATAGAATACGTCAGAATTTAGATGTCAGAGACGACTAAACTAAATAAATTTATCCAAATTAGCTAAATAACAAGAGTTGAAAATGGTTAAAAATATCAAAGAACAAATTCAAACTGACTTGAGACAAGCTAAAGAAACTGGTCAGTTACGAACTGAGCGAGTACGAGAAATTGTCAAATCAGCAGTTTCACAAGTCGCGGCTGAGTTGAAAGAAGGCTCAACTGAATTGCGGGGACTAGTTAAAGATGCGGTCGCGGCTGTGATTGAAACTCTGCAAGAAAGAGGAACTGAAATTAAAGAAGAAGTGACAGCTTCTATTGAAGGTGCTTTGGAAGGTGTGAATCACAAAAGACACGAAACTATCATTCAAACTCAGTCAGAACTGCAAAGATTACAGGCACAATTAGATAGTGAAGAAGAAAAACTTCAGCAAGATGTAGATGTAATATTGGCAGAGATTGAGGAAACAGGTAAACAAAATACGGCTGATACCAAAAATGTGATTGACTCGGCTGTAAACGCTGTCAAAAATAGTGATGAAGTGTCGTTACTAAGAAAACGTTACGCTCAATTGCAAGCACAATTAGCCATTGTCCGTGCAAATTTAGCCGCACGTTATGGCGGCCGTTCAGAAGAAATTCAAAATTATCTCAATGATGCCAAAACTTGGTATAACCAGGCTCGTCCCCAAGCGGAAGTTTTAGCGACACAGGTATCACAGAAGCGATCGCAGTTAGAAGATAAACTAGGCGAAGCTGGTACAGCCATCGCTAAAAAAGAACTCCAAATCAAACAAACCTTACGCGAGTTACTTCTAGCAACCGCCGATTTGTTTAAAGACAAGGAACCAGCAGATAAAAACTAGATACCAACATCATCAGAACCCCGATTTCTTCAAGAAGTCGGGGTTTTGAGTAAGTGCGATTTAGTTAACAACGTACTCATACAACAGCTATCTTCCGCTAGTCATAGCTATAACAGCATTAACTATTAGCTTAAGTAACTGTAGCTCTCTAAATGTTAAGAAAAGCATAATAAAAAGGGTAGACTTGCATAATCTACCCTTAATTGATTGTCCTTATTTAGATAGGTTGTTCGATGGAAAGATGTAAATTATCTTGCCTAATTTAGTAAGTTCCACTGTTCAATGCTTCTTCTCTCTTAGCAACTACCCACAGTGCATGAATACTGCCAGGAAGCCAACCAAGCAAGGTCAACAGAATATTAATTACCAAAGTCGGGCCAACACCAACTGTCAGAAAAACGCCCAAAGGAGGCACTACAAGAGCAAGTAAAAAGCGCAATAGTTTCATGGGTTTGTTGTTACTGTTTCAAATTGATTAACTCACATTGTCCAGAATTAACTTTATGACAAACTCTGTCTCAAGAATTATGTTAATTCTGCATAATTTTTGCAGCCGATAATATTTCTAC
This sequence comes from Nostoc piscinale CENA21, assembly GCF_001298445.1. Taxonomy (NCBI): domain Bacteria; kingdom Bacillati; phylum Cyanobacteriota; class Cyanophyceae; order Nostocales; family Nostocaceae; genus Nostoc; species Nostoc piscinale. Next base: position 525,579 of record NZ_CP012036.1, on the reverse strand, counting down.
TATTGCTGAGGATTACCTTGGGGTAATTCACCTGTTTTGGAAGTGTTGCCTGTTAAAGACAAGTTTCTTTCAGCAAAGTAGTTACCAATGAAGGTATTAGCTAAAGATAAAACAACTGGGCCGAGAATAAACGCGAGAATTCCATGTGCGCTAAACCCAGGTACTAAAAATGCTGCTAATGTGAAACAAATACCGTTCACAACCAGCGAAAATGCTCCGAAGGTTAACAGGTTTAATGGTAAAGATAGGGTAGAAAGCACTGGCTTGACCGAACTATTGAGTAAGCCAATGACAACAGCCGCAATTAACGCCGAAGGAAAGTTAGCAATATTAACACCAGGCACAACTAAATCAACAATTAGTAAGCTGAGTGCTGTAGCTAGAGTTATAAGAAATGTTCCCAACATTTTTTTTACCTAAAAAGTCAGTGATAGTTTGTTTGAATGTCTTGCTACTATCATTAACAATCTGGCAAACTTCAACCTCTCTTATAAGATAGATTCTGCTTCTACCAGTTGACTGAATTTCGGGAAAAATTTCATAAATTACGAGAAAATTGGCTCTAGCCTCTAATCTTTATTTTTACCACCAGTTATTACCTTTACCCTCGCATTCACGCTTCGTTACATAATGGCGGTAGCGAAACATCGCTTCTAGTTGACTTTGCACTAGCCAACCACTAATAAATTCAACTGTATCTCCCCCTGGCATAGAGTAGGAAATTGCATCTGTTAGCTTGGTTTTGCCATCTTCGGACTGAAATTCATGGCGATGTATCCAAGTTTCAAAGGGGCCAGATATTTGTTCATCTACAAATAGGTGATATGGTTCGCATTGGGTGTGACGCGCTAACCAAGTTAAAGGTACTAACCCCAGAAACAAACGAAACTCTGTAATAGCACCTATTTGCAGTCCTCCTTCCCGCCGGACTACTTGGACTGGTTGCCAAGGCGGAGTTAGCATTTGTAGGATATCTGGTCTTTCATGAAATTGCCAAACTAATTCTATTGGCGCATTAATTACAGATGAATGGTTGAAGTGCAGCATGAACAGCAAAACCTAAAACTCATACCAAGAAAAAATGATGGCGATAGATGGTATTGATACACTCAAGGGATACACAGCGATTCTAAATTTAGAATAGTATCAGCCTTCGTCGTATTCAGTATCAATTTCGATATCTAAGGTGTCTTCGTCAACCCGGATATACAAAATATTGGGGTTACAGCAAACTTGACAATCTTCAACATAAGATTGCTGTCCCCCCGCACTCAAGTCAATAAAGGTTAAGTTTGGTTCGCCGCAAAAGGCGCAGTAATACTCAGCAGTGGTTTGCATTCAAATTTTAACTACGAATTTAAAGGTTGTAGTTCTTTAGAGGCTGAACGGAAATGACTGGTCGCCTCATCCAAGTGCTTTAGTAGTGTAGACTGCGGTAGCGGCCCTTGCAAGTGGCTCCAAGGCAAGACCTGAGATGTTGACCAGTTAGTATGGACATAAAAATCTAAGTCGGGGATTTGTCCTTTAAGTTGCTTGAAGGCGCGTTTATAACTACCCAAGGAGTCGCCAAAGTCACGGGTGAGTTCCAAAAGTTGGGATAATCTGCGATCGCCCCGCGATAACAAAGCCTGTATGATAGACCAGTTATAACTTTCTGGACGAAAATCTATCCCCTGGGGTTTGAGTTGTTTTTGTAAAAGCTGCAACCGCTTTTCTGCTTGACGATTTACGCCAAACCATTGAAATGGTGTATGAGATTTGGGGACAAAGGTACTACAGCCAAAGCTTAATCTTAGTCCAGGTGCAGCTTTTTTCATACTCCGCATCATAGCCACAGTTGCGTCTAAATCTTCCGCCTCTTCCCCAGGGATACCCACCATCCCGTAGAGTTTTAAGCCTGAGAGTCCGCCAGCTTTCGCATTTATCGCCGCTTGGATGATTTCATCATTTTGCAGCTTTTTGTTGATGATTTGCCGCAGTTTATCTGAACCACTCTCTACAGCTATGGTAAGCGATCGCGTGTCTCGTTTTGCCAAAGTTTCCGCCAACTGCACTGTTACCGTATTAGTCCGGACTGAAGCAATACTCAGCCGCACCTCATCATACTTTGGCTGACTAATATAATTCAATAACTCCTCAAATTCTGGATGTTGTGTCACAGAAGCACCCAATAATCCCAGGCGGTTTGTAACTGCTAAACCTCTCTCAATCGCAGGAATTAATGAGCTTTCCAAACTAGCAGTTCTAAATGGTAGTGTCAGATAACTTGCCAAACAAAAGCGGCACATTTCCGGACAACTTCTTACCACCTCCACCATGTAAATATTTTCCCAAGCAGCTTTTTCTGTAACTACTGTGGAAGCTGAGAGAATATTTCCGCGATAAGTTTGCTTTTGAACAATAGCCGGAACATCTGAATCAATCGGCTGAATTGATTTAATTTCACCATCCGGTGTTTGATATTCTACTTCATACAAACTCGGAATATAAATCCCTTGTACTTGTGCCAATCTTTGAAGCTGAATTTGTCTAGGAGCTTGTCTCACTTCTTTATATGCTTCAATAAAATTACCCAGCAGATTTTCCCCATCTCCTAACAAGATGATATCAAAAAAATCGGCAAAAGGTTCAGGATTAGCCGTGAGAACTGGGCCGCCACCAAAAATAAGCGGATGAGCATCATTTCGTAACTTTGCCCGAATCGGAACATCTAAAGATTCCAATAAATTTAAAATATTGACATAATCCAATTCCCAAGAAATCGAAAATCCCACAATCTCCGGTTGTCTTGGAAGTTGTTCATGAATATCAGTAAATAGCCTACTTACCTGCACATCATCGCGCATTGCTAAAGTTGCCCAAACTATCTGATAACCAAGGCTAGTAATACCCACACTGTACTCATTAGGAAAGGCAAAAATCAGGGGTATTGCATCAGTATCAGGAGTAGTAGGAGTGAATAAAAGTCGTTCAGTAGCAAATAGAGATGATGTCATGCAATTTTAGATTTTGAATTATTCCCAATTTTTATATTAAAAAACCGAAAAAAGACTCTGCGTACATTTGTGTTTACCTCCGCGAGTCTCTGCGTTGAAAACTAAATTTACAAGCCTTATCCAGTATAACCTAACAGAACCTATCAATTAATTGTTTACGCGATAATTGCAACAGCAAAGGAGTAAATTCTTCTGGAGGTAAAGCCAATAAAGGTTCAATAATTGCTTGCAGTTGATTATCTAATTCACCAAAGCGAACCTTCAGCAAATTTTCTACAACTAAGCGTTCACCTTGCTGAATTCCTCGTTCTTCACCTTCTTGTATCGCTTGTTCTCTATCTTGTTGATAAAGTGGTGCTAATCGCATAACTAACTCCCTATCTTCTTCGTCTTGATTTTGCGTAACTTGTAAATTTCGCTGCAAGTTGTACAGTAATTCTAAGGTCGCTTTGCGGAATGGGTTATCAGGAGAAAGTGCTTCTAGTTCATCAATTGCTTGTTTCTGAATGTTTCCCCTACCGATGATTCTCAACCACAAAGTTTCGGGGATAATAGGTAACTGATGAATTGCTACTATAGCTGTACGTAAGTATTCTGCCATGAAGTAAACCCCAGGCAAAAAATCAGCTTTCGGGTTAGCACCAAATCCTGATAGAAGTGATGCGGATGCTGTCGGCGTAAGAATCCATAATTTTGGTAAATCAGATTCTTGAATGCGGGTGTTATTTCGATTTGCTTGCCGTTGTAAATCGCCACGTACCTCTAATAATTTTAAAAGACAATCACAAATTTCTGTAGCCGCAGCCGGATTCCGAAATGGTTCAAATAAAGCTGGAGTTGTAGCAAATTGTCCCAATAAACCAAGAGTTTCTGAGATATTACCAGGTTGTCTGGGAATGAAATAAACGTCTATCTCTCTGACTTCGCCTGCTACTCGTCGTGCTGCTTGAACTTCGCCATAAGGGGTGAGTAATTCTTCTAAATAATCTTTAGCGAATTGGTCGTGAATGAATCTGGTCATTATTATTTATCTCACGCAGAGGCGCGGAGTCGCAGAGAGGATAAGAGTTTGAAATGGCTTTATTGGAAAGTACAAGCGATCGCTAATTCTGCGTGTCGTAGTAATGTAGCTTTATCCAAAGCATGAACAATATATTGCGGTGTTTGGGCTAACAAATTTTCAATTCTCTGTCTAGCGGCTGTCACTACCTCTTTCTTCAAGCTACCTTGACTGAGAGCATCAGCAAAATCTTTCGCCATATAATAAGTACGTTCCAAAGACGATGAATTGATATTCCGCGACAAAATAAACAAGTCACACCCAGCGTTAAAGGCGCGTGCGACAGTACCGCTTTGGGTAAACATATCGGAAATTGCTTTCATATCCAAGTCATCGGATACTACAACACCCTCAAACCCTAGTTCTTCTCGTAAAATATTTTTCAGAATTCGTTGTGAGATAGTTCCTGGCACATCTGGATCAATTTGAGGAAACAAGATGTGAGTTGTCATAATTAAGGGAATTTGTGCTGCAATCAAAGCTTTGAAAGGTATCAGTTCCCGATCGCGCAAATCTTGTACAGTTAAATTCAGCACTGGTAATTCAACGTGAGAATCGGTGCTGGTGTCTCCATGTCCCGGAAAATGCTTGGCACATCCTAAAATACCAGACTCTTGCAACCCTAGATAATATTCCAACGCATATTGGGCTGCGGTTTCTGTTGTGTTGCCAAAAGCACGCGGCCCAATTACCGGGTTGAGAGGATTAGAATAAACATCGGCCACAGGCGACCAAGAGACATTAATCCCCAGTGATTTCAACTCTCTAGCTGTGGCTTTTGCTACTTCTCTAGCCTGCGATCGCAATAGCATTGCATAAGGAAATCTCGTAATTGGTAAAGGTGTACGGACTACCCGCCCACCTTCATGATCTAAAGTCATAAACATCGAATCACGTTCCGCATATTCTCGAATTTGGTCGATGAGTTCTTTAAAGCTTTCTAACCAAATCTCATAAGGAACACCTTCTATAAAGTTTTTACCAAAAAATATGACTCCGACTGGTTTTAACTCACCCAGCGCCCGCTTATCATCATCACTCAATTTTGTGCTGGAAACCCCCAAAATTACGTGATTTCCAAATAATTCTAGCTCTCGTGAGATTGACATAATTTTTTACCTATTTTTCTAAAAAAGTTTTGTATAAAAATCTACCATTGCCACCAGAAATTATTGAACTGTTCCCTGTTCTCTGTTCCTCCGCAGTTGCTCCACTTGGGGAGACCCCAAGACCGCGCTGCTCTCTGTTTCCTTAAATTAAGAACTTTTTCCCCAAGCAACCGCACAATTACTGCCAAATGTAACGGATTGCAACGTATAATGAGAACGACAAAACCATTAAGAAATATTGAACAACAGTAGGTTTAAATGCGAGTAGCGATCGCGGGTGCTGGTCTAGCAGGACTTTCCTGCGCGAAATATCTTGTAGACGCAGGTTACACCCCCATTGTCTTAGAGCGTCGGGACGTATTGGGTGGCCTAGTAGCGGCATGGAAAGACTCTGACGGCGACTGGTACGAAACCGGGTTACACGCCTTCTTTGGGGCATACCCCAATATGCTGCAATTGCTCAAGGAATTAGGCATTGAAGACCGCCTTCAGTGGAAAGAACATACACTAATTTTTAATCAACCAGAAAAGCCTGGAACACTCTCACGGTTTGATGTTCCCGATATTCCATCTCCGTTTAACATCATTGCCTCGATTCTGCGTAACAACGATATGTTGACTTGGGAGCAGAAGATTAGGTTTGCTATTGGCCTGCTGCCAGCCATTGTCCGTGGTCAAAATTATGTTGAAGAGATGGATAAGTACAGCTTTTCTGAATGGCTGAAAAGACAAGGTGTTGGTGAACGGGTAGCAAGTGATGTGTTTATTGCTGCTTCTAAAGCCCTTACCTTTATTAACCCTGATGAAGTTTCTTCAACAATTTTATTAACAGCCCTCAATCGCTTCTTGCAAGAGCGATACGGCTCCAAAATCGCCTTTTTAGATGGTTCGCCCACCGAAAGATTGTGTCAACCCATTGTTGATTACATTACCGAACGTGGTGGCGAAGTGCGGCTCAATGCCCCTCTCAAAGAAATTGTGCTGAAATCTGATGGCACAGTCAAAGAATTTTTGCTGCGTGGGTTAAATGGCGAACCTGATGAAGTGGTGACGGCAGACTTTTACGTATCAGCGATGTCAGTTGATCCGTTAAAAGTCATGCTACCCGAACCTTGGAAGCAAATGGAATTCTTTCAAAAGCTAGAAGGCTTAGAAGGCGTACCAGTAGTTAATCTCCATCTATGGTTTGATCGGAAATTAACAGACATTGATCACCTACTTTTCTCGCGATCGCCCCTCCTCAGCGTTTATGCTGATATGAGCAACACTTGTCGAGAATATGCTAACCCTGATCGTTCAATGCTGGAATTAGTTCTCGCTCCGGCAAAAGATTGGGTCAGCAAATCTGACGAGGAAATTGTTGCTGCAACTATGACTGAGTTGGAAAAACTCTTCCCCGACCACTTTGGGAAAGAAAATCCAGCCAAACTGCTGAAATCCCATGTAGTGAAAACGCCGCGTTCAGTTTACAAAGCGACTCCTGGTCGTCAACAGTACCGTCCGCCCCAAAAAACGCCCATCGCCAATTTCTTTCTGAGTGGGAGTTACACCATGCAACGCTACTTAGGCAGTATGGAAGGGGCCGTACTTTCTGGTAAGCTAACAGCGCAGGCGATTTGTGAATCGCTGCCAGAGGCCAGTGCCTCAAACTTACAAACGCTAACCCGACCGCCTGCAACGAATGCTGCAACTGCCTGATTCCCCCCCGCGCATGAAAACGCTGGTCTCTGTAGACGAGTCATATAAACTTTGTCGGCAACTTACAGCCAAGTATGCCAAAACCTTTTACCTTGGTACTTTGCTGATGAGTCCGGCAAAGCGCCAAGCTGTTTGGGCAATTTACGCTTGGTGTCGCCGTACAGACGAATTAGTAGATGGGCCTGCATCTGCCATCACCACGCCAGAAACCCTAGACCTATGGGAGCAGCAATTAGAATCGATTTTTGCAGGACACCCACAGGAAAATTACGATGTCGCTTTGGTGGATAGTTTACAAAAGTTTCCCCTCGACATTCAGCCCTTTCGGGATATGATTGCTGGCCAGCGTATGGACTTATACCGCAGCCGCTACGAAACATTTGAGGAATTGTACCTCTACTGTTATCGTGTGGCAGGGACTGTGGGGTTGATGTCAACAGCCATTATGGGTGTAGATACTGAAGCTAATACAGCACCTTGGAATCAGAAAAAACCACAGTATATACCTACAGAAGAAGCGATCGCCCTCGGCATTGCCAATCAACTCACCAACATTCTGCGGGATGTGGGCGAAGATACTCGACGCGGACGCATATACATACCCCTAGAAGACTTAGCGCGATTTAACTACACCGAGCTAGAATTCTTTCAAGGTGTAGTAGATGACCGTTGGCGTGCCTTAATGCAATTTCAAATTGACCGGGCGAGGCAATTCTATACCAAAGCCGAAGAAGGTATTAGCCATTTATCACCTGATGCCCGTTGGCCAGTGTGGGCAGCTTCTATGCTCTATGGACAGATTTTAGATGCAATTGAACGCAATGATTATGATGTGTTCAGCCAACGGGCTTATGTGCCGCAATTGAAAAAATTCCGCACCTTACCCTTGGCTTGGATGCGATCGCAAGTACTATAACTAGTTGGCGTGAGTATTTCTCGTTAAGGTAAGGCAGAAGGCAGAAGGCAGGAGGCAGAAGTGAAGAGGCTTTTAGCCTAGCTAATTGTTATTCGCTTAGTTTGGTTTCTTTCAGCCCTTCCATTCAATGGTTAATAGTTGCTCTCATAACTATTGACTATATAGCTATATTCACATAGATTAGGAAATTTTAAGAGCTTAAATATTAGGAACAGTAATGTTTTACCTCCTGCCTCCTGCCTCATAAAAATTGTTTGACTTTACCAAAAAATCTGCTATCATAAATATTCGTGACCCTGGAGAGGTGGCTGAGTGGTCGAAAGCGGCAGATTGCTAATCTGTTGTACGGCAGGCAACTCCGTACCGAGGGTTCGAATCCCTCCCTCTCCGTTTTCGGCAGTAAACTGCACTTAGTACTGCGAAGTATTAAACAAATATTAATATTAATGTCAGAGCTAACACAGACACTCCTCATGGTGGATGTTATTATTTAACATTTGGAGTCTGTTAAGATTGAGCTATCTGAAACATAGTTTTGAATCTGACTTTCAGGCTCCCGCATTTCAGAGGAGTGAAAGTAAATTATGCCAAGAATTACTACTGCCCTAGCCTTGAGTGTAGCTACCATAGCCATAGGCTTTTTGATGGCAGCTTGTGATAATGCCAACAATAGCACTACTACTACCAGCCCATCTGCTAACTCAACTACCACCAGCAGTACTGACGGATTAAAAATTGGTACTCTATTACCTACAACTGGTGACTTAGCTTCCATCGGACAGCAGATGGTAGGTTCTGTACCATTGCTAGTTGATACCGTTAACGCCTGTGGTGGAGTCAATGGTAAAAACGTCTCACTCGTACAAGTAGATGACCAAACCGACCCCAAAGCAGGTGCGGCTGGTATGACCAAACTGGCAACACTAGATAAAGTAGCAGGTGTAGTTGGTTCCTTTGCGAGTAGTGTTTCCACAGCAGCAGTTTCCGTTGCTGTACCTAATAAAGTCATGCTGATATCTCCTGGTAGCACCAGTCCCGTATTTACGGAGAAAGCGAAAAAAGGCGAATTTAAAGGCTTTTGGGCGCGGACTGCACCCCCCGATACTTATCAAGCATTAGCATTAGCTCAGTTAGCTAATAAAAAAGGTTTTAAACGTGTTTCCACAGTTGTAATTAACAACGATTACGGTGTGGGTTTTGAAAAAGCTTTTGTCGAAACTTTTGAAAAATTAGGCGGCACAGTAGTTAATAAAAATAACCCAGTTCGTTATGACCCCAAAGCCCAAACCTTTGATACTGAAGCGGCGGCGGCATTTGCAGGTAAGCCAGATGCAGTAGTTGCCGTACTCTACGCTGAAACAGGTAGTTTACTTTTGAAAGCAGCTTATCAACAAGGTTTGATGAAAGGCGTACAAGTTCTGCTTACCGATGGCGTGAAATCACCTACCTTCCCTGAACAAGTAGGTAAAGGTAGTGATAGCAAATTTATCTTAACCGGGGCATTAGGGACAGTACCGGGTTCTGATGGTAAAGCCTTAGAAGCCTTTAACAAGTTGTGGAAAGAGAAAAAAGGTGGTTCACCGGGAGAATATGCACCCCAAGCCTGGGATGCAGCTGCATTGCTAGTCTTAGCAGCACAAGCCGCTAAAGACAACACAGGTGTGGGCATTTCCAGTAAAATCCGAGAAGTTGCGGCTGGCTCTGGTACAGAAGTTACTGATGTTTGTGAAGGGTTAAAGTTACTCAAAGAAGGTAAAACGATCAATTACCAAGGCGCAAGCGGTAACGTAGATGTTGACGAAAATGGTGATGTCCTTGGTGTGTATGATGTTTGGACTGTAGGAGATGACGGCAAAATCAGCGTGATTGATAAAGTTACGCCTAAGTAAGAATGGCTTCGGAGCAGGGTGCAAGGGGGCGGAGGAGAAAGATTCTCCCCCTTGCACCCTGCCCCCTGCTAGGTCTACACAGCAATATTGCGTTGGTAAACTACTAGCCTCTATTTTCTAAAAACCGCTGAAATTATAACCAACTCCTACCAACAAACCTACATCGGTTTGATCAAAAAATCCGGCGTTGACAGATGCTGTGGCTGTAAATTGAGCGTTGAGGGGTACATCAATCCCACCAGCTACTAAGAAAGCAACTTGTGAATTATCACCCGTGTTAATAGCTGCACCAACTCCTACATAGGGAGCGATGGGTAAAGGCTCAGTAAATTCGTCTTTTTGCAGAGAAAAGTCATAGGTGACAGGAATCAAAATTGTGGTGTTGTCACCAAATATGGCTGAAGGTCTGATAGAAATGGCATTTGTAAATCCCACCTTACTCAGAACGGCGAAGTTACCATCACCTAAAGATGTCTCGCCCCCACTTAAGCCAATGTTAGCGCCAACACCAATGTAACTTCTACCGCCACGAGTCGGTCTACCAACATTCACAACATTTGATTGGGCAACTTCTGGAACACCTGGAGGTTGAGTATTGGCTTCAACAGGCTGAGGAATCAAGGCTGTGGATGAGGTGGTGACTGTTCCCGGAATCGGTGTGAGGACTGGACTCGAAGATTCCTGGGTGTAAGTACTGGGAAATTGTTGGGATAAGGTAATAGAAGAATCCGTCAACGGCTGAGGATTTGCCTTGTCTACTGTCTGGGCGTTAGCAGAAAAACTCCAACTCAAAACTGCAAAAGTAACTAACCCCGGTAATAAAACAACACCTTGACGCAGAAAAATAGTTTTCACATTCACTCCTAACAGAATATTGCCGTCAAAATCCTGAATTTTACGGTTATACTCCGCAAAATTCGGCAATGGCTAGACTTTAACTCACAAATTTATTTCCTACATCCTGAAAACGACGTAGGTAGTGGAGGCGAGATATGAAAAAATTAAGTTTTAGGAAATGGGGAGTAGGGAATGAATGGTTGGTGATTAATTCAAGGCTGCTAGAAACTTTAAAGATTGCTAATGGCTTCGGCAATTAGTTTTGAGACAAAGGGGAGAATTTCGCGGCTTTTGGCGTTGGCTTTACCTTCAGTAAACACAACTAGTAAATAAGGACGTTGTTCAGGAATTTCGATATACGCTGCATCGTGACGAACCTGACTTGTCCAACCCGCTTTTGACCAAATTTGAGAATTTTGCGGTAAACCACCACCGATAAAGCCTGTGATTTGGTCTTCTTCAACATCTTTAGGTAAATCTTCGGGGTTGGTACTGCGTTTGAGTAGATTCATCATGGCTTGCGATCGCCCACTCGAAACTGCAACCCCACCCACGATACTATGTAGTAAACGCGCGATCGCATGGGTCGTCAACATATTGCGATTATCAAACATCTCCCCATAAAAGGCGCGTTCCCGGCCATAAGGGCCATCACCCCAAGTTTTTTGACAAACATTTATTGTCTCCATTTCTTCCCAACCCAAAGACTGGTAGTAGCGGTTAACAATATGGCGTTGTTGCTTCCAAGTTTCAAAAGGCCCTGGTGGTAACTCTGGCCCGGAAGTAGTACCAGTCAAAATATCTACAACTAAACTTGTTGCATCATTACTAGAATCAATTATCATATCGCCCAAGGCTCGCTCCAATTCCTTCGAGGTTTGGATCATGCCTTTTTCTAACCATTCATTCACTGCTACCAAGTAAAATAACTTAACCACACTCGCGGGATAAATCCGTTCTACACCGCGATACGTAAAACCACGGACTGGGTGATTCCAAAAGGCATCGGGAGTTAAAGCGCCACCAGTATTTACAGGTGCTGGCGGATCATAGACAATCCAAGTCAAAGCAATTTGATTTTGGGCTAATGTCGGAAATGTTGCCCAAGTTGCTTCTAAAATGCCATTACCCAAATTTTCTAGTTGTTCGTCTTTTCTAAAGAAAACCATTGAATAATGCTCTCTAATTCAGAATCCCAAATCCTCAATTTCACCGCATCTGAATATCAGTGTCTCGCTAACCTCAACTTATATGATTCTCCTGAGTGTACGCGTTTGGCAACTCAAGCTGCTGTTGGGCGACATTTACAGGTAACATCAAATCATCAAGGGCAAGCAGTAGAGGTGTATTTATGTGAGGATGATTATCCAGGCTGGGTGGCGTTGGCAGATTTGGGTTTATTACAACCTGCTACTGTACAGTATCAAGCTACAACATGGGCGGAAACTGAAATTAAAAAATTACTTCCCCAGGTGATTGCTTTCACCCAAAAAGCTATGGAGCAATCTAATGAGTATCTTTGGGGTGGGACAGTGGGGCCAAATTATGACTGTTCCGGCTTGATGCAGGCGGCGTTTGTCTCGGTGGGAATTTGGCTACCAAGAGACGCTTATCAGCAAGAAGCTTTTGTCCAACCAGTTAAGTTAACGGAATTAGAACCAGGGGATTTAATATTTTTCGGCACACCAGAAAAAGCTACCCATGTCGGACTGTATTTAGGCGATGGTGCTTATATCCATAGTTCAGGTAAAGCACAAGGACGTAATGGTATAGGAATTGATATTCTCTCGGAACAGGGAGATGCGGTGAGTCGGTCATATTATCAGCAACTACGCGGTGCTGGCCGAGTTGTGCAAAGTTACGAACCACAGAGGCGCTGAGGACGCAGAGAGTTATGAGGAGTGGGTTGATTCCAGAGAGAATGAGTGAGGAAAATCAGGCGATTTCTGCAAATGTACCTGCGGTGTCGGTGGTGGTGCCGGTGCGTGATGAGGTAGAGAGTTTACCACATTTAATCGAGGCGATCGCATCTACTTTATCTGATAGTCAAATTAGTTATGAAATCATCTGTGTTGATGATGGTTCTACAGATGGTTCGGCAGAATTTCTCAAACAACAAGCGCAAATTCGCAGTGATTTAAAGGCGGTAATTCTGCGGCGCAATTACGGACAAACCGCAGCGATGTCTGCTGGGTTTAACTATGCGGTGGGTAAAGCCGTTGTCACTTTAGATGCTGACTTGCAAAATGATCCGGCTGATATCCCGATGTTATTAGCTAAGTTGGATGAAGGCTATGATTTAGTTAGCGGTTGGCGGCAAAAACGGCAAGATGGTGCGGTAAATCGTTTACTTCCTTCTAAAATTGCGAACTGGCTGATTCGTCGTACTACTAGCGTTTATATTCATGACTATGGCTGTTCCCTCAAAGCCTATCGCTCAGAATTGGTAGCAGATATGAATCTCTACGGCGAACTGCACCGATTTTTGCCAGCACTGGCATATATTGAAGGGGCAAGAATTACCGAAATGCCTGTACGTCACCACGCCAGACGATTTGGTCGGAGTAAGTACGGTATATCCCGGACTTTTCGCGTGTTGATGGATTTGTTAACTATTTTGTTTATGAAAAAATTCCTCACCCGCCCAATGCACGTTTTTGGGTTATTGGGTTTGAGTTCAATGGTTTTGGGTGTGGGAATAGGAATGTATTTAACTTTTCTGAAGTTAGCAATGGGTGAAATGATTGGCAATCGCCCGTTGTTGATTTTGGCGGTATTGTTATTAGTAACTGGTGTACAACTATTTTGCTTTGGTCTGTTGGCAGAGTTGCTGATGCGTACCTACCATGAATCTCAAGGGCGACCTATTTATCGAGTGCGGGAAGTAGTTGAAAATAAAAATAACCCTACTTGATTAATAGGTAATTAAAGTTAATATAGTAATCCTAAATGATTTACAAACATCTTTCTCCCTTGTCTCTGTTGTTCACATATCAAATAGGACGGCTATAGTAGGCTTTTCTTTTTACCTTTTAACTGATTATGATAGCCTCACCTAATTACATTTCACCTGAAGAATACTTACAAATGGAGGAAACAAGCTCCATTAAACACGAGTATATCGATGGCTACATTTACACAATGGCTGGAGCCAGTGATCCTCATATTACTGTTGCTCTCAATCTTGCCACACTTTTGCGAAATCATGTGCGCGGTTCTGGTTGCCGGGTTTACATTGCTGACATGAAAGCTCGAATTGAATCTTTGAATCGATATTACTATCCTGATGTCATGGTAACTGGCGATTCCAGAGACAAAGAAACACCTGTATATAAAAGATTTCCCTGTTTAATTGTTGAAGTTTTATCTGACTTGACTGAAGCATTTGACAGAGGCGATAAATTCGCTGATTATCAAGCAATAGAAAGCTTAAAAGAATATATTTTAATTAATACGAAACGTCAGCGAATTGAATGTTTTCGGTTGAATGATGATGGTTTTTGGGTTCTACAGACATACACATTCCAAGACAAAACTTTTCAACTCAAAAGTATTAATTTTGAGGCAACAATGGCGGAACTTTATGAAGATGTAGTGTTCGCATAATGCTGAATAAAATTAACGCTGCAATTATTTTCTTTATAGAAGAACTCATCTAAAAAACATGATTTGGTGTTGGGTGAAGGCACGATATGGATTTACTGTTTTGTCTTCACTATCTCTATGCGCCTTCACCCAACCTACTTGCTTCTGCTTTAATACTATCATGCTTGTATTAATGTGCTTTGATATCTGATCGGATACGGGAAGTGGTGGCAAAAAAATTTTAACTCACGTAAAAATATTAGAACAATAATAGTTAGTGTTCTTTGCATCTCCCTTGAAAGCCTTTAATACATTTAATGCCGAACTCCGGCGCAACCTGCTGATTTTGTTTACAGCAGGTTTGTTATTCTGGTCAAGCACTGCTGCTTTTTTACCGACGCTACCGCTATACATTCAAGATGTAGGTGGTAGTAAGCAAGAAATTGGCATAGTTATGGGTGGCTTTGCCATTGGGTTATTGCTGTTTCGTCCGATGCTGGGCAAACTAGCCGATCAGCGTGGGCGTAAACTGGTTTTATTGATTGGACTCACAGTAGCGGCGATCGCACCTTTTGGTTATTTAGTATTTACGTCCATTCCTATATTATTCTTCCTACGGATTTTTCATGGAATTAGCATTGCAGCATTTAGCACTGGCTACAGTGCTTTGGTGGCTGATTTAGCACCTATGGCTATTCGTGGTGAAGTTATTAGTTATATGAGTTTAACTGGCCCCATTGGTTTAGCCATTGGGCCAGCAATTGGTGGATATTTACAAGAAACTTCTGGCTACGCACGTTTATTTTTGTTTACAGCCACCATCGCAGTCATTGGACTATTATGTGCATCACAAGTCATCAATCCACCATTCAATGCACAATCCCAATTGGAACGCCAAAACATTAATTTTTGGCAAATATTGACTAGTTCAAGGGTGAAAGTTCCGGCTGTAGTGATGTTGCTAGTGGGTACATCTATCGGTGCTGTGCATATCTTTGTGTCGTTATTTATTAAATCTACGGAAGTAAATTTTAATGGTGGTTGGTTTTTTACAGTTTCAGCCATCTCTAGTTTTATCATCAGAGTGTTGGCTGGTCGAGCCAGCGATCGCTTCGGTCGCGGTTTGTTTATTACCTTTGGGATTGCGGCTTATACTTTAGCTTGTGCATTATTATGGCAAGCTAACAGCACCAATGCTTTCTTAATCTCTGCGATCGCTGAAGGTTGCGGTGGTGGAACAATATTTTCGATGATGGCTACCATGATGGCAGACCGTTCACTACCCCAAGAACGGGGGCGAATTTTTGCTATTTGTCTGGCTGGATTGGATTTAGGAATTGCGATCGCGGCTCCGATTTTTGGCTATGTCAGTGAGTTTGTTGGCTATCGTAATATGTTTGGTTATAGTGCTGCACTCACTTTTTTAGCACTACTAATTTTCCTCACCTTATCCAACAAAAATCTCACTAGTTCCTTGCGCTTTGCTATTGGTCGAGGTGAAGATGCCTTTTCGTTGAATAATGTTGACGTGAGTTAAATGGTTTAGTCGTTGACAAGATTTGATTGGTAGAGAAGCAAAATTTTGCTTCTCTATAAATATGTAAAAAATTAAAGATTCTTTTTAGAATATATTATCTTGTTTCTTATAGTATTTGAGATTTGTGAATTTTTCGCAACTTTTCTACAATGCAAAATACAAATTTTTTTCTTGAATTTTCATATTTTTTCATATTTTTTAAATATCGCTTAAAAATCACAGATTTACTACTATTGCTCTTGTTGATTGCAACATGATTTCGAGATTTATAGTTTATAATGCTATTTATTACGTGTTTCTTGAATATCAAATAAATACAGTTCAGTTATGGCTATTCTATAGCTCTTAGCATCTGTGGAGTGTTTTTTAACACTTCTGCAAAATTTGTCATCAATATAGTAATCTGCATAAGATATACAAACACCTCTTTGTCCTGTTTCTTCTCTTGAATAGTAAGTTCGTAAATCAAATGAGATTGCTATATATAAATAAATCATTTGTAGGTCATTTTAACTATAGACATAAAACATAATCCTATAAATATAATCAATAAATTAAACAAGCAAATATTTTATGGATGAAATTACCAATAAACTACTAGTTATTTTTCAGAATGTTAATGAGTGGCTAAAATTTGCAGAAGCCAAGAATGCTGTTTTACTTGCTTTTTCGGGTGCTGGGATGACCGCAACCATCACCGTTTTAGCTACAGTAGAAACACTTCCAAACTCCTTACGTATTGGATTATTATTAACAACATCTCTGCTTTGCATTTCTGCCCTAATCTGTTCGCTTTCATTTATTCCTAAAACGAATTTAGAGCGGCTGCTATGGGTACAAACAATGCCTGAAAGAAATTCTACATCTGCAATTAAAGATACAGATAACTTTTATTTTTTTGGCGATTTACAAAAATATAACTCTCAAAGGTTATTAGCAGCATTAAATAATTATTATTTTGACAACACTATGCTTGATCCTTTTAAAAAAGAATACAAAGATATAGCCAGCCAAATTACTATTAATGCTAGAATTACGTTTCTAAAATTTAGAATATTCACCTATGCAGTTTACCTTTTAATTATCTCTATTTTAATGATTCCTTGTTTACTTTTAGTTAGCCTAGCAATTTATAGAACATTATAAATAGAATTTTGAGAAAAATACTCGACCCCAAAACCTACTATTATTTTCCTAATAAACCATGAACAAATCTGTTAAAAAAACCGTAGTTGAAATTGACCTTTTTGAATACAGTGATATGGTAAAAAATTTGCAACAAGATTGGGGCTTAAATTATGTGCCAACTCTCAACGAGGAGATTCAGAGTTTTATTGATGATAGTTTAACAGAAATAGGTACTACTGAATATAAAATTTACGACAAAAAAGGAGATAATCGTGTTATTTTCTTCGATGATGCTAATGATGCTTATAAATTTGCCGAAGCTGTTCATAGGAAAACTAAATTACATAACGTTGGCACAAACAAAAAATTTACAAAAAGATTGTTCCGCATCGGTGCTGCAACTGGCGAATTTGTGATGAACTATGATGGAGAGAGTTTGACAGGTTACAGTATCATCACTGCTTATCGGTTAGAAGCAAATGCAGAACCTGGAAAATGCTTTATTGTTGACGTAGAAACATATAAATCCTTTTCATCAGAAATAAAAGAAAAATTTGGTAATGCAGAAATTGTATTTGGTAAAAAAAGAACAACTGTATGTGGTGAAAATGTATGTGATAAAGAACGAGAGGAATTTCAAGCTCACATTTGCAAAATTATCTATGATGATTTATTAGAATGCTTCGAGAAATTAAATGATCAGGCAAAGCACATAGTTTATCAAATTGGACTTGAGGCTACTCATAAACAAGATATTAGCAAAGATGATTTAATAATAATAGGTAGTTTAGTACAAGAAGAATTAATTTTTGCACAAGAATATAGTTATCAAACTGCATTTGTTTTAACGGAAAAATTCTTTAATTATTTTTCGGAAATAATTATTAATGTTATTCTTGAAGAAATTAAAGAAAAGAGATTAAATATCTTAAAAAATTATTCGATTTTGAAAATACTAGAACATTTAAATTTAGATGATTTAGATTCTCTTAAAAAGAGATTGCAAACTCTAATTCAAAGAGATGGATTAACGCTTGCTGATTATCTAATCAATATAATTAAGAATTTACAAAAAGATGAGAATGATGAACAATTATCAGAAAAGTATGCGGTTGGCAATATTTTAAATTTATTAATTAAACTCAACATAAAGAAAAATTTTAGTTACTTTGATCTATCAAATATTGCAATTTGGAATGCTGATTTAACAGAAGCTATTTTAACAGGAGTAGATTTTAGGGATTCTGACCTGAAAAACTCTAAATTTTCTCAACCATTAGGTTGCATTCATTCCATTGCTTTTAATGCTGATGGTAGTTATTTTGCTACAGGTGATGCTCATGGTTCAATTCGAGTTCATAATACAAAGACTTTAGAACTATGTTTTTTTCATAATGAAAGAAAAAGTCAGATTTGGTCAGTTGCTTTTAGGAAAGATAACCAACCTAATAAAGAAAAAGAAATGTTAGCTTGGGGAGCAGAAGATGGTAGTGTCAGGGTGTATGAAATTACAACTAACACCTCATCAGATAATAAGACGGAGCCTAACCTTATTTATGAAATAAATGAAACAAAACGTATATTATCAGTAGCTTTTAGTCCTGATGGGAATACTTTAGCAATTGGAGGAGATGAAAATATCAAGGTTATAAAAATTAATCATAGTTATGCTCATACCAGTACTTTAAATGTTAGCAAAATATCTTGTATGACCTTTATTAGTAATGATTGTATTGCTAGTGGCAGTCAGGATGGGCATATCAGGCTCTCGCATATAGAACAGAGAAATAGGAATAAAGATGCAAGTTGGATTGTACATCCACAGGCAGTATTACGATGTATTGCTTATCATAGTACCCAAAAGATTTTAGCTATTGGAGGAGAAAATGGAAAATTACACTTATTGCATCCTTATGCTAATGATCGCGAGATCAAGGAACTTGACCTTAAAACAGAAATTAGTCAAGTACGGACACTAGCATTTAATCAAGATGGAAATATTCTCGCTGTTGGATGTATAGATAATAATTTAAATGGAGAGAGTGAGCATAAAATTAAGCTATGGAGTTTCTCTAAAAACAACTGGATAGACACATTGGAGGGTCATGAACATTCAATTAGGAGTTTAGCATTTTGTCCCCAGTCTCATAATCCCAAACTTTTAGTAAGTGGTGGTGATGGACGCACTGTCTTATTTTGGTATCAGGAAGACACAAGATGGGAATTATCTAACCGTAAGTTAGAAGGATATGCTAATCGTATCTGGTCAGTTGCACTTAGTAGAGATGGTAAAACCTTTGCTTGTGGAGGTGAAGACCATAAAATCCATCTTTGGAATTATCATGAACGCACACATATTCCACTTCAAACTCTTGACCAACATAAAAATTGGGTTTGGTCAGTAGCATTTAGCCCCAATGCTGATATTTTAGCGAGTGGTTGTGAAGATAATAAAATTTATTTGTGGGGGTTAAAAGAGGGGAAATGGCAACTTATCCGTGAATTGTTAGGAAATTCTGAAATCAATGGACATTATAAACGTGTTCGATGTGTTGTGTTTCATCCTACAGCAGAAATGTTGGCTACTGCTGGCAATGATAATAGGGTCATTTTATGGGATTTGAGTGATGTAAAAGAGCCTAAACCATCAAAGGAATTTTCTGAACACCATGACCGAGTATTATCCCTAGCTTTTAGCCCAAATGGTCGCTACCTAGCTAGTAGTAGTCGAGATACAACTATTTGTCTAGTAGATTTAAAAAAACGACAATATGACTCTACTGGATAACCGTAAACATAATCATGAAGATCAAGTTCACAGCATTGCTTTTAGCCCAGATAGCAACCTCTTGGTTAGCGGAGGTTTTGATAAAAAACTAAAATTGTGGAATGTTGAGAGTCGAACATTTATTCGGGATTTGTATGAAGGGCAAAAAGTACTGTCTGTCGCTTTTGACCCCACAGGGAAATTTGTAGCTAGTGTTGGACATGATCACATTATTCAACTATGGGATATAAATGAAATAAATCAGGAAAAACCTGTAAAGACGTTCAAAGGACATAAACGTGCTGTAGAGTCTATAGTATTTACTCCTGATGGCAAACAACTAATTAGCTGTAGCCAAGACCAGACTATCAAGTTTTGGCAGGTAGAAGGAGAAATTAATATTAGTATTCATACTATAGAACTTGGAAAACCATATCAAGGTATGAGTATTTCTGGTGTTAAAGGTTTTGACTTACCCCAAATCTTAACTTTGGAAGAACTAGGAGCTTCAAAATGAAGACTTACCTACGAAAAAGAAAAATAAACTGCAAGATGTAAAGGTATAGAGGTGTATGTATACAAAACCCTTACACTTCATACCTTTTCACATCTACGCCCAGTCTCCACCGACAATCTTTGTGCGTAATTCCTGAAAATCTTGAAAGTTAACTCAACGATTTAGTTAATTATTCTAAAAATCCAAAATGCTGCAATCCTTCTTCAATTCCATTGGCAAACTTAGCTGTTGCTAGATAACGATTTGGGTTTGGGTTAGCTTTGTGCCAATCTAGCAATTCTGGTCTTGCATTGCCAACAATAATACCTTTCTCCTCCCTGTTAGCAAACAAGGCAATATCATTACCGGAATCTCCACAAGCAACGGTTTTTGCTACATCTATTTCTAAATGTTGCCGTACAAAAGTCATTGCCATACCTTTATTTGCATGACGTGGCAAAATATCTAAATCCTTACCACCGCTATAAATAACTTGAATATCTAATCCCTTTTCTAACAAAGCACGTTCTAACTCTGGTACGACTTGTCCAGCCATTTTTTCTTCAAGAAGATAGCTAACTTTAAAATCTCTTTGTTCACTTGCGGGTTGAGGTTTCAATTCAGTAAACGTTGCAGATATTGTTTTTACTAAATCTCTATCCCAAGCTTGAGAAAGTTTATCAGACCATGTAGAATCAGGGTTTTGACTACCATTTATATAAATTTCTGTACCTACGGAACAAACCAGTATATCTGGATCTAATAGGGTTTTTTCTTTGGCGAGTTTTTGATAAAGAAAAGGTGAGCGACCAGTTGAATAAACAACTTTAGTACCATATTGCTGACGATGCAATTCTAGCTGTTGATTTAGTTTTGCCATTGCATCATCATCACCTATCAGTGTATAGTCCAGATCCGTGATGAAAAGAAACTGTTTCATAACTATCCCTTTTGAAATAGTAACTATATAATTTCAAAAATACTTGTATAAATAAACAAAACTAAAATGTCAAAATTATTTGACACCTTATCATTAGTCGTTGATAAACTTAGTTGGCAGGGTTTTTGACTATTGAGAGTATTTTGTTTGCCCTGCATAGGTTTAAAGCCTTTTCTTCAATCAACAAATCTTAAACTTGCCTAAACACGGTAAATCATATCATAACTTTAGATTTATTTACACAATAATTTTTTTAAATTGGGCAAGAGTAATTTACATTTAATACAGTATTGAAAACTTCAATCTTTAGTATTGATATTATTCCATGATTGTAAGGATACACTTATCTCTCAGATGACAGAGATTATGAATTGAAAAAGCAAAAGGCAATAGAATATAATCCTATTGCCTTTTGCTTTTTTATTTTTGCTTTATTTAACGGGCGAGGAGGGATTCGAACCCCCGACACCGTGGTCCGTAGCCACGTGCTCTAGTCCACTGAGCTACACGCCCCTGCCAGAAAAATATATTAGCACTATCTTCCCTAACAATGCAAGACAATTCTCAAAAAAATTTTTCTGCCGAGTTAAGTCATCTGGATTCCCAAGGACAAGCACAGATGGTAGATGTTTCTGGTAAAGCATCTACAGTCCGCCAAGCTGTTGCTGTTGGCAGGGTGCGGATGCAGACGGAAACGTTCAATGCTATTCAGGACGGTAATACGCCTAAAGGTGATGTGTTAGCCACGGCGCGGATAGCTGGGATTATGGCAGCTAAACAAACATCGAATTTAATTCCCTTGTGCCATTCCCTGCCATTGCAGAAGGTGACTGTAGAAATTACCCCCGATTTTCAATTACCCGGTTATCACATCCAAGCTACGGTTAAAACCAAAGCGGAAACTGGTGTGGAGATGGAGGCTTTAACGGCTGTGTCTGTTGCTGCGTTGACTTTATATGATATGGCGAAAGCTTTAGAAAAGTCGATTCAAATTGAGTCAATTTATTTAGTTAGTAAAACTGGTGGAAAATCAGGAGATTATTCTGCATCAGAACTATAAATTAGAGAAATTTTGCGTTATGGCTGTCCTTAGTCATTTGTAATCATAAAGAACAAATCACTAATGACAGCCAAAAGAAAATCTGGCACAAATAATTTCAGACTAGTTTATTCAATCTCACTTATGGCTTTATTGACATCGGTGGGATTTTCAAACTCTTCATTATCTGGCAGTTGCTCTAATAATGATAAAACCTTGCGATCTGCTCCCTGCTTTTGAGCGTGTTGAACTAATTCTTGCTTACTAGCAGGATAGTCCATTCCCTTTAAGTGTTTTTGAATTTCCACTGGGTTTGCCTTAGCCATTGCTGCCACCTACATTTTATGGTTATTACCATATTCACCACTGAATGTATTGGCTTCCTCTATCAAATAGAAGAATGATTTATTACACAGATAAATTCAGATGTCACTCAAATGGTTGATGTATTGCTGACAATATCGGATATTTGTAATCTAAGATATTTATTGTATTTATAAAAAAACTGTAATAATTCAGAAGCCAAAATTCATGAGTCAGAATATATCCGTCAGAAGACTTAAAGAATCAGCAACATATTTGAGGATGAAGAAGAAATAAATTAGTAAGTGCATATTAAATCTCTTACCCATTCTGACTTTTGACTTCTGGGTGCTGGATTCTTCCAAAATACTTTGCAAATACAATATTTATATCTAATTTATTGGCTATACAATATCTAATTTATTGCTCAATAAATTAGATATTTTTGAAGATTTTTTAGAGTAATCGAATAGCAACAATACTCGACAATAAATATAGAATTAAGTTTTTTTGTTACATAAATTTACGTTTATTTTGAAGTTAGCAGGAGAATTTGCGAGTTATCTTAAGTTGCTATAAGAACTTAAGATAAAAGTATCAAGCTGAAATTGATCAGCTAAGGGATGTTCACTTTATGTCCCCATCAGAAATTGATGTCTTAGAAGCTCGACGCATATACAAATCGACTGGTGCGATTCCGGCTCAGATGTTGCGCTCGAATATTTATCGTGCTTGGGAGCGATCGCACCTCCAAGGCGCTAACCCCCAAGCTCTGCAAGCGGAAAAACTATCAATACTAGATACAGAGCGTTTAATTGAACAAAAACAAACTTTAATTCAAGTTGCTGCACCTTATATACGGATGCTCTCACAGGCGGCGGGTACTGATCGCCATGCAGTGATGTTAGGCGACAGCAATGCGATCATTTTGGATGTAGTTGGTGATAAACAAACTGTACAAGGGCCAGAACCTTTTCCTGGGCCTGGTTCCTTGTTATCGGAAGCTGTAGCTGGTGCTAATGGTATTGGTACGCCATTAGCAGAAGCAGATTATATGGAAATTATTAGTGCCGAACATTTCATCGATGGGTTCCATCCCTTCACTTGTCAGGGAATTCCTCTACGGGATGATAAACAAGAAATTATCGGAGTTCTCAGTATCTCCCTACGACGTGCAGATGCTAGACAGCGCCTGAAAGAAATATTGCTATGCGCTTCTCATGGTGTTGAAGCAGAATTATTAATCGCCAACTTAGAAAAAGATGTGCGGCGAGTTTTAGAGTCTAACCCCAACGAATATCAACCACTCGAAGAATTACGTCAAGATATCGTTCAAGCAAATCAGGCTGCACGCTTAAAATTGGAAGTCATTTCGCGGATGGTAGCAGGTAACCGTTTAGACTACGCGATACAGTTGCTACGTCAAGCTGAACAGTCAATTCAAATCTTTCGTCGCCGTGCAGAAATTTGGCGCAATTTAGCATCTTTTGAGATTGGTACACTCCAACCTGTATCATTGACTGCTAACATATCCGATTTAGTGGATCTTCTTTCCACAGAAGCCGCCGTTCATCAGGTACAAGTAGTTACTGACTGGTATGAACCAATCACAGTAGTTGCTGATCCCAGAAGCCTTTTACGCCAACTGCTACATTATTTTCTGCAAGCTTTTGATTCTGCTGGCAAAGGTGGAAGAGTAAAAGTAGTAGTTAAGTTAATTTCTCACTCTGAATTAGTGCAAATCAGTTTCATCGTTAATTCAGTTTTTAATATCTCTCAATCAACACCAACCTTCCAGGTTTTTTATCTACCAACCACAAAAATCAAAGATGAACAGTAACAATACAGGTAAGCGCAAAATACTAATTGCAGATGATGACGATGATAGTCGAGTAATGCTGAGTTTTTTGTTGGAGGAGGAAGGTTGGGAAGTAAAGGAAGCTAGAAACGGTGAAGAAGCCTTAGAAACAGTGATTAAAGAGCAACCAGATTTATTAATTTTAGATAATAGAATGCCAAAGCTGTCAGGGGTGGAAGTATATCAACGCCTCCAGGCTCAAGGGATAAAAATAGCGGTTGTTTTAGCCACAGCACATGGTTATCTAGATGACTTAGCTTCTTCTTTGGGAATTGCTCATTTTATTGCTAAACCTTATGACATTCCAGAGTTGTTAAGAACTATAGAGTCTGCTTACAAAAGTTCTTTCAGTTAAATTTACTTTGGTTGATCTCACAAAGATTTAACAGCTTTGCATCCTGACATCTTAAAATAATCAAGTGTATTCAAATTTGTAATAAATATTTATGCCTCCTCGTTGGCCTCGCAAACCCGATCGCAATGATCCTGAATTTCGTAGAATAGATGACCGCATGAATTTTGCTGTCCATGTTGCTGTAGCTGCGACAATTAATTCTGGTCTTTGGTTCTTCCATAACCTGAAAGCTGCTAAATGGGAGTGGCTGCCGTTTTTAACCGCAGCTTGGGCAGTAGTGTTGTTGGTACACTTAGTTTATATCGCGGCGATCGCTAACTACTCATCCACACCGCCTAAATCCACCTGAAGATGTACAGTTGTTGCTAGGGCTTATGTAACCTGTGGGAGTAGAGTTAGCTTGATTAATTGAGCGATAATGATATATAGGTTGAGAGCATTAGCTCTTTCTTAATATAGGGTGATTTTTATGGCTAAAACTAACACCACAGAATTACTAGAAGCCCTAGCATCGGAAATTGGCGAAAATGTCTATATAGATATTGCCAAATGGCATCTTTATTTGTCTGATGCCAAACTGCACACCGTTGTCGCTGAACAGTTGTATCCTTTAATAACTTCTAATAATGTCAACGAAGACCGCGTAACTAAAGTATTAGAATCTATACCAGTCAAAATAGGCGGTGGCAGAAGAGAACTGGCACTAATTGATTTGCTACCCCTGCAATGTCAGGTCAATCTGGTGGATATTTTAGAAAAATATCAACGAGAATTTTAAATTTGAAGTAAGAATTCAGGAGCCAGAAGCCAGAATTCAGAATTATTAATTAATTTGCGCCTAGACAGCGATTTTAATAATCTAGAAATATTTGAAATACAGGTAGGATGTGTTAGTAACAGTGTAACGCCTCTACTGTAAAGCTTTTGGTGCGTTATGGCTTACGCCTAACACACTCTACTGGACTTCTGTATTCTTACTTTTTGGTAATTTAAACTCTTTCACATAATGATTTCTTTAGCACCCCTATTTGTAGGAGGTGAAAAATATGCCTGTATATGAGTTTCACGATGAATATACTCTCGCAGAAACAACAGATAAATTAGGACAAAAGGCTTTAAAGTTAAACCTTATACCTAGCTTTGTGGTGCGTTATTTTGCTGATAGTCGGCAATACTACATTCCTAATGAACAAGAATCTCAGCCGCTAACACCAGAACAAGCATATATGCGCTTTAAAAAGTTAGTCGAAACTGCGGGTGAGTAAGCATTTTTCTATTCCAATTTAGCAATGACAACTTTAAATATTTTGGAGGCTAATTGTATGTTATTACAAATCAAAAATACCCATGATTTAGTAAAAATTACTGATATTCAAGAATTAATTGACCCGAATGTTAATGTTGTTCATGCAAAAGACCAAGAAGGTCAAGAAGAACAAGATATGGATACTTTTGAAAAACAAAATCTTGTTTTTCCTTCTGGTGAAAGCTTACCTCGCTGTTGGTTAGATGCTAACTATCGTGTAGCGAAATGACAATGAAGCTCACCCCAACCTCTAAAAGGTGGGGTGTCTAAACTACAATGCGCGTCACCTAATTCACCAAAATTTTACTTTGCTCTTGTTCCTGGGAATGCGGCGGGAAGAACTTTGAATTTTATAATGCTCACCAAAAAAATTTAAATCATTTCTAAGATTCCTTCTTGCCGCGAAATTACTGTTTGATAACCAATTTCACGTCGTGCTTTAGTATCATCTACCGTAACTTCATCCGCAATCATAGATAAACCTGTTCGAGTGATTGGAGGCGAGTCTTCAAGTTTAAATAGATTCCAGACATTTTCTAAACTCCATGCTAAGAACCAAACAAACCAACGTGGTATAGTGCGTGTACCTGGTTCAACTCCTTGAGTACGGGCTAATTCTGTAATAAAACTGCGGAAATCTACGGGTGAACCATCAGTAATAAAGTAGATTTCTCCACCTTTTCCTCGTTCTGCTGCACAAATTAACCCGTGACACAAGTTTTTCACATGGCAGGTAGAAGTAGGATAGTTACCGCCAGAAATCCAAGCAAAATTTCCTTCGCGCATAGTTTTCAGAAAGCGTGGTAACAATGTGGTATCCCCTTTTCCCCAAACAAAGCGCGGGCGAACTACTACTGTTGTGAGGGTATCGGAGTTAGCTTCAATGACCTTTTTTTCTGCGATGGCTTTTGTTAGTGCGTAAAATCCTAGTGGTTTTTTTGGTGGAAGTCGAGTTTCATCAGTATTAATTATTGGTTTTCCTCCTATTAATACAGCTTCGGTACTCACATAAACGAGGCGTGATATACCTGTTGCTTTTGCAGCAGCAATCACTTGTTCTGTTCCGCAGACATTCACTTGTTGAAAATCCTCTAAAACTCCCCAGTCGTCTACTTTTGCAGCTACATGAAATACCACGTTACATCCTTCCATTCCAGATTTTAGAACCTGGAAATCATTAATATCTCCAAAAATAGGAATAGCACCGTAGCTTTTAATTAATTCAATTTCATTCTTCCATTTGACAAGCGATCGCACTTCAAAACCTCGTTGGACTAGAGTCTTAATCAAATTACGACCAACAAATCCTGAGCCACCAGTTAAAAAAAATCCGCATCCACATATCTCCTGAGTTTGAGTACATTGACTGTTGAAGTTTTCTTGCAGAGAAATCTCAAAAATGAAGTAGAAAATTAATACATTTTTGTAACTTCAGTAAAACAGGACTTACTCAAAAATTCCCCAAAAGCTTAATTATCGTGACGCGCAGTAGCTTCCCGTAGGGTAGAACACCAAGAAATCATAAAGTCTGCGTAAGCCCTATAAAATCTACGTTATTTTTTGTTGTTAGATAGATTAATTAACTCTAAATCTAAGCTAAACACTTATGTAATGTAGAGCTGTTCTCTAAATATAAATCATTTTTTATTTTTTAAAATCAGACTTTAGTCATGCTTATTAATATGACTATAGTGCTAGATAAAATGTCATCAATAATTGCTTATTTTCTTCTGTAAAATATGAACATTATCAAGATTTATTCTTGATTTAAAACTTACATATAGTCGTCCTAAATCATTTGTAAACAACAAGATCCCCGACTTCTTAAAGAAGCCGGGGATCTAAACCTCTCGATTTTTAGTGAATCTCAAATTAACTGCTAAATACTTCTACAGGTAAGCGACTAAACGCCAGTCGTTCATTCTGCACATCGACAAAGATGGTGTCGCCGTCGTGGAATTCGCTGCGGAGTAAGGCTTTGGCGATTTGGGTTTCTAATTCGCGCTGAATCGCCCGTTTGAGTGGACGTGCGCCAAACACAGGGTCATAACCAACTTCCGCCAAGAAGTCAAGCGCAGCATCGGAGAGTTTCAGAGATATCTTGCGATCGCTCAATCTTTCTCTTAATCTACCAACTTGCAACTGGACAATATGCCGCAGTTCTTTCTTATCTAAACTGTGGAAGATGATCACTTCATCAATCCGGTTGAGGAATTCTGGTCGGAAACTATTCCGCATTGCTTCCATAACTCGATGACGCATTTCGTCATAGCGAGAATTATCCCCAGCGATATCGAGAATGAACTGTGAACCAATGTTGCTGGTCATAATAATGATTGTGTTTTTGAAGTCCACAGTATGACCTTGAGCATCGGTGACGCGCCCATCATCTAAAATTTGCAAGAAGATATTGAAGACATCGGGGTGGGCTTTTTCGATTTCGTCAAACAAAATCACTGCATAAGGACGGCGGCGAATTGCTTCAGTGAGTTGTCCGCCTTCTTCATAACCGACGTAACCAGGAGGCGCACCAATTAACCGAGACACGGCGTGTTTTTCCATGTACTCAGACATATCAATTCGCACCAGTGCGTCTTCGGTGTCGAACATATATGCTGCTAAGGCTTTGGCTAACTCGGTTTTACCAACACCTGTAGGGCCGAGGAAGACAAAGCTGGCGATCGGACGATTGGGGTCAGCCAATCCAGCACGCGATCGCTGAATTGCATCGGCGACTGCTGTCACGGCTTCTGCTTGTCCAACTACTCGATGATGTAATTCATCTTCTAAATGCAGCAGTTTTTCTTTCTCGGATTCCACTAATTTACTGATGGGAATTCCTGTCCATTTAGAAATTACTTCCGCAATATCAGATTCGGTAACTTCTTCTCGCAATAGAGATTTACCGCTTCTTTGGGCGTTGGCTAATTCACTTTCAGCTAGTTCGAGTTTGCGGTGTAAATCAGTTAATTGCCCATATTTTAATTCTGCTGCGCGGTTGAGGTCGTAGTCTCTTTCCGCTTGCTGAATTTCTAAGTTTACCCGTTCAATGTCTTTCTTAACAGACTGAATTTTATTGATAATATCTTTTTCAGACTGCCATTGGGCGCTGAGGGTTCTTTGTTCTTCTTTGAGGTCAGCAATTTCTTTTTCTAATCTTTCCAAGCGTTCACGGGAAGCTGCATCGCTTTCTTTTTGCAAAGATAGTTTCTCCATTTCTAATTGGAGAATTTTGCGATCAATTTCGTCGAGTTCTTCCGGTTTGGAAGTAATTTCCATTTTCAACCGGGCGGCGGCTTCGTCTACCAAGTCAATAGCTTTATCTGGTAAAAAGCGATCGCTAATATACCGACTCGACAATGTAGACGCAGCTACTAAAGCACTATCAGAAATCTTCACCCCGTGGTGGTTTTCATAGCGTTCCCGCAAGCCGCGCAAAATCGAAATCGTATCTTCAACGCTGGGCTGATCGACATAAACTTGTTGGAAACGTCTTTCTAAAGCGGCATCTTTTTCGATATATTTGCGATATTCATCTAAAGTTGTCGCCCCAATACAACGCAACTCACCCCGCGCCAACATTGGTTTTAACAAGTTACCCGCATCCATCGCCCCTTGGGTAGCACCCGCACCGACAACGGTATGAATTTCATCAATAAATAGAACTATATTCCCGCCAGATTCGGTAACTTCTTTTAAAACTGCTTTCAGGCGTTCTTCAAATTCGCCCCGGAATTTTGCGCCCGCAATCAACGCACCCATATCTAAAGCGATGAGTTTGCGGTCTTTCAGGGATTGGGGAACATCACCAGCTACGATGCGTTGGGCGAGTCCTTCGGCGATCGCAGTTTTACCAACCCCAGGTTCCCCAATCAACACCGGATTATTCTTGGTACGGCGCGAGAGAATCTGCACAGTCCGGCGAATTTCGTCATCCCGACCAATTACTGGATCGAGTTGACCTTTGCGGGCTGCTTCTGTGAGGTCACGTCCATATTTTTCCAGTGCTTCGTATTTACCTTCTGGATTTTGGTCGGTCACTTTCTGGCTCCCACGAATTTGTTTAATAATATTTTTCAGCTTGCCTTCGTCTAACCCGAATTCTTGGAGTAGACTTTTGCCAAAGCGGTCATCTTTGGCATAACCAAGCAATAAGTGTTCAATCGAAATATATTCGTCTTTAAAATCTTTGCGATAGTTCTCCGCCCGGTCTAATAAGGTGTCTAAACTGCGTCCCAAGAACACAGAACTACTTGTACCAGACACCTTTGGTTGACGCTGGAGAAATTGATCAGTGCGATCGCGGATTTTTTGCAGATTCACACCCGCCTTGGTTAAAATACTGCTGGCTAAACCTTCTTGTTCTAGCAGTGCTTTCAGCAGGTGTTCGCTTTCGATTTGTTGTTGGTGATATTGTTTAGCAATATCCGGTGTGTGGGCGATCGCTTCCCAAGCTTTTTCGGTAAATTGGTTAGGGTTAGTAGGTTGCATAGGCCGTTTGAATAACCACTCCAAATATGAAGCGCAGAGAAAACAAATTCTTATATGGTTATTGTATGAAGCAGAGCGCAACTAACTGGATCGGTCTTCACGTCTTGAGGAAGTAGTATTATTACCTGAACAATGAATATTTTCCCAACACACAGAGGCGCGATGTTGAGGTTTTGCCAAAATTGTCACAATGCTTGATGAAAACCACTATTGCTTACGTACTATCGGTAATTGGTAATCATCAAGCGATCGCTATTATTTCCTGGCGATGACCCAAACTGCGTGTACAATCCCCGGAATATAGCCCAGAAACGTCAACAGGATATTAATCCAAAAATCTTTTCCCAAACCTACTTGTAAAAATACTCCCAAAGGCGGTAGAAAAATCGCTGCTAAAATCCTAATTAAATCCATTTCAGCCTCTTGTCAGACTATGATTTATACTCCTCAAAGATAGCATTGCCAGAATATTGTCTATCTGAGGCTACCTAAAGGGCTGTTTCTGCGTTCTAGCAAATGGTGTGGAGACGCACAATAGACTGAACATATACTCAAAATCGTTATCAATCATGAACATTCTGGAGGATGTTCGCCCATTGCGTATAATACTCGACGTAAATTCACAACTCCTTCTCGATTCAACTGTAGGGTTTCTACTGTAGCTCTGCCTGTTGGAGTTAAACCAATAACTAATGTAAAGTCATGATTCCACGCAAAATTCTCATTCCATAATTGTTGACGTGGGTGATACAAAGGCACAGTTTCACCTGTTAACGGCTCATAACCTGCGATTTTATATATTTGTGATTGTTGCAACCCTGACAAGAAAGAGCCAAATTATCTAGATTTGTTTCTCCACCTTGACTTTTAGGAACAATATGCTCGGCAGAAAAAGCTTGAATAGCAAAGCGTTCTTGGCTTCTACAATATTCGCAACATCCATTAGCTCGCTGAACCACAAACTTTTTTTTGCTGTGCAGTCACTCTATTTTCAGACATAGTTTGTTGCGTGAATGCCTAAATTTTCCATTAGAGTATTTAGAGAGATGCCACGCAAACTTGCTAATTCTGCTATATTTTCTAGACGCTGTGCTTGGATTTTTTCGATTTCCTCAGTTAATTGCAATAATTTTTGATACTCATCTTCAGAGAGAATTTCATCATCTCGTTTAGCAATCAATTCTTGGTAATCTTTATGAAGGTTTACAGGAATTCCTTGATTAATTTTGAGTAATAATTCTGCTTCTGCTTGTGGCAGTTTCGTAGCTTTACGTTGTGCTTGTAAAACAATAACTTGCGATACAAATTGTTCTAATTCAGACAAGTTTAATTGCTCAACTGCTTTGAGCAACTCTTCGGAAGATAATTGTACTTCAACTTTAACGACTGACATTATCTGCCTCTTGCCTTTTAATTCATTAGTAATTTTATCCTACAGTTCGACGAACATATTTTTATTGCGATCGCTGTCAACAAGTTGTAAGTGATAGTCATTTTTCGTAGGTTAGGTGGAACTTAGACACCGAAGGTAGTTCCCCAACCTACTCGCTTGATTACTGCATTCCCAGAAGAGTGATGACTTGTTCTAGATGATTTTTAGCATGATAGCGATGAAGCAGTTTTTCCTGCTGATATCTCTGTGGTATTTGCATCCTTCTACCTTCCATTGAGATTCTAATGAGAGCTATCTGCTCTGTTGTTGGTTCATTCATCTCATCTAGCGTTGCGCTCAGATTTTCGTAGTTCGCAAATGATGGTATTCTCAAGCCTTTATTATTTTCCATTTGTTGTATCGCCAATAGCGGAAACGCCATCAGGGTAGTAATGTAGTTATCTTTGTAAGCACTTCTACCAGTGGAACGTAACCCGTATCGGTTACACAAAATTTTCAGTTGAGCCAGTGTCAACAGTTCTAATTCGGTTCGCGTAAACATAAAATAGAAATTGCCATTTACAAAAGTGGTTCGGTAGTGAACTAGTTTCCAGCTTGGTAACACTACCGATTAAAAATCCTAAACCGATGCTAACATCGGCTTCAAGCCTTATTTATATTTCTACATAAATGCCTAAGTCAAAAGGTAAACCAGAAAATTTCGGTAATCCAGAGAGTAGAGATTTGACCGAGCAATTAAATTTTCGTGTCACTAAAGAGATGAAGGAAGCAGTAAAAGCCAAAGATGATCCGCCAGAATTTTGCAGGAAAGCGATACAGAAGGCACTAGATGAGGATGAGAGTTAATCTTTCAATGCGATCGCCCACATACTTTTTCATTAAAAGCGATCGTAGTATCTTTCTCACAATGGTTAATTACTTGCTCAATCTTTTGATTAGGGACTTACAGAAAATAAATGATCCAATTTTTGAGAGAGGATAATTTTTCTTTTCCCCCTTCTCCCCTGCACCCCTACCTACACCTTGATGGCATATCTTTTAGTTGGAAGTTCCTTAGCCGCCACTGAGTTTGGCTTTGTAACCTAATTTGGTGACAATCTCTAAAATTTTCTGCTTGTGTTCGCCTTGAATTTCAATAGTGTTATCTTTGACTGTCCCACCTGTACCGCATTGGGTTTTTAACTGCTTGACTAAATCTGCTAAAGTTTCCGGTTTGGCTTGAAACCCAGTAATCACCGTCACCGTTTTACCCTTGCGACCGGTGCGTGTGGCTTGGATTCTCAAGTTTTGTTGTTGCGGTGGAAGTTCCTGAATTGGTCTTTCGGTGGCGGCGGAGTTATCGTTACCGAATTCTTGATAGACAATCTTTTTATCAGAGTTTGATTTGGAAGCAGACATACAAAATTGCGGTAGTGATTCAGTTCTACTACATCCATTATGGTGTCAAGCAACGCGAGTTTCACAGTGGTTCGCAATTTACCGTTGTCAACGCAAAGGTGTGCGGAGGTATTTTGAGAGAGATTGTTGAGGAGTTACGAATTACTGTTCTAGACTCTTTATAATTAATGAAGTCTTTACTTGTCATCAAGATAATTCCGTGACTACTACTCCCCTTTCTCCAAATTCTTCCACAACTGCTCAGGTTCCCGATATACAAGGACGCTTTGGACGCTTTGGCGGTAAGTACGTCCCGGAAACCCTGATGCCTGCTTTAGCTGAACTAGAAACAGCTTATCAGCAATATCGTCATAACCCAGAGTTTCAAGCAGAACTCCAACAACTGCTGCGGGATTATGTGGGACGCGCTACACCGTTGTATTTTGCTGAACGGCTGACTGCTCATTATGCTCGACCCGATGGCACAGGGCCGCAGATTTATTTGAAGCGGGAAGATTTAAATCACACTGGCGCACACAAAATTAATAATGCTTTGGGTCAAGTATTGTTAGCGAAGCGTATGGGTAAGCAGCGAATTATTGCTGAAACTGGTGCTGGACAGCACGGAGTTGCAACAGCCACAGTTTGCGCCCGGTTTGGCTTGGAATGTGTGATTTACATGGGTGTTCACGATATGGAACGCCAAGCTTTAAACGTGTTTAGAATGCGGTTGATGGGTGCAGAAGTCCGTCCAGTAGAGGCGGGTACAGGTACTCTCAAAGATGCGACTTCGGAAGCGATTCGGGATTGGGTGACAAATGTTGAAACAACTCACTACATTCTTGGTTCCGTAGCTGGGCCGCATCCTTACCCGATGATGGTGCGGGATTTTCATGCGGTGATTGGACAAGAAACTCGCGCCCAAGCTTTAGAAAAGTGGGGCGGTTTACCTGATATTCTCTTGGCTTGTGTGGGTGGTGGTTCCAATGCAATGGGACTGTTTTATGAGTTTGTCAATGAACCATCTGTGCGGTTAATTGGGGTAGAGGCTGCTGGCGAAGGTGTGAATACAGATAAACATGCTGCTACCTTGACAAAAGGACGAGTTGGTGTACTGCACGGCGCGATGAGCTATCTACTGCAAGATGAAGATGGACAAGTCACCGAGGCGCACTCAATTAGTGCGGGTTTAGATTATCCCGGTGTAGGGCCAGAACACAGTTATTTAAAAGATACGAATCGGGCAGAATATTACAGTGTGACAGATGCAGAGGCTTTGGCAGCATTCCAAAAACTGTCTCGCTTAGAAGGTATTATCCCAGCTTTGGAAACTTCTCATGCGATCGCCTACCTAGAAACCCTCTGTCCTCAACTTAGCGGTAGTCCCAAAATTATCATTAACTGTTCTGGACGCGGTGACAAAGATGTGCAAACCGTTGCTAAATTTTTAACTCCGCAGTAAAACTGTCAGAATCACAGCTTAGGCAAGGCAAAACTTTTGTAATACTGAGTGTAGGAAAGCCATTGCTTTAGGTGGCTTTCCTACTAATTTTTATGCTGCAAAATATTATGAAAGTTAATGAATTAAAAGAACTCTATGAAATAGATGATTCTCAATGGCTAGAAGAAACAGTCAAACTCATTAAAAATCATCAACTTCAAGAACTAGATTTAGAAAATTTAGTTGAGGAATTAGAGGATTTCGGCAGAGAAAAGAAAAATGCTGTAGCCAGTCTTTTAGATCAAATTATCCGTCATTTATTATTACTGCAATATTGGACAAGCGAATCTGAGTATAATTCAATTCACTGGCAAGAAGAAATTTATAATTTCCGCACTCAATTAAAACGAAGACTAACTACTAATCTGCATAATTATCTCGATTCGGAATTGGATTCTATCTATAAAGATGCGTTGGGTTTTGTAAAAATTAAAACTCAGAATACTGTCGATTTTCCTGTGGAATGCCCTTATTCCCTTGAACAATTACTTGATATAGGTTGGTTAAGTAATTGAAGAAGAATTCAGAAGTCACAATTCAGGAGTCAGAATCAATGAGTAGTGGATCTGAATTTCCCACTCATTGCAGACTGCTGAATCAAAGATTTAGTGGCAGTCTTAAAACCGCCTATTCATTCGCCAGCAACGCACTGCGATACCCTGAACTTGTCGAAGTGTCCCATAGAAGTCAGTATGAATTCTGACTTCTGACTCCTGACTTCTCACTATTTCTCTACCCAGAGAATGATGAACTATGGAAATTGATGAATATGTAAGTTGGCTGGCAATTTTGCAAGGTAGAGCAGTGTAAATCCCTAGATGCTGGCTCATAGCCTATTTGTTCAATGTACATGAGTCCGGTTACATTATCTGGAAGTGTTCTCTTTCAGTGTGTTTAGGGCTACCTATTAATGATTCAGAATAAAATATCCAGTGCTGGTGTAGCGACTCTGGCCTTGATTGGAGGCGTAATCGCTTTTTCTACACCAGTTCAAACTGCTACCTTGCAACGTACCCAAATGTCAGATAATAACATCCAACTGGCACAATCTACTGCGACACCTAGGGAGTTAGAAGCGGCTGTTTTCAACCAAATTAATAAATATCGAGCTTCTCTTGGTCTACCAGCATTAATTCGGAACTCAACTATTGATAATCAAGCCAGGACTCACAGTCAAAATATGGCTCAGGGGCGAGTTGCATTTGGTCATGACGGTTTTGGTGCAAGAATTCAAGCGATCGCAGTTACAATTCCCTACAGCGCGGCTGCTGAAAATGTGGCTTACAACCAGGGATATCCAGATCCTGCAACCCAAGCCGTGCAAGGTTGGCTGAGAAGTTCAGGACATTTGGCTAATATCAAAGGTAATTACAACCTCACAGGTGTTGGTGTGGCGGTAAATAGTAGAGGTGCGGTTTACTTTACCCAAATATTTATCCGTACACGTTAGGAAAATATGGCAGGAGGCAGAAGGTAAAATTATTACTCTTCTGGGATTCTTGCTCTTTAAATGTCCTCACCTTTACTTCGACTGATATAAAATTCAGTTAAAAATTGCTTAAAAATAGGGTGCGTTACTGTATTTGCGTAACGCACCCTATTTTTGCTGTATGTTTTTTAGATACATCGAATTTCTCTTGCTGGCTTATAAAGGATTAACGATGGAACCTATTTCTCTGATTATCGCTGCTTTAGGTGCTGGTGCGATCGCACAATCAACTATTCTTCTGCTGCTGCAAATACCACACCTTCATACAATAGTGCGATCGCAGCCCGATAACCATACCCTATTCCCTAGTCTCCAGCCTCTAATCCCTAACCCCTCCTTCCCAAATTGAGCAATTTTTAATAATATCCTGTTACAGATTCTAGGAAGTCGAAGGTAGAGTATAGGTCTTAATCATCTATACTTTGTAATTCTCCATGTTACGACAACCTGCTTTTGGCATCGCTTTAAGTACGCTTGTCCTTGCTAGTGGATTTATCACTACTCCGATACCAAGCCATTCATCTACCAACAGCACAACTCAACCAGTCGCTTCTAGTCAACTAGCCTCGTCAACTACTACCTTTAATACCACTGCATTAGAAAAATCAGTTTTTGAACAAATCAACCGCTACAGAGCTTCTAAAAAACTACCAAAATTAACTTTGAATGCCAATATCTCTCGACAAGCCAGGATTCACAGTCAAAATATGGCTAAAGGGAAAGTTCCCTTCAGTCATAACGGATTTGAAAAGCGTGTCATATCTACTTCGATTCGCTTCAACAGTGCTGGCGAAAATGTGGCAGTCAACCAAGGATATAGTAATCCTGCTAGTCAAGCTGTAATTGGTTGGTTAGAAAGTCCGGGACATTTGAAGAATATCAAAGGAAATTACAACCTAACTGGTGTTGGTGTGGCGACTAATCAGCAAGGTGAAGTCTACTTAACGCAAATTTTCTTGCTAACTAATTAGTTGAACTGAAACAAGCTTATGCGTTAATACCTGTATAAGCTGTGACTCTAACTAATACTCACAAAACACCAGTACAGTGTAGCGTAAATAAACAGACCATAAGAAATTGCTAAAAGGCTTGTAGTATAACTATTTTTTCTTTTTACTTTTGCCTTGTTGTACTAGCTAGTTTTTAGTTTACTCATATTGCATCGGTTCAGATTAATACAGTCTTGCTAACTGAGTTATGCTTACTTCTGTGTAGATCCAAATTTCCTTTTAATAGCAATACCAAAACCTAGTGCTGTTAGACTACCGATAAAAGTAATAGGTTCTGGTACTTGTGGGCTAAAAATAGTGTAAGTTTTCCTACTATACAGTAAAGTGCTACCTCCGAAGGGGCCTTCTAGTAATACACCACTGTAACCATACTCTTCACTCCAGAAACCTGTCCACCAAAACCAATTCCCAAGAATGCTCCATTCATACTGTTTATTACCTTCCAAATCTTCTAAGGCAGTAACGCGCAATCCATCCGGTAATCTCAGACTACGTAAAGCCTCTGCAATACTAAGATGGGCTTCTAGAGCGCGATCATTGTTATAGTTGAGAATTTTTTAGTCTTCCCAACTCTTGAGTAGAACCTGTGGCAAAACTTATATTATAAGTTTCATTCCGATCATTAAAGAGTTTTAAGTTTTTAATACTCTTGACTGCATACCCATCATAAGGGCCACTTCCGTCGAAATTAACAATAAATGTTGGCCCATTAGGGTTAGGAGTATAACTAGTGAATGGAGTTAATTGAAAAGCTTCAGCTTTAGTTATTGTCGTTAAGCAAGCGTAGGCAGAAATCGCTGTAGCAATAACTACTGATTTTTTTTTTCATGACAGTATTTTCCAGAGGTTTATTACCTTGAAAAATCTCATAAACACTCTGTAACAAGCAATATTCACTTAGATAGATTCCAGAATTTACGCAACAATAACGCAACTCCGTTATTATGAACGATAGCGGGGCGATCTCCCCTGATGCTGGAATTGCTTCCCTAAACTCCCTTCCGGTCGCCATGACATTATCGGCGTTGTGTAATTCCTATTAAGTAGGTAGGCACAAATAAACCCAATTATGTAACAAAATGTAAAAAGCTCAAAACCGTTGCGATTGCTTCACTTCGCTATCGCTGCGTTCGCAATGACATAGTTATAAATTTTTCCACCCACCTACTGAGAATTAGATAACTATCAAACCAAGCCAAAAATAGCAACTCGTTGTTCCTAGCATACCAGACAATCTACAAAAACTATCTTTAGATAGATGCTTTTTGTAATTCTTTAGAAAAACTGATTAAATCAAAACTAAACAGTGAGCAAAAACAGCTTGTTTATCTAGGTTACGGGCTGTTTTTTTGACTTTATTTGCTTAAATTTTAAGTAAATATGTTTTATCCTCCAGTCAAATGACTGCACAATTAATAGTTAATGATTTGGTTAAGAAAAAAGCATTTTTTTATTTGCTATCATTCAGCTAATACTTAGGTAGTCTAGTATAATAATGATGTTAATTGCCAAGTTAAGCATATAATTAGGTTGTTAATTTTAAAATTCTCTTAAATTATTTATTTCTATAAATCAAGACAAGTTCTCTCAAATAAGATGAGTTGCAGTTATCACTAGTCTCATAGATTTATTAAATATATTAGGTTATTTTTATCAGTCACAAGTTAGATAAAATTTTGTTTTTATATTTTTATTCGTAGTAAAAATCCTTAATTTTAGATGGGTTTAGTCATATAAAATATCTAATTTTTCTTATTTATCAAGCATTTAAAAATCACATTAAATGCTCTGGATAAGACCTGAAGTTTAGGTGAAATATCTAAAATATTACTGCTATTTAATTCAATTAAATCAATCATAAAAATTCATCCATAATTCATATTTTAACCAGTAATTGTACTAATCAATTTTTAGTACGTAAATAGGCTATAGATTTGCCTTTACCAAAACTATGGAGAGTATTTTATAAACTAAATGGAGGAATTTGAATCACTGCATTTTTCTGGAAAATAAGGTAATAAATTCCCACAATTTTTCTGCCAGGAAAATCCTAGTAATTAATTTGCCAACTATCTACCATCAAATAGAGTCTATGAAGCTGAAGCACCAACTTTACCTATACTCATCTCTAGCTAAATTTCGCTGGGTGAAAAATAGCTATACAGCAAAAATTATGCTGGTAGCTTTTTTAGGAACTCATGTACCATTGCTGAGTTTGCTATTCTGGTTTGTTACATCTAACTCTTATTCTTGGGAAATAGCTGTAAAAGTTTTGTTAATTGCTTTATTTGCCACACTTGCAGGTACAGCAGCAACATTATATGCACTACGATATCTTCTAGCTCCAGTTATTTTAACGTCGGCTGCACTACAAGACTATTTTCATACTAAAAAAA
Organism: Nostoc piscinale CENA21; assembly: GCF_001298445.1. NCBI lineage: Bacteria > Bacillati > Cyanobacteriota > Cyanophyceae > Nostocales > Nostocaceae > Nostoc > Nostoc piscinale. The sequence goes on along the minus strand of NZ_CP012036.1, from coordinate 486,103 downwards.
TTACCAGAACTGCCTACAGAATATGTAGATGAGGCAGGCACATTAATGGCAGATACTACCCAAACTCTGCACAAGTTAGATGAGTTAATTCATCAAATTACTAACTATGATAATTTAACTGGATTACCCAATCGGGACTTATTCTGCTATCGCCTTTATCAGAACATATCACAATCGCACAATCAGCAGCAGCTTGTAGCAGTGGTGGTGCTGGGAATTGACGATTTTACAGGTATCAGTCATGGGTTAGAGCATGAAAAATCGAACTTGCTTTTAAGAGCAGTTGCCCAACGTTTAACTAATTGTATGGGTCAAACAGATATCCTTGGCCATTTGAGCCAAGATGAATTTACGATCGCCCACACTGATATACTTTCCTTTGAGAATGTCATCAAACTCTCGCAGTTACTTTTAAATACAATCTCCAAACCTTTCTTAATCGAAGGGCAGCAGATTCACATTACCAGCAGCGTTGGCATCACAATTAACAGTGTAGGCGATCGTAATTCTGTAGATCAATTATTACAACAGGCTCACATCGCCCTATATCAAGCAAAACAGCAAGGGCGCAGTCAATATCGCTTCTATTCCCCAGAAATTAACGCTCAATTGCAAGAGCGATTAACACTAGAAAATGAACTACGTGGGGCATTAGAACGTGGAGAAATGGTAGTTTACTATCAACCCCTAATTGATTTACGTAGTAGAAAAGTAACCGCACTAGAAGCACTCATACGTTGGCAACATCCCATACGCGGGTTGATTTCTCCAGCCAAATTTATTCCCATTGCCGAAGATAATGGTTTAATTATCTCGATTGGAGAATGGGTATTGCGTACCGCCTGCGCTCAAAATCGTGCTTGGCAATTAGCTGGAATCGAACCAATTCGGATGTCAGTCAATCTCTCAGCCAGACAGTTTGAAGAACCAAACTTAGTAGAGGTTGTCAAACAAATCCTGCAAGAAACAGATTTGCCACCATCTTACTTAGAATTAGAAGTCACCGAAAGCTATTTGATGGGTGACATTCAACGTTCTGTGAAAACCCTCAAACAATTACGAGAACTCGGCTTATGGTTAGCCTTAGATGACTTCGGAACTGGTTATTCTTCCTTAAACTACTTGAAGCGTTTCCCTGTAAATATGATCAAAATTGACCGTTCATTTGTACAAGATGTCATATCTAATCCTGATAGCGCAGCTATCACCGATGCCATTATTGCCTTAGCCAAAAGCCTCCAGTTAAAAATCACCGCAGAAGGAGTAGAAACACAAGAACAGCTTGAGTATTTACAAAAATGTGGCTGTCAAGAAGGACAAGGATATTATTTTGGTATTCCTGTACCTGCTGAGAGAATTACTCAACTGTTTCAGCAAAATTCTCATACGCTAGAAAAAATCGCTGCTTAAAACTCATAGGTAGTATTGTAATAATAGCAAGTTGTTGTAGAGACGTTGTATTGTATACAACGTCTCTACAGAATTTATATAATGCAACGTCTTATAGAATTGGCATAACCACCTATTAAATTGAAAACCTAATTTCCAACCAAATGTTAGCTAAAAAAGCAATTAATCGGATTTCAACCCTATTTTCTCTTTATCCTTGGTTGATTGTAATTATTTTTTCAATACTAGGTTTTATAGGTATTCTCAATCATTCAATGTGGCGAGATGAACTCAACCCTTGGTTGATTGTGAGAGATAGTGAATCTTTCACAGCCTTAATTGCCAATATTAAATATGAAGGGCATCCAGTGTTGTGGTATTTTTCTCTGGCATTTTTGAGAAAAATTGCCGACAATCCCTTGATTATGCAATTGTTTCATTTATCTATTACAATTACTGCGGTTCTCATATTTTACTTATATAGTCCCTTTAAATATAAACATAAATTACTGTTTATTTTTGGTTATTTTCCTTTTTATGAATATTTTTTGATTTCCCGCAATTATGCTTTTAGCCTCCTGTTTATTTTTGCTTTTTGTGCTGTATTTCCATCCCGAAAAACAACTTACTTGTACTTATCTAGTTTAATAGGATTATTGGCAAATAGTAGTGCTTATGGTTTACTAGTTTCATTTGCTTTATCATTAACACTACTCTTTGAATTTTATTTTGATAGTGAGCATAGAAAAAATTATTTTGAACAAAGCAAACAGTATGATTTAATTTTAAGTTTTTTAATAGTTGTATTTTCTTTAATATTATCAGCTTATATTATTACTCCGCCTGCAAATAGTTATTTACATGGGGGATTAAATAACGGATGGTCAACAAATTTAGATGTATTCAATTTGTTAAAGAGCATCAACAGATTGGTTGCTAGTTATTTGTTGATTATCCCAAAAAAAAGATTGCTAGATTTAATTATCTGTGCTTTTATCAGTATTTTGATATTCACTTTATACTTGATAAAATTTTCCAAGAAACCAGTTGTGCTTTTTATGTATTCAGTAGGTAATGTTATCCTACTGGCATTTACTTATTTTCGGTTTGCCGGAAATCATCGTCACTTTGGGCATTTTTATTTAGTTTTTATAGCAGCCTTATGGCTAGAGAGTTATTATCAAAATTCTCTAGTATCGGAAAATAAATTGGCCCCAACACCAAGGTTATTTAATTTAGCTCAAAAATGGCATTATGTAATTTTTACGTTAATTCTGGCTGCTCAATTATTTGGAGGAATTTATGGCTTTGCTAGAGATTTGGTTATCCCATTTTCTGCGAGTAGAGAAACTGCTCATTACATCCAAAAAAGTCAGTTAAATGATGAATTTATTGTAGCCAGTCGAGATGCGAATATGGCTGCATTATCAGGGTATCTGAATCGGAAATTCTACTATCCTGAACGGCAAATGATGGGAAGTTTTACTCTATTTAAACAAGGTCGTCAAGATGTTGAACAACCTGAGATATTGAGACAAGTTCACGCTTTGTTTAAGAGCCAAGCAGTGAAAAGTAGAATTTTATTGATTTTAAATAAAGAACTTAATATCAATAAAGATGATTTAAATATTGTCCCTAGCAAGAGTTTTAAAAGAGCTTGGGTGGATACTGAAAGATATTATCTTTATTGGATAGATAAAACCAGAAATTGAATTGTAATGTTTACAAGCGAACATCAAAATTCGCCTGTAAACGCTGATTTAAAACATTTCAAAAAATCCGTCATCTAATTCATAACCCAGCATTTGCGCCATAGATTTTAGCCGGGATGAACTGGGAATTGCTTGTTGTTTTAACCAGTCAGCCAAAACGAAGATTTTGTGCATTAAAAATATTTCTAATGCTTCAGGATTATATTGAATGCCTTCTTTATTACTGAATTGATGTGGTACAAGCATAGCCGCATAACGAGCTAATTCCCCACCTTTCCAATCTAATAAAAAAGGTATCCAAGGATATTTTGCATCTAAGCGAATAAACCACAGGCGTAACTCTGGAACTTCGGAAAGTTCGCGGGGGTCGCCTGGGTCTAAAGGGTAGTCGATATCAAAGTTTAATTGCTGTTCATAAGCAGCAACTCCTTCTTGCAAAAGTGGTTCAATTACTGCTAAAGCAGGTGACAAGTCTAATTTGTTAATCGAATCTGTATGGAGTGCGATCGCTATAGCCATAGTAATTTGTGAATGGTAATTGCTAAGTCTATAAGAATAGAAAGTAAGAACTTGACTCAGCACTCAGTATTGTACTCAGTTGTGGGATTAACGCCGCAAACGCCTGACCACGATGACTAACAGATTTTTTCTCTTCTGGGGACATTTCTGCAAAGGTTAACTGCTTTTCTGGCACGTAAAATACAGGATCATAGCCAAAACCACCCTCTCCACGGGGTGCATGAAGTATTTCGCCACGACAAATACCTTCGCATTGTACAACTATCTCACCATCTGGACGGGCGATCGCTGCTGCACAGACAAATTGTGCTTGTCTGTTAGTTTCATTACCTAATTCTCTTAATAACCGAGAAATTCGCTCTGCGTCGGTTTTGCCATAACGCGCCGAATATACCCCCGGTACACCATTCAAAGCATCTACCTGTAAACCAGAATCATCGGCGATCGCCCATTGTCCTGTAGCTTTGGCAACTTCGGAGGCTTTTAAACAAGCGTTAGCCGCAAATGTATCACCTGTTTCTTCTACTTCTAGTTCTTCTGGTTTGAGAGTTAATTTCCAACTAGAACTTGCTAGGTAAGCTTGCATTTCCCGCAATTTACCTGGATTGCTTGTGGCTACTACGAGTAATTTGTTCATGGGTTATAGGTAATTCATCATTAATCATTAGTCATTTGACCAAAGAGCAAGGACAAATGACTAATAACTAAAATCTTACTCTGCCCACTGCCTTGCCCAATCAAGGGTTTTATGTACTTGTTCGATGGTAGCGGCTTCGCAATAGAGACGCAGGACTGGTTCAGTACCGCTAAAGCGAATCATTAACCAACTGTTGTCAGCAAGACGGAATTTGTAACCGTCGATTGTTTGACAATCAATGACTGCTTTACCTGCAATTTCGGTTAAGGGTTGGGTTTGGAGTTGTTGCAAAAGACGCGATCGCACATCCATACTAGCTAAGGGTAAATCGATGCGATCGTAAGCGGAATTAAACCCTGTTTGTTGTTGCAAGTCAGAATAATATTCGCTCAAATCTCGCCCAGATTCGACAATCGCTTCTAGGACATACAATGCCGAAAGTAGCGCATCTCGTTCTGGAATGTGGCTACCGTAGCCAATTCCACCAGATTCTTCCCCACCCAAGAGTACTTGTGAGACTAACATTCTGTCAGCGATGTATTTGTAACCGACTGGTGTTTCAAACAATGACAGATTGTGTAATGCTGCTACACGGGGAATCAAGTCAGAACCACTGACTGTTTTGATAATTTCCCCTGTAAAACCGCGTCGCAAAGTTAAGTGGTCAATTAATATCGGGATTAAAATTTGCGAACTTAAAAAGTTGGCATCTTGGTCTACCGCCGCAATGCGATCGCAGTCTCCATCAAATACTAAACCAACAGTCAAACCAGATTTATTAGTTTCTCGATGATTTTTGATGACTTCAAATAACTTAGAAAGATATTTCGGTAATGGTTCCGGCGCACCACCACCAAATAGCGGGTCACGGTTGCTATTGAGTTCTTTGACTTGATCACCCAATAATCTTGCCAGTCCACCAGCAGCTGCACCGTGCATTACATCTGCAAACACAGCCAGTTTACCAGAGGCGATCGCTTCTCGAATTTTGGCAATATCTACTTTACCTTGTAATCCTGTTGTGTAACTAGGCCAAGGGTCAAACTTATCCAATTTACCAGGAGTAGCTGCTGTTGGTACACCCTGCGGTAGCAGTGCTTCTATCTCTTTGGTAAATTCTGGCGGTACTGAGCCACCAAAATATCCTTTGACTTTTAACCCTAAATATGCACCAGGATTATGACTAGCTGTAATTACCAACGCCCCCAAAGCATTAAGTTCTTTAGCAGCCCAGCTAAATGCCGGTGTTGGGGCAAATGTTTCACTCAGCAAGACATCAAATCCGACGGCGGTGACAGCATCAGCCACAGCACGAGCAAAGTCTTCCGCCATAAAACGGCGGTCATAACCGACGATAATAGTCCGGCTACCGACTGTCGAGTAATAAGTATCATATAAGACTTTCGCGGCTACTGGCGCTACCAAGGCAAGGCGTTCAAAGGTGAATTCTTCACCAATCACACCCCGCCAGCCATCTGTACCAAATTTGATTGAGCTAGCTACAACTGGCATTGGGATATCCTAACTGTCCATCTGAGGATTTTAGCACTTGTTCAGTAAATCGAGTAAAAAAAGAGCCTGTTGCTCAGTGCTGATTGCTGAGAAGTTATCGCTTTTTCTTCACTCTCGTTGTGTGGTTTTTTGAGGGAGTAACCCCCCTCATTCACCAGATGTTTAGAGAAGTCGGAGATTTGAATTAATTAATCGTGCCAGTCACAGGGGAACTAGCACTAGCATAGGATTTGATGGGCATTCTGCCAGCTAAGTATGCTAAACGACCAGCGACGGTTGCCAAATTCATCGCATAAGCCATTGCTGGTGAATTTTGGGCTAGGGCGATCGCACTATTAATTAATAAAGCATCTGCGCCTAATTCCATTGCTTGAGACGCTTCGGAAGGTGAACCAATCCCTGCATCTACCACAACCGGCACTTTAGCGTTTTCAATAATGATTTGGATATTGGCAGTGGTTTTTAATCCTTGTCCCGAACCGATGGGTGAAGCTAAAGGCATGACTGTTGCACAGCCAGCTTCTTCTAAGCGTTTGGCTAACATCGGGTCAGCATTAATATACGGCAATACAGCAAACCCTTCTTTTACCAGTTGTTCAGCCGCTTGCAGTGTCCCAATCGGGTCAGGGAGTAAATATTTTGCATCGGGGATAACTTCTAATTTCACAAAGTTATTATCTTCCTGCCCCAGCAATTTTGCCATTTCCCTACCCAAACGGGCGACACGAATCGCTTCTTCGGCAGTTTGACAACCAGCCGTATTCGGCAACATCCAAATTTTTGACCAATCTAGTGCTTCTGCTAAACCTTCATGTCCTGGGGTTTTGGTTTGGACTCGCCGGACTGCGACGGTGACAATTTGACAGCCACTAGCAACAATACTTTGCTGCATTTCTGCAATGCTGCGATATTTGCCGGTTCCTGTCATCAAGCGAGATTGAAAGGTTTTCCCTGCAATTACAAGTGGGGAGTCGGGAAGCGGGGAGTTAGGGAGTGGTGATAAAGCTGGGCGATCGCCGTTGGTAAAATTGGCAGAGTGAGTGAGCATAGGGGCGGTAGATGGCTGGGTATGAAACCGAGAATAATGGAAATGTGCCAATAAAGAATCTGATTTTTGTTCGCAGATTAAATCAGCAATTAAGGCGGCTGTCACGGGCGCTAGTAAAATGCCGTTGCGATAATGACCTGTAGCCAAAGTCAAGTTTGCACAGTGGCTAGTGCCGAGAATAGGTAACTCATCTGGAGTAGCCGGACGAAAACCCCACCAAAATTCTTGAATCGAATAATCTTGTAATTGTGGATAAAGGCGAATCGCTTGCTGAAGTAAAGATTGGATGCCTGCGGGGGTGTTATTCGGGGCAAAACCCACATCTTCACTAGTTGCGCCCAAAATAATCGAACGATCGCGCCGGGGTACGATGTAAATGTTTTCACCAAATAACACTCTTCGCAAAGGCAATTCTGGCACAAAGTCAGGTAAGCGGATACTCAACATCTGCCCTTTGCGCGGAGTCACAGGTAAAGGTAACAATTCACTAGACCAAGCACCAGCCGCCAAAACATAGTGACCGGCACGAATTACGCCTTGGTTGGTTTGTACGCCGATGACTTGCCCTTGCTGTTGGATTAATCCTGAGACTGTAATATTGTCTTTGATTTCAATGCCGAGGGATTGAGCAGCAGTTCTCAGTGCTTGCGCTAATGCCCGATTATCAACTTGAGCATCTTCAGGATACCACCAGCCACCAACGACATCATTACTCAATCCTGGCTGATATTGATGAATGGCAGTTTGATCTAACCAATAAGCAGGTGATTCACCAGCCGCAGAAGACTGTGGTTGTTGATAAACAGGCGCAAGAATGCCACAAGCCCAATAACCAGGATTAATCCCTGTTAAATCTTCAAGTTTGCTTGTCCATTCTGGGTATAAGGCACGCGATCGCCTGCACAACTTACCCATCATCTCATCTTGGATAATTTCTGCGTCTGGTGCTAACATGCCAGCAGCAGCATGGGTAGCAGCAGCCTGGAAATCACGACAAAGCACGGTGACATTTGTCCCGCGCAATTTAAGTTCGACGGCGATCGCCAAGCCAATAACACCGCCACCAATAATTAAAACATCGCTAGTCATTAGTCATTAGTCATTGGTTATTAGCCATTGATCATTAGTACACAACTACATAACTTATAACTAATAACTTGTAACCAATGACTAGTTTTGAGTGCTGAGTTTTGAGTGTTGAGTGCTGAGAGGGAGTAGACAAGGTAGAAAGATTGCTTCCTCGTCCCCCTTGTCTCCCCTACCCCTGGTTGATGAGCGTAGCCGAACCACTGCCCTTTCCTACCACAAAGCCCGAATTGGCTCTCTAGTAGACTCACTATCACTGGTGATTGTATCAGTTGATTGAGTTTCGGTTGATTGTACTTCTCTGGTAGTTGGCTCTGATGATGTATTGTCAGGAGTTGAAAATGATTCGCTGGGAGTTGTATTTTGAGCAACGCTAGTTCGGCGCTCAGTTGTGTTGGTGTTTAAATTTTCCTGTCTAACGCTTCTGCTGCCTCTAGCTTCTGTGGGAACATTATCTTCTTGAGGAGTGCTGGCTCTGTCTTCGCTTAAGCCACGGCTACCTCTGCTGGGGGCAGTGCTATTAACATTAATATTAGCTGGGAGAACGCGTGAGGTTTTGCCGCCGGGAGCATTATTACTGGCAGTTTGTTGCCCTCCACCCATTGGAAAGTTAATGCCTAGCAATGTACCTAATAAAATTGCCAAGCCTCCACCCATGAGAATAAGCGGTGTCCATCTACCCATATTGTTTTTCTCCTTGTGTAACCTAACCTTTTGATTTCCTTTCCTATTCGATATCCCTGATCCAATAATCCGTAAAATCCTCTGTGTGAGCGGCTAAATGCAGGTCTATTGTAGGAGAATGGAAAAGAAGCGATCGCTGCTTTTGTGACGCTAATTCACAGTCAACACATCACTTTATCGATCACACTCATACCATCACTACCAACTAACTGACTGTTTTTTGCTTCTGCACGCCATTTTAGAGATCAACACCATTTTGTTGCAAAACTTTTCGTAATTTAAAACCCAAATTCTTCATACAAGCCTTAATCTAACTGAATCCAGTATGGGATGCAGCGCCAGACCAACGTATTGTTCGTACCCTGTGTTAGTACTTTGGGCATATTTAAATTAACGAACCGGCTTTTTGTAGTATATTGGCACATTTCCTCTACAGTTGTCTCGCATGATCTTGTCTTATGACCACAAATCCCTCTCCTCAAATTTGGCTTTATGACACAACTTTACGGGATGGCACTCAATGCGAAGGGCTATCGGTGTCTATTGAAGACAAGCTACGCATTGCTAAAAGATTAGACCAACTGGGTATTCCCTTCATTGAAGGTGGTTGGCCCGGCGCTAACCCGAAGGATGTTCAGTTTTTCTGGCAACTCCAAGAAGATCCGCTCAAACAAGCAGAAATTGTGGCATTTTGTTCTACGCGTCGCCCCAATACCGTCGCTGCGGCTGAACCAATGTTGCAAGCAATTTTAACTGCTGGTTCTCGGTGGGTGACAATTTTTGGCAAATCTTGGGATTTACACGTTACAGAAGGTCTCAAGACAACTTTAGAGGAAAATTTGGCCATGATCCGCGATACTATTGAGTATTTTCGCTCACATGGGCGACGCGTGATTTACGATGCCGAACATTGGTTTGATGGTTACAAACATAATCGAGATTATGCTTTACAAACATTAGAGGCTGCGATCGCATCTGGTGCGGAATGGTTAGTTTTATGTGATACAAATGGCGGAACTTTGCCTCACGAAGTCAGCGAAAGTGTGACAACTGTTAAAAGTCATTTGTTATCTGTCACTTGTCAAAAAACAATGACAACCCCACAAATCGGCATCCACACCCATAACGATTGTGATCTAGCCGTAGCAAATGCCCTAGCTGCTGTCATGGCTGGGGCAACAATGGTACAAGGAACAATAAATGGATATGGTGAACGCTGCGGCAATGCCAATCTTTGTTCTTTAATTCCCAACTTACAGCTAAAAATGGGTTATAGCTGTATCTCAGAACACCAGCTTACTCAACTCACAGAAGCCAGCCGTTTTGTCAGTGAAGTAGTCAATCTTGCGCCTGATGAACACGCGCCTTTTGTCGGACGTTCGGCTTTTGCTCATAAAGGCGGTGTGCATGTTTCCGCAGTGCAACGTAACCCCCTGACTTACGAACACATCCAGCCAGAAACAGTCGGGAACCGTCGGCGGATAGTCATTTCTGAACAAGCGGGACTGAGTAACGTCTTAGCCAAAGCCCGTACTTTTGGCATTGAATTAGATAAACAAACACCAGAAGCAAAACAAATTCTCCAACGCCTCAAACAATTAGAAAGTCAAGGCTATCAATTTGAAGCCGCCGAAGCGAGTTTTGCCCTGTTAATGTATGAAGCTTTAGGGGCGCGGCAAGAATTTTTTGAAATCAAAGGCTTTCAAGTACACTGTGACTTAGTAGAAGGGAAAGAAACCAGCAGTGCGTTAGCCACCGTGAAAGTCACTGTCAACGGTCAGAATATCTTAGAAGCCGCCGAAGGTAACGGCCCCGTTGCTGCCTTAGATGCCGCCTTACGCAAAGCTTTAGTCAACTTTTATCCCCAACTCGCCAGCTTTGAATTAACCGACTACAAAGTGCGAATTCTTGACGGACACGCCGGCACAGCCGCCAAAACCAGAGCCTTAGTAGAATCAGGCAACGGTCATCAACGCTGGACAACTATCGGCGTTTCTGCAAATATCCTAGCTGCTTCTTATCAAGCAGTAGTTGAGGGTTTGGAATATGGTTTGTTATTACATTGCCAAGCAGAAGCCGCAGTGAAGGCTTAGGGATTAGAGGTAGGGAGGGGGCTGGGGGGCAAAGGGGGACAAGGGAGACAAGGTAGCTATCTATCTATTTTTCTTTCTTCCTTGTCTACCCCCTCACCCTTGTCTACTCCCACTCAGCACTCAGCACTCAATACTCAGCACTCAATACTCAGATGACTCAAACCTTACGTAAACTAGTTACATTTGATGAATTTATCACTTGGTATCCAGACAACCCACAGCGACTTTATGAATTGCACGATGGAGTAGTTGTGGAAATGCCATCACCAACAGGTGATCATGAAGAAGTTATCAGTTTTTTGATGTTGGAGATAGCTGCCGAAATTAGGCGGTTAAAATTTCCTTATATCATTCCCAAAACAGCTTTTGTGAAACCATTGGAAGGCGAATCAGCTTACTCACCAGATGTACTGATATTAAATCAGCCTAATTTAGTCAATGAGCCTCTGTGGAAAAAAGCATCAACTGTCAGCCAAGCTGAGTCTATTCCTTTAGTAATCGAGGTAGTGAGTACTAACTGGCGAGATGATTATTTAAAAAAAGCTGCTGACTATGAAGCAGTAGGCATCCCTGAATACTGGATTGTCGATTATGCGGCTTTAGGTGGTAGGCGGTTTATTGGCAATCCCAAACAACCCACTATCTCGGTTTACTCGCTAGTTGATTGGGAATACCAAGTGCAGCAATTCCGAAATAATGAGCGCATCATCTCACAAACTTTCCCAGAGTTAAATTTGACTGTGGAACAAATTTTTCAAAGTTTTGCCTAATCTTGGCTTTTCAGGTTTGAAATAACAACATTAGACATCTTTTATGAATCAGAGTATCGAATGTTAAACAAGTCAGGGCTTACGCACAGGCCACGAAAAATCTAACCACAGAGACGCAGAGAGAAGTTGCGTGCGCGGGTTCCCCGCGTTGAGCAAACTTCGGTAGTTCACGGAGGAATAAGAGTTTGAGAGGTTTTTTGCGTCAGTCCTACAAGTAATTTATTGTTACTCTTCAACCTCTCCATGAAGTGTAAAGTTCTTGTCTTCTAAGATTTTCTGTATTGGGTGTTGTGGGATGGGGTTTTGTTTCACACAGAGGCTCAAAAAAGAAGGGGAGAGTGATTTTTTTCACAACTGCTCCCTAGCCTCTAACCCCTAGCCTTTAAGTAAAACTTTCCCAGGCTTGAGCCAGCAATTGACTTAGCCAACGACGTTGCTGTCTATCTAGCAATGGATCATCTTCGAGGACTTGTGCGGTTAAGTCTTCCAAAGATTTACCTTGAGAACGGACAATTTTAATTACTCCTGCGATCGCAGAAGCTACAAGTTCTTCATCAACTGGCTTTTGTTGTAACGCAAGAATATCTTGAGGGCTATCTGGAATGGGATAATTCATGGCGTGGGTTTACAAAGTTACAAAATGAATAAAAAAAATTTGACAAATTATTAAAAGTTCTTTACAGAATCTTTATTTGAGTAATAGGGCGGAGTTTACAGGAATTTTCGCAGTTAATAAATCTGCCGAAATGAGTATTTTAAGCGGAGATGTCAAAGACACATGAAAGAAGTCCTTTATTTAGAAGTGCCAATTCCAGACACAGCAGCGGTACGTCAATGGCTACAAGTAGATTTTCAACCAGAATTTGGCGAAAAATCCCTAACTCCAGATGGCTTCTGCCTGAAATTACCTACAGACTATACAGCATCTGACCAGACTATTTCCGAAAAATTACCGACAGAACTATCAATTTTTGTGTGGTCAGTGCAGAGAACTACCTATTTAAAGGTCTTCCGTTGGTCAGATCAGCCTTTCCCCCAAGAGAAGGAAATTTTGCTACGTCTTAAGACAGAAATCAGGCGACACTTTCCGCATCAGTACCCCAAGCCACCAGTTATTGATTTATCCCAACAATCAATTTTTGAAGCTTTAGCGCCATATTACCCACTCACGGTTAAATATTTTCAGAAAATGCCGAATGGCAAATACGACCTCACACGCGCCTATTGGTGGGAACAACGCTGGCGCGAAGGTGTGCGTCATCCCCAAGCGCCACGTCAGGTAGTGTTTGCCAATCCCAAATCTCAAACCCAAAATTCAAAATTGGATTATGACTTAATTTACATTGGTGGCGCACTAGGGGTTGTCCATGCGGCGGTGATGGCTAAATTGGGATATAAAGTGCTGTTGGTGGAACGTTTACCTTTTGGCAAGATGAACCGCGAATGGAATATTTCGCGTGATGAATTACAGAGTTTATTAAATCTGGGTTTGGTGACAAGCAGCGAGTTGGAAAGCATTATTGTCAGGGAATATAAAGACGGATTTAATAAATTTTTTGATGGTAATAATCCGCCAAAATTGCGATCGCCAATTCTCCACACTCCCACAGTCTTGAATATTGCCCTAGACTCAGAAAAATGGTTGCAGCTGTGCGGTCAGAAGCTACGGGCGGCTGGCGGTGAGATTTGGGACGAAACCGAATTTATCCGCGCAGATATTAATAATTCTCAAGTTGTCGCTACAGTTCAGCATTTACCCAGTCAAACAGAAAAGCAAGCAACTGGGCGGTTGTTAGTCGATGCAATGGGAACCGCTTCACCAATTGCATGGCAATTAAACGGTGGTCGGGCTTTTGATAGTGTTTGTCCAACTGTGGGTGCAGTGGTGGATGGCGGATTTGAACCACAAGTTTGGGATTCTCAATATGGTGATGTGCTGTACAGTCACGGTGATATTTCGCGGGGGAGACAATTGATTTGGGAATTGTTTCCCGGCGCGGGTGAGGAACTGACAATTTATTTGTTTCATTACCACCAAGTCCACCTCGACAACCCCGGTTCTCTATTGGAAATGTACGAGGACTTTTTCACAATTCTGCCAGAGTATCGGCGCTGTGACATGGATAAATTGGTGTGGAAAAAACCGACATTTGGCTATATTCCAGGGCATTTTAGTGTGAGTAGTAGCGATCGCAAAGTTGCTTTTGATAGATTAATTGCGATCGGTGATGCTGCTTCTCTCCAATCTCCCTTGGTATTTACTGGCTTTGGTTCTTTGGTGCGGAACTTGGAAAGGTTGACAACTCTATTAGATACCGCCCTCAAACATGACTTATTAAGTTTTCGCCACTTAAATCAAATTCGCGCTTATCAAAGCAATGTCTCAATTACCTGGCTATTTTCTAAAGGGATGATGGTTCCGACGGGGAAATTTATCCCACCCCAGCGTATTAACTCAATGTTGAATACTTTCTTTGGGTTATTAGCCAGTGAACCGCCAGAAGTTGCGGATAATTTCATCAAAGATAGATGTGATTGGTTCACCTTTAACCGCCTCGCACTCAAAGCCGCCCGGAAAAACCCCGCCTTGCTGTTGTGGATTTGGGAACTAGCTGGCCCTAGAGATTTATTCAGGTGGTTAGGTAGTTATTTTAACTTTAGTCAATATGCCTTAGTTAGTACTGTGTTGAGTTCTTGGTTCCCGCGCTTCCTGGGACAAATTCAACCGTGGCTGGAACCTCGAAACCCGGTATTGTGGTTACAATTATTAGCATTACGCTACGCAATTACCACAGGTAAACCGCGATCGCTCAACCAAACATCCACCGTCAACCCAGAAGCAGTAATTCCAATTCGTAATTCGTGAGTTAAAAAGAATGATTCCGGTTTGGAGTTGAGAATGGCTCAAATTTCCTACAATGCTTTAGCTCTCATAGCACCTGATTGTAATATTACACTTGCAGATGCGGAGATCAAGCTTGTCCAGTTTTTTAATCGTGATTCTACTAAGCCATCAATGAGTGTTTCACGGGGTGATAACCGTCTGAGATTAACTTTTGATGGCTGGTCACTGTACATTTATTTAGATACAGAACCATCTGTTTTACAAGAATCACAGGAAATGGCAAATCGCTTTGGTCACAATCATCCAGACAAAGCAATGATCGCCACCTGCAATTCCCGACTAGAAATTACTTCTGATGCAGATGAGAATATGGATCATTTCAATGATTATGTGTTGTCGATTGAACAGTTAAGTAAGATTCTGGGGATATTTGTACTTGAGATGGCAACTCTAGAATTTGTTTAGCCTCAAGAAAAATTAAGTTTGGTGTTGCGATCGCAATACCAAACTTAATATCTTAACTGTCATTACCAATCAAACTGAGACACCACAAAACCTATCACCTTCTATATCTAGCTATTAGGGCGAAAATTTGGCAATTCTACAGATGCTAACGATTTACGTCCCTTGGGTGGACGCTGGGGATAAACCACTGGTGACGGTGATTGAGCATCATTACTGTAATCAACCAAAGTTTCTGAGGGTAATTCTGTCTCTGATGGTTCCTCAGTATTTTCTGGTGTAGTTTCTGACCAAAAATTTTCTGACTCTTCTGTTGTCTTCTTCGTCAACGGTACAGTAAAAGAAATCGGTAAATTTTTATCTGGTAAAATTGTTGACTCTTCAATTACTGTTGTAGGCACAGTAATCGGTGAATGATTTTCTGTTTCTAATGCGACAAATTGCTGTTCTAGGGTAGTTTCTGGCTGTGCTTCATCTGTTGCCCAACTTTCCCAAAGAGGTTTTTCAGTTTGATTACTGGTGACATTAGTTTCACCGTTAACAGGTGGTGTTGTTCCCGGTTGAGAAGCAAAAAACATTTGGATGAGACTATCTATTTGCTCATCTAGTTTGGCTGATGAATCTCCTAGTGCATCTGTTTCGGAGGTAATTGGCTCATCATCGGTTTCTGTGGAAGTATCAGGTTCAGTAGCTGCGGGTGTTTCTTCCTGAGTCGGCCAGTTCCAAGGTGATGAGGGTTGGGGAGTGGGGTTACTATAGCTGGATGCGGGTGGAACGGAAGATTCACCCCAAGGATGAGCGACATTTTCCGCCGGAGATTCTGGTTCTGCTGACCAAGGTCTAATAGGTTGTACGTTAGGAAATAAAGACCGGGCTTTTCTCGAAAATCGGCTTTGTTTAGTAGTACTGCTGTAATTATTACTTGTTGTTTCGTCGGATGAGTCGTCGTTAGCAGTAGGTGGTTCGAGACATTTTTCTAAAGCTGCTTTAAATTGCAGGGTTTGACGCTGTTGGCGCATCAGGCGAGTCCGCAACTCTCGACAAGTAGTTTCTGACTGCAACACTTGTTGAGACTGTTCATGATAGCTAGTTTGCAATAAGGCACATTCTCGTTCTAACTGGGCGAGACGTTGCTGACTAATTTGCAACTGTGCTTTATAAGTTTCAATCAAAGTTTCTTGACGTTGAACGGTTTGTGCTGTGGTGTCTAGCTGTTGAAAGAGTGACTGAATTTGTTCTTGGGCTGCAATTAGTTCTTGAGCTTGTTGATTTAGCATTGATTCAGTAACGCTAGAGCGCCTTTTTTGCCACTGCAAAGCTTTTTCTGACTCAGCTAATTCATCTTTAAGATGCTCGACTTGTTCGTACAATTCATTGTTTGCTGTACGCAGTTCTTCATTTAACAAGAGCAGTTTCTGAAATTCTTCATCAATGACTGCTTGTTGTTCACTATGCGGTTCTGCTACCCAGTCTTCTGGGGTAACATTTTCCACAGCTTCAGAATTTTGCAGTTCTTGTGGTGTTTCTTCTGCTGGTTTGAGGAGTGGCAATTGCCTAATAGCCAGATTTTCAGAAGGCACAACTGCATAAAAAGGACAGCTTGTTGGCTCTGGTTGTAGCGAGTTAGCAGAATTGAGAGATTCCATCACAGCCCTGTTGTTTGAGGTGTCCGCTTCATTCATCACTCTTGACCCATCCACCTAAAGATACTCAGCGATGCTCAGTTCAGCATTGCTTATCAACTTTGTTCGCTCGGCCTTGAATTTAGAGACTAAGTTGAATTTTTCCCAAGCATGAGTCACTAGTTACGAGCTAGTGTTCCCATTTTGCATCTAGAATTGAAGACGTTATAACATTTTGACCCAATAAACCGTCAACCTGAGACTGGATGAGGTTTTGATGCCAAATGTTACTGTGTACGGACTTCAGCATAAATGCTGGACAAAGGTAGTATCTAGGTTGGTTTGGGTAAACAATCTTTGGTAGTAACAGCTGCCTGGCAAAAATTCAGGCGCTAGATAAATATCTGCGCTGTATATAATTTACCAAACACCTTGGTGATCAGGGAACAGGGGTGTGAGACTACAGGGGAATTAAGGGTGTGTACTTCGACTGCCCTCAGTAACCAGGTTGAGGGTGTAGGGTGTAGAAATGGTAGCGACAGCGTAACCCAACAAAATCTTGATGATTTTGGGTTCCATAAAAATTAAGATATCTTCTCATTAAAATACATTTTATTAGCTGTATTTAATCGCGCTCTGACAATTATCAAAATGGCTAAAAGGACTGTAGAACTATTATTTAAAGTTCCGTCTGATATCCCTAATAAATCTGAAGCATTACTTTGGGCAAAAGCTTATGGAAATAATTTTCTCCTAGCTGTGAGCGAATGTCCCAGAGGAGATTGGTTGATTTGGATGAAAGAATGGCATCTCGGCATCATGGAAACTACTGCTGCTGTTGAATTAGTATTACCTGATATATCTGATTACCATTTATTGTTTCAATATCTAGAAGCTGCTGTCAGAATTCTCCTGATTGGTTCCCGACGCGGTATCAATAGCATTATTCACTGGCTGTATCGTCTTGGCTTTGCCGAAGTAGCAGCTTGGAGTAAGCAGCAAATTGCACCAAACAGTGAAGATCAGCAAATGATGAGTATTACGGTTAAACAAGTAACTCTAGATTGAGGACTAAAAAAGCGATCGCACTACACAAGCGATCGCTCTTTTTTCAATAACCCAATATCGCCACCAAAATCTTAATTAGCTCTTCTATATCCGCAGGGACTCTATATAAGTTTAAATCCTGAGTGATTTGTTTATTTTCTCGATTTAATACACCAAATTGCCAGATATCACCTGTAGAAATAGACCCTTGTAAGTAAACTTCTTGAGAATCAGTCCACGTATCTAAAGCAATTAATTCTACAGCTAGTTGGGTAAATCCTCTGGCTAAATCAGCATTTTTAGCTTCTACAACTAAAAGTTTCTGGTCAGTATGCAAATAGTAATCAAGGGAACCTTTTAACTGTTCTGTAACAGTCAAAGGATATTCAATTCTTAGTTGAGCGCGGGTGTAATGAATAACATCTAATAAAATCGGCGCGATTAATAACTCTCTCCGGGCTGCTTCACTAGTTAAACTAATATATGGCAAACTTTCTTCTATGCGAGATTTGAGATTGATCAATCTGTCTAATTCAGCATTTGATTTTGGCAAATTTAGAGTAGAACGTTTTAAAGAATAACCAAATTCAGCCAAGATATCTTCTGGCTCAAATGACATCTCAAAATAACTTTTAAAAGTGTAAGACTGATTTGGTTGGAGGATAGGAATTTTACTCATATATTTCAGAGAGGCTAGAGGTTAGGGACTAGAGAAATGCACCTCATTTAGATAAACAATCCTAAGTTAGCTATAAACAAATCTACTCCCTATTCCCCACTCCCGACTCCCTACTTCGTCAATAACCGCCGACGCAGCAAATCCAAGGCTGTACAGGCGCTTAAATGACGAATAAACCAGCGATCGCGCATTGTCCCAAAACGATGCTCAAAACTTTTCACTTCATCATTCGGCCCGGCTAAACCGATATAAACTAAACCCACAGGCTTGGTATCCGTTCCGCCACCAGGGCCAGCAATCCCAGTAATACTGAGTCCCCAAGTAGTTTCCAAGCAGCTTTTCACGCCAATTGCCATTTGTTCCGCAACCACAGGACTCACAGCCCCAAATTTCTCTAAATCTTCTGGGTTCACCCCCAATAACCGCACCTTTGCCGAGTTGTCGTAAGAAATTACCCCACCCCAAAAATAATCAGAACTACCAGCAATTTCTGTGAACATTTGCCCCAGTCCACCACCAGTACAAGATTCAGCTACTGATACTGTTTCGCCTGCTGAACGCAACAACTCACCAACCACAGAAGCTAAAGTATCATCATCAGCACCATAACAATCTAACCCTGCAATTTCTTTCAGTTGTTGTTCAATAGGTGCAATCAATTCCTCGGCGGCGGCTTCTGATGCTGCTTTGGCAGAAATTCTTAGTCTTACCTCTCCCTTACCCGCATAAGGTGCAACTGTCGGGTTGGGTAAGTTGAAATAAGAAGACACTTTTTCCGCTAAAGCCGATTCTCCAATACCCCAAAATCTTAAACTCCGGCTATAAATAATTTCCTTACCCCAACCTTGGCTTTGCAGAAATGGTACTGCTGTTTCGTACCACATCCTGTGCATTTCACTAGGAACACCAGGGAAGGTAAAAATCGTAATTTCAGAACGAGGTTGCCAAATAATCCCCGGTGCGGTTCCTGTAGGGTTGGGTAAAACTTCAGCGCCTTGGGGAATTAAAGCTTGCTTGCGGTTAGTAGGAGTCATCACTCGACCCCGTTGAGCAAATTTCTGAGTAATATCTTCGATAATTTCTGGATCTTCTACTAAAGGTGCGCCAAAAAAATCTGCAATAGTTTCACAAGTTAAATCATCTGGCGTGGGGCCAAGACCACCAGTAAAAATTAAAATATTCGCTCTAGCAATAGCAATTTCAATAACTTGCTTTAATCTTTCGGGATTATCCCCCACCACGGTTTGATAATAGTGAGGAATGCCGAGTTTCGCTAATTGTTGGGCGAGGAATTGAGAATTACTGTTGAGGATATCGCCTAATAGCAGTTCAGTACCAACACAAATAATTTCTGCACTCATGTAATTAAAGCAAAAGGTAAAAGAAACAGGCTTAATCTAAATAGAATTCAGAAGTCAGGAGTCAGAAGGGTGGATAAACTTTGAAATACCCAGCTAAGTCTTTCGCTCATTAGTGGTGGTTTTTCCTCCACTTATTAATTCTGAATTCTGAATTCTGACTTCTGTATTCTTATTTAAAATACTGTATTTCTTTTACCTTGCTAGTTTTTACTTTTGCTGAGAGCGTTTCCAAACTCGCCAACTGGTGTAAGTTAACAATGAAGTTGTACCAAAAGCATAAGCAATACCACTAGGGATACCAGCTATGGCTAAAGCTAAACTGCCAACCCAGAGTGTGAGTGTATAAATAAATAACACAGTCCAGCGATGAGATAAACCAGCTTGTAGTAATCTATGGTGCAAGTGACATCTATCTGCTACCCAAGGCAATTGACCACGACGAATGCGAGTCAAAATGACTGCGGACATATCTAAAATTGGTACTGCCAAAATTAAATAAGGCAAAATTACGGCGGTAAAAGCTGGAACTTTCACCAAACCAATTACGCCTACAGCCGCTAGGGTGAATCCCATAAAATAAGACCCACCATCTCCCATAAAGATTTGGGCGGGGTTGAAATTATAGCGGAGAAAACCTAATGCTGCGCCAGCTAAAGCAGCTGCAATTAAGGCTGCGGCTGGTTGGTGCATAAATAAGGACACCAAAAGCATAACTATGGCTGCAATTCCCGACACACCAGCAGCTAAACCATCTAAACCGTCAATCCAGTTGATAGCATTTACCATCCCCACCAGCCAAATCACGGTAATCGGTAAACTTAGCCAGTTCAAGTCAACTATCCCAATTGTGGGGACTTTGATAAAGTCTATACTTACACCTGCTTTCCACGCCCCAGCAGCAACAATTACTTGTAAAATCAATCTTCCCAAGGGAGATAGATTGAGTAAATCGTCTGCTAAACCAATGAGAAAAAAGCCTAAACCCCCCAAGGTAACGCCCCAAATTTGCCATTCTTTGTCAGGCGGTAAATTAGCAAATCCACCTAGCCACCAAACAATGAGTAAGGAAATAAGAGTACCTGCGAAGATAGAAACTCCTCCAAGACGTACCATTGGGCGTTCATGAACTTTTCGACCACCAGGTTTATCTACAGTTCCACTTTTTATACCAATGTTTTTTACATCAGGCGTAGTCCAGAGAACAACTACGGCTGCGACTAGGAAGGCAATCAGATGATAAATCTGAGCAGGCATCTGTATTTTAAATTAAGTAGTGGTTAAGACAAAACTCTGCCGAGGGAGGGTTCTACTTAATATCTACTACATTTTCGATGTTTATCAGCAGAAGATTTTTAAGTTAAAAGGTAAAAGGCAAAAGGAAAAACCAATAATCCTTTTGCCTTTTTACCCTTCGGATTCGCCACTTGACGACAGTTGCCTCAAGTCGGGAGACCCTTTCAGCAGTTCCTCCTGGGGGAAACACCCAAGACCGGACTGCTTCACCACGGCACTGTCTCCTTTATGCCGGGAAACCCGTCCACCGCAGTGGCTCACTTTTAACTTTTGACTTTATGCTAGTGCTGGTACGGGAATTTGCAGGTGGGGATATAGGGGGAAGCGATCGCACAATGCGGCTACTCGACGTTTACAATCAGCTGCGACTGCTTCTGATTCGGGGTTGAGTAGGCGATCGGCAATAATATCACCAATTTCAGTAAACTCTGCTACACCCAGTCCTCTGGTAGTCATGGCTGGAGAACCTAGTCTCAAACCACTGGTAACAAAGGGCGATTGGGGATCAAAGGGTACGGTATTTTTATTAGCAGTAATATTTACACCACTCACCAGTTGATCGGCTTGTTTGCCTGTCAAACCAATGGAGCGTAAATCTACCAGCATCAAATGGTTATCTGTGCCGTCAGACACCAACTTTAAGCCACGGTTTTGCAGTTGTGTGGCTAAAGCTCGTGCATTTTCAATTACCTGTGCAGAATAGGTTTTAAACTCTGGCTTTAAGACTTCGCCAAAAGCCACTGCTTTCGCTGCAATGACGTGTTCTAACGGCCCGCCTTGAGTTCCGGGGAAAACTGATTTATCAAGCTTTTTACCTAGTTCTGCGTCTTTAGTTAAAATTAATCCGCCTCTGGGGCCGCGCAGGGTTTTGTGAGTAGTCGTTGTAACAACGTCACAATAAGGAAGGGGGTCGGGATGTAAGCCAGAAGCCACTAAACCAGCGATGTGAGCAATATCAGCCAGTAAGTAAGCACCAACTTCATCAGCAATGCTACGGAATTTTTCAAAGTCAATAATCCGGGGATAAGCAGAATAACCACAAATCAAGAGCTTGGGACGCTCCCTTAACGCCAGCTCTCGAATTTGGTCGTAGTCGAGTTGTTCTGTTTCTTTGCTAACACCGTAGTGGCTGACTTGGAACCACTTACCCGAAACGTTGACAGGCGAACCGTGAGTCAGGTGTCCACCATGAGACAAATCCATCCCCATGATTTTGTCGCCTGGTTCGAGTAAAGTCAGGAAAACTGCAAAGTTTGCTTGAGCGCCGGAATGGGGTTGGACGTTAGCATGAGCCGCACCAAACATTTGTTTAGCGCGGTCAATGGCAATCTGCTCGACTTTATCAACAAATTCACAGCCGCCATAATAACGTTTACCAGGCAGTCCTTCAGCATATTTATTAGTTAAGACTGAACCTTGAGCCGCGAGAACAGCTGCAGAGGTAAAGTTTTCACTCGCAATCAATTCTAGGTGGTCGCGTTGACGCTGGAGTTCTTCATTTATTAATCCGGCGATCGCAGGGTCAGAAGATGCAAGAAAATCTGAATTAGTCCTAGTCACTTTAACTATCCTTAGTGGAAATTTGGACAATGGTATTTTTTGGGACTGAGTTTCCAAGGAATAACTCGCAGTCAAATATTTACATTGCCAGATTTATTGACTGCCGACTATTCACTATTGGTAGTAACTGAAAATTGATTACTTAGCTCCCAGCCCGATGAAGTCCCATTGATGTGTTAATTATTATAAAGCTCTTTCTGGAACATGAACTTAACAGTTATCTAGAGAATACAACAAACACTATTCATTCTTGGGTTAAAAATTGATGTATTGAGTTATGACTCCATAACTCAATCTCCGAAAGACTCAACATACAATAAACTTAAGGTTCACTGAGGAATCTTTGGCGATTACCTCATTTTTCTCAAAAAGAGTGTTAGAGCAGCAACACAGCCCTACTACGCAGCTAAACCAAAGCAATTTGGCTTTGATGTACAGCTTGGGTAAATTCTGTCATCAGCAGTTCTTGAGCTACCAACAAAAATTTTTTGAGCTGAACCAAGATAGATAATTTGGAAATTAACAGGAGGTTTTTGGATGTTAGTCATTTTAATGGATGATCAAATCCTTGCTCCTGAGCAAGTTTGTCAGACTTGTGTACTTGCAAATAGGAGTGGTCAACCCCGTTGGCACGGTGGACAACTGCATTGTGGTCAAGCGATTCGCAAACTCACCGAACAACAGCCAGAGCAGTATGAGTGTATCATGGGCTTTCGGGTTGCCGAAATTCAATGATTTTCGTTTCTGGGAGACTAGACAACTGCGTTATCCTAGGCTCAAGTAACTCTGAAAATTCTGCCACAGGAGAACGCAAAATGGCCTGGCGTGGTTCGACAAACTTTTCTGATCGCATTTTTGCTTGTTTACCTTATTTACTACCTTTGATTGAGGTACTAAGTTTTGGGTTTGTTTTATTACAACAGTTCCCTGCGCTGACCGTTGTGTTTGGGCCTGTATTAATTTTATGGTCATTATATAGGCGTGTAAGATTTGCTGGATTAATTATTTTCTTTGCTTTATGGCTGTTAGTAGTCAGAAACGAAAATATCTCTCACTTCATTCGTTTCAACACCATGCAAGCAATTCTTTTAGACATTATTATCTTTTTGTGTGGCATTCTTACTGATATTGTGGGGCTAATTCCTAATGGTGGCTTTGCCTTGCAGACTCTATACAGCACTATTTTTCTGGGCATAGTAGCAGCAGTAGGATATTCAGTTATCCAGTCGCTTTTGGGACGTTACGCAGAAATTCCCGCAATTTCCGATGCTGTTTATATGCAGGTGCGGTAGCTGGATGGATGAATTAGGGGCTAGAGGTTAGGGGCTAGGGGTTAGTTTTTTGACTCAGCACTCAGCACTAATTACCTGGCTACGATGGTGTTTTCTAGACGACCAATGCCTTCAATTTCGATCCGGATGCGATCGCCTATATGCAAGGGGCCAATACCTAATGGTGTACCTGTCAATACCACATCCCCTGGCATCAGGGTCATCACTTTACTGATGTAAGATACCAAAACATCAGGAGGAAAAACCATCTGATCAATCCCCGCAGATTGCACGGGATTTGGCTCATCATTGATGAAAGTCTGCAATCTCGCACCTGGATTTAATTCTCGGACAATCCAAGGGCCGAGGGGACAGAAGGTATCAAACCCCTTGGCTCTAGTCCATTGACCATCTTTTTGTTGTAAATCTCGCGCTGTCACATCATTGGCGATTGTATAACCCCAAATTTTAGTTTGGGCTTCTTCTGGGGTGCAGTCACAAGCGCGATCGCCGATTACCAGGGCTAATTCACCTTCATAATCAACTCTGTGAGACTGAATGGGATATTTGATGTTAGCATCAGTCGCAATAATTGATGTTGGCGGTTTGAGGAAAATCAATGGCTCACTCGGCACAGGTGTTCCCATCTCGGCTGCGTGGTCTGCATAATTCTTACCAACCGCTATTATTTTTGAGGGAGCGCAAGGCGACAGAATTTGGTAACTATCGGGCGCTAAAACTAAATCTGTTGGTTGTCCTTGTAACCAAGGCGGCGCGTCCAACACCTGCACATTCAGAGATAGTTGGAGCAACCCATAATAAATTTTGCCTTCTAGATTTTGAACTCGCACATAACGCTGTGCCATAACCTTGATAATATCCTTATTGTCTGCAATTAAAAGCCGTAAGCACTAAAGAATTTTCAGCCATGAGAGCCAGGAGTTAATAGCCCCCTTTGGGAAGCATACCTGTTGATTCAGCCAATAGATCAATTAATTTGCGGTTGTTTACCGGAAGAGGCAAGGGGAAAAGGTGCAGGGAGCAGAGGGGAGAATTTACCCAGTTACCCTGCATAGAGCCGAGCCGAAAATGGGTACCATCCCCGTCCTTTCAGGATACTTATACAGGGCAGATTCCCACATCCGTCCGTCTTCCCCTCTGCTCCCTGCTTTCTGCCCCTTTTCCTCTCATTGACTCCTTCTCATCCATAAAATAAATTTTTGCTAAAGTACGAATTTCGGCAGATTTTGCTGATGATTCATATAAAAAACTGGTAAGATTATAATTCCTTGTTGCTTCAGATGTTGAAGTATACGGATATTCTCTAGGGATATTTGTATCATTTAACGCAAGCAGCCAACTTGTCCAAAAGGAGATTTTCAACTCATGTCCACAGTTTACGAAACAATGTATATCCTGCGTCCTGATCTCAATGATGAGCAGGTAGATCAAGCGATCGCTAAATACCAAACCTTGATTCAAGAGCAAGGTGCCGAAAATATTGAAATTCAAAATCGGGGTAAGCGTCGTCTGGCTTACGAAATCAAAAAGCAACGGGATGGAATCTACATCCAAATGAACTACACCGGGACAGGAACCATTGTTGCTCCTTTAGAACGTGCGATGCGTTTGAGTGAAGAAGTAATTCGCTACTTGACCATTAAGCAAGAAGTTGCAGCACCAGCAGCAGAAAAAGTTGCCGTAACTGCCTAGTTACAGAAAGGCAAAAGTAAAAGGGCAAAAGTAAAAAGAAAGAGTGCTTTTCTTCTTAGCGTTGCACTTATTTCAATTGCTTGATTTACGTCATGCTGTACTAAAGACATAAATTTATGTACTGAGTAATGAGTATTTATACTACAAAACTCAGTACTAAACTCAGTAAAACAAAAATTTTTTTTTACCTTTGACTTTTTTGTGCTTCGGTTGGGAATGCTAAATTAACAAGTACTTGCCAAAGGCAGTACGATCGCCGTTATACCTAAGATGATCCAAGATTCGTCAACGGGAGCTGTAAGCCACTGTGAGCCAAACTGACATACCCAACATCCAAGCTCTCTCTCAGGAAGTGTCGCAATTGCGCCAAGAGTTGCAACTGCGAGACCAATTAGTGCAGCAGTTATCTCAAGAACTCTTCCGGCTGGTGAAGGGCAATGCTAATTTTATGCCCCAGCGTTCTGAATCAGAGCGCGATTTAAGTCAGTTGCAAGCGTTACGAGAACAATTACAAGCTGTTGAGCAGCAGGTAACTTTTTATCAAGAGCAAATCGCCACTCGTGATGGCGAGATTTATCAACTGCGCCAGTCTGTCCAAGAGTTAACAGACCGCAGCCGGATGTTGGAGCAGGTAGTACAAGAATTACCTCAAATTTATCGTCGGAAGTTTGAGGAACGGATGACTCCCATCAGAGAAAAAGTTGCTATTTTGCAACGAGAAAATCGCAAACTGCAAGCAGAACTGCAAAGCGTCAGCTATCGTTTGGCGCTGAAAACTCGTCATTCCAGTCACAGCGGTATTGACTTACCGAACTTTCCTCGCCCCACCACAGGACAAGGAAATGTTTCAGCAGTACAAAATGCTTAAAAAAATAAAGCCTGCGATTACAGGCTCTCAAAGTCTTTACTGTTCCTAAGTTGAGACTTTTATTTTATTTACTTTGTACAAGTGCGAAATTTTAGCTCTACAGCAATCTAGCGATCACTATCAATTTGTTCACAAGATAATTGCTCTTGGTAGACACTAACAATTTTTTTCTTGCTATATTTTTAGATTAGCTTGCTAGTGGCAAAAGCTGTTGATTAATCACATTGGTTATTTCTTCGTAAGTGTTAAAAATTTCAAAAACCGAATCCAACTGGGTCAGTTCTAAAATTAACCTTACAGGCGCTTTGGCATTACAAATCACTAATCGACAACCACATTGTCGGGCTGTTGTCAGTGCTTTAACTAACGGCACTAAACCAGAACTATCCATGAAATCTACGTCTGCGAGGTCAATGACCCAAAGTTGATCAGGCTGGGGTACTACTTCTGCCATGCTCTGGCTAAGAGCCATACCACCCTGCAAGTCTATGCTCCCTTGGGGTTTGAATAAAACCACTTGCAATTTTTGTGCGATAGTCATGTATTTATCTGGGTAGTTGAACTACTGGACAAAATGAAAATTGACATCAATACTGCACGGTTTCAACAATGAAAAATTGCTAATTTACAAGTACTGGGAACTTGATCGAATTAGCTTACGTATTCATGTCGTATAATTTGTACTAACTCTTCTAAATATAGGCACAAACGCCTAGTAAATTCAGTATCAATAGTAGCTTTTACAAGATTTTCATAATTTAGCGAGATTTTTGTAAATTTTTCATAAAAAATTTATAGATTTGTTTGAGATACTATGCAACTGTGTTATCGAAGCTTAAAAGCATAATAGTCAATACCAAATAAGTTATAAATATCTATGACTTACGCATAAAAACGGACAATCAGGGGTTGGGGAAAGGGTGAAAGGGTGTAGGGTGTAAGGGTTTGAGATACATACACCCCTAAATCCCTTCACCCTGACACCCAGTCTCCACAGAAAATATTTATGCGTAATGGTAAAACAGTACTTTGATTGACACTCCAGCCACAAACACGCCAAGATAGAGTAAAGGTAAAAAATTGTAAAGGCGGCGGTGCGGGATGTCTCTTGAATTTATTTCACTAGAAAACATCCAGGAATTTGCTCACCAGTATGGTTACTGGGCAATTTTTTTGGGAATTTTACTAGAAAACTTGGGCATTCCTCTTCCTGGTGAAACCGTCACCCTTGTCGGTGGGTTTCTAGCTGGTAGTGATGAACTAAGTTACTGGTTAGTTGTGGGTGATGCAGTTGCAGGTGCTGTGATTGGGGGTGCTTGCGGCTATTGGATTGGGAGACTGGGAGGTTGGCCTTTCCTGTTGCAAATCGGGAAAATATTTAGGATTTCTGAAGAAAAATTACTAAATATTAAAGAGCAATTTAGTCAAAATGCTATTAAAGCTGTATTTTTTGGTAGGTTTTTCGCATTGTTGCGAATTTTTGCGGCTCCATTAGCTGGAATTGCAGAAATACCTTTTCCAAAATTCTTCTTATATAACCTAGCAGGAGCAACCACCTGGGCTGCTGTGATGGTGACATTAGCTTTTTTTGCAGGCAAAGTAATTTCTTTAGAACAATTAGTTGCTTGGGTAAGCCAATTTGCGATCGCAGCCTTAGTCATTTTAGTCGCTGTGATTGCTATCCCTTTATGGTTGGAATCCCGACAAGTTAAGCGTGCAGCAGGCGAATAAATATAAGTAAAAAGTAAAAAGGCAAAAGTCAAAAGAAATAATTTTGACTTTTGCCTTTTATTTTTATGAAAATTTCAAACTTCCCACTATTTTCTGTAAACTAAATAACTACTGCTAATGCCTTCAAAGCTTCCTAACCCGGTAGGAGTTTTGATGAAAGTAGGCAAACTTCATTTAAGACAAAGATATGGCGCTTATAGTTCAGAAATTCGGTGGTACATCTGTCGGTTCAGTCGAACGTATCCAAGCTGTTGCACAGCGTGTCTCTAAAACAGTTAAAGCCGGAAACTCTTTGGTTGTGGTGGTTTCCGCAATGGGGAAAACTACAGATGGACTTGTTAAACTAGCCAGCGAAATTTCTCAAAATCCTAACCGCCGGGAAATGGATATGTTGCTGTCTACTGGGGAACAAGTGACGATCGCTTTACTGAGTATGGCATTGCAAGAAATTGGACAACCAGCAATTTCCATGACTGGCGCACAAGTAGGAATTGTGACAGAAGCAGAACACACCCGCGCCCGGATTTTGCATATCGAAACAGACCGCTTATTACGGCATATTAAGCAAGGTAAAGTAGTTGTGGTAGCTGGCTTTCAAGGCATATCCAGCACCGGAGAGTTAGAAATTACTACCTTGGGACGTGGTGGTTCTGACACTTCAGCCGTGGCTTTAGCCGCAGCCATCCAAGCAGATTTTTGTGAAATTTATACAGACGTACCAGGGATTTTAACTACAGATCCCCGCTTAGTTCCCGAAGCCCAGTTGATGGATGCGATTACCTGTAATGAAATGCTAGAACTGGCAAGCTTAGGAGCGAAAGTATTACATCCACGTTCAGTAGAAATCGCTAGAAACTATGGTGTACCTTTAGTAGTGCGGTCTAGTTGGACAGATGACCCTGGTACTTGGGTAACATCATCTAAACCCCAAGAGC
The DNA here is from genome assembly GCF_001298445.1 of Nostoc piscinale CENA21. Classification (NCBI taxonomy): domain Bacteria; kingdom Bacillati; phylum Cyanobacteriota; class Cyanophyceae; order Nostocales; family Nostocaceae; genus Nostoc; species Nostoc piscinale. The sequence continues at coordinate 457,266 of NZ_CP012036.1, read as the reverse complement.
GATCGCTGATCAATCTAGAAATTGCCCGTCCTGTGGATGCGGTAGAGTTTGACACTAACCAAGCCAGAGTCGCTTTATTGCGTGTACCGGATAAACCAGGGGTAGCAGCTAAGTTATTTGGGGAAATTGCTCGGCAAAATGTCGATGTAGACTTAATTATTCAATCAATCCATGAAGGTAATAGCAATGATATTGCCTTTACAGTCACCACACCGATATTAAAACGGGCAGAAGCAGTAGCATCAGCGATCGCACCTGCACTGAGAAATCCAGCCAACCCCAAATCAGACGAAGCCGAAGTGATGATTGAGCAAGACGTTGCCAAAGTCAGCATTTCTGGCGCAGGTATGATTGGCCGTCCTGGGGTAGCGGCTAAAATGTTTGCCACCCTCGCAGCAGCAGAGGTAAACATTCAAATGATTTCTACCAGCGAAGTCAAAGTCAGCTGTTTAGTAAATGCAACAGACTGCGATCGCGCCGTGGCTGCACTCAGTAACGCCTTTGAAATCCCAGCCAAAGGCGAAGTAGAGGAGACAATCACTAGAGAGCAAGAGGTAGTTCCTTGCCCCCCACCTCCTGCTCCCTGCCCCGTTTCTTCCCCTGTACGCGGTGTTGCTTTAGATATGAACCAAGCGCGTTTGGCGATTCGTCAAGTGCCAGATAAAGCAGGGATGGCGGCGAAATTGTTTGGCATATTGGCAAAGCACAATATCAGCGTTGATATGATTATTCAATCGCAACGCTGTCGCATCATTGATGGTGTTCCCAAACGAGATATTGCTTTTACAGTTCCACGGATGGACGGGGAAACTGCTCAAAAACTGCTAACTCAAGTTGCAGCAGAATTAGGCTGGGGTGAAGTTGTGTTAGATAGTGCGATCGCTAAAGTTAGTATTGTCGGTGCAGGTATGGTAGGACAACCAGGTGTAGCGGCCAAAATGTTTGAAGCGTTGGCGCAACACCAAATCAATATTCAAATGATTGCTACCTCAGAAATTAAAATTAGTTGTGTTGTCGCCCAAGAACAAGGCGTGAAAGCTTTACAAGTGATTCATGCAGCCTTTGATCTCGCCGGTAGTGAGAAATTCGTAGTCCCAGCATAAACTCAGCCATAATCAAAGTTTGACATAATTTTATCTGGGGATTTGTTATTCCCTAGATAACTCTTCCAGGCTGGCGACGATTTCGGCAAGGCGATATTCACCACACCAAACTCTATCGAGTTTTTTGAGTTGTTCTAGGCTATTACAATTTTCTGTTTCGCTGGTTTCCGGTTCTGCCATTGCGGCTAATAAATCTTGGAAGATAATTACTTCATCAAACTGCGGATTGGTTTCTGGATCGTTTAATATGGCTGTGGCTCGCTGCTGTGGTAAGCTTTGCAGAGTATTCAAAATAAACTTTGTGGGAAAATCCACATCTTGCAGGGCTGGATGGCGCTTGACTAAACCAGCCAGTAAAACTCCTAAATAAGCAGCAGCTTGCTCGTTACTCAGTTTCTTGACTTTATCAGCCGCAATGTTAGTTAAATTTTGATAAAACGGACAACCCAATTGCTTTTCAATAGCCACAATTGGATCTGCCACTGTGGAGACTTGCAATTGTGCCGCAAACAATTTTCGCTGTTCTTGGGGGAGGTGATCGAGTAAGATTTGCTTGGCGCGATCGCTGACAATCATCTCACCATCTAGCCCAAAACTAAAGTCTTTTCCCGGTTCTAAACCTGCGGTTACTAATATATGAAAGACATTGTTTTGAGCAGCTTGCTGCATCTGTTGATATCTAAATTGCCCTAAAAAATTAGTAAAAAACCAACTGTGGCTTTCAGCATCGCACTCACGCAATGCTTCATCGACGATCTGTGTTAATTTTTCTTCGCCGATTATATTTTGCGATCGCATGGATAAGCTTTGGATAGCCGCAGTATCACGCCGACGTAGCGCCTTCAGGAACTGACGCTTGGTCGCAGTTACTTGATTTTGGTTACGTTTGAATAAGTTGATGTTCAAGCTATTTGGCGTTTATAGCAATTCGATTACAACTCTTTTACCGTACTGAGCAACAGCCTGTCATGAGTGATCCCACGGCAATCATCACATTTTTAAAATATTGACTAATTAGGGCTTGCTGAAAATAAATTATCCAATTTCCGAGAGAAGACATCGCTATTTTTCCCTCTGCTCCCTGCCCCCTGCTTCTCTGCCTACACAGTGATAGTATATTTTTTAAGTTGGAAGTCCTTTAGGGCTTGCTGACAAAATTTTGTGCAACTGCTGAGTTAGTTAGGAGTTCAGGATCTCAATTGCTGGCTGTGATGTATGTAAGGTCTGAGGTAAACTCCAGTCGGGACGTAAATTAGAAGCGTGACGTAAATAAATGTGGTGAATTGGCGCAGAGACTGGCAAATAAGCATGAATTAAGAAACGGACGCAACGTTGTAAACTACCTTCAACGTACATTTGCTGTACATCCAACATTGCTACATTATCCCAGCCAGAACGTGTGCGGGCGATCGCGGCAGGAAAAATCGCATCTAAATCGCGTGTGACCGAGAAAGTCACGCTAATCATGTCCTGTGGTTGAATTTTATTGCGTTGTTCTAGTTCATCTAGCAGTTCTGTCACTGCTTCTCGCATGGCTTCAATTGTATTTTCTGAAACAGTTGTTGCTCCACGAATTGCTCGCATTTGCCATTCCACGCCAAAAATCCTCCTGATTTAAAAGTCAAAAGTCAAAGGTCAAAAGTCAAAAGTCATTAACAAAGGGCAAATGACTAATGACCAATAACCAATAACATTTATGGTCTATATAACCACAATGGCAGACCACTAGTAGACATTTCAAATTCTAGCCAGTCAGCACCAGCACTCAATCTTGATGAAACCTGACGACTCCCTGGTAGAATCCGACTTAACAAAGGTTTGGGTTCTTCAAGGGTAAAGCATGGGGTTTTTTCGGGGTCAAGACCGACTAGTTCTGCTGTCCACCGACGCGCATCTTCTTCTGTTCCTAGGCGGTCTACAATTCCCAATTCTAAAGCTTGCTGCCCGGTAAAAATCCGGCCATCGGCAAAACTTCTCACAGTCTCTACGGCTAAAGAACGACCCTCGGCGACAGTTTGGACAAACTGCTGGTAGCTGGTGTCAATCAATTCTTGCAGAATGTGTTGTTCTGGTTCTGTTAATTCCCGATCAAACGACAAAATGTCTTTGTAAGGCCCTGACTTAATGACTTTGAAAGAAACACCGATTTTGTCGAGCAAGCGTTCTAAGTTATTACCACGCAGAATTACACCAATGCTACCGGTGATGGTTCCGGGGTTAGCCATAATGTGTTCGGCTCCCATACCGATGTAAACTCCACCGGAGGCAGAAATATTACCAAAACTAGCAACAATTTTGGTTTTTTCGCGCAGTCGCTTCAGGGCGCTGTAAATTTCTTGGGAGTCGCCTACTGTTCCCCCAGGGCTATCGATGCGTAAAAGCAAAGCCGGAAATTTCTTTTCTTCTACGGTCTTGAGGGCTTCTAATACACGTTTGCGAGTAGCACTTGCGATCGCACCTGTAATTTCAATCCGCGCAATTTGTTTACGAAACTTGGATTTAAACGGCCAAACCATGAGCAGTCAAAAAACCTCGTATATAATCTCACTATAAAATGCCCAGAGCTTAAAATAAATGGGCATTCCGCTATTCAAGCATTTTATAGCAGACGCAAATATAGTGCTGAGTGCTGAGTAAATATACTCTATATTTAACTCAGCACTTCTTTGTGAGCTATTGTGCGATCGCAGTTGCTAAGTTCTGCCTAACTCAGACTGTGATGATTAATAATTAAGTGATTAATTTTACAAGTTAAATTTATAATTCCTATTCTAAATAGGATTGGATTTTAAATCTACAATGCTTAATTTATTTGATTTTTCAACTTTTTACTAGCCGATTCAAACCTGACGATTTACGCAATTTACTTAAGAGTCTATGCGGAGAATTTGACAACGATAATACGCATAAGAATCGAATAATGCGCCGACAAAACTCCAGGTTAAACCGATGATCACTAGCCCGCGTAGGGGTGTACCATTACCAAAAATCGCTAGAAAATTTAATATCCCTGCGGCACTAGCTTCTGTGATTGTTTGCAATCCTGGCAAATAACCAATCACAGCTAAAAGTAACAAAATACCACCGACTAAAAATATTGGTGCAACAAAGCTAAAAATAACCGTAACGACTAGGGAACGCAGAAAGTTCAACAAAAAAGTCATGAAAGACAACCTCCAGCAAGACAACGCACAACAGCCTAATAACTATCTTTCATCTTCTACAATACGTGCGATCGCCCCTTGGAGGCCAATCTGTCAAAAATCTTAAGTTTTCATTAAAAAAACAGACAGTAACAAAATGAGCTGCTTCGCAAAAAAATCAACTTGAGCAGCGATAAAACCTTTACTAATTCAGTGTTTGAGCTTATCTCTACTAAATACCACACATTGTAAATATGTGTAGGCAAAGCTTTATTTTATGAGAGTAACTTTAAAGTAAGTTAACGTGAGCCGAGGCAAGAAGAGAGAGTGGGGAGTATTAACAAATGACTATTGACTATTGACTATAAACTTTCGCTATTCTTAAGGCAATTACCGAGTTAGCTACAGAAAATTGAGCCAGATTACATCTAATTCCAGTTTAGCAGCGTGGGGACAGCGATTGTTGGCAGCGGTCTTTCTGAGTGGACAAGTAATAGTTCACCTGCTGCGTGGCAAGATTCATTGGCGTAACACTTTAGAGCAAATGGCAGCCGTAGGGCCAGACTCTTTATTTATTGCTTTGTTAACCGCAATCTTTGTGGGTGCTGTGTTTACTATTCAGGTAGCGCGAGAGTTTATTAACTTTGGTGCGGGTAATCTTGTGGGTGGTGTATTAGCAGTAGCTTTAACCAGAGAACTTTCACCAGTACTCACAGCAGTAGTTTTAGCCGGACGGGTGGGTTCTGCCTTTGCCGCAGAAATCGGCACTATGCGGGTAACAGAACAAATTGATGCACTGCTGATATTAAAAACAGACCCCATCGATTATTTAGTGATTCCGCGAATGATTGCTTGCTGCTTAATGCTGCCAGTTTTAACATTGTTGTCTTTAATCACCGGGATGTTTGGTGGCTTGATCATTGCTACTCATATATACGGACTGGCTGATACAGTATTTCTAGACTCTGCTCGCAACCTAATAGACACTTGGGATATATGTAGTGCCTTGGTGAAAGCTGTATGTTTCGGCTTATTAATCGCGGTTGTTGGGTGCAGTTGGGGTATGACAACCACAGGGGGCGCTAAAGGCGTAGGACAATCAACCACAACCGCTGTAGTCACGGCTTTGCTGCTGATATTTATTAGCAACTTCTTTTTGTCGTGGTTGATGTTTCAAGGTGCGGGTAGTGCTTTTGTTAAAGGGTTTTAAAACAGGGGTTAGAGGTGGCAGGCAAAATAAAGTACTGTAAAAATTATTTTTTCATCTCTAGTCCTTAGCCCCTAATCCTAAAATAAAAAAGATGTCTACTACCAAAACAGGATTTGAAACAGTGACCAGTTCATTTGCGCCTAATTCTACAGCCACAGTGGAACTCAAACCTAGTTACAATATCCCTGTTGTGTTGGTGCTGGCAGCGATTCCCATTGTAATTGTGCAACCTTTGGTGGGAGGAGCGATCGCAGTTTTTGGCTTGTTTCTTTTGTTTCAAACTGTAACATTACGCTTGCAATTTACTGCCACCGACTTAGATATTTACAGAGGTGAGAAGTTAATTCGGCGTTTTCCCTACCGAGAATGGCAAAACTGGCGGATATTCTGGAATAGCTTTCCAGTTCTGTTTTATTTTAAAGAAATTAACAGTATTCACTTTTTACCAATTTTGTTCGACCCCAACACTTTAAAAACCTGTTTGGAAGAACGCTGTCCCCGTATATAAGTCTGAGTCAATAGTCAATGGTTAACAGTTTTGGATAATACACAAATGACTAATTACCAATGACTATTGACAAATAACCAAAAAAATTTATTCGCGTCTAGGAATTAGATTATTGTTTATGAATCCTGAGTCATCTCAAACTCCAGAACCAATAGATGAGTGGTTGGAGCAAATACAACCAGAAAACCCGACAACAGAAAACCCAGAAAATTCATCTGGAGACTCAGTTCTGGAACCAGAAGCAACTGCTTCCGTAGTTGACACAGAACCCAGCAACACAAGTATAGAATTGGCTAGTTTGACAGATGAACCAGACCCAGAATTTCCTTTAACAACACAGACAACTGCATTAGGATTGAACGCTGAATCAGAATCAACGAATAATTCCTTACACGCAGATGCAGCGCAAAGATTAGCTCAGTTGCAAGAAACTGAAGCTGCACTCAAAGCCGAAATTGCGAGTTTGCAAGTAACCTACAATACGCTGCAAACACAATTAAGTGAAACGCAAACTTCATTGGGGCGTATTGTGCAGGAATCATTAGCACAATTAGAACAACGCAAACAAGCCCTACAAATTTCTGTAGAACAGTTAGAACGCCGTCAAGAACGCATCCGCAACGAAATGCGAACGACTTTTGCAGGTGCATCGCAAGATTTGGCTATTCGTGTGCAAGGTTTTAAAGATTATCTGACTGGTAGCTTACAAGACTTAGCCACCGCCGCCGAGCAGTTACAACTGGTACCAGAAGTTAGAGAACGCGAAAAGCCAACTGTTAAAGAAGCTAAACCCGCAGAACCAGAAGCAATTACACCCCAATTTGCCCAACAGCAATTTCAAGATACAGCCAAGCAAGTCCGCCGCTTGATTGACCAATATCGCAACAAACCAGATTATTATGGCCCGGCTTGGCAATTACGCCGCACCTTTGAACCAGTTCATGCAGAACGTGTCTCGAATTGGTTTTTTGGCCAAGGGGGACGGGGTGCTTTGCGGACGATGGGTAGCCGGTTGCAGAATACTTTGATTGCTTCGGCGATTATTTCGATATTACATAAATTGTATGGCGATCGCGTCCGGACTTTGGTTTTAGCCAACACACCAGAACGCTTGGGTGAATGGCGGCGGGGTTTACAAGACTGTTTGGGTATCGGTCGCCCAGATTTTGGCCCTGACCGAGGAGTTGTATTATTTGAAGCGCCAGATGCTTTAGCCCAAAAAGCCGACCGTTTGGTGAAAGCAAATCAATTACCTTTAATTATCATTGACGATTCCGAAGAACAAATCAGTTTAGGCATACTACAATTTCCTTTGTGGTTAGCCTTTGCTCCTGACCCTAAAACTATGAGAAATTATGATGATGATTTTTAATAGGAAAAGTCCAAAGTAAAGATTCAAAAGTAAAAGAGTTTTTTACTTTTAACTTTTAACTTTTGACTTATTTGTAAGGGTGTAGTGTTCAAAACTCTTACACCCAATCTCCACAGATCATATTGGTGCGTAAGTCCGATAAATGTTGTAGTCTGTAGCCTGATTCAGTAATTTCTGCCCCTGAATTTTCCCAAAATGTTGCGTGTTTATCATCTGTTTATAGCTGTAGTCTTACTCTTGTTAATGCCAGTGGGGGCAAAATTTGTGCTTCCCTACTTTGCTGGAACTAAAGTAGAAACCAAGAACCAAGCCGCACCTGCATCTAAAACAGCTACTCAAATTGCTGTGGGAGAAACTTCTCCGCCCACAGCAGGAAATCTGTGGCAAAAAGTCTTAGGTAATAATATTGTCGTGCCTAGTGGCTGGCAAGTGATTCCTTGTCAGGGAAATGCCCCTTTGTTGTGTGTATCTGCTCAAGGTGAAGTTTTAGGTACAGTTGAGATTAGTGTTGCTCAAGTGAGTAAAAATCCCAACTTGCAAAAGCATCTTGCCGATGCAGGTATTCCTCTAGACTCGAAATTAGATTATAAAAATTCTGCTAATCGCAGCAAAGCTATCGCCGCTTTGAAAGCTTGGGCGGGAGATTATTATGATTCTTTGAGTAAAGACCGTCAGAAAAGTAACGGCAATAAATTGATTTTTGCAACTCACCCATTAGAAGAGATATCAATTAGTAATTTACCCGGAATCCGCTATGGCTTTACAGGAATTAAAGCTGAAGGTGGTTTACAAGAGCAATATATTAGTTATGCCGCCTTTGATGGAAATTCGCTTTATATAATTAGTACAGCTTTTGACCCCGGTGCGGTGACAGGTAAGTTTGAAAAGCTGGAAAATTTAGTAATTTTTCAGCCTTATTTGAGTGCGATCGTTGAAAATTTAAATCTATAGTACAGTTCGGCGTAAATAAACAGACCATAAGAAATTGCTAAAAAGCTTGTGTTATCACTATTCTTTCTTTTTCCTTTTGACTTTTGCCTTGTTTTACTAATTAGTCATTAGTCATTTGTAGATACCCATGACTAATGACTAAATATTCGCCTTAGCTAAATTTCAGCAACGGCGCGTTCAATTAAACGACGTGCTAAAGTTTGTGTGCCTGTATGCTCATAATAATTGGTAGATAAATCTAAGAAAGCTGCCAAATAATCTAACTTGTCGTCGCTGAATTCGACAAAACTTTTCAAGTGACTGACAACATTTTGCTGAGTTAAATTATTTTGGGCAACAAACCCATTCATCCAACCTTTAACAGAATCAAGACTTTGACCAATAAAGTCGAGTTTACCGCTAGTACCGTTACCAGGAATTGCATCTTGAATAGTGTTAAAAGTTTGGTTTTGTGATAAATCCTGGGGATTAAGGGTACTGATAAAAGATAGTGCTTTATCGATGAAATCTGGGCCTAGAGGTATCACACCATCAATACAAACTAATGCTGCCAAGCGGATGAGTGATTCACCACTATAATCTCCTAAAGCACCAACAAAATCACCAATGCTGTCTCCAGGAATACCATTAATTTGACAGAAAGCTACCAATTCAGCTACTACTTTTAAGGACAAATCGATGGTTTGTGCTTTATCTGGTTTGGGAGTCACAGAGTTGAGAAAACCCAATAGCGGAATTGTTTCACCGACTTTGTTGGCTAAAGCTGCTGCACCGAGGGCTTTATCAGTAGCATCAACTGTTTGATAAAGCCACATAGCCCGTTGATAGCCTTGAGAGCGATCATTGTACAAATAAATCGCCCGTTCGCCAATTTGTTGAATTAAACTTTCATCATCTTCACCAGTCACAGTTTTGATGGTGTTAACAAAACCAACAGTATTTTGCCACTCACCAGGTGCCACAAAATCTAAAGCCTTCAACACAGATACAGTTAAACCACCAGTAGGTAGTTGATCAACTAATTCAAAAATAGGTTTGTTCACAAAAATCTCCTCTCCTGGCTGCAATTGCTATGTCTAAAGATTTTGAGTACCGATTATTTAAGTTTGGCTAAACCATTAAGATTGAATTTACTAATCCAATCGGCGCGATCGCTGGCTGTAAATGTTGTAGCTTTGGATAGAACCTTGACTTGATATTTACCTACTAAAACTGCCGTTGCGGTTTTTCCTTGTTCTACAGCCGGATATCCTGCAATCTTTTTGGTACTTTTAGAGAATTTGGCGGCTGCTTCTGGGGTGCTGCTAGTATCCGAAATTGACAGCAGGGCTACTTCTTTCCCGCCTTTTTTCAGCTTGGCTTCTGCAAAGCCTTTTTTCTCTTGAGCAAAAGCACTTTCGTAACCACCACCCGATTTGGGGAAGAATTTGTTAAATTCACTTCCTTGGGTAGCAGTCTTAGCAACTGCTTGACCACTTTTTTGTTTAGTACTTTCTTGTTGCGCTTGGTCAAACCGTCCGGGGGTTTTTGGACTACAAGCTGTTGTTAGTAATAATACTGAAATTAACAACGCTGCGACAATTTTCCGACTACGATAGAAACTCATGTTTCCTCCTGCTGATACTTTGACGCAATTATCAACGCACTTGTCAAAATTTGCCCACAAAATTTATTTTTTGATAACTATTGTGATAAGGAGTGAAGAGTGGAAAACGCTTGATACTATGTGAGCAAGGGATTTTCAGTTCTCTTGACTTTGGTAACTATTACAAAAATTTGTGAAGCAGAAACATGAACACTGATTTTGGCAGTCTTCTTGGGGAACATTCTTTAATTCGAGCCTTACATACTTCTATCAAAGGTAGAGCTAGATACAAAGTCAAGGGGCTGCATAATTCTCTAGCTCTAAAAAAATATTTAGAATTACGATTATTCCAGAAAAACGGCATTTTGCAAGCCAGTGCGAACCATTTAACAGGCAATGTTTTGGTACTGTTTCAGCCAGATTTTAGTCCCAATGCGATCGCCTGGATGCTACAAAATATTGTTTTAGACTACAAAAGAAGTGATAAACAATTACCCCCCAGCACCGCACCAGAACTTATTCCTAGTAAAAGTATTACTCCATTTGGGCTGTCAAATGCGGCCATCAATCAATTGCCGAGTCAAATAATTCCCGTAGCCGCAGCTTTTTCGGCTTTATCCTTGGGGACAGCAATCTTAAACAGCAATGGCTTAGATACCCGGATTTTATTAGCGATTCAAAAACTACACACGCCTTTATTAGACCAAATTATGGTGGGTATCACTTCCTTTGGTGAGCCACCATTGCTATTGTTGACTTGTTTAACATGGGAAGCAATTCTGCTTCATCGCCGCCGTTACCTCCAAGCTACTACCTTTGGGATGGCAGCAGTTGGTGGAATTAGTTTAAATTTTCTGCTGAAAGAATTGTTTGTCAGGACGCGTCCGGCATTGTGGGATTACATTATTAATGTGAATCATTACAGTTTTCCCAGTGGCCATGCAATGGTGTCAATAGTGGTTTATGGTTGCATCGGCTATTCTTTATCCCAAGAATTTCCCCAATGGCGATCGCAGATTTTCACTTTGACGGTAATTTTAATCTTGGCTATTGGTTTTAGTCGGCTATATTTGGGAGTACATTGGCCTAGTGATGTGATTGCTGGTTACGCCGCCGGTTTAGTTTGGTTGACTGTGTGTGTTGTTTATGAGTATTTGTTAACTCAAAAAGCTACTGCTGAGTGCTGAGTAGGAACTTCAACCGATTTACTCAACAAAACTTGGCGTTGCTGAATCACAATATGAATTATGCGATCGCTATATCCTCGCGGGGGCTTTGCTCCCGCATTGGAATACAACGATGCTGGAGATAATAAACTAACAATCTAATAGAGAGTTCCAGCATTTCTACTGACTTAGAATAACAAAAAGTCTTTCTATGTAATCGGGCTAAATAATGTCTTAATCTGCTATTTTCACCTTCTACTCGTGTCATATAAGTTTTACACACAAGATGGTCTTCTTGATTAATAAAACATGGATAAACCGGATAGCCATCCGTTACATAAAAATATGAGTTCCACGCTTTAATCCTCTGCCACAACTGTTGAAAAGTTTCTGAACTTCTATCTCCTAAAACCCATCCTAAAATCCCCGAAGTCTTGTGGTTGACTACACTCCATACCCAAATTTTGTTTTTTTTGACCCGACAAAAGTTTCTAATTCATCAATTTTCAGTTATTTCAGGTATTTCAGCTGTTTCGGGATGTTCTGGTAACTGACCACCCATTTGTTTCACCCAATAAATTACTGTTGTATGATGTACTTTTTTTTACTCTTTCTATGGCACGGAAACCAGAACCATTAACATACATTTCTAAGCATTCTCGTTTAATTTCGTCACCATAACCCTTTTGATTGTGATATTCAATAAATTGACGACCACAATCTGCACAAATGTAGTTTTGTTTACCTCTTTGTCTACCGTTCTTACGGATATGAGAGGAATTACAACGCGGACATTCCATGAAGATTCACCCTAATTCATATTCTCATTATGCAACGCCGTTTTTTCTGTTTTGTCGCTAAGTGAGTAATTGTCTTACTTAAATAATCTTAATATATTTTATTTTTTTTGGAGGTTGTTTGAAAAGTAATTGGTTGTAATTATTAGCACATTTACGCTGACAAGGGTGGAGGAAAGCGAATATCTGCATTGAAATTTTCTATATTTGCTGAAAGATGAATGGGTAAAACATATTCTAGATTTTCATGAGGACGAGGAATAATATGAAAAGAAAGTACCTCGCCACCATTGACTTGTGCTATTGCTGCTAATCCTGAGATAACCGCAACGTTAACTTCGCCAATTTCTCCCCGAATCAGTACAGTTATTCTACCCAAATCAGTATTTTCGTAACCAACAAAAGTAATACAGGCAGCTTTACACATAGCATCTGCCGCTTCTACGGCGGCGGGAACTCCATAAACTTCAATCATCCCTAGTGCAAGTGTCATACTGATTTTCTCTACCTGAATTCGTTCTGCTGTTGTTCCAAATTGTAAATCAACTCCCTGCGGGAGAGGGAACAGAGAACGGGCAACAGGCAACAGAAAAGAAATAAGCTAGGAAGGAAAACGGCGTTGCGTGATATTCCCCTGTTCCCTGTTAATGAAAACATAATGTTTGATCAGACATCGGACAAATATATTAACTACATAATCGAAAATTTAAAATATGCTGACCATTAGAAACCTAAATAAATCTTATTCTCAAAGAAAAGTTATTCAAAATTTAAATCTGCATATCGCAGCAGGAGAAATTTATGGTTTACTCGGTGCGAATGGCGCTGGTAAGACAACCACAATTAATATTATTTGTAATTTACTGAAAGCTGATAGTGGTGATATTACAATTAATCATCAGCCAGTTTCAGAGGCGACAAAAAAAAATCATTGGCGTTGCACCGCAAGAGAATTTACTTTATAAAACTCTGACTTGCGAAGAAAATTTAAAGTTTTTTGCCGATATTTATGGATTAGATAAAAGAACTCGCACGGAACAAATACAAATGACTCTCGCGGCGGTAAATTTATTGGATAGAGCCAAAAGTCCTGTCGAAACTCTCAGTGGTGGGATGCAGCGACGGTTGAATATTGCAGTTGCTTTGGTTCATCAACCAAAATTTTTAATTTTAGATGAGCCAACTACTGGGTTAGATATTGAATCAAGGTACGAAATTTGGGAGTTAATTCGGCAATTGAGTAATCAGGGAATTACCATTTTATTAACGACGCATTTATTAGATGAAGCCGAGCGGCTTTGTCATCAAATTGGCATTCTCAAAGATGGGCAAATTTTGGCTGAGGGCAGTTTAAGCGAGTTACGTAAATTAATTCCAGCCGCCGAAATTTTAGTTTTACAAACTACTGAAAAAGAACAAGCGATCGCCCGCGCCCAGGAATATAATTTTACACCTAAATATTATGGTAATGAGTTAGCTTTTTGGCTACCAGAACCCCTGGAATTAAAAGAAATTCTTGACCGATTTGCAGGGATAAATATTGAGGCGATCGCTCGTCAGCCTGTACGTTTAGAACATATTTATTTGGAAGTTACTCGAAACCCTTATTCTTGATGCTCACTATCATGATTTGTTTGCAAAAAAGGTGACAGTTCTTTATTTAACTTTCCTGCACGCACAAACTCAGCGTAGGTTTCTGCTTCCACAGCTAACAGTTCTCCTCGCAGTTCTTCAGTGGTAAACTCTTGCAAATTTGGATATTCATCCAACAATTTATCAATTTTTTCTTGTAAAAAATTAATCTCTCCTGTGAGTAATGTTTTTTGATAATGATAAAACTCTAGGCTAATACCAGGACGCTTTTGTGCTGTCTCTAAATATTCTAGCGATCGCTGGAGAGCAACTTGACGCGCAATTGCTTCCATATATTGTTGGCGTAACGGTTGCGAACCTAAAAGTTGTAATTTTTCTAATAATGGTTGGGTAGTTAAACCCTGTACTAATAACGTAAATAACACTACGCCAAATACTGTGGCAATAATTTCTTCTCTTTGCGGTATCTATCTCCAGATGAAAATTACGTATTCAATAATTCAAAATTCCGAAATTAGAATTAATTAATCATGAATGGTAAATCCTGCCTATTCTGAGGTGTATTTCTCGGAATAAGGAACAGATATCATTGACTGTTCCTTACTCTCTAGAATCAACAACTATGCTTCTGGTAGTTCTTGGGAGAACTTTTTGTGAATTGTCTTGGATTTTTCGCCATCAGCAGCCACCGCCGTCATGATGTAGTCAATCAAGTTCTCCGAGAAGGGAACGCGCAGGTGAAATGTGCCATCGGGTTTGAGGGCGATGGGATTCCCGGCAATATTCACAGTTGCATTTGGTTCTGTTGCACCGTGAATAATTAACTCGGCATCGGCAACAAACCAGAAATCGCGTTGGGGACGGCTGAAGATGCGAACCGCAGACGAACGAGCAATTGTTACCCAACCTTCGGTTTCTGTAGCATAGCCAAGTTCAATTAGATAATCGCGATCGCTGGTGGGAATTGCCACATAGCGGTCATGGGTGATTTCTTCGCATTCATACTGCTGAATTAATTGCGGCTGCTGATAACTCATATCAATGTCAGTGGCATCATAAAGTCGCAGTGCTAATTGCAAAATACCAGCATCTTGCAGCATTTGTTTGCGGATTTCTGACAGTTCCCAAGCCGCATAAGCCCATTTAGGAGTGCGTGGAGTCAGGCTAATACTACTGTTGTCGATGGGTGAGTGGGAGGACTGCTCTTTAATTGCGGGATGTGCATCTTCGCTATAAAGAGGGCTGAAGACGCGCACAATTGGAGAACGTGCAATACTCACCCAGCGATCGCCCACGATAGAATAGCCAATTTCTGCAATGTAATCATGATCGGGTGTGGGTATTCCCAAAGAGCTATCGGATGTGGCGAAGTCAAATTCCGATTGCTGTACTAATTGTGGCTGTTGATAGCTCATATCAATATTGGTGACATCATACAGCCGCACAGCTAATTGGAAAATGCCGCCATTTTGCAACATTTGTTTGCTAGTGTCAGAAATGTGCCAAGAAACATCAGCTAATTGGTGTGTGCGCGCTGTGAGAGTTACGCTGCTGGTTTCATCAACTAACACCACATTAGCGGCTTTATTAGTTATATGGGGACTGCCAAAGACACGGGCAATATCAGAATGAGCCAGTGTTACCCAGCGATCATCTACATTGCCATAGCCAATGGCTGCAATATAATCGCGATCAGTTTGGGGAATTGCCACGGAGCCGCCAGAGGTCTGGATATCACATTCATATTGCTGCACCAAGTGGGGCTGTTGATAACTCATATCAATATTGGTGACATCATACAGTCGCAAAATAAATTGTGATTGTCCAGCATTTTGCAGCATCTGTAGGGCGGTGGGGGAAATTTCCCAAGTCACCTCTGCTAAATCATGGGTTTTGGGGATGAGAACCACTTTACTGTAGGGATCGGCGATCGCTAAAATTTCCGTGGTGGTAATAGTTGATGTTTGCTCGGTTGCGGCTGGTGGATTTATCCCCGACCAATCTCCTATCCCTGCACCTGGTAAACTTTCTGAATTAGTCACAATTAACTCCTCTGTTTCTTCTGGCTCAGGTTCTGCTGCATCTGCTACGAAATTCAATTTCTCGATTTCTGGGTCTAGCTGTGAGTCTGTTGTTGGCAGATTTTCTGTGAGGTCAAAACCCCAATCATCTTCATCTGTCGAGTTGTCAGATATTTCGGGCAAGTCGATGCTTGCATTGATTTCTGTTTCCGTCGGACTGACTTCTAATGGCTCTGGAGTCGTTTCGACTGTGGCCTCTGGCTCTTCAGATATGGTTGATGATTCGGAATTGACTGTGGTTTTCGACCTATCTAAAATCGGCGGATAGGCAGTATTCACAACTGCGGCTGGTGCTTCCATATCCCAAGGTGAGATGCTGAGATCGTCATTATTGTCTGAGCTGTGATGATGGTTGGAGTCTTTGCCGACAATAATAGAACCGAGCGCCGTCCCTGTACCAACAGCTAAAGCCGCATCTGTGGTGGAAGCTGCGATCGTACCTTCTAAGACTTTCGCACCATTGTGAAACCCATTACCGTTAGCCCAATTAGTGGGGGGAACTTCTGGAGGTTCGCTAATTGCTGTTGGCTCATTGGCTGCGGCTATATCTGGTGCAGGTGGTTGAGGTGTTGGGGGTGGTGTGTCTTCTGCTTCTGGGGGACTTGATGGACTGGTTCTAATCATCCACAACAACAAGCCGGCAATTACCGCTATGGGTAGAACTAACCACCATAGTGGTATTTGTCCTTGAGTGATGGGATTATTTGCGGCGGGTGCAGGAGTTTGCTGTTCACCTGTAGCGGCTGGGGCGTTAGCAGGCTGTGGTGGTTGTTCGCCTATAGCAGCTGGGGCGGTGGAAGCTAATGGTTGCGGTTCCCCTGTTGTTGCTGCTGCTGTGGGGGCTGTAGTGGCGATCGCTGCTGGCGTGGTAAATGGAACAGTACTAGCTTGGGGTGTGGTGACTGGTGTAGATTGGGGATTGACAGCCAACAGCAAGGTAGGAGATTCACCTTTAGCGATCGCTTCTGCTTCTTCTGTTCTTGCTGTTTCTATTGCTTGTTTTCCTGGTTTTGCTAAAGCAAAGCCGAGAAAACCTGCGACAGCAGGGCTAGGATTCTTTTTATAAACGTAAACTAAAGGTTGAGAAAAAGGATATTTCGGATCATTAGGTAAAGCTTGATGTAATTGCAGTACCCGCACCCCAGGTAACTGACTGATTTGATTCACTCTGGCGTAACTAATACCATCTTTACCCAGTTGTTTGGCAATTTCGGCGGTGTTATCTTCCGTTAATTTAGTAGCCGTCTCGCTTGTAGCGAATTTTGCCGCTTTAAAGACTGGGTAATTGTTGAGTGCTTGACGTGTATCACTACTATCTGGACGATCAATAACTCTTATTTTGCCTGCTCGCCCGCCCAACTGTGACCAATCAGTAATACTTTTACCACGGAAAATTCTGGCAAATTGTCTATCGGTCAAACTGCCTTTAAAGGGATTTTCTTCACCGACAATGATGGCAATTTTTTCGCGGTGTAACCGCACTTGCTCTAAACCTTGGGCTTTTTCTTCAGGAGTTAAACCACGCCCAATCGCCGCAATATCAGCTTGTCCATCAAGTACAGCTTTAATCGCCGCTTCTGTACCGTTGTTGGCAACTTCTACCCTTGTACCAGCAAACTGTTTCTCAAAACTTGCCTTCATGTTTTGATTCACCAGCGCCAAGGTACCAGAGCCATCAACACGCACTGTAGATCCATCCTCCACTGTTTTTGGCAGCGAAAATGAGGGAGTGTCAGTGGCAGATTGTGCCAACACTGGTGCCGACACAAGCCAAGTTGCTGCCATCGGAGATGTAGCTAAAGCTAACGATAATACCAGGTTGACGATCGCACTATCTTGTTTTTGTTGTTGCCCCATAAGCTCCTAATCCCAGGTACAGAAAACAGCAAACGGCCAGTCCTCAATGTAATTTTTTAATCCAAGAGGAGACGCGCTAATTATACATCTGGTGTCAAGTTTCTTTGAAAAATGTGTGATTTACGTATCCGAATCTATACTGTGTTTTACTTTATCTTGACTTTTACCATTTTTCATGCGTTGTTTAGGTTTTTTAAACCATTCCGTAGCAGACAGGTCATAGGTTACAGGTTACAGGTGATAGATGACATAGTTAAAAATTTGTTACTGTCGTTTAAATTTACCGATGTCCAAACTAACTTGGCTACTGCTAGAGATGTCGATCTAACCAACACATGTATGTTGAATTCGCCCAGGTTATTGTCATAAAAATATACACAATAGGGATTGATGTATGAAATCGAGGGTAAGGGGTATAAGGGTGTAAAGGGTGCCAGGGTGTAGGGGAATAATCACTAATCCCTAACCTCTAACCTTTAGCTTCTACTCTCCGATAAATAACAATGACAATTCGGCTTTTCAATGAGTGACTCAACCAAGGCATTCAGGGTTGTGGCTGCTAGTAAACCGCCGCCCAAAGTTCCTTCTATGGTGATTGCGGGAGTTACTTGTTGGATAATTTGGCGTTTGGCAGCGGGTGCATGGCTAAAGCCGATGGGCATTCCGATGATTAGGGCGGGTTGAATTTTTTGGGCTTTGATGGCGGTGCAGGTTGCTAACAATACAGAGGGTGCATAACCAATGACTAAAATGCTACCCTGAGAAACTTGTAATAATTTTTCTTGCCATTCTTGATGTTGCCAAAATTCCTGTTCGGCTTCTGTGGCGGTGGTGATGTGGGGGTTATTAATTAAAGTTGTGATGCGACAACTTAAATGAGCTAATCTTGTTTGATCTAAAGCGGCGGCAACGGTAGGAATATCAACAAAAATCTCACAACTAGCTGATAGGGCGTGACGACTAGCGGCGATCGCTCCAGCACTGACTCTCACAAAAGATGCTAAACTCACATCACCACAAGCTAAAACCAATTGCGAAATTAGGTGTTGTTCAATTTCGGAACGGTCAGATAAATCAGGTAACAAACATTGTAAAGACTCCGCAAATGCTTCTGAGTGGGTGTGTACCTGGGCATCTAAACCACTCCAAAGTTGTTCCAACCCGCCTAATCCCATTTGGGTTTCAACTTCTAACAATTTTAGTTGGGCTAAGACTTCCGCCTGCATAATTTGACAATGGCGATCGCGTCCTAATAATCCTTCTAAGGCTGAGGCAGTTTGTCGCAATTGGGCAATTTGCTGCATAATCGCCCGATACTGTTTTTGTAATTGCGCTGTCAAAGTGTCCGTTTCTGGTTCCATCTCCAAAATGTGGCGGATGTGGTTGAGTTGGAACCCTTGTTGCTTCAACGCCACAATTCTTTGCAGCCGTATGACATCTTGTTCTGTATAGAGACGATAGTTACTCGGCGACCTAACTGGTTGCGGCAACAAACCTAATTGATGGTAATGTCGTACCATCCTCGGTGTAATGCCACCACCAACTGCTTCCGTTAGTTCTTTGATTGTTAAAGAACAATTATTCATAGGAAGATGCAAAAATTAAAGCTTGTCGAATATCTTCATCAAATCAAGGGTTGGGAAGAGGGTGTAAGGGTTTTAGATACATACACCCCTAAACCCTTTCACCCTTACACCCAGTCTCCACAGAAAATCTTTGTGCGTAAGTCCTATAACTAAAACCCTTGTAACTGTTTCTCAGTCACCCAAGCAGCATGAAACCCATAAGGTACACGTTGGGGAATTAACACTCGCGCTACAGGTTCGCCAGTAATATCTTGAGCATTCATCACCAATAATTCTGAAGTATTGGCTGTCTCATCATGGACAAAAGTCATTAACCAGCCATCATCTTCAGCCGTGGCGTGAGGACGCGGTGCAAATATAGACTCACCACCATAACGCCCTTGCCCAAATTCATGGATTTGGGATGTACCCCTATCAAAATCGTATTTGATTACACCGTCAAACAAAGGCACAGGCGTAGGTGCGCTTTTATTTACGTAGCCATAGCGAGTTTGTCGTCCCAACAAGTTTTCGTTGACGCGGGGAAATTCTCCAGCTATGTCATCTAATCTGGACTCAGAGACAGCCCCAGTCTTGAGGTTAAACCGCCATTGATGGAGTCTGGGAATATTCGCATCAGGATCATCAACGCCATTAAAACCCAACACAGAAGTAGAACTCATTCGACAGGCGATTAATACGACTTCATCACCTTGTTGATAGGCGTTGAGGGTATGAAACACGTAGCACGAGGGACTTTCAAACCATTGAATCTTGCTGTTATCACCGTGGCGTGGGAGAATGCCAAAACGACTGGGGCGATCGCACTCAAACATGATCATGGGTTTTCCCTGCTGCATCCGTGCTGGATTGAAGGTCAAGGGTAAATCCATGAAAATTGTATAGTCTTCTGTAATGGCAAAGTCGTGCATCATCACAGGTTCAGGAATTTCAATCGGTACAGTTGATAACAACTCCCCGGCGGCGGAAACTATGCCGTATTGTAAATATGGCGGCATAACTGAATAGCCAAAGAACACCATTTCACCCGTAATTGGATCTACCTTTGGGTGTGCCGTAAACGGAGAAACAAGTTTGCCATTATAAGTGTGTTCGCCAATTGTCTTTAACTCAGGTACTTGAATTGTATGAGGCGCACCCGCTTCCCAAACGGCTAACAACTGACCACCATGCCACACTAAGGCAGTATTGGCTGTATTTCTCGATATTGGCGGTGCATCTGTTTGTGGTGGTTCAAGCAACCCAGTCAATATTGCTTTACCCGCTTCATGTTCAGTTTGCCATTTTTGCGTCTGCACATAACGGTTGCGATAAACCGCCTTACCTCCACTAATTCTGACACCGTGCAGCATCCCGTCTCCATCAAACCAGTGATACTGACCAATAGGTGAATATTGCGGGTTAGGGCCATTTCGTACAAACATCCCTGAGAGTTCTGGTGGTAGTTCACCAATTACTTGCTGGTTTTCCGCCGTAATTTCTGCTGAAATTGGTGCAAAATTGCCATCAAGATAAGGATTCACTGCTGTTGTGGTCATGATGTTGTCTACAAAACTCTGTGAATTTGCAATAGTACTTAATCTTAATGATGACAATATAGCAATCCTCATAGGGAACAGGTGACAGGCAACAGGGAACAGGGCATAAAAGCTCTTGATTGTGGCGTAAAGGGCTTATATGCTTTTTTGGGCTGATTCTTGTCCCTGTTCCCGCCTCGAAGGGGCTAGTAAGCGAATAGGGTGCGCTAACAGTGTTAACGCACCCTACAAAAATTAATAGATTGTTGACAAAAGTAGATATATCTAAATAAAACCTACAGATGTAAACCTCTGTAATATTGATAACTTGCCAAGCGTTGATAGTTGTAGTAAATATCTCGGCTCTAAATATTTACTTAATATTTAAATTTATGATTGTTGAGGCCCTTTAGCATCGCATTCTCTATGCCAGCATCTTTTGAGCAAATCAACCCGCCAGCTACGGGCAAAGCGTTGGGGATTTAATTCTAATTGATGATCACGGCTAAATAAGGGTTGGTTGAGATATTGCCAAAGAGGAAATTTAATCTTGGTGTGTTTTTCTGCCATAAGAGGAACAAAGGAAATATATATAAGCGATCGCTTTATAGCAGCAGTGGAAATTTTTACTAAAAACTACCACTTACTGATTTTCTAGTTAAAGATGACATGATAAGTCTTCAATTGTCCTGGTGACAATTGCGGAATTTTACGTAAAGTTTTCTGTCCAGTTCGTTAGACTCAAGATGATTTTAAAAGTTCCTAATGCTGAATACTGCGTGGTTCTAATTGCTGTGACTGGCGGCTGTACTGAGTTCCCAACTGAGATAGGTGTCTGTTTTTCAGCAATTTTCCGACTTCTTGCCATCGTCGCAACACATTTATATATCCTGAAACCAACACTTGAGTTACCATGTCTGCTATTGCTTTTGTGCATTTGCGTGGGGAGTAGTCAAAAATCAATATGGCAACAGTTATCAGTCAGCAAAGCGTCGAGAAGTTAGTTGGCATTGCCGAGCAGTTTGTACTTCAGGGTAAGGTTAAGAATGTCACAGCATTTGGCAGTGGGAATATTAATGACACTTTTTTAGTGACTCTCGATGGTGCAAACACACAGCATTTTGTTTTACAACGCATCAACACCCAAGTATTCCGCCAGCCGCAACTGATTATGCAGAATATGCGGATTTTTAGCGATCATGTTTATCAGCGTTTGCAATGTATACCTCTCAATCGTCGTTGGGAAGTACCACGGGTGTTGTCAACTCAGGATGCTCAAGATTATTGCATTGATGCTGGGGGTGATTTTTGGCGAGCCATTAGCTTTATTCAAGACTCACAGTCTTTTGATACAATGCCAAATATCGAATATGCCCAGGAAATTGGCTATGCCTTGGGGATGTTTCATAATTTGATTAGTGATTTACCACCAGAAAAATTAGCCGATACTCTTGCGGGTTTCCACATTACACCGCGATACCTGGGTCATTATCAAGAAGTTTTAGCCAAGACTAGTCCAAAATCATCACCAGAAGTTAATTATTGCTTGCAGTTTGTGAGCGATCGCACTAATTTTGCCAATATCCTAGAAAATGCTAAAGCTCAAGGTTTACTGCCATTACGCTTGATGCACGGCGACCCTAAAATTAATAACGTCTTATTTGATACATTTACTCAAAAAGCTGTCGGTGTAATTGACTTAGATACCGTCAAGCCAGGATTAATACATTACGACATTGGTGACTGTTTGCGCTCTGGTTGCAATCCGGCTGGTGAAGAAACTGAAGATTGGGATAGTGTTGATTTTGATACAGATTTGTGTGCAGGAATTTTACAAGGTTATCTGGCGGTAGCTAAGGCGTTTTTGACAGAAAATGATTACGCCTATATGTACGATGGCATTCGGTTGATTGCCTTTGAATTAGGATTACGATTTTTTACCGATTACTTAGCTGGGAATGTTTATTTTAAAGTCAAGCATCCAGAACATAACTTAGCAAGGGCGATCGTGCAGTTTAAGCTAACCGAAAGTATTGAATCCCAAGAAACCCAAATTCGCCAGATTATTCAGGATATGAAATGAACGCGCAAAAATTCACCTTACAACCTTTTGAATCTGACAATTTGCTACCAGATGTCCAAATCATTGGTAATATTGCCCGCAATGATTATCAACTAATGATTAGCTACAACCTAATCGGTAATTTAACAAATATTATCATTGCTCCACCGTCAGATACGCCCACCCGCAAAGATGGACTCTGGGAAGATACCTGTTTTGAGTTTTTTGTAGGAATCAAAGACTCAGAATGCTATTGGGAATTTAACCTTTCTCCGGCTAAACACTGGAATGTGTATCGTTTTACAGGTTATCGTCAAGGAATGGAGGCGGAAACGGCTTTGACAACTCTGCCATTCAGTATTGACCATCAAGCTGAGATTTTTACCCTGAATTTAGATTTAGACTTGGTTAAAATTGTGGCATCTAACCAAGATATTGACGTAGCAATCACGACTGTAGTTAAACAAAAAAATCATCAAGTGTCTTATTGGGCGTTAGCGCATAAAGGTGCTGAACCTGATTTTCACTTGCGGGATAGTTTTTTAATTCGCTTGTAAATCAAAATTGCAACAGATGGATAGACAGAACCTAGACACAGACAGTAATTCCCAAGATAAAAACGTTATGAGGGGTCTAACCCATCAGGGGGTTAACCCAGCAGGCATAATGCCACTGACAAAAATACAATCTTAGTAATCGATTACTTTGTTCAGGGTTTTATAGGCTATATATTGAAGCGATCGCTACCACGGAACTGCGATCGCTTTTTATTTATGGGAGTAGGGGTGAAATCAAGTAAAAAGTCAAAAGTTAAAAGTCAAAATTAACATCCTCTTACTTTTGAATTTTGAATTTCCCGTAAGGATTTAGGGGTATAAAAAGAAAAATAGAAATTTTCTGTCACCCATAACCTTTAAAACCTATATGTTTTTATACCTTTCCAAGTTGTTACCACTGTTCTTTTATCCCTTGGGATTGGCGAGTATTAGTTTGGTAGTAGCTTTGATGACAATCAGGAAAAAACCGCGCATAGCGACAGGTGCGATCGCCTTGGGGTTAGTTTTATTGCTATTTTGTAGTAATGCTTGGGTGGCTAAGGCACTGGTGCGATCGCTAGAATGGCAAAATATACCGTCTCAGCAAATGCCAAATGCAGAAGCAATTGTGGTTTTGGGTGGTGCGACTAAATCAGCTTCTTTCCCCAGACCAGAAGTTGATTTGAGTGAATCAGGCGATCGGGTAATTTATGCAGCACAGTTATATCGGCAAAA
Organism: Nostoc piscinale CENA21; assembly: GCF_001298445.1. NCBI lineage: Bacteria > Bacillati > Cyanobacteriota > Cyanophyceae > Nostocales > Nostocaceae > Nostoc > Nostoc piscinale. The sequence goes on along the minus strand of NZ_CP012036.1, from coordinate 433,464 downwards.
AAAAGCCCCTTTGATTATTCTCAGTGGTGGTCGTATTGATTGGCGTGGTAGTGGGAAACCAGAATCAACAGATATGGCCAGTATTTTGACATCTATTGGTATCCCAGCACAAGCAATTATTGAGGAACCAAATTCTCTCAACACTTATCAAAATGCTGTAAATGTCAAACAAATTTTGCAATCTCGTAATATCAAACAAATATTATTAGTAACTTCAGCTATGCACATGCCGCGATCGCTTAAAATTTTCCAACGTCAAGGTATTGATGCTATCCCCGCATCGACTGACTTTCTGGTAACTCAAGGCGAATTGCAAGAACTTGTTAGTACGCCTAAAGCAGCCTTCCTGAATTTATTACCCGACACGGATAACTTACATCAATTCACTAGTGCTTTGAAAGAATATATTGGTAGTTTTATTTATCGCTTACGTGGTTGGCTTTAACTCTCACCTGTAACCTGTAACCTATCACCTATCACAAAAACTATGCGCCAAGAATTACCTCATATTATTCCTGCTCCTCAACCTGGAGTTGCGGAAAATTTTAGTGCTTACCAAACTACCCATGAATTTTATTATGAAGTTCAGCAACGCTTAGAATTTCAGCGTTATTGCGAATGGTATTACGCTACGGCAGAAAGTCACCGTCAAGAACTCAAAAAAAATGCGCGGCGAACTCAACATTTTTCGGTGGTTCCTTCGCCGCTTTTGAAAAATTTAGATGATTTCTAACTCCTTTTCGCGCAAGTGGGCTTTAAATTTTTTATTAAACTGAACTAATACAGGCAAGTTAGCACTGACTGGTCTACCTTGCCATTGAGTCACAATATCCACAACATCACCTTCTGAGCCTTCAAGGTCAAAAGCTTGAGAGCGATGTTCAGGGTGATGGTAAACTACCACCGATTGTACAACACGGACGCGATCGCCAACTTTCATAAGAGCATTTACACCTAGCTTTTGCGGTTCTACAAGCATCTCCACAGCCATTCCTCATCGAACTTTCTGAGTGAAAAATCAACTGTCTAAAACAGTTATTTTTCATCTCTAATCGAGACAAACACATAAAATACAGCGTTTGCAACTTTTATACAAACAAAGCCTGACCATGCAGGCTTGGCTCATAGTTAACCAGCGACAAATGTCTTGTTGCTGCTTTTTCCTTATTGCACTTGTCCACGCTTGCGGGTGTCTCAGAAGCACTTTTTTGAGGATTTTTCCGCTAACAGGCTAAGAAAGTCCCGTTTTACCTTTTCTGTGTGCTTTAACAACAGTTCCAATTCTACATCAAATGGCTATTTCGTTCCTATATGCTGTGTTTGGCAGTTATGGCAGTTATGGCAGGAGACAGGAGGTAAAAGTACTGAGTGCTGTACACTGAGCGAACTTGCACTGAGCGCAGCCGAAGTATTCCCTACATCCGCCAAAGAACTTTTTCAGCAAACTCTACTTATTTTGTGGACAAATTGACTGCATTGGTTGAGGTAATTTTTGACAAGCTTGCTGGAATGTCTGAGGACTGAGTAACAACCAAGCTAATAATCCCAAAGTTGTACCGCCAACTACCAGCAAAGCTAATAATCTTCCTTTTGATACAACAGATTTTTTCCGCTGACGAGGTTTCTTGACTGGTGTGGGAATGGGTTCAGGTATTGGTTCTGCTGTCAAGTCCAAATCTAATAAAGCTTGGGAACTTTCTGTCAAAGTTGGTTCAGGTTCTTCTGGTTCAGGGATTTCTGGTTCCAGAATTTCTACTTCCACTTGTGGCGATGATGAAGTGACTGGCACTAAGTATTCTTTAGAAAGTCGGCAAAGAGTGAGAACAACTGATGTATTATCATGACCATTTTTTTGATTGGCAAGATGAATTAAACTCTCCACAGCTTCTGTCAGGGAAAGTTCACCAGATAACACAGGTATGGCAAAATCTTGCCAAGCGTGTTCCACCCAATCGTTATCACTTAAACCATCAGAACACAGTAGTAATAAGCCTTCTTCATCAATGATGAATCTTTGAATTGTTACTCGCAAAAAGTCTGCTTCTTTTGTGCCTAATGCTTGAGTCAAAGCTGTTGCATCTAATCTCTGGAGTGCTTGTCTATACAAATTCCGTCCGTAGCGGACTTCTCGCCAAGCCACATCATCATCGACTGTGAGTAACTGACAGTAATTACGAGTTATCCAGTAAGCGCGGCTATCGCCAATGTTGGCTAAATAAAGTTCATGGGCATTATCCGATCGCCGTCCTGAAATTGTTACTATTGGTTGGGGTAATTGCAGTGCCATCACCAAGGTTGTAGCCATACGTTCTCTACCTTGGCGTTTTTGTTCATCATTGCGAAAGCAAATTAAATTATTCACTACCCGCAAGCTGGCTTCTAGCTGTTCTTGCAATAATTTGGGGGCTACAGGTTCAATTTGTTCGCTTACTTCTGCTAATAAGGCACGAATTTGCAATTTTAAAGATTGTACTGCCATTTGGCTGGCAACTTCACCACCTTGATGGCCACCAATACCATCACAAACCATTGATAAGCGTGGAATGAGGGTGTCGTAGGGTTCATTCGTGCTGGGGTAGCAAGTGTCTTCGTTTTGGGTTAGTTCTGTGCCGATATCGGTTGTGCCAGCTACTTGCAGGCTGAGTGGTAATTCTCCGGCTGCTGACAGTAAGAGTGTATTCAGTTGAGTGGTAATATTTTCTAAATTTACGGCGCGATCGCACATCTGCTCAACTATATTCTGTAATGATTGAGCTACTTGCGGCTGTGCTAATGCTATCCAAGGTTGCCAAGACTGAGCTAAATCACGTAAGCTGAGTTTTTCGTCGGTTTGCTTCGGATAAAGTTCTACAAGACGCACACACCAGCCTTGAACGCGCAAGTTATCGCTAATGAGTAAACTTTGCTCAACGCCTTGTTCTGTTAAAGGTTGCCAAAGTTGGAGAATTTGCCATAACCAATAAACTTGTCTCACGGCGGTGGCTTGTTCCCACGCATCAATGATGGTGGAGTATAAGTTACCTGCTGCATCTATAGGGGCATTTTCTAACAACAGAATATCTTCTGCATCTTCCCCAGCAGAAACAAACCCATAAACTTGGGGCAGATGTAAATGCTGTTGATACAGTTTTAAGTAAGGAATAATTACTTGAGGTAAATCTTGTAAGGTTTCTGGCGGTAGTCCTGGTTGCGTATCTAGCCAGATTTGCGGTTGTATAACCTCATATCGTTCTGCAACTTGCGTTTCTGGGGAGATGTTAGCGGCTAAATTACCAGTCGCCCAGAGATAACGGTGAACTAAGGGAGTTTGACAATTACTGCAAATGCGCTCTTCCAGGGGGTTAATTGGGCGATCGCATGTTGGATTTAGACAATAAATTACTCGTTGAGTAGAAATTATCATATATGATATTCTGCACCATTCTCAATAACCGTAGGCTGGATAATGCCACAACGTAAAAATTAGGATACGAGCAAATTAATGACATTGCCCACCCTACTTTATAAACTGTTCAACATTTCAGAATGTTAAGATCAACCTTCGTGACACAAAGCAGGTCATGAGCAAAGATTTGGGTTTAAATACTTGGATAGTGATCGTTAGCCAAATTTTATGCGTCACTCCTATAGTTACCATTTAATTATTTAGTCGGGTAAAGTATTTATGCTCAGGCGCTTATGTGCGATCGCAATTTTCACTATTTTATTGAATAACTCTGTCACACTGGCGGCAACTAAAGATCCTAATCAAGCAGATAAATTTCCCCCTAGTCCTTTAGAAGTTACCACGCCTGATCCTTTGGTGCGGCCTTCTGCTGATAAACAACCGTTAACGGTGGAGGAACAGCAAACTTTAGCCACTGCGTTAGATGAATTAAATCAACAAGCAACGGCGACGTTACAAGCGGGAGATAAAGTCACGGCGTTTGAAATTTGGAACCGGGAAATACGCTTGCGGCGCTATTTGGGTACAATACCGGAAATTGAAGCTTTATCTAGGGTAGGTGCGGTCGCTTGGAATCAAAATGACCGTCAAGAAATATTTTATATAACTCAAAGGTTGCAAGCAATTCAAAAACAAGCTTTATCACCCAAAACCATTGCTCAAAAAGGGGTAGATTTAGAATTATTGCAGGCTTTAGGTGCAGCTTATCAAAATGTGCGATCGCCCCAAAATGCTTTAGAAGTTTACAATCAAATTTTGACGGCTGTACGTCAGCAACAAGATAAAACCGCCGAGTTATCTACACTCCAAACCATCGCCGAATTACATCTAGCTTGGTTCGATTATCCCCAAGCCGCCGCCACCTATCAAGAGTTATTAAATATAGCTGTGGCTGGAGGCGATCGCACCAGCGAGGTAACATATCTACAACAGTTAGCTTATGTTTACCAGCAAGGCAAACAACCACAACAGGCTATAGATACATTAAATAAGTTAGCGTTACTGTATACTGACCCGGAAAATATTCTCAAATTACCACAATTAAAATTAGCGATCGCTGGTAATTACGAATCTTTAGCCAAAGAAAATCCTAGCTTAATTCAAGAGGCTTTTAATAACTACCAACAAGCTTATACAACCGCTTGGGAATCACAACAATTTGTTTTAGCTGCCGAAGCTTTACAAAAATTAATTGCCCTTTACCGTTCCCAAGGACAAATTGACGCAGCTTTACAAACCAGTCAAATTCTCATCGAAACCCAAGGCAAAGCATATAACTATTACGGTTTAATGCAAGCTTACGACCAAATTGGGCAAATTTATTTACAACAAAAAGATTATCCTCAAGCACTCTCAGCCTTTAAACAAGGCTTACAACTTGCACAGCAACTCAAACACGAGGAATCTTATTTTACCCAACAAATAGAAAAAATCTCAAAAGAATCTGGTCAATAGTCATTGGTTATTCGTCATTTGTCATTTGTCAACAATTAGGTTACAAAACGTAAATCTCAAAACCTTACCAATGACAAATGACAACCTTAACCAACCAAATTGATCCATTCCTACTTGTTAAACATCCTCTAATTCAAATTGAGCCACCGTCACAGCATTAAAGGCAAAGGCCAATACCAAAGGCATAGGACATCTGAGTATAAAGGTGCTAACGACAGCTACAAATGTACCAATTACGGCTGAAATTGACCAAATTCTTTCTTCAACTGTGAGTCCTTTTTCGGCTTTAATGCCTCTCAATACATGAGATGGAATGGGTTCTGGCATAACTCCACCAGGAGGAAATGCCCAATAATTGTTACGTCGCTCTACAAATAACTCTGTCCAGCCATTTTCTTGGCACCAAGCTTCAATCCATTCCAGAGAATAATGTTTCATCATTTGTCTAATACTGCTTACGAATTTTGAGTAGTTGCTGAATATAAACTGATGCGTTTGTGACTCACAAGTGGCAATAGAAATAAACCAACTGTTAGAGAAGGTTAAAACCTATTTTGTAACCTCTTGAACTTTCCTTTCCTCCTGCCTTCTTGTAATAGCCAAGCAACTATTTATGAAACTAAAGTTAATTCTCCTCTGGTGTAGCTGGTCAAGCATCCAAGACAGATAATTAATATGCTCAAGCAACGCTGACTCACTCACCTTAATAAGAAGACTAACAGGGGAGAATTGGGGTTAACAGCAAAAGTTAATAAACTTTACTTAGAAAATAAATCATAAAGAAATGTAACTAATTAATTTATCAGCGAGTAGGGGATATTCCTTGTTGAGGTTTATTTATGAGATATTCTCATGGTTAACTAACTTATGAATTTCTTTAATAAGAATACTTATATCGCAAAATGCAATTTTTTAAATCAAGAATTGTAAAGTTTAAAGTGAGCGTTCGCAGTAATTTATATTTAGTGATAAAAATCAGCCTTTGGTTATATATATTAATTTGATTTGATAACTAAACCTACTCGTGTAGGTAGTAAACAGAGAACATGAGAAAGCCAGTAGGAATGTATCTAGTTTTCTTCCCAAATCAAATATGAGTCTTAATATATAGCAATCCTAAATTGATTTACGAACATCCCTCTCCCTTATCCCTTTCACAGAAATATTTTCGCGATCGCCTAAGATTACAAAATGTTAAGCTAAAGTCACCGACTATAGCTAAAAAACAAATATGTTGTGGCAGCCAGGATTAGCATTACTTTTAGGAATTTTATTATTTTGCCTGATTTACATCAGAAGCAATCATCACAGAGTCATAAATCCTATTCCATCTGTAATAGTAAGTATTCTTACCCTCTGCCTTCTGCCTGCTCCCGTCTTAGCCGTAGACTGGACTCATCCCTTGTCATTTAGTAATGCACAGTTAGCAAGAAGAGACTTTTCGGGACAAACTTTGCAAGCGGCGGAATTTTCTAACGCGAATATGGAAATGGCTAACTTTACTGGTGCTGACTTGCGCGGAGCCGTCTTAAGTGCTTCAGTGATGACGAAAGCCAATCTTCACCAAGCAGATTTAACTAATGCGATGGTGGATCAGGTAAACTTAACAGGGGCAGATTTGAGCGATGCTGTTTTTAAAGAAGCATTGTTACTTCGTGCCTTGTTTACAGATGTGAATATTCAAGGTGCAGACTTCACTGATGCAGTTTTGGATAAAGCGCAAATCAAAGAACTGTGCAGTAAAGCCAGTGGGGTAAATTCCAAAACTGGTGTAGATACTCGTGAATCTTTAGGATGTCGATGAAGCGTGTTGGTGTAATTGGTGGTGGGCAACTAGCCTGGATGATGGGGGATGCAGCGCAAAAACTAGGAGTAGAATTAATTGTACAGACTCCTAGTAAATTTGACCCTGCTGTAGCTGTTGCTCAAGATACAGTTTTTGCACCTATTGATAATGCAAAAGCCACAGAAATATTAGCCCAAAAAAGTGAGGTCATCACCTTTGAAAATGAATTTGTTGACCTTGATGCTTTAAGTTTATTAGCTAATAAAGGTGTTTGCTTCCGCCCAAGGTTACAAGCTTTATCACCCTTATTAGACAAATATCATCAGCGTTGTTATTTGCGAGATTTAGGTTTACCTGTACCGCAATTTTTTTGCTGTGGATGATGTTGATAATTTAGCATCCAAGCTAGAAGATTTAAGTTTTCCGGTTGTCTTAAAATCCCGTCGTCACGGTTACGACGGACAAGGCACATTTATTATCCAAGATTTAGCCAGTTTGCAGGAAAAATTAGCTCAAGCAACAACACAATCACAGTTTTTAATTGAAGAATTTGTGCCATTTGAACGGGAACTAGCGGTAATTGCAGCCCGTTCTGTAAATGGTGAAGTGGTTATTTATCCAGTCGTAGAAACTCAACAAGAACAACAGGTATGTCGGCGCGTGATAGCACCTGCGGATATTACACCTAATCAAGCAGAACAAAGTCAAGCGATCGCTCATACCTTATTAAATAGCCTAGAAGTAGTCGGCGTTTTTGGCATAGAGCTATTTCTCACCAAACAAGGCCAAGTCTTAGTCAACGAAATAGCCCCCCGCACCCACAATTCAGGACACTTTTCTATCGATGCCTGCGAAACTTCCCAATTTGAACAACACCTCAGAGCCGTGTGTGGTCTACCTTTGGGCAATCCTGATTTACACTGTCAAATGGCTATTATGGTCAACTTGCTGGGATATGAAAATTCTGAGAGTGACTACCAAAGCCAGCGCCAAAAATTAGCCACTGTTCCCCAAGCCACCGTTCACTGGTACGGCAAAACAGAATCTCGTCCTGGGCGGAAATTGGGGCATGTTACAGTTTTACTGGATGAGTACAGCCCAGAAGCCGCGAATCATCTAGCCCACACCCTAGAATCTATTTGGTATCCAGTAGGAGTTACGCAGTGATATCGTTGCTGATGAAGGGCTTAGGGATATGGAAGACAAGGAGGACAAGGGAGACAAATTATGTGGAAAGTGAAAGGTTTAGTTCCCGTGAGGGAAACTGGTTAGTAGAAAGTCTAAGCGTTATTTGACTGATACCCAAGACTTAACCTGTTTTCATAGCCATAATTTTCTGTGCGACGGCTTCACTCACAGGCATAACTGATAATCGATTACCTGTTCTCACCAGTGTTAATTCATCTGGGCTAAACTTCTCTTTCAGAGTCGACAGCAAAATAGGTTGATCAAAGGTTTCCACAAACTTTACCACAACTGTTTGCCAGCGTGGTGATTCAGGAGTTGATTTCGGATCATAATATTTGCTATCTGGTTCAAATTGCGTCGGGTCAGCAATACCTGTTTTGGCTACACGCATTAACCCAGCAATACCAGGAAAAGCAGTATTAGAGTGATAGAAAAATACCAAATCCCCAACCAGCATTTGACGCATATAATTGCGTGCTTGGTAATTCCGCACGCCATCCCAGACTGTTTCGCCCTGCTGCTGAAGATCAGCAATGCTGTAAACATCTGGTTCAGATTTCATCAGCCAATAATTCATCGACAAGACAAGAAGACATAGGTCTTCTAATCTACCATTTCATATTGTTAAGACTGACGCAAGAAAACGAAAAATCAAGATTTTAGCGAAAGGTGCAGGTGTTCAAAACACTTACACCCATGCTTCACAGACAACCTTTGTGCGTAAGTCCTGGAGTTGTTTGTCAAAAAATCCTTATATTGAATCCCCAGAGGGTATCACTGGTCATTGCGGATTCTAAAATTCTGGTGCTTTTGCAAGAATCCCTGAAGATCCTTAATTTCAAATTTCAACTCTTTAAAGTAGTCCTCAGCCCTCTCGGCTTTATGGTCGATTCTTTCTTTGTTACCGTTAATAGCCAAAAGGGTCGCATCCTTGTAGTTGACATAATCCTGTAAGTGGATTTCAAACCTTTTCTCAATCGTGAAAATTTTCTCACTTAAAAGTTTGGTTTGTTCCAACGCCTGAGAGTGAGAGTTTAAATCTTCTCTCAAATCTCGAACCTGATTAGTAATCGAATTAAATTTAGAAACGACTTTAACGGCTGTGCCTACCAACATCACAACACTTACAGTTATCCCTAGAAAAATACTAGTTGATTCTAAAGTGACGTTCATGCCCTGCGGCTGAGGTGCGGCAGGATTAACTGCTATTACTAGTTTCATCGGGATTATTTATTAGTGGAATCTCTGGCGAGTTTATTTGAGCGTAAATAGCCTCAGCAATAGTTGAGAAGTTTAATAATAATTCTGAAGTAGTGGTGAATTTAATCATTCCTCCGGATTCGTTATTAATAGTTGTGCCTTCTAGTGTCACCCAATCAATTCGCCAAAATATTTCTAAAACGAGTGTATTTAAATCGCCTTCTGTAATGTCGCCTTGAATGCGCCAGATTCGGGGGATTTTTTGAATTTCTAAAGTCTCGGTTTGATTCTCTACCATAGTTTTAAGCCGGAACACCAAAAACGATCCAATTTACTCTGTAATTACCAGAGGATAACGTGGGAGTTTTCACATTAAATCCTGTATTACTCCAAGACGAGACGTTTACGTGGCTGTCATTAGCTCCGCCATCGCCGTTACAGGCAATCACATTTAAAATTGAGCTAAATCCAGGTGTTCCACCGTAAGAAATAGACCCTGTATTTGCAGAGATAGTAGGAACACTAGTACCAAATTTTATTAATAATCCCGAACCACTACTATTCCCAAACCTGATAAATTGCCTACCACCCGAATCTGTCCCTCTGGAAATATAGTTATTTACGAATGCAGTTGTAGCCGCCTTTTGATTGTTATCGGTTGTGGGCGGTGTAGCTAAATAAATATTGCCATTCCCCATGCCTATACCCGGCAACCTTAAAGTTCCTGTAGTGGTAGAGGTGGCAGTATTGCTATTAGTCAGCGTAAGTATTTCGGTCAGGATGTTAGCTAAATCTAACTTTACAGATTCAGAATAAACCTCATCTATTGCAGAATTGACGTTACTTGAAGTTAGCCCATTAACTGAGGAGAAACTTATCTGACTGGCGTAGGTGCTAGGCGGAATTGTTAGAGGCATAACGTCATGTCAACTCACGAACCAGAGCATTCCCATTTGCAGCACTCCAAACACCACTAATTACACCAGTGTAATTAAATGGCATTTCAAAATATCCGCCAGCAGCAATTGGAACTGCCGCTTCCGAGGTAGTAGCAGCCGAATCAAAATCAATATACAAATTGGCTGTTGAATTATTCCAAATAGTTAACCCTTTTCTATTGGAATTAGCGGCGGCGATAGTTTGACTAGTTGTAGAAGCGGCAACGGTTGAAGGAGTAGAAGTGCTACTAGTTGATTCAACTACAGTAACGCTTGCTGGATTGTATAAAGCCATTATTCAACACACTCCACAAAAGAAAATTTAGCAGCAAACTTAGAAATGGCAGAAACAGCACCAACATAGAGATTAGTTGAATTAATCTCGTAGCTACCACCGGGCTTTAAAACAATTCCTTTGTTAATAGCCGCCTTATTGGCTTCTGTAAAAGATAATGTAATTTCAACGACGGAAGTATTGATAAAAACTGCATACCGCCTATTTACATTAGCTTCAATGACCAACGAGGCACTATTAGCAATCAGCGTTTTTTCTCCAGAAGTGCAAGTATCAAATACTTGCACACCACTAGCGAAATTATTAATCATAAAGCGTCAATTTTTGATTCAATTCTTGCTAAATCAGCGTCATAATCAGGCCCGGTATATTGCCAGATTGCAATACTGGCATCCTGAAACCAATCAGGCACTTTAATAGATACGCTGTAACTATTAGAAATTGGGGGATACAAACAAAGGTTTATTTTGTCCAAAAATAGTGGATATCTTCTGTTAAAGCTGGCATCTTGACTACCATCAATACTGATACCAGTGCTAACAGATTGTTTGATAGTTCCGGCGAATTTCCACACCTTGTTAGGTGGAACATTAGTAGCAACTCTCACAGCTAAAACGAAAACATCAAATAATAAAGCAATTTCTATTTCAGGAATAGGAACCACTTTATAGCCTCCACCTTCTTTTGGCAGTAAAGCGGCTAAGACGTTATCGTTATGAACTAATTCCCAATTAGCTGAATTACTAAGTTGTAGCTGCCTCACAGAAATAACTCAACTGTTACAACTTGGCTGTAAGCGAGTCGTTCTACTGGTCGAACGTGAGCGTAAGGGTCAATCCCAAAGTGGTCGAGCGTATCGAAATAAGTGCCAGTATCCAGCTTTCCACCTAGCCAATCAGCAGAAGCTTGGTTAATGATGATCATGCCGTCGATATCTCGCGTGTCGGCGGCACTCACCATTAATAAATCTCGGCAATCATTGGGTAATTCCAAGATTTGGTTATTCATTAGAGGATTTCGGGGGTAAAGCTAACTCGGTTGCCTGTGGTTTGTAAAAATGACTCAATGGCTGATTGTGCCTTGATATCAGCTACCGCAGCAGCATAAGTTTCAGTATCTGTTCCTTGTCCAAAAGGAGACGATACAGATTTGTTATCAAATCGCTGGTACTCTTCATCTGTGACGCGTGATTTGTTATTTGCAACAGGAGCGCCACGCTCTGTTAGCGATAATTTTGCTGGTTTAAAACCGTTCAACCCATCTAACAAGACACCCCCACTAGGAACTGTAAAATCTACAGCATTTGTTCGACCTTCTGCGGCGGCAGCTGTACGAACTGTTCCTATTAATGTGCCGTTGGCTGATTGAGTTGTGGAAAGCAACTTAACTGGTAAAAATATCCGCCCAGTAAAGCCAAAAGCCTCAACATAACCTTTGACACGGTTAGCCTTGACTTTTACTAAAGATCCGCGTTGAGTTTTATATAAAGCCTGTTTTTGGTCACGACTCAAGTCTTCATAAGCCCGCAGCTTAACTAGAGCCGCGTTGAGTTCTGCACCGCGCCTAATGTCAGAGTATCTTCCCATGTCTTTTTGTATGAATTGAAGTGAATGAAATCTCAGAAGTCTTTGAACCCAGACTAGCACTGCATTTTGGGAAGAATTAAACCAGTGAGAAGTTAACTTGTCGAAAAAGAATTGGAATGTTTAAACGGCTCCCACATTTTGGATTGCGTTTCTAAGTCTGCCGTTCACGGACACCAGATTGACTGGCTTGACTTGACCAGGAATTAGCAACTGAGCATGAGTAAACTTGACATCGGCGGTTGGTCTTTGGCGGAATTTTTTGACCGTTCGCCCATAAACACGGTGTGTTCCGGGATTGACCGGAAATTCTTTAGTGTTTTCGATGAATTGGAAATTATTATCACTAAAAGTTTTATCTAATATTTTTAAAACTGATTGAACGGTTGATTGTCCTTCTGTTTTCGATGTGCAGAGTAAGCGCAAATCAAAGCCATTATCTAAGTCTAAATAAGTGCATTTATATTTACCCTTCTTCCAAATTAATGGAGGGGTAGCAAACTCGTTTTTGATTTCAAGTGCATATTGTTCAGCATCGGCGCGTGAGATTGTATCGGCGGTTCGGTTCATAATTCTAAATCCGATTTCACCGCGTACTTGTTCTGTCCCATCACCGTGTTTTTCAAAGTCGTAAGATTCTTTAAAGTAAAGTTTTATCTGTGGCTTAAATTTAGAATCTCTTTGATATTCCTGTACAGGAATACCATAAATAGGCGTTTGCAAACTTTGGGCGTGTCCTGCGGTAACTTCAAACAGCCACAGCCGCATCATTGTCATGGTTGAGGTATCGCCATCTTTCATGGTGCAAGCATGACGCAATGCTCTTTTAGGTGTTGAAATATCGTTTTCTGGTTGATTTTTAAACCACTTGTTCACGGCTTTGTTATGCCAAAGCCTAACCGTATCTTGCAGATGTTCCCATTCGCTAAAGTTTTCAGGTAAAGGCATATTAATTAATCTTCGTCTGGTTCAAAGTCTAAATCTGCTAAATCTAAGCCAGCACTCACCAATTTTGTGGCTGATTCTGTGGCTTTTAATTGGTCTGGTTCTTGGTCGTTACTACCTTTATTTTCTGGCTTACCATCTTCTTTTAGTGCCTTTACAAATTCTGTATTTGCGGTAGTTAATTCAGTTGTTGCATTGATGATATCCAGTGGAGCTTGTGTCACCATTTGAATAGTTGAAGCACCATCTTGTAGGTTTTCTAAAAATTGTGTAACTCGATTAAATTTTGGCTGTGGATTCATCCAACTATAGGCGGTTTCTAATACCTCGCCAGATTTCCTCAAAGCATTGCCAATCTTGCCAACTCTACCTGCGGTGATTTCTAGCCCATTTAAAACGGTTGAGGTTAAATTTTGGAATGAATTTAATATGTTGGTTGTTGCTTGATAGATTCTATTAGCTTTAGCCCAAGCTGTTGATATGGTTTGATAATTTTCAGCACCAATTAGACCTTTAATGAAATCCTCAATTGTGCTGTTGATAATCGAACCAATATCAAATGCTTGCCCGTTATCATCTTTCAATCCTATTAATTGAAAGATATTACTTAAGATTCCGAGTAATGTTTGCCCAAGGTCATTACTGAGCATGAAAGCATTGTGAATCGTGGCAGCAAGTGTCAGCAAATTTAATGCTCTATCAATTTTTAGCCACTTGAAGCCATTAACTAATTTCGTGGCAATTCCTCCCGGCAATTGTGGCCCCAATTTGGCATTAATAACCGCTAATAGTGATAAATCAATACCTTGAAGAAAAGTATTAAGCTGGTCGAGTTTTATCCCGTTATTTTGAGCTTGACCTAAAATTGCAGTTCCGCAAGTGTCACAGCCTGTCCCTGGTGGTGGTTCTTCTGGTGGCTGTGCTGGTGGCAACGGGTCTTTGCCCGGAATCGGCGGAACCCAAAAAGGCGGTAGGGGTTGTTTTGGTTCTTCTGGCACTGGTGGTGTGATTGGCGGGGTTTGCGGTGTTCCGTCTGGTGGCGGGTCTGGTGTTGGGGGTGGTTTGGGGACTGGTGGAACTGGGGGAATTGGCGGCGGTTCTGGTATTGGTGGTGGTTGGGGCGGCGGTTCGGGAACTGGCGGCGGTTCTGGTGTTGGGGGTGGTTGGGGGACTGGTGGTGGTTGAGGGACTAGTGGTGGTTGGGGGACTGGTGGCGGTTGTGGGACTGGTGGTGGTTGTGGTGTTGGGTTTGGGTTTGGGTTTGGGTTTGGGTTTGGATTGGGGTTTGGGCTTGGGTTTGGGTTTGGGTTTGGGTTTGGATTGGGGTTTGGGCTTGGGTTTGGGTTTGGGTTTGGGTTTGGATNGCCGTACAGCAGGTGGTTGAGGGACTAGTGGTGGTTGGGGGACTGGTGGCGGTTGTGGGACTGGTGGTGGTTGTGGTGTTGGGTTTGGGTTTGGGTTTGGGTTTGGGTTTGGATTGGGGTTTGGGCTTGGGTTTGGGTTTGGGTTTGGGTTTGGATTGGGGTTTGGATTTGGCGCAGGCGAAGGATAGCCGGGCGCATTTGGCGGCGGTTCCGGTTTTGGTGCTGGTGGTGGTGGGTCTGGTTTTGGTGCTGGTGGCGGTGGTGTAGGTTGTGGCGTTTTTGTCGGTGGCGGTGGTTCTGGTGCGTCTGGTGGCGGTTCTGGAGGTGGTGCGTCCGGTGGTGGCTGTGGTGTAGGAAGTGGTGACGGTCTTTTGAAGGGGACTATATTATTTCCGTCATCTTCTCCGGGTTTTGCTGGCAAAGGCGGCGGTGCATCTGGTATGGGTACATTGTCTGGAATTGGTGGTGCTTCCGGATGTACTCCCGGCGGTGTTTCTCCCGGTGGCGTTTCCACTGGGGCTTCTGGTGCTTCAATTTGTCCGTCTATTGTTTCAAATCGAACATTTTCTAAGCCACTAATGTTGCTAAAAGGCCCATCTCTTAAAACGTATATTTCTGGTATGGGAAGTTCTAACTCTTCGGTTCCGTGACACAAAAATTCAATGTAAGCCAGCCCATCAATGTAGCGGATGTACATTCCTTCAATGGGGCCCCACATTGAGGAACTGCGATTTTGTGTGTAAATATCTCCCGGAACCGCATCATAAAAAAATTTTATAAAGAATACCTCTTTTTCCTGCGGCGTATCTTTTCCCTATGATTGGCTGTGCTTCTGGTGGTGATGGCTGTTGGGGAAAAAAGGGGAACCAGGGAATAGGAAGGGGCTTTGGTGCAACATCCGCTAATTGTGGCAGGGCTGCAATATCTGAAGGTCTGACAGTGCTGATGCTTCCCGTCCCTGGCTGTGGTGGTTTCCTCTCAAAAGGAACAATGTTATTAGCCCCAGGTGGAACAACTGGGGCGGGAATGTTTGGCGGCACTACGGGGGCGGGAATATTAGCGATCATCTACTAGGGAAGAAATTCAGAAGGAATCGCATCGGTTGAAGTGGCTACGACGTTTTCCCAGATTGGCTTCCCGTCAATAGCATAATCAGGGTCAAGTACTAAACTTTGGCGCATGATCACGCGATCAGTGTTGTTAGATTCGACTGTGTAGATTCCAAATTGGGCAATTCTTGAGGGTGTTCCGGTTCCCTCTACTGCTGTTGTGGTACGGTTGATTTTGTGAAAAGCTGCACCTGCCCACACAATTAATTTTTCTAAAGTATTGACAGTTGTAGGTAAATCGCTAGCTGAAAATGCAGACATATTCTGGGGATTTCTGATAAGTAATAAATCAGTTTTATTCAGTAAATAAAACTGTGTAAATCTTCCAGTTTTATGTAATTTCAGAACAACTGCTGAGGACGTGAAACAGTTGTGATGACTAGGATTGGGCAGTATTTATCTAATAGCTAAAAGTAAAAATATTCCGGTTTGACC
The DNA here is from genome assembly GCF_001298445.1 of Nostoc piscinale CENA21. Taxonomy (NCBI): domain Bacteria; kingdom Bacillati; phylum Cyanobacteriota; class Cyanophyceae; order Nostocales; family Nostocaceae; genus Nostoc; species Nostoc piscinale. Next base: position 417,721 of record NZ_CP012036.1, on the reverse strand, counting down.
TTTGCGACAGGTTAAACCGGAATACTTGAAAGAGGAAATATACGCCTTGAAAAATAACCGTAATGGCCAGTCAGCTATTATGACTGACTCGGACTATTCTAAAATTCGTAAGCAAATTCTGAGTAGGAAGTACAAACTACTTTTAGATTTAGCTTGGTACACAGGGGAAAGATGGGGGGCTTTGGTACAGCTGAAGATTGAGGACTGCTACAACAGTGACGGCACGCCGAGAGAGGAAATTACTTTCAAGGCTACAACTCGCAAAGCTTCACCAGATGGGAAACGTGAAACTCGTCAAGTTCCTGTGCATCCAGTTTTAGCTGAGTCATTGGCTAATTACAAACCTGCGGCAGTTTCACTCTGGTTATTCCCAAATCGTGACGGAGATGATTCTATTTCGCTGCGCTGGGCTGATTTGATTTTGAGGTCAGCTGTTGAAAAATCAGGTTTGGGAGCCAAGGGCATCAGCACTCACTCAACCCGCCGGAGTTTCATTACGAAGTTACACAAAGCTGGGGTAGATTTGTACACCATACAGCGAATTACTGGCCATCGTGATTTTAAAGCTTTGGGTCGCTACGTGGAAATTGACACCGACCGCGTTAAGGGAGCGATCGCTACACTATGACGAACTCTGAACTATACCTGAGAATTGAGATTTTTTATATAAAACTTCAAGCTGGTGATTATGACCATCCTCATCATTTGGCTATGGCTCTTGAAGCACTGGCGAATCATGCCTGGGATGATGTTGATAACATTTATCTGGCGCTGCCGTGACAGTTATAATTACACCCGTAAAATAACTCTACTGAGTAACATTTAACTGTGCGTTCGCAATTCTGGCGCGTAGTTACTGCGATCGCATTTTCCCACTACAATCAATCTGAAATATTCATTTTTGGCGATCGCTCAACTCAAGCCAATTGGCGCGATCGCATTTTTCATGAATGCTTAATGCTATTCATTATCAATAAAAAAATTTGCTTTTAAGCATTTTTCGTGGGTGAAGCAACGAAAAATCAATACTTTGACCCCTATGCTTGAGGCCCAGGAAGCTGCACCGGGTGAAACTACATTTATTGAGAATGCTTGACACTATGAGTCTGGGTTATCATCCTGCCAATCAAGTTCTAAATCGACTCGTGTTAGCTCAATTAGCACTTGCTCCAGCTTGTCGTAAAGTTCTATTGCTTGTTCTGGGGATGCAGTTTTAACTATTAGCTCTACAACTGTTTTATCTTCACTCAACCTCAGACAAAAGTGATTATTTTTGGGTCTAGCCATTGTTACCTCTAATTAACTGCTTAATTTCTTGTGGCGATCGCCCAGAATTTATGGCCGCCTCGATGGCCGATTTACGATCGCCCGCATCTGGTAAATTCACACTACAAATGTGACAACGGTTGATTTTCCGTCCTGTCATCCAGCAGTAACGGTAATATTTATGTTTTTTACCACAACGTTTCACCCAGTATTGTTCAACCCAATGGGTGTGTTCGGGAGCAATTTTTTTTAGTATCCTCAGTTACTTGCTCCCGAACAGTAGAATCGGCTTTTGAGGCTTGCTGAGTATCTTGATTATCTTGCTCCCGAACAATCTCATCCCAAGTTGGATCGTAATTTGGTGCAGACTGTTCATATTGTTGAAGGTCAAACAAGGTTAGCTGGTGTTTCATGTTGCTAATTCCCAACCTTCCCAGTAACGCCACTGTAGGCACTCAATCAACCAGCCTGGAGGGTTGAATATTCGCTCGACAGCTGATCGCAATTTGTAAACGCCAATGGCGGACAGCACATCATCAAGCGAGTAGCTGAATACTTTGGCTGGTTTCTCAGGGTGATAAAAGATACCAGCTTCGGCGCAGACTGCGAGTATCTCCTCACGGGAAGCTGCACTAGTAGAAGAGTTGCTGCTGCTGTTAACCTCGTCTTCGACTGACTGAGGGTTTGAGGGTTGTGAAGCGAAAGTTTCTTGACTGTGGCGTAAATTTTTTTTCGGCTTGAGCCATTCCAAGGGTCTTGTAACTATTCTGACAATTCGCCACGTAAATTGTTTGACTAACTGCACTACTCGCAGTTCGACTAGTTGAGCAAGCGCCGCTTTCAGTGTTGGCCGACAGTAACCTTTGCCCCGGTGTTTTGTAACCCACTCGTTGAACTCGGCTAAGTCTGGTTCTGTTTCTTCAGCAATACCTTGGCGGATTAGCCACTGCCACAACAATTTCGCCGCGGGGGATATTTTATTTTCTAAACAGTATGCGTCGTGTTGCTCCGTCCAGTTGCACTGGGAGTTTTGTAATTTGGTATTTCCTGGCATAATTCGATTAGGTAGAAATCCAAGCCACTCCGCGCGGGGTGGTTTTTAGTTTTTAAAAATTAGCACTGGTCAGTTAACCAATCAATCTCATTCCATGACTAACCAGGGCTTTGAGTGCGGTTTTGGTTAACCTGCGTCTTGTCATTAATGCGTAGTAGAAAAATTGTGTTCTGCTCATAAGTTATTACCACTGCGATCGCACACAACACACAACAGCACCAACGCGATCGCATTAAAAAGCCGTCCTCACCTCACAGGTAAAGACGGTTTAATCTTCGGTTTCTGATAGTGGTTCGGTTGTGTTTATAAAACCCTGGATTTTCTGTTCTACCAAGTCACAGGATTTTATAAAATCAGTTTCGTTCTCTTCAGCCTCATCAAGCCTTGTTTTCAGCCGTTGCTTGTGTGCGCGTACATAAGATAAATGTGCATCCCTGATCATGCGAACGGCTTCTAACACTTTTCCAGGATCGAAATCTCCTCCTCCGATAAGGGATTCGATTCTACTAAGTAAATTTTTTCCTGAGCTATGGCTGCTATCAAGTCCGCCCTGCTCATACCCATCTCTTTGGCCTTGCGGTTGAATTTCAGCCAGTCGCTCTCGCTGATGAACAGGCTGACGTTTTTTCGCGTCCTCCGCTAGTTTCTTTGGTCTTGCCATCTCCGATTAAGTTACTCACGTCAACCCCCATTTTACATATAGAAAATCAATTTCTCATATAGAAAACTTGACAGGATGTTTTCTATATGATTAACATAACATTAGTTTTCCACATAGAAAACTACTTTTTTAGCTCCCCCCTCACCCTTGTCACCCTTGTTCCCCTTGGCGTGACCCGTGAGGGCAAAATCAGGAGCCACCACCGCACCACACCGGAAGCGGAAACACCCTCAACTTACAACTCAATAGATAACGCTCAGTTACTCGCTAGGTAACGCTTGTTACTCACTAGTTAGTTTGTGCTGAGTGCTGAGTAGTAACCCTACTCCCCACTCCCCACACCCTTACACCCTTATACCCGGCGCTGCACTTCACACTTGCGCCGATACAGTCATGCTGTTTAGTTTTGGAGGTATCAAATTAGACGAAAAACTCACATACAAGTAACCGAAAATTATAGGATTTTCACTTCGCCGATGCTGCTACATCGGCGATTCCCTCCAAAGTGAATACAAATTCCCATTGCCAATACCAGCACAAGCAATTGTGTCAGTTTGTGCTGGCTTCTTAAACTTTCTGGAGATAACAAAAATGACAGTCAAAGAACTGATTGAGAAACTACAAAACCTTAACCCTGAACTTAAATTAGCTGTGGATGACATCAGTGGCGGTAGTTACGCTTTCAAAGGTATCAGAGAGACCGAAACGGTTGTCTTTCTTGCATTCGACAGCGACGACGAAGACGAGGAATAATCACTAATTTCTAAGTTTCCACAACACTTTGCGGGGAATCAACCCCGCTTTTCTACAAAATTAGGATTTGAAATTTATGAGTTACCAAGACGATATAAGACCTTGGGCAGTTTTTCGCTGGGGTGAAACACGTAATATCTGCGTTGCCCGATTTCGCAAACGTTCTGATGCTGATGCTTATATGAGCATTCTGCGCGGGCTTACTCCTAGTGGAAGGTTTCAGGTTGTTTTTGATGTGGAGTTTGCACCACAAACGCAAAGTTAATACTCGAAAGCGATGGCTTCGCCAACGCCAAAGGCGAACGCACTCAGGATATGCGATCGCCTTGAAATTCACTACTTCTGGACTAGTAAAAAATATCACAAACCAATGAAAGTCAAAAAATTAATTGAACATCTGCAAGAACTAGACCCTGAACTGAATGTGCTGATACATGATGTCGATTTCGACGAAATTTACACCTTAATAGCTATTCGCGCCATCGAAAAGACAGTTCGGCTCCAATTCAATGGGGATGAGCCTAAGTAATTCAAATTTTTAATGCGATCGCGACTAAACAGCGAATTTACTGCGATCGCAATTTCTAAACTCACCGCGACGTGAATTTAAGCTATGCAAATCATATCAGTTCCCACAGTGTTTACTTGCAAAACTCCTACAGCCGGCTGGTTAAATCTCGCCCAAGTTCGCCAGCTGCAATTTGAAGAACAACCCAGTCCTGTTGCTGTTGTCACTTGGCACAACGGCGATACTCAAAGATTTTTTTTGGTGAAAATGCTCAAGCCATTATCGCCAATTGGCAAGAAGCCAGCACCCGACAATTACAACATCTAAAACCATGACCAAACATGACACCTGGGTAAAACTCAAACCCGGAAACCCTTACGAACCAATCATGCAACTCTTCCCCGATGGCATGATTCCGATGCGTGACCCATTCCCAATGGAACGACCAGCCGGGCCAAACAAACAACAAATCGCCCTGTGGATTGTGGATTTAGAAAGACTCAGTAGTATTCAAGTTCAAGCAATTGCTCGACTAATCGCCAGTGCTAACAATGCCGATGTGGCGGAAGTTGCCGCCGAAGCTGAAGCAGGCAATGGTTTTGCAATGAATGAGGTTTGGGTTGAATCAATGCAGTGCTGGGCGGAAGGTTTCGCCCGTAGCAAAGAACTCGCTGATTTTCTTGAAACCGCACCACCACCCGGAACACCCGAAGGTCGAAAAGCTTGGGACGATTTCGCCGATGACCAGTATGAGCGATGGATTTACGGCGATGAAGAACCGCCAGCAATCAACAGCATTGAGGACATTGACCCACGTCTTAGAACACCTGAACTAGAACAAGCTTTCAAACAGCACCAAATTGAGAAACAACTTGCTAATTACTCAGTTTTTGACGTACTAACCGGACGGGCAATGGTCGATATTCTCAACTCTACCGACCCCGATAATACCTATTCACTTGTTGGTTTTGATGACGAAGATTTTGAGGATGATGAAGTTTATGAGTAGTGAAAATTGGCAACCTGATCCAACTTGGGATTATTACAAAATTTGGCAATCTTGCCATGAAATTAAAGCCAAAATTGATGAGGCTTTGAATCTAATGCGCCAACAAGAAGATAGAAACGATACATCTGATCACCAAATTAACCAAAGATTATCGAGAGCTTCTGAACGCCTAGTAAACATAATTTTGGAATTAGAGTTTGACGACGACGAATTTGAGGATGATGAAGTTTATGAGTAGTGAAAATTCAGGAACAACTAATAACACTTGGCAACCTGACCCAGCTTGGGATTACTACACCTTATGGCACGATTTAATTCACATTAAAGCCAAGATTGATCAGGCTTTAAATCGAATGAAAAATGTAAAGGAATTTGATAGAGAAGTCCATGAAGACCTTAGCGATATTCTTCAACCTGCATCTAGTTCTCTAATTCAAATTATCGATATCGAATTAACACAAGAATTTGATGATGACGATGATGAATAAATAAACCGCCTGATGATGGCTACTGGACTCAGTAGCCGAAACTCCCCTTGGGGAGTCGCGGGTTGAGTTTTCAATTCGCTTTCTTAGTAAGAAGAAAATGGCGTTTTAGGTTTGAATCGCGCTCCTGATTGTGGCGTTTATAGTTCTCTCATTTACGCGCCAATTCTTACTAATTTATCCGCCTGATGATGGCTACCCTGACTCAGTAGCCGAAACGCTGGCATCACTGCCAGCGTCGCGGGTTGAGTCCACATCAATTCGCACATTAGTCAGAGAAAGTGCAGCGTTGATATTGAATTGCGCCTCTAAATTTTGGCGTTCGTGTGTTCAAGCGCGGCTTTTGTCTGACTAATTCCCCGAATGCGTTTACTCCTGAATCGCGCCACTTATATGTGTGGCGTTAGGGTGATTCGTGCGCTTTCTAGTTCGGGTTTACCAAAGGATGCCAGTCCTGATAATTCACCTTACTTGTTCGCAGAACCATGACAATTCAATTAAAAATACTGGGAATTGATGTTAGTAAAAACAGTATTACAACTCATATTTTAACACAATATCCCAAGGGCGGATTACAAAGTTATTGGAGTAAAACAAGGAATAAATCATCAAGCTTATACCCTGCTTTTTATTCCAATCCAGATGTTAGGAAAAAACAAAAATCAGCTTTCGATTTTGCAGATTACCTAACAGAAATAAAGCCTGATTACGCAATTATGGAGCCAACAGGAAACCATTATTCTAGACTTTGGGCTTCCATTCTCAAAAAGTTAGAAATCGAAATTCTGTGGGTTGGTCACGTCGAATTGCGCCGTTATCGTGGTGGTAAAAATTTACCTAATAAATCTGACCCTGCTGACGCACTCGCTATGGCCGCTTATGGACATGACCCAGATCATTATCTGGAGAATGGTGAATTAAACATGAGATATTTTCTCATGCACCGACCGGAACCCATAGATGAACTCCGCGACCTCTGCCAGCAACTTGAACACCTCAACCGTGTTCAGTCGCCCATTGTCAATTATGCCCGTCAGCTTCTAGCTTGGCAGTTCCCAGAGGTAGCACACACCAAAAGCGCAACTGATAAGCCTGGATTTGTCCCGCCGCTTTGGGGCTGGTTGTCTGGTAGTAGCGAAATTTCCCCCGGTGGTAAAACCAGGATGGACAATCGCTATAAAACCTCAATTGCTCTTGAGTATGGAATTAGCATTGATCCAATGCTACAGCTACATGCAGGGTGGATGTGTGACATTTCACTTTATGAGCAGCACCTAGAAGCCAGAATTAGAGAAATACTTACAGAGTCAGCATTTGCGCCTTACATGAAGGTGTTTGATAAATTTGGTTTTGGTTTACGAGTGCGATCGCGTTTGCTCACCAGGATTTACCCATTTGAATCATTCTTAGGGGTCGATGGTAAACCGGTGATTGAGTACGAAGTTAGAGAAGTTAAGAAAACTGAGCGCGATCGCAAAAATGGCGAAACCATTGTGAAGCGAATTGCGGGGGAAACCAAACGAATCAAACGCAACCGCAGCCGTGACATTTTCAAAATGCGGCTGGGTATGGGTACAACGCTGGAGCAGTCAGGTGACGGACTGGTTGAAAAAGCCAGTGGTTCGGCACTTTGTAGAATTTCGCTGTGGCAGTACATCTTAACTGGTGTGGAAACTGGCCGACTGCCAAACAACGAATTGACCAAAGATTTGCTTGACTACCGTGACTCACTCAAAGCAAATGTCAGTGAGCAAGGTGAAAAGCTGCTAGGCGGTAAACATATCCAAGGTAAGTTGATGAGTAAGGTCACAAACTTACTGTTTGTTGAGTTATGTAAGATGATATCGACCTGATGTTTAACCCTTCATGCCCATGAAGGGTGTTAAAACTTCATAAACTTCCAGTTACCCTGAACACACAAGCCGGATGAGAAGGCTATAATGAGTTAGTTGCACTGCGACGTTGGTGACTGCCATCAAGTTTTTTGATCTATGTCTTTAAAGAAAAGGGAACCAAATAGTTCTCGTGGCAGTAGACCGGGCTTGTACCCGGAAACTTTAAACGAGCATCATCGGTACCCACCTGGTTTAACCAGGTCATAAACTTAGGTAAAACGGCGTTGCGGTGAACTTAAAATTTTTAGCTCCCAAATTTAATCAAAATTTGGGAGCTTTAGTTATTGGTATGAGAAAAAATATAAAAAATCATTATTTATTTCTAATATTTTCATTTCATTATGAAAATAAGCTTTAAGAGACGATTTCATAAAATAAACCTCAAATTATAGTGGCATGATCATTTTAAAATAGTGCATAAATATAACTCAATAAAGTTCAGTGCGTATCCCTCCTGCCTACGGTAATCCTCTTAAAAAGGGGGTAAAAGGGGGTTATTAGCTTCATTTTCTCAGGGGAAGTAGGGAGGAAATATTAAGAATATTCAAATGTTAACTGAAGCGTATTGAAATATAGCTTTTGTGGTGTGAAAATCCTGCCTATAAATAGGTTTTAACTCAGAATCGGGAGTATGTAAGTGGAACATTTTTTTTGATTTTTTACTATCACAAAATTTTATTCCGCATGGGCATTGTTATTTGTGGCAACCGGAATTAGTGTGGCTACATATTTTGTCAGATTGTATAATTGCATTTTCTTATTACTCAATTCCCTTGATTTTGGTATATTTTATTCGTAAAAGAGAAGATGTACCATTTAAAAATATTTTTGTTTTATTCAGTGCATTTATTATTTCTTGTGGCACAACTCATTTAATGGAAATATTGACGCTGTGGCATCCTTATTATTGGTTATCAGGAACAATCAAGGCACTAACAGCAATTATTTCTTTTTATACTGTATTGACTTTAATACCTTTATTGCCGCAAGCATTGACTTTACCAAGTCCCGCACAATTTGAACAAGCAAATCAAGCTTTACAAGTGGAAATTGCAGAACGTAAGTTAGTAGAAAATGAGTTACGCCAATATAAAGAACGCTTAGAAGAACTTGTAGAACAGCGCACTGCTGAACTAGCCACAGCAAATAAGCAACTGCAAACCGAGATTATGCAACGCCAGAAATCTCAAGAAAGAATGGGTGAATTATTGCAAGAATTAAAAAACATCAATCAAGAATTGAATGATTTTGCCTACATAGTTTCTCATGATTTAAAAGCCCCATTAAGAGGTATAGGTTTATTATCAGAATGGTTAATTAATGACTATGCAGATAAATTTGACGCAGAAGGCAGAGACTTAATCAACAAAATTATCATGAGGGTGAAGAAGTTACAAAATTTGATTGATAGTATATTAGAATATTCTAGAATTGGGCGGATTAGGGAAGAAAAAAGAGAAGTCAATCTGCATAACCTAGTTAGAGATGTAATTGAAGTTCTAGAACCAAGTAAAGATATTCAAATCGAAATTAGTGATAATTTACCAATTATTTGCTGTGAAAAAACTAAGATGCAGCAAGTTTTTCAGAACTTACTGAGCAATGCTATTAAGTTTTTAGGTAAACCCCAAGGAAAGATTATTATTGGCTGCCAAGAAGAAGCAAATTATTGGCGAATTAGTGTTACAGATAATGGCATTGGGATTGAGGAAAAATATTTTACGAAAATATTTCAGATTTTTCAAAAACTATCTAGTACTGAAGACCCCACAAGCACAGGAATTGGTTTATCTATCGTCAAAAAAAATTGTTGAGATGTATGGAGGAGTTACTTGGGTAGAATCAACAGTTGATCAAGGTAGTACATTCTTTTTTACCATCAAAAAAAACGCTGCAAATTCAGCCAGTGCAACCAGTGTCGACAGATGTAGGAGTTTTGTTGGATATGTGAACAAGTGAGACAAGGGAGAGAGATGTTTGTAAATCATTTAAAATTGCTATGTTTAGCTTAACTGACTGCGAAACTTATTAATACTAATAGTTAATAAAACCACTGCAAAAGCGACTAATGCTAAAACATTAATCCACAAGACATCTAACCCAACTCCTTTAAGTAAAATTCCCCGAACAATGGCGATGTAGTGGCGTAAGGGATTGAGTAAAGACACAACTTGAAAGAAAGGTGGCATGGCTTCAATTGGTGCGATCGCACCAGAAGTCTGTACCATTGGTAAATTGATAAAGAAAGATGTGAGAACTACTTGCTGTTGCGAACGACAAACAGTCGCCAACATAATTCCTAAACTAATCCCCACAAACACATACATACTCGACAACCCAAAAAACAGGAGAAAATTTCCCCGAAATGGGACATGGAATACTACTGTTGCCAATGTCAAAGCGAGTAGAACATCGCCGAGTAATAACACAGCTAAAGGGACAATTTTCGATAGTAAAATTTGCCAGTTCGCCGCCGGAGTCATCAATAATTGTTCTAATGTTCCCGTATCTTTCTCACGCACAACTGTAATTGCAGAAACTAATGTACCAATTAATGTTAAAACTAAACCCATAACTCCCGGTACAAAAAACCAGCTACTAGTTAACCCAGGGTTATAGAGAAACACAACTTCCGGCGAAATTGGGGGAATAACTCGCGCCTCGGTTAAGTGCAAATTATATTGCTGAATAATTTGATTCATATAATTGCCAGCAATCCCGGCGGTATTGGCATTTACAGCATCAATAAATACTTGAATTTCTGCTGATTTTTGGGTGAGTTGACGCGCAAAATCGGGGGGAATTATAACTCCGACATCTAACTTACCTTCTTCTACCTGACGACTCAAATCTTTTTCACTGCTGGGTACAGATTCCAGTGTAAAAATCCGATTGGATGTCATGGCTGACACTAACTCGCGGCTGGCGCTGACGTTGGCATAGTCGATGACACCTAACCGTAAGTTATGCACATCAGGATTTAAGATAAATCCATATAGTAATAGTTGAATTGTAGGTGGAACAATTAGTAAAACTATGAGTTGTTTGTTGCGTAAAATTTGGCTAATTTCTTTTTTGACTAATGCCCAAAATGGGCTGTTGAATAATCTTTGGATAAGTTTCATGATTTTAAATAACCGCAAAGTACGCTAAGGACACAAAGAGAAAAAATAGTAATCCTAAATGATTCGTGAAAAATATAGATAAGGAAACGAACCGCCAAGAACGCCAAGAGCGCAAAGGTAATACCAATTCACAATTCGCAATGACGCGACGCTTGTTCCTCGCTAACGCTTCGCTATCGCAGGCTCGCTACCGCTACGCTAACGCAATTCGCAATTAAAAAAACTTAGATACAGCAAAGCTTTTAGAGTTTACATCTGGATCAAATTTTTCGTGAAATGGTATAAGAATGAAGAAAGAGATATAAAAATTCCACAAATGATTTAAGACTGCTATAGTTTTTTAAAATTAAGAACTTCCAGATAAAATATGTTTTAAATTTAGTTGTGAGATAGGTGTTCTTACTCGTCTCATCCCAAGACAAAACAAATAGAGGTTAATTCGGTAATTGCATTCGGCTTAAAACTCGGCGTGATACGTTAAAGAAGAATAAACCCAAAATTGTCAGCATAACTAAATCAAACCAAACTCCAGCCAAACCTGTACCGCGTACAAAGGCATCACGAGTAATATCTATGTAGTAACGTGCTGGAACTACATTAGGTGCTAATGATAAGGGGAAAGGAATATTATTGAGGGGATAAATAAAACCTGATAATAATAATGATGTGATAAATCCAACGAGGGAAACACCTTGAACGGCAGCATTTTGGTTACTGCTACGTACTCCTATAAGTAATCCAAAAAATACACTATCTATTAGAAATAACAATGTTCCAATTAATAAAGTTATGGGGTTGCCAACAATCCCTACTTGAAAAATTATTGAACCTAATATCATGACAATTAATGTTTCTATGATGGCGATTAATAAATAGGCTAATCCTTTACCAAGTAAAAGTTCGGTGGCGCTGATACTAGAAGCATAGACTTGGATAATTGTACCTTTTTCTTTTTCTCTGACCATTGCGATCGCAGCTAATAATGAAGGAAAAATCCACAAGACAACGCCATACACTCCCGGCACAATATACAGTGATTCTAATCTGCCAGGGTTAAACCACAAACGCATTCTGGCTGTAATACTATTAGTTGTTGGTAATAATCCATGATGCTGCATAAAAAAAGTTTGTGACTCTTTGAATACTATTTCTAATTACCCGCGCATTGTTCACATCGGTGGCATCAATTAAAACTTGTACTGTTGTGTGTTTACCTGCTTGGATATCGCGGCTAAATTCAGGCGGAATAATTACAGCAGCCTTGGCAATACCTTTATCTATGGCATCACGTATAGGATTACCACCAGACCATTGTTTCGGGATAAATTGATTAGTAGCATATAATCTTTCTATGTAGCTACTGCTGAGATTTGTCCGGTTAAAATCCTGCACAATTAAAGGGATATCTTTACTTTCTAGTCTGATAGCAAACCCGAAAATAATTAGGGTGATAAATGGTAAAATAAAGGCTAAAGCTAAGGTCAGGCGATCGCGGCGAAACTGAGCTATTTCTTTAATACATTGAGCGATGATTCTTTTCATATATTTCTCCTATTCTCCACTCCCTTAGTATTTATGTTTGAGAGCGTTCTACTATGCCAATAAACGCATCTTCTAAAGAGAAGGGTATGGGGCGGAGAGAATGAACTTGAATTTGATTGGCTTTTAACAGTTGAGTGATTTTGTTGATTTCTGGTTCAGGGTTATCTAAAACAACGTGTAAACTATTAGCAAAAATCGAGATGCGCCAATAGTCGAAGTGTTGTTTGAGTAACTTGGAAGCTGCTTGATTTTGATTAACAATAATTTCGATTAATTTGCCTGGTTGGGAGGCTTTAATTGAACTGGGTGAACCTTCAGCAACGGTTTCACCTGCAACCATAAAACTCATCCGGTTACACTGTTCGGCTTCTTCTAAATAGTGGGTTGTGACTAAAATTGCTGTACCATTACGGGCGAAGTCATTAATTAGCTTCCAAAACTGGCGACGAGCCAAGGGATCTACGCCCGATGTCGGTTCATCTAAAAATAAAATATCTGGTTCGTGCATCACCGAAGCACCGAAAGCTACGCGCTGTTTCCAACCTCCTGGTAATTGTCCGGTGACGAGATTTTCTTGTCCTTCTAAGCCACAGGTAGCAATTACCCAATCAATTTTTTCTCGCCGCAGTTTGCGCGGTACACCGTAAACTCCGCTATAAAATTCCAGGTTTTGCAGAATGGTTAAATCATCGTAGAGGGTGAATTTTTGACTCATGTAACCAATACGTCTCCGTAAGTCTGCACTCCGCAGATTTCCCGTTTCACCACCTAAAGAAATTTCTCCACCACTGGCTTCTAACAGTCCGCACAACATTTTGATTGTGGTGGTTTTTCCCGCACCGTTCGCACCTAATAGCCCAAATATTTCACCGTAACGCACCTCAACATTCACATCTTTGACAGCGCGGAATTTACCAAAAACCCGACTTAGTTTGTGGGCGTATATTGCTATTTCTGAGTGCTGGGTGTTAAGTGCTGAGTGCTGAGAGGGGGGAGACAAGGTAGAAAGATTGCTTCCTTGTCTCCCGTATCCCCCTTGTCCCCCAATTCCCCACCCACTCCCCACTCCCCTTTTACGCGAACGCGGGAAAGGAAAAAACTGCGGTACAGAACCTTGTTGACGCAGGCGGGTGACAAAGACGTTTTCTAATGTGGGTTCGCCACGTTCGATGCTGGGTGTGGGTAAGTTATGTTGTTGCAAGAGTTGGCGGACTTCTGTTTCTCCCGCATCTAAATCAGGTACGAGGACATCCAAGCGATCGCCAAAAATCTGCACATCTATAATATTGTTTTGTACAGTCTGGGAAAGTATCTCTTCGGTGGCTGTTAAATTTGGGGTTCGCACTTCCAAGCGATGCAAGCCCAAGTTAGCACGTAAATCTGCGGGTGTGCCAATTTCATGAATTTGCCCACTGTACATCAACGCCACACGGTGACAGCGTTCGGCTTCGTCGAGGTAAGGTGTCGCCACAACAATTGTCATCCCTTCTGCGGAAAGTTCGGCTAACACATCCCAAAATTCTCGCCGGGAAACGGGATCAACGCCCGTGGTAGGTTCATCTAATAACAAAACTTCTGGTTGAGAAACTAAAGCACAACACAATGCCAGCTTTTGTTTCATTCCTCCAGATAATTGTCCCGCCAAGCGATCGCCAAATCGATCTAAATTCATTAACTTTAAATATTTCTGGCGGCGTTGCACTAATAAATCATCCCTTACTTGCCGCAAACCTGCTGCGTAACGCAGATTTTCATCAATACTCAAGTCTAAATACAGGGAAAACTGTTGGGTAAGATAACCCGTGATTAATCTGGCATCTCGCGCAGGTTGTCCAAATATCTGCACTTCCCCGGCGGTTGCTTCCATCACGCCGCCCAAGATATGAAAGGTGGTGGTTTTCCCCGCCCCATCAGGGCCGATGAGTCCAAACATCTCGCCTTTTTGGACGCTGAAATCAATACCTCGCACTGCTGCTAGGTTGCCATAGTGCTTGTGTAATGCTTGTACTTTGATGGCGGTTGTGGTGGGGCTGGATGATGGCGGTATGATGGTGAGTTGCTGTGTCATATTTTATGCCTCACGCAAAGGCGCAAAGACGCAAAGAAAGTTTTGGGAGGGTTATTTTGTTTAGCGAACATACTCTTGATTCATCAAATTCTTTTCTAGCCTCTAGCCCCTAGTCTCTAGCCCCTTCAACTGAATCTCCGCATCAGCCGGCATTCCAATTTTGGCGCAGGGTAAGTCTGATTGGGCGTAGGGATTTTCAGGGTTAAAGCAACCATCGGGGTTTGTGACTTCGACGCGAATACCGACGACTTGTCTGACTCTATCTTTTTGGAAGTAAATATTTTCTGGTGTAAAGGAAGCTTGGGGATCGATGGCAATGACTTTGCCTTGCAAGGGTTTGTCTGGTGCAGAATCCAAGATAATTTTTGTGGTTTGTCCTAAACGCACTCTGCCAATATCACCTTCAGGAATAAAACCGCGAAAATACAATGTTTTGGGGTCAACAATGGTCAAAATCTTGGTTTGACTGTTAACTACTGCCCCTGGTTCGGCACTCCGGGCTGTGACTACGCCATCTATAGGGCTGAGGACGTTTAAATCTTTTTTAGAGTCGGCAATTTGGGTGAGGATTTGTTGTTTGGCGGCTTGGGCATCTTTGACTTTAGCTTGTGCAGATTTAACTTTAGCTTGTGCAGATTTCAGTTGGGCGTAACTTTGCTGCTGCTTGCGGACTAAGGCTGTTAACTGGGCGTTGCGAATATCGGGGTTAAAGCCTGTAGTTTTGGCTTGGGTTAGCGCCCCTGCGACTGCACTCAGTTGTTGATTTGCGGCGTTAACTGCTGCTTGTCGTGCTTCTAAGGTGGCGATCGCTGTGTCTAGGGTGGTTTGGGCTTGGTCGAATTGTTGTTGATTAATCGCGCCTTCTTTAACTAATTTGGCATAGCGATCGCGGTTGACTCGTGCTAAATTTACTTCTGCTGTTGCTTGTTTAACTTGGGCTTCTGCCTGCACTAATATCGCTTTGGCGGCGGCGACATTCGATTGTGCTTGTTCAATTTTGCCTTGGGTATCGCCTTGAGATTGGCGTAAATTTAATTTTGCTTCGTTAATTTGGCTGGTAATTTCTTGAATTTCTCTTTCTACTCGCTCCACATCAGAAATTGCTTGCTGTTCATCTGATTCAGCCGATGCTATCCTGGCTTCTGCACCACGTAATTGGTCTTGTAGGAGTTGGTCATCGCTGTCATCCATTGTGATTAATTCTTGCCCCTTTTTGACAGCCGTCCCTTCCCGCATGGCTATTGACTCAATTCTGCCCGAACGCTTTACCCCAATTTCGGTTTCATAACCCTCAATGCGACCGCTAACTTTCAGCACATCGGTTGCGCCTTGGGGTTGACTGTGCCAGACTGCATAGCCAATACCACTAACTACCAGCAAACCTCCAAGGATTAAAGGTATTGGTTTTCTACGATGCTGAGGTTTGGATACTGGGACATTTGTAAGACTTTCCGGGGGAGTTGGGGCAGTCTGAGTCATAGTAGCATCCTGGATGGTCGAAATATTTTGGTCATCATACTAGACTGTCCAGTATGATATAGCAAGAGATCAGCAAAAAAAATTTACTTTTCATGCCTCACCCCTCTACATCCCCACTGGAAATTGAGTTACCTGCAATTACGCAAAAACAAGAACAAATTTTGCAAGG
The DNA here is from genome assembly GCF_001298445.1 of Nostoc piscinale CENA21. Lineage (NCBI taxonomy): Bacteria > Bacillati > Cyanobacteriota > Cyanophyceae > Nostocales > Nostocaceae > Nostoc > Nostoc piscinale. The sequence continues at coordinate 401,707 of NZ_CP012036.1, read as the reverse complement.
TGCAATTCGAGTATTTTTGCGCGAAGGTTACGCTAAAACCAGTATGGATAGAGTGAGTGCAGAAGCTGGAGTTTCTAAACAAACAATTTACAGTCACTTTCAAGATAAAGAAGGGCTGTTTACAGCGTTAATGGAACGGTTAACGCTCAGATGTTTTCAAAGTATTGTTTCTAACACAGAATTACAAGGTGAACCAGCCAGTTTATTGCGTCAAGTTGGTGAAACTTACTTAACTAAGGTTGCCGATAATCCTGATTATGTGGCGTTGTTGCGCTTAGTGATTACTGAATCGCAAAACTTTCCTGAACTCGCCAAACTTTATAATCAAACAGTTGTCCAACGTGGTCGATTTTTGTTGAGTCAGTATTTTGCCTCCCATCCAGAATTAGGCATTACTGACCCAGAAGCGATCGCCCATATTTTTATGGGTTCCTTAGTTTCTTATGTAATTTTACAAGAAATTATGTATGGAAAAGAACTTGTATCTTTGTCGCGCGATCGCCTGTTAGATAGTTTGATGACTTTGGTAATGAGCCAGTCTAAATCACTTTAGTTTTGTAATTACTAAACATTCTTAATATCATCAGGAGAAATGGAAAAAGTAATTGGCAACTGAGCGATCGCACTTCAAATCAAATCTTCAAATCTCGCAAAGCCAGACGAATTTGCTCTAAACGTATGCGGTTGACACCAAGATCCGATTGTCCAACACGAGAGGCAGATCGGATATGAATAACTGATTCATTCGCAGGAAAATAAAACTCCACATCATCAATAAATTTGAAGATGCGGCTTTTAGAAAGAGCATGAATGTAATTATCTGTTTGTTCTATCACTTCTGTTCGGGGAACAACGGTGAGAACCTTGAGTAAGGTTGCGCGTGCTGTATCCCGGTCTACATGATAAGCGATCGGGTCAATGCTGTGTTTTGCATCCGCACCTTGACTCACAACACAGTTTGGCGAACTTGGACAAGTAGTTAGATGACCATGAGCAATCCCCAAGTTAGAAGAAGCAGCCCAAACAGGATTAGTTAGGATGAAACTACTCGCTAGGGTGATAAATATGACAACAGCCATATTCAACAGGTGTCGCTGTGTAACTACTGTGAGCCAACGTATCATGCTCAATCTACTCCTCAAAATTGAAATAGTACTTAATTTATAGATAGTAATACCAATTCACAATTCACAATTCGCAATTCGCAATTAAAAAACTTAGATACAGCAAAGCTTTTAGGGTTTACATCTGTATCAAATTTTTCGGGAAATGGTATAACTTGGGGGGGGAGTCAGGAGCAGAAGAAGCAGAGGAAGTGATTTGTATAAGTAGTTTTGTGAATTGGTATAAGTATAACGATGTACGCAAGCCAAGACCTTTACACCGTCATCCAACAATATTCATCCATCTAGCACCATACAGCATTAGTCAGATGGAAGAAGAGCCAGAAATTTCCATCATAGATTCAAATGACCAAGCCCTTCTGGTAGGGGATAGCTTTGAAAGACTATGAGGATAGGAACCCGGTTAGCAAAAAATTGGTGGACACTCGCATTGCGGGGAACACTCGCCATCATCTTTGGTTTAGCAGCATTATTTTGGCCAGGAATTACCTTAACAGCCTTGGTATTTCTGTTTGCAGCCTTTGCCCTAGGTGGTGGAATATTATTAGCGATCGCTGGATTTAAAGATCATCTTGGCAATATCCACGGCTGGTTATTGGTAATTGAAGGTGCAATTGGAATTGCAGTAGGCGTTATGGCATTTATTTGGCCAGGAATTACAGCATTAGTTTTGCTTTATCTGATAGCGGCTTGGGCAATTATCACAGGTATATTTGAGATTATTGCAGCCAACCATCTGCGCCAAGAAATTGACAATGAATGGTTACTCATCGCTGCTGGGATTGCATCTCTTGTTTTTGGCTTGCTACTGATTATCTGGCCGATTGCGGGAGCGTTAGCAATTTTATGGATAATGGCTGCTTATGCAATTGTGTTTGGTGTTTTGATGTTGCTTTTGGCGTTCAGACTACGCAAGTGGGGTGAAGAACGCCGTTTACTTTGAAGATGTTAAGGAGCAACATTTGTAACTACTAATACAGGTTTATTTCGATATTTCGCTGCCAATTGCTTCCGCAAATTTAAATCCCAATTTAGGTTATAGTCTCGCTCTAATTCGGCAATCACTAAGGGACGTAACACACCAGAGACAGTTACTTGTTCTCCTTGTTTCACTTTTGGTTGTGGCTGGGTGTGGAGTACCAGTAAATCTTCTCCACCAAGCAATTTATCTTCATCAAGGGTATATGCGATCGCATTACTAATATTTTCAACTTTACCAGTCACAGTGAGTTTTTTACCATAATAGGCGCTGGGGTTGGTAGTCAGTTCACCGGGGTTAGGAGATAAAGCTAGTGATTTGGCAACAATTACTGGTTGATCATCGTAATCACTGTAATATTCAGACTGCAAATCTAATTTATAATCTCCATTGATTTGTGCTAAATCAAATCTGCGAACTTGTCCAGTAATTTGCAGGGGGATGTCATTTGTACTGGGCAATGTAAAAGGCTTGCCTGTGGCATTAATCACCAAAATATTTTGATTATCAAACAGTTCCTTATCGTTAACTGTAAAGCTTGTAGGGCCAATTAATCTAATCGGTTGCGTTCTAATTGTGACAGTTTTACCGATGAGTTCATCTGTTTTATCTGTTACTTCTGCAATTTCTTTGTCTACTACTTCTCGACTAACTTGGTTGCGTTGTTGTTGTGGTGTGGCTGGAGTGATGGCCTGTGGTTCTTTATAACTGCAAGCTGGAAGGACTATTGCCATTAATGCGATCGCGATCGCACCTTTAGCCTGTTTCCAGTTAAGATAAATAGTATTTATATAGTTCACAATTCAATATCTCCTTTTTAAAATGTCCAAGCTTTATTCAAACCTAAATTTAAAAGCCAGTAAAATGTACCAATAAAATAAAATCAGTAATTGATTTATATACTGAGATTATATTTTTATCATTGTTTTTTCTTCTATCCTTTGAGCAATTTTTTTCCTCTAACTTGAGATATATAAAATAGGAATCCGGTTTGTTTCAAACATCTCCTTATCTTCCTTGTTGCTCTGGTCTTATCTATCCCTGAATGATGGGATATTGTTTAATTATCAGTTTCTAATGTTGAATTTTATTTCTATCTAAAAAGGTTAATTGACAATAAACCCTATCTTTGGGAAGATGTAAAGCTAAATCAGCAAAGATAAATTTTATTCATTTACTGTTTCACACTCAGCAAGCTCCTCAAGGAAATTCTTGGGGGCTTTATTAATAGCTATTGAAGAAGTCAGATGCCAGAATTCAGAATCAATTAGTAGGGGATTCCGAAGCAAAACAAATTATAGACAGCTTTTAGCTGAGTCTTAAGCATGAATTATGACTCCTGACTCCTGAATTCTATTTGATAAACTATATAAAAAAGTAGGGTGAAAATTCTTCACCCTACTATTAGTCATCTGCTAGAAACTTATAAAAGAGATTGAGGTTTTTGACCTTGAGAGCAACGGTCAAACCATTCTTGATATTTTTGTTTGTGAGATTCATCTTCACATAAAATAGATATTCGCACACGCTGGCAGCCGTGATTTTTTTTCGAGAGCGATCGCATTTAAAATTAAACTAGCGATTTTGGGTGAACTAAACTCTCCATTCACACTGAAATCACCAATAAAATTGCCAACTGAACCATCTTCAGTTGCAGTTAAGGTAATCTCAGAACTTTCCTCTAATGCTAAATCTATTTCTGCAAGTTGCTTTTGTTGTGGACTAACTTGTTCCACAATTAATTTTTCTCGCCGGACAGGTACTTGTACTATCCGCGTTTCAATTTCTTTGCGAACAATTACTTCGCCAATTTTATGTATATTAGTATCAACTACTAACTGTTCTTCTAATAAACGAACAATATTTTCTTCCGTAAATTCTCCCAAATTAGCTTGTTCCATATTACTATGCCCACTAGGATTATCAGATAATACTTGATAGCCAATTATTTGAGATTTTAAGTGTTCAGGTATATATTCAATTCCTGCTTTATCTATATTTAAAAAAATAGATTTAGTGATAGTGTCTATTCTTTGAATTTTTTTGACTCCACACTAAAGCCAGTTGTTCTTTAAAGACTGGTTTTTGCCTAGCCTGAGTTTGATTGATAGTTTGAAATATGACTAAATTTAGTCGCCGCTGATTATCTAAAACTAAATCTCTGACTTTACCAACCAGTTGACCTTGGTTATCAATAACAACAAAACCTACAACCTTAGTTTTTAAAGTTGCTAGTAATTTAGAAATAGTAGGTTTCTGATTGACTGGTGTAATATTATTTATCATCGATTGGCTATTTATCACCCTAATTTGATAATTATGAGTACAGGCAAAGCTGATTCATCAGCCTCACCTGTACTATGTCTAATCTAATTCCGCTTTAATTAGCGTTCTTCAACTGGGAGTCCTGGAGCATTTATATCTAGCTCTTCCCGACGTATTGTTTCTTGAGCGTCAACGGTATCTTGCTCTACCACTTTTCTGACTCGAACTTCTTCACGGACAAATGCTTCTTTGCGAATGTCAGCAGTTTCTTCGTGAATTTCTACACGCGCAACTTCCCCTTCACGAAAGTCAGCTTCACCAGGAGCAACAACTCTACCAGCGTCATCTGGGGTGATGCGTTCAATTACAACATGCTCTTTTTCTACTGGTACGGAAACTCTAGCAGTTTCAGTTTCTATATGTTTCCCAACAGCAACTTCACCAGTTTTTTTGTCTTCTCTTATTAGCAACTAGCCGTTCTTCATATAATCTCAAGGTTTGATGATCTTGCTCATTCAACCCAAACAAAGAAGGCTCTTGCTCATAATTATAGGTGTCGCGGGTGAAAGTAGGTGTGGCGACTGGTGTTGCTGGTGTTGCTGTAAAACCTGTATCTAATGTTGCAGTAGTATCTAGAGGTGTGGCTGTGTCTACAGGGGTGGTGCTATATTTGGGATTGCGATAAACGCCACGTACCCGTTCTTCATAATCGTAATCAACTTGGCGTTCATCAAATTCTGGTAAGTCTTCTGCTTGTTCTCTGGTCATGCCCACAGCATAGACGCGATCGCGCCCATAATCAATGCGGGTACGACCTACTGGCAATAATACTTTTTTACCAAAAATCCAGAAACCTAAGTCAACAACTAAATAACGAAAATGGCCTTCTTCATCAACTAAAACATCATTGACTGTACCAATTTTTTTCGTCAGTTCCTTCTGTATATACGCCTAATCCTTTAATATCATTACCTTGAAAAGTATCACGATAGTCAGGATCAAATTCATTTAATTTGTAAAGAGCCATTATATTTTACCTCTGAACTCTTATATCAACTTTCAATTCTTAAGGTAAAAATTTATTCTTGTATATACATCTTTCTCTCGAATGAATTACCTTAATTCCAAATTATCGAAAGTGAGATATTTTTTTCGCTTAATACTATTTCAATTTATGGATAATACCAATAGAAATGTAGAGGCGAACGAAACCGAAAGCCCCTACAATTTCTTGTGTTGTGTATTTTTAACTAAATAGTTCCCTGACTATCTCTTACAGCATTATCTACCTGCAACTCCCCCGTAGTATTAATATCTAACTCTTCGCGGCGAATTGTGTCTTCTGCTTCTACCGTATCTCTGTCCACTACCTTTTTAACGCGGACTTCTTCACGGACAAAAGCTTCTTTGCGAATTTCTGGTGTTTCTTCGTAGACTTCTATGCGTGCTACTTCACCCTCTTGAAATCTCAGTTCATTTGGGTCTACGACTGTTCCTGTTTCTGTGGGTGAAACTCGTTCAATAACAACCCGTTCTTTTTGAACAGGTACTGTAACTCGTGCAGTTTCTGTTTCAATATGTTTACCAACAGCAACTTCTCCGGTTTTAACGCGCTGTTTATTAGCTATTAGTCGTTCTTCATACAGTCTGAGTGTTTGATGATATTGGTCATTTAAATTATATAAATTAGGTTCTGTTTGATAATTGTAAGTATTGCGATCGTAAATTACATTACTGTTTGTCGGACGAAATACACTGCGTACTCTTTCTTCATAATCTTCATCCACTGTATAGCTTTCATGATACTCAGGTAGCATTTCTACTTGCTCTTTACTAAGTCCATCGACATATACCCGTTGTTCGGGATAGTTGATGCGTGATAGACCTATTGGTAGTAATATTCTCTTACCAAAAGTATCAAAGCCTGTGTCAATCACTAAATAGCGAAAACGTCCATTAGGGTCAACTAAAGCATCACTTACGGAACCAATTTTTACTCCGCCCTCAGTATAGAGTTCTAAACCTTTAACATCATCACCGCCAAATGTTTCTCGGTATTGAGGGTCAAATTCTTCGAGTTTGTAAAGAGGCATAGCTGGGAAGTTCTTGAGGAGATATATTTATATCTCTAAGCTAGAAATTCTTGTGCCAGGAATCCTCTAACTGATGGCTGAATTCTCGGAAGATATTTCTTGTTGCTCTCTATACCCGCCGCAATCATGTGATGATACTCGTCTATTGTCTATTTTGCTGTAGTTAGACTCATAGCGATCGCGTTTCTATTGCCTTTGTTATTTTACATATCAATCTAGCTGATTATTAAAAAACCACTAGATTAGCTTGTGATTATTTTTTTCATAATACAGGCAACTTCACCATAACCAGGATTTCCCACTAAACCTTGTAAATTGTTATGCTCTATATCTTCATCTTGACCAAGCTTACTTGTCCATTTACCATCAGCTAATTGTCTAGCAACATGGGTTGGTACTCTGCTTGAACTAACGTATATTGAGATTTTCTGAAATCCTGGTTCTAAATTATCATCTTGGCAAATTTCATAACCGAGTGTCCGAAATGCTGCTTGAAACGCCTCAAGAGTTTCTTCTCTGGGAACACCCTGTGGCCAGTACTCTTGATTTTGAGCATCTGTCCACCACCAAGTTTGATCATCTTCTGCTGCCCAAGCAACACAGTTATTAATTCCTGAACTAGATATTCAACAAAGCCAAGCAACTCATCTATTGGTAGCTTAGATTTCCTTTCTAAATCATCAATACATATAATTGAGTTTCTAGCATTTTCATTAAAAAGTATATTCAGACCTAAATCACCAGCCGCAGACATTAGTGAGCCTACAATTTGCATAGAACCTAACTCAAATTTTGGAGTTTTCTCTAATTTTGCGGCGTTACTACTTACCCATTCAACTGTATTATTGATAAGTTTATTAACCGGAGCTGAATTTGATTGATGATAATTTGCTACTATTCTTCCTTTTAATTGTTCAATTGAAGAAATACCAAATACGGAAGCGTAATAATAATATTCGCCACTATGTTCATTTAATAATTTCTGTACTAAATGAGTTTTTCCCACCCCCCATTTTCCCTTAACAGCTAAAACCCTATAATTTTCATTATTTAAAAATTTATTAATAATATTTTCAGCTTCCTCCCGACTTACCCCTGAACGCAATATATTTGTACTGTCAGTCATAAATACTTTTAGTCTCCGATAATAACTAAAATCACAATTACTTTATCTTAGAAGTATTAAAGTGTATTTGGTTACATATAAAAAACAAAAAATCCCCCACCTCGCGGCAGGGGATTTTTTTAATTACCTATAAAACTAGTAGCCAGATCAACCGAACTTACCAGCAGTGGAGGCGATGAGGAAGGCTGCGTAGGTGAGGACATAGCCAACGGTGAAGTGAGCTAGACCAACTAAACGAGCTTGAACGATGGATAGTGCAACGGGCTTGTCTTTCCAGCGAACTAGGTTAGCTAGAGGAGTACGCTCGTGCGCCCAAACCAAGGTTTCAATCAACTCTTGCCAGTATCCTCTCCAGGAGATGAGGAACATGAAGCCAGTTGCCCAAACTAGGTGTCCGAAGAGGAACATCCAAGCCCAGACAGACAGGTTGTTCATACCGTAGGGGTTGTAACCGTTGATCAACTGTGCAGAGTTAGCCCACAGGTAATCACGGAACCAGCCCATTAGGTAGGTAGAGTTTTCGTTGAACTGAGCAACGTTACCTTGCCAGATACCCAGGTGTTTCCAGTGCCAGTAGAAGGTTAACCAACCTACTGTGTTCAATGCCCAGAACAGAGCTAAGTAGAAGGAGTCCCAAGCTGAGATATCGCAAGTACCGCCACGACCAGGGCCATCGCAAGGGAATGCGTAACCGAAGTCTTTTTTGTCTGGCATTAATTTAGAACCACGAGCATCCAAAGCACCTTTAACTAGGATGAGGGTGGTGGTGTGTAGACCTAGTGCGATCGCATGGTGTACCAAGAAGTCGCCAGGGCCAATTGTTAAGAAGAGGGAGTTGGTGCCAGCGTTAATGGCATCTAACCAACCAGGCAACCATACGTTTGCATAGTTGGGGTAAGCTGTGTAAGCAACGCTGTCGGGGTTGGACAATAGAACATCCAATCCGTACAGTACTTTACCGTTAGCAGCTTGAACGAACTGAGCAAATACTGGCTCAATTAAGATTTGCTTTTCAGGAGTGCCGAAAGCAACTACTACGTCGTTGTGAACGTACAAACCAAGGGTATGGAAGCCTAAGAAGAGAGATACCCAGCTTAAGTGAGAGATAATCGCTTCTTTGTGCTTCAGTACGCGATCTAATACGTTGTCTTTGTTTTGTTCGGGGTCGTAGTCACGTACCCAGAAAATTGCACCGTGGGCAAACGCACCAACCATCAAGAAAATCGCAATGTATTGATGGTGGGTGTATAAAGCTGCCTGGGTGGTGTAGTCCTTAGCGATAAACGCATAGGCAGGCATGGAGTACATGTGCTGCGCTACCAAGGAAGTAACAACGCCTAAACAAGCCAAGTGCCAACCTAATTGGAAGTGCAGAGAGTTGTTGTAGGTGTCATAAATGCCTTGGTGAGGCATGTTGAAGGGGCCTTCAACTTTTTGGCCAAAGAAAGTTTTGGCATTCATCATCTCTTTGATGCTGTGACCAATACCAAAGTTGGTACGGTACATGTGACCAGCGACGATGAATAATACTGCGATCGCTAAGTGGTGGTGAGCAATGTCAGTCAACCACAGAGCTTCTGTTTGGGGATGGAAACCACCCAAGAAGGTCAGAATCGCTGTACCAGCCCCAGTGGATGTACCAAAGAGGTGGCCTGCGGTATCTGGGTTTTGGGCGTAAACGTTCCAGTTCCCTGTAAAGAAAGGCTGTAAGCCTGCTGGGTGGGGAGCGGTGGTTAAGAAGTTATCCCAACCTACGTGCTGTCCACGAGCTTCGGGGATAGCAACGTGAATCAAGTGACCAGCCCAAGCCAAGGAGCTAACGCCGAACAAACCAGCTAGGTGGTGGTTGAGGCGAGATTCAGCATTCTTGAACCAAGCGAGGCTGGGGCGGAACTTGGGTTGCAAGTGCAACCAACCAGCGAACAATAACAGGGCAGCAAATAGGAGTAGACCTAATGAGCCAATGTAAAGTTCTTGGTTTGTCCGCATACCGATGGTATACCACCAGTGGTAGATACCAGAGTAAGTGATGTTTACAGGATTACTAGCACCAGCTTGGGTAAAAGCTTCAATTGCTGGTTTACCGAAGTGGGGGTCCCAAATCGCATGAGCGATGGGGCGGACATGTAGAGGATCTTTAATCCACTGTTCAAAGTTACCTTGCCAGGCTACATGGAACAGGAGGCTGGAAGCCCAAAGGAAGATGATTGCCAGATGTCCGAAGTGAGTAGCGAAAATCTTTTGGTAAAGATTTTCTTCGGTCATGCCATCGTGGCTCTCAAAGTCATTGCCCATTGCGATCGCATACCAAATGCGCCGCGTGGTTGGGTCCTGTGCGAGATCCTGGCTAAATTTTGGAAATTTTGTTGCCATAGCTTTGATATTTCCTCTGACCCTTAGCCATCAGGTTTCAGCTTTGGGAGTTCTGAGCTTTGAGTTCTAAGTTTTGATCACTCAGCACTCAGCACTCAGCACTCCGTATAACTGATTGCTATCCTACTGAAAGAATGTGTGCGTGGAAGAATGCCCAGGTTGTTGCAATTCCTCCTAGGAGGTAGTGTGCTACACCAACAGCACGGCCTTGAGTGATGCTCAGAGCGCGGGGTTGGATTGCAGGTGCTACCTTCAGTTTATTATGCGCCCAAACAATGGACTCAATCAGTTCTTGCCAGTAGCCACGACCACTGAACAGGAACATTAAGCTGAATGCCCAAACAAAGTGAGCGCCTAGGAACATTAATCCGTAAGCAGACAAAGCACTGCCGTAGGAGTTGATTACTTGAGAAGCTTGCGCCCACAAGAAATCACGCAACCAGCCGTTGATTGTGATGGCACTTTGGGCAAAGTTACCACCAGTAATATGAGACACATTACCAGCTGCGTCTACAGTTCCCCAAACATCAGATTGCATTTTCCAACTGAAGTGGAAAATCACAATTGACAAGGAGTTATACATCCAGAACAATCCGAGGAACACGTGATCCCAACCGGAAACTTGGCAGGTACCGCCACGGCCAGGGCCGTCGCAAGGGAAGCGGAAACCTAAGTTGGCTTTATCGGGTATCAAGCGAGAACTGCGAGCGAATAGTACGCCCTTCAGCAGAATCAGAACAGTTACGTGGATGGTGAAAGCATGGATATGGTGAACCATGAAGTCAGCAGTACCCAATGCGATGGGCATCATTGCGACTTTGCCACCAATAGCCAAGATACCGCCGCCAAAGGCATAGCTAACAGGCTCTAAAGCGTTGGGAGCTGTGCCACCAGGAGCCAAGGTATGCAGGTTCTGCACCCACTGAGCAAATACTGGTTGCAGCTGAATTGCTGTGTCGGAGAACATGTCTTGGGGACGGCCCAAGGCACGCATTGTGTCGTTGTGGATGTAAAGACCAAAGCTGTGGAAGCCTAGGAAAATACAAACCCAGTTGAGGTGGGAAATAATTGCATCCCGGTGACGAATCACCCGATCCAGAACGTTGTTTTGATTCACAACAGGATCATAATCCCGCACCATGAAGATGGCAGCGTGAGCCGCACCACCGACGATCAGGAAACCGCCGATCCAAATGTGGTGGGTGAAGATACACAACTGAGTTGCGTAGTCAGTTGCCAAATATGGATAGGGGGGCATCGCGTACATGTGATGCGCGATGATGATGGTCAGCGAACCCAAGAAGGCAAGGTTGGTTGCCAATTGAGCGTGCCAGGAGGTGGTCATGTTTTCATAAAGACCCTTGTGACCTTCCCCTGTGAAGGGGCCTTTGTGGTTTTCGAGGATCTCTTTGATGCTGTGACCAATTCCCCAGTTAGTGCGGTATTGGTGACCAGCGATGATGAAGAGTACAGCGATCGCTAAGTGGTGGTGAGCAATATCAGTCATCCACAAACCACCGGTTACAGGGTTTAAACCGCCCTTGAAGGTTAAGAAGTCAGCATACTGACCCCAGTTCAAGGTGAAGAAAGGTGTTAAACCACTGGCAAAGCCGGGGAACAGGTCAATCAACAAACTCTTGTTCAGAATGAACTCATGGGGCAAGGGGATATCTTTAACGGCTACCCCTGCATCCAATAGCTTGTTGGTTGGAGCGGATACGTGAATGATGTGACCAGCCCATCCCAAAGAACCGCAGCCTAACAGTACTTGCAAGTGGTGGTTCAGCATCGACTCCACATTCTGGAACCATTCCAGTTTAGGAGCGCGTTTGTGGTAGTGGAACCAGCCAGCAAATAAGAACAAGCCTGCTAATACCAAGCCGCCAATAGCTGTGCAGTAAAGCTGGAAGGAGTTGGTGATACCCCAGCCACGCCATACTTGGAACAAGCCAGAGGTGATTTGAATACCGTGGAATCCACCACCAACATCACCATTCAAAATGTCTTGTCCCACAATGGGCCAAACGACTTGAGCACTGGGTCTCACGTTCAACGGGTCGCTTAACCAGGCTTCGTAGTTAGAGAACTTCGCGCCGTGGAATATCATCCCGCTTAACCAGATGGTCACAACGGCCAGGTGTCCGAAGTGAGCCGCAAATATTTTGCGGGAGATATCTTCTAAATCGCTTGTATGTGTATCAAAATCGTGGGCGAGAGCGTGGAGGTTCCAAATCCAAGTGGTGGTTTTGGGGCCTCTAGCTAGAGTTCTGTCGAAGTGTCCGGGTTGCGCCCATCTTTCAAATGAGGTTGGTACCGGGTCGTTATCGACTACTACTCTTGCTTTCTTTTCCTCTCGCTCCGGAGGACTAATCGTCATTCGACCTCCTCTCGTGATAAGGAATGAGGAATCATGAAACCACAAAGTGATCCTTAGTCGCCTTCTCCAGGGTAGTGGCTGGAGCAGCGATGAAGACGCTATGTGGAAGTTTGTTTCTGTTGAATTATAAAGTCTTTACTTGTACATTGTTGGAGAGATTTTAACAATAATTCAAAATCCCCAGATTAATTGTCTGATCTACCTTTTAACTGTAAACTCCTGAGCAAAAAGTCAATACTTTCTTCATTTAATTTACAAAGAATAATAATTCGTTAAACTTATGATTAATGGGTATAATGTCCGCCGGCTCAGTATTCTCAAATTAGTTAGAGATATTTTTGGCACGAGAGAAAAGCATATATTAGAGAAAATAGTAAAAAAGAATACTGTTTTCCTGTCATTTTTAAAAAATACATCGTGACTGATCAAAATTTCACCTTTTAAGCTATGGTGTGCAACGCACAGTTTAAGGCAAAATAATTTTGCAGTTTTGCAGACTATAACTGGGTGTCAGGTATGAATTTGTGGTGTATGAAGTTTTTAAAACAGATCCTCCCCAGGAGTCTGACTATTTTCAAGTGGCTCGTCATACTAGTATTGGTCTTGAATTTAAACAGTTGTGCAGAGAAAGCTGTTAGTCAAGATGTATCTGTTAATCCTAGGGAAAAATATCAACCAACTTCGCAGCAATTTACGGAAGTTGCGCCACCAGAGTTAATTCAAGAACTGCGCTCAACTTTAGAAGTATACCGTCCCCAGGTAACTATAGTCACCCCTCAGTTTGATGAGATTATTCCAGACACTAAAGTTAAAGTTCAATTTCAGGTAAAAGATTTACCTATATTTAAAGATCCAGAATTTGAATTAGGGCCTCATCTCCAGGTAATTTTAGATAATCAGCCTGACATCCTGGTATATGACTTAAGCCAGCCGTTGATTTTGTCTGATTTATCTCCGGGTACACATAGCTTACGTGTATTTGCTTCTCGCCCGTGGGGTGAAAGCTTTAAGAATGAAGGTGCTTATACTCAGACATTGTTTCATATTTTTACGAAAACAGATGACAACAGTCCTAATCCTAGCGTTCCCTTGCTAACTTACAGCAGTCCTCAAGGTAGTTATGGTGCTGAACCAATTTTACTGGACTTTTATTTAACAAATGCTCCATTGCACTTAGGCGCTACAGATAATCCCAATGATTTGTTCAGTGATTGGCGTATCCGTTGCACTATTAATGGTGACAGCTTTGTGTTTGATCGCTGGCAAGCAGTTTACCTCAAAGGCTTTCAACCTGGAAATAATTGGGTGAAGCTGGAATTTTTAGACAATCAAGGTAACGTTGTTAAAAATGCCTTTAATACGACTGTGAGATTGATTAACTACCAACCCAAAGGTAAAGATACTCTGTCTCGCATTGTTAGAGGTGAACTTAAAGCTGATGAAGTCCGCAGCATCGTAGATAAAGGTTACATTCCCCAGCCACCAGCTACCGAACCAACACCAGAACCAGAAACACAGCCAATTCCTACACCTGAAATTCCAGAGGTAGTTCAACCGCAACCAACTGAGTTACCAAAACCAGAACTGGAAGTAATACCAATACCCCAAGCTACTGAGTTACCCAAGCCAGAACTGGAAGTAGTACCAATACCCCAAGCTACTGAGTTACCCAAGCCAGAACTGCAAGTAGTACCAACACCCCAAGCTACTGAGTTACCCAAGCCAGAACTGCAAGTAATACCAACACCCCAAGCTACTGAGTTACCCAAGCCACAGGTGATACCTATACCACAAGCTATTGAGTCACCAAAACCAGAACCGGAAGCCACACCCACACCTCCAACTACAGAATCAGAATCACCAGAACCAAAAGTTATCCAGTCACCTGTACCAGAAGAAAAACCAGAAGTCACACCGACACCGCAAGCAACAGAAGTTCCTGAAAAACAAGCAACCGAGTCTTTAAAATCTAGATTTGGTAAATATTTTCAGCGTCGTCCAATTCCAGTACCTCAAGGAGAGGGATAAGAGATGGAGTTTTAAACACAAAGGGGCGCTGAGATAAACGCGAAGTTAAGCGGAGTTTTTTAAAAGATACTCAATTCTAATTTTTGGGCTAAAGCTCCGATAAAAGCGATCGCACCTATGGAATTTCCCACCATATTTAACACGGGACTGTAGCAAGCGATCGCGCCTGTGTTTGGTACTATGGCTAACATGGCACCGCTAATACCTGATTTCATCGGTAAACCAATTTTGAGAGCGAATTTAGCCGAGTCTTGGTAAAGTCCGCACATCAACATCACGGCGTTAACTATCCGGTGATGCTGTAAATTATTACCACCAGCTAAAGCTTTTCCTAATAAGGCTAAATCTTCCACTCTGCCTGAGATACAGCATATTTGCTCGTAAGTGTCAAGAGCAACTTCAGGATTTTCCAGACGATTTTGTTCTGCGAGATAATTGGTGAGTGCTTGGTTAATTGGGGAACGTGAAGCGCGTACCGAAGCCAGCATGACTTCATCTAAGTATAGTTGGGAACCTGCTAACTGATTTAACCATTGACAGAGATGTGAAGTGCGATCGCTTGCTGTCTTTCCTGGTAACTTATCAGCTAGAGTAATTGCACCACTATTAATCATCGGGTTGCGGGGATGTCCACCATCCGTAATTAATTGATCTAAGGAATTAAACGGCGCATCTGATGGTTCAACGCCTACCCATTGAAAAACTGTATCTGTTCCCATCACTTCTAGCAGATACAAAAATGAAAATACTTTAATTACACTCATTAAAGGAAATATACAACCTGTATCTCCCGAACTGTAAGTTTTTCCTGATAAACAGCAGATGTGAACAGCAAACCAGTTAGGATGAGCAACAGATAATTGTGGGATGCGATCGCACACTTTACCCTGTATAGTCTGAATTTTAGCTTGTTCCACCCAAGCCGCTAAATCCGTGGTGTTAAGTTTATCCAGTCTGATCAAAAGTGATATAGCCTCAAAATTATTCTCAGTTAGGTATAGCAGTAAGCAGTCAACACACATATCTTGTGGACTAACGTAAAATCATCAAAAAACGAACCGCAAAGGGCGCAAAGGACACAAAGTTAAGAGAATTTTAGAGGGTTTTTGCGTAAGTCCTGATTAAGTCATCTCCCCTACACCCTTATACCCTTAAACCCCTACACCCAAAATTAAAGGATATCTCATGACTCCCCGCGTCAGAGCGCCAGAATTTCCTCAAAACTACACTTGGCTGAACACTGACAAACCTTTGTCCTTAAAACAACTTAGGGGTAGAGTTGTCATCTTAGACTTTTGGACATACTGCTGTATTAATTGCCTGCATATCCTACCAGACTTAAAGTATTTGGAAAATAAATACAAAGATAGTCTGACAGTGATTGGTGTCCACTCCGCCAAGTTTGACAACGAACAAGAAACTGAAAATATCCGCCAAGCTATTTTGCGTTATGACATTGAACACCCAGTTTTAGTAGACAAGAATTTTCGTGTATGGCAAGAATATACCGTGCGTGCTTGGCCGACATTCATGATTATCGACCCTCAAGGTTATGTAGTTGGTTATGTTTCTGGCGAAGGTAAGCGTGAGGTTTTAGATAAGTTAATTGCCGAAATTATTGCCGAGCATCAGCAAAAAGGTACAATCAACTTTCAAGAAATCAACCATATTTTAGAAAAGCAGCAACAAGCAATAATTTCACCCTTAGCTTTTCCTGGTAAAGTCTTAGCCACGCCAATAGGTTTATTCATCGCTGACTCTGGACATCACCGCTTAGTTTTGAGTAACTTTGATGGCGAAGTTCTCCACATTATTGGTACAGGAAAATCTGGGTTAACTGACGGGAGTTTTAGCACAGCACAATTTTCTGCACCACAAGGAATTGTATTTGATAGCGAAAATCAAATCCTGTTTGTTGCTGATACCGAAAATCATGCTTTGCGGCGAGTTGATTTGCAACGCCAAATAGTCGAGACAATTGCAGGAACTGGAGAACAAAGCCGTAATATTTATCCTCATAGTGGTGTAGCTTTAGAAACTGCGCTGAATTCTCCTTGGGATTTAGTCAAAATTGAGAATACCTTATTTATTGCAATGGCGGGTTCACATCAAATTTGGCAAATGAACTTAGCCACTAATCTCATCAAAACCTATGCTGGAACTGGTGGAGAAGGTTGTGTTGATGGTTCACTAGCAGAATCAGCTTTTGCTCAACCTAGTGGTATGACTACAGATGGACAACAACTATATATTGCTGATAGCGAAATTAGTACAATTCGGAGTGTGCAAATTGTTGAACCATACCAAGTTACAACTATTTGCGGTAGTCAACAGTTATTCGGTTTTGGTGATGTGGATGGACAAAGTACAGATGTGCGATTACAACACTGTATGGCGGTAGAATATGCGAGAAATTTTTTTGTGGGTAGCAGATACCTACAACCACAAAATTAAATTAGTTAGTCCCAGCACAGGTAATTGTCAAACCATTTTGGGCGATGGTTTGGCTGGTTTACAAGATGGACAAGGTAAAAATAGCCGCTTTTTTGAACCTTCTGGATTGAGTGTTATGGGTTCACATCTATATATAAGTGATACCAACAATCACGTTATTCGCTGTGTTGATTTAAATAACTTTGTTGTGACAACAATGCAGTTTTATGGTTTATGTGCGCCAGATGTATGTATTCCTCAGAATCAAGACAATCTACTATGAACTTAGTAATTTTTGATATTGATGGTACACTAACCAATACAAACCAGATTGATAAAACCTGCTTTATAGATACCTTTGCTTCAGAATTTGGGTTTATTAATATTAATTCAAACTGGGCGGAATAGAAAAATATTACAGACTCTGGCATTACTCAGCAAATATTTCAAGAAAGATTACAACGTCCGCCTTCAGAATTAGAACTTGAAAGATTTAAACTTGCTTTTGTTGCCAAACTCCAGCAGGAAATTAGCACACAGAAACATCTATTTAGTAGTATTCCTGGCGCAGAAAAGGTATTGGCTGAATTAACAAAATCATCTGCATGGGGTGTAGCGATCGCAACTGGTGGATGGTATGATTCTGCTCTATTAAAACTGCAAGCAGCCGTCTTAAAAATACACAATATTCCCTTAGCTTCATCTGATGATGGCATTTCTAGAGAAGATATTATTAATGCTGCGATTCTCAAAGCTAAGAATAACTACAAAATTGAAGATTTCACCAAAATTGTCTTTGTAGGTGATGGCATTTGGGATATTAAAGCTGCACATAATTTAAATATTAGTTTCATTGGGATAGCCAATCAACAAGCACCAGAAAAATTATTAGATGCTGGCGCTAAAACTGTGCTGCAAGACTTCGATAACTGCGATTTTACCAAACTACTCGATACAGCAGAAGTACCAAAATCTAACATTCCATTTCTTCTGCATATTACACAGCGCCTACAATGGCAACAAGCCCAGGCTCAAAATATCTATGTTGCAGAATCTCTGTCCAAAGAAGGTTTTATTCACTGCTCAAAAATAGCACAGATTATCCCAGTCGCTAACAGATTTTTTTATAATCAACAAGAATTAGTTATACTGTTAATTGATAGTCAAAAAGTAAAAGCAGAAATTCGCTACGAAGCTGCCGAAACAGGAGAAATATTTCCGCATATATATGGAAGTTTAAATATAGATGCAGTAGCTCAAGTGATAGATTTTGCATCAGGAGTTAATGGCTACTTCGATTTACCCAAGCAACTGCAAGATTTACTCTCGGAAATCGAATAGTTTAAATATTTAAGCCGACAAGTATATTTAACATTACCGATTGTTTATTTAATCACCATTGTTAACAGATAGCTAGAGCAGTATCTGTATTAACAAGACGCACAAACCCAACTTCAACTATAATTTAATCGAATGATAATGATAGAGTCTTAGGTGGTAGTTAGCTGTTACGCTTCTTTTAAGCTAATTTTACGCAAGAGTCAGTCTATGCTTAAGACAGAAAGATAAATGCAACTTTGGTAATGAACAATAGATAAAATGAACAAAGTTAGCCTTAATGTCTAATCGCCAAAACCTATATATCTCATGGATTTTGCTAATCTTGCATCCCAGTTGAATGCTGGAACAATTCTGCCAGAGGGAATTGTGATTGTTACCCTCTTAGGGGTTTTGATTGTTGATTTGATTTTGGGGCGTACATCCTCACGCTGGATTGGATATCTAGCGATCGCGGGTTTACTAGCCGCAGTTGTCGCCCTATATTTTCAATGGGATAATGCCAATCCCATCTCCTTTACTGGTGGCTTCACTGGTGATGACCTCAGTATTGTGTTTCGCGGTATTATCGCTTTGTCTGCCGTTGTGACGATATTGATGTCAATTCGCTACGTTGAGCAGAGTGGTACCGCCTTAGCAGAATTCATCGCAATTTTGCTGACTGCTACGTTAGGAGGAATGTTCTTATCTGGTGCTAGTGAGTTAGTGATGATTTTCATCTCACTAGAATCTTTAAGTATTTCCTCTTATTTATTGACAGGGTATACCAAGCGCGACCCCCGCTCTAACGAAGCGGCGCTGAAATACCTGTTGATTGGTGCTGCTAGTACAGCAGTATTTTTGTATGGCGTTTCCTTGCTGTATGGTTTATCGGGTGGTCAAACAGAATTAAGTGCGATCGCAAATGGTATCATCACAGCCAACGTCAGCCAATCACTTGGTTTGGTGATTTCACTCGTTTTCATAATTGCAGGTATTGGCTTCAAAATTTCAGCTGCACCCTTCCACCAATGGACACCAGATGTTTACGAAGGCGCACCCACTCCGGTAATTGCCTTTTTATCTGTTGGTTCCAAAGCAGCCGGCTTTGCTTTAGCCATTCGCCTATTAACTACAGTCTTCCCAATGGTGGCTGATGAGTGGCGATTTGTGTTTACCGCCCTCGCTATTCTCAGCATGATTTTGGGTAACGTAGTGGCTCTGGCACAAACTAGCATGAAACGGATGCTGGCTTACTCATCCATCGCTCAAGCTGGATTTGTGATGATTGGCTTAATTGCTGGTACAGAAGCTGGGTACGCCAGTATGGTATTTTACCTGCTGGTTTATTTGTTCATGAACCTGTGCGGCTTTACCTGCGTGATTCTCTTCTCCCTCCGGACAGGAACCGACCAAATCGCCGAATACTCAGGCTTGTATCAAAAAGACCCACTGTTGACATTGGGTTTGAGTATTTCCTTACTGTCTCTGGGTGGTATTCCACCACTGGCTGGATTTTTCGGCAAAATCTACTTGTTCTGGGCTGGTTGGCAAGCTGGTCTTTATGGATTAGTATTGCTAGGTTTGGTAACTAGTGTGGTTTCCATCTATTACTACATTCGCGTAGTCAAAATGATGGTAGTTAAAGAACCCCAAGAAATGTCCGACGTAGTGAGAAACTACCCCGAAGTGCGTTGGAATTTACCAGGATACAGACCTTTACAAGTAGGCTTAATAGTCAGCTTAATTGCGACTACCATAGCCGGGATTTTGTCAAATCCATTGTTCACATTGGCAAACAACTCCATTTCTCACACTCAAATCTTACAAGCAACAATTACCAAAGTGAGTACAGTTCCTCTAGAAGAACCAGAAAAGCTGTAATACCAATTTTTTATGAAGCTGCATAGAATCCGATCCCCCCTAGCCCCCCTTCAAAAGGGGGGAACCGGAAAAACATATATCAAAGTCCCCCTTTTTAAGGGGGATTTAGGGGGATCGAAATATGTGAAACTTCAGATTAAATTGGTATAACTTACTTTTACTTTTGTATATAGCTAATAGCTAATCATGCGATTGTGACAGCTATTAGCTATTTTTTTATAACTTAATTCTCATCTCTCATAAAAATGGAATTTTATAGTCCAGAATCGCCAGAGTTTGAAACTTGGATTCAAAATTTAACTTCTGGGAGCGAATATGAGCGTATCAATCAGGTAGAAGTATTGCGTCATTACAAATTATTCAAAGGAGTCCAATTACCAGAAGGAACAAACGCCGCCCAATATTGCGGTTCGCTATACTCTTGACTATTGAGCAAATCTAACTGTGCGGAACGCAAAGCCTCATGTCTTCCCTTCCCCGCCTGCAAATTATTGTAATACTTCACCATCAATTCTTTTGTCGCTGCATCATCAACTTGCCACAGACTTAAAACCTGACTTTGCGAACCAGCAATTACCAAAGCACGACGCAAACCATAAACACCATCGCCAACTTTAATATCACCCTTACCAGTATCACAAGCCGACAGCACAACTAATTGATTAGAACGCAAATCTAAACCAGCAACTTCCAACGCCGTTAACACACCATCATCATTATTATTTTTGGCTTGACTGCGTTTATTAAACCCAGCCAACGCCAACCCAGAACGCAACAAAGGATTTTCAACTTGGATAATGTTTTTTGGACGTGGTGTTAATTCAAAATCGGGTGATGCGTTGATGTCTTGTTCTTCATCCGCGATGAAAAAACCGTGTGTAGCTAGATGTAAAATGCTGGGACTGTGTAATTCTTTGACAGCGGTTTCCGTCGCATCTTTACCTAACAAAATTTTGGCATTGGGTAACACCTTGTGAATAGCATCAGCTTCATCTTTAGTAGCGGCTAACGGGTCAAATATCAAATTAGCTAAATCACCAGAGCGCCGATTTTGCGAACCGCGCGAACCAGATACTTTTGCAGATGCTACAGTTTGTCCTTGATTATTGTAATCAACATCCGCCAACACCACAGGCGCGGAAGCGTTGTTAAAATTTGAGTTTAAACGTAATAAATCCCGCCCAGTGGTAAGGTAAGAAAAAGCGTAACGCTGAATTAAAAATTTATCTTGCTCATCTTTTAGAGCTTCAAAAGGAATTAATGTTAATTGTCCATCGGGTGAGATTAAAATATGACTCGCATCACCCAATAAAGGACGAATAGGTGCGATTAATTTCTCATCTAAAGTGCGTCCGAGTTTCTTGAATCTAATTCCTTTGACTAACGCTACACGAAAATCAATGGCTAATTTATCAATTTCTGCCGCTTCACCCAAATCAACCCACTTCGGTTCACCAGTTGAGCGTAACACCGCCGCCGCATAACGCGGGTTACCCCATTTTTGAGCATCCGTTTAATCGGACTTCCCACTGCTTGTAAGCTCACGGTTTCATGTTCTATTTCACTCCCCTTCCGGGGTTCTTTTCACCTTTCCCTCGCGGTACTTGTTCTCTATCGGTCACACAGTAGTATTTAGCCTTACGAGATGGTCCTCGCTGATTCACATGGGATTCCTCGTGCCCCATGCTACTCGGGATTCAGCTTCTATCCTTTGACTTTCGACTACAAGACTTTCACTTTCTCTGGTGCAGTATTTAGCTGCTTCGTCTAGCCTCTAGATTCGATATTGCTGTCCCACTACCCCAAAAGGTAAACCCTTTGGTTTAGGCTCTTCCCCTTTCGCTCACCACTACACAGGGAATCTCTTTTGATTTCTTTTCCTCCAGCTACTAAGATGTTTCAGTTCGCTGGGTTGGCTCATACCTGTCTATATATTCAACAGGCTGTATTTAGGGTTGCCCCATTCGGATATCTCCGGCTCAATGTTTGCTTCCAACTCCCCGGAGCTTTTCGTCGGTAACCACGTCCTTCTTCGCCTCTGTGTGCCTAGGTATCCACCATTAGCTCTTTTTCGCTTGACCACTTAACAATTGGTGTTTCACCCGCAGTCTTTTGTCTTTTGTTTCCGGTCTTTTAGCTTTTTTGCCTTTTGACTTTTCACTTTTGACTTTTTTGACTGCCTGCTATACAATCGCGTTTCTATGCAGTTTTCAAGGTTCTGGCTAGGATTCAACCCAGCATTCTAACTCTTTCTATTTGTTAGGTGCTGGTCTTTTTTCCTTTGTTTTTTGTTTTTTCAGGTGGAGGTTAGCGGACTCGAACCGCTGACATCCTGCTTGCAAAGCAGGCGCTCTACCAACTGAGCTAAACCCCCCCACACAATTCGCAGTTCACAATTTTCAATTCGCAGTTATTAATAGCGAATTGCGAATTGCACATTGCCAATTGCTTTCAGGTGGGCCATCCTGGACTCGAACCAGGGACCTCACCCTTATCAGGGGTGCGCTCTAACCACCTGAGCTAATAGCCCCAATACGAACCAAATATAGTTTGAAAGCTTACACAATCCTCTGCGACCGACCTAGGTTGACCATCTTGTTCTCTATTTGCTGTGCGCTTTCGATTCCAAGTTGGGTAGGTCTCCCTAAAAGGAGGTGATCCAGCCACACCTTCCGGTACGGCTACCTTGTTACGACTTCACCCCAGTCACCAGCACTGCCTTAGGCATCCCCCTCCTCACGGTTGGGGTAATGACTTCGGGCGTTGCCAGCTTCCATGGTGTGACGGGCGGTGTGTACAAGGCCCGGGAACGAATTCACTGCAGTATGCTGACCTGCAATTACTAGCGATTCCTCCTTCACGAAGGCGAGTTGCAGCCTTCGATCTGAACTGAGCTCCGATTTCCGGGATTTGCTTGCTATCGCTAGCTCGCTGCCCTCTGTTCGGAGCATTGTAGTACGTGTGTAGCCCAAGACGTAAGGGGCATGCTGACTTGACGTCATCCCCACCTTCCTCCGGTTTGTCACCGGCAGTCTCTCTAGAGTGCCCAACTTAATGCTGGCAACTAAAAACGAGGGTTGCGCTCGTTGCGGGACTTAACCCAACATCTCACGACACGAGCTGACGACAGCCATGCACCACCTGTGTTCGCGCTCCCGAAGGCACTCCCTGCTTTCACAAGGATTCGCGACATGTCAAGTCTTGGTAAGGTTCTTCGCGTTGCATCGAATTAAACCACATACTCCACCGCTTGTGCGGGCCCCCGTCAATTCCTTTGAGTTTCACACTTGCGTGCGTACTCCCCAGGCGGGATACTTAACGCGTTGGCTCCGGCACTGCGAGGGTCGATACTCGCAACGCCTAGTATCCATCGTTTACGGCTAGGACTACTGGGGTATCTAATCCCATTCGCTCCCCTAGCTTTCGTCCCTCAGTGTCAGTTGCGGCCTAGTAGAGCGCCTTCGCCACCGGTGTTCTTCCTGATCTCTACGCATTTCACCGCTACACCAGGAATTCCCTCTACCCCGAACGCACTCTAGCTATGTAGTTTCCACTGCTTTTATCTAGTTAAGCTAGACTCTTTAACAGCAGACTTACATCGCCACCTGCGGACGCTTTACGCCCAATCATTCCGGATAACGCTTGCATCCTCCGTATTACCGCGGCTGCTGGCACGGAGTTAGCCGATGCTTATTCCTCAAGTACCGTCATTTTTTCTTCCTTGAGAAAAGAGGTTTACAACCCAAGAGCCTTCCTCCCTCACGCGGTATTGCTCCGTCAGGCTTTCGCCCATTGCGGAAAATTCCCCACTGCTGCCTCCCGTAGGAGTCTGGGCCGTGTCTCAGTCCCAGTGTGGCTGATCATCCTCTCAGACCAGCTACTGATCGTCGCCTTGGTGCGCTCTTACCACACCAACTAGCTAATCAGACGCGAGCTCATCTTCAGGCAGCTAGCCTTTCACCTCTCGGCACATCCGGTATTAGCCACCGTTTCCAGTAGTTATCCCCGACCTGAAGCTAGATTCTCACGCGTTACTCACCCGTCCGCCACTGAATCCTAAGATTCCGTTCGACTTGCATGTGTTAAGCATACCGCCAGCGTTCATCCTGAGCCAGGATCAAACTCTCCGTTTTGATTCCTTTCTTGGCTACTCTTTTTTTAACCTTAGCCTGGTTATACTATTTACTTGACGCAGGCTACTTGTGCTATTATTGCTTTCAAACTATAATCTTTTCATGGTTCGGTTCCCTTCGAGCGAGCTTCGCTTTGCAGCGCCCCCTCTCTCAGGCACTTATCCAATATATCTCTTCCTTTGTTGAGTGTCAACCTCTTCTGCAAAAAAAAATTTTTCACTCATTTACATACATCTACGCTTTCTAGATAAACTTGAGAGTGCTGACCAGGACTAACTTACAGCCAAAGAAATTCATTTTTCGACTGGCATACCACTCGTCAATCAGCATAGCTAATAAAATCACTTTGGCGTTTGTCTCTTTTGTAGCCAACTACTGGTATCGGTTTGGTATCTAACAGCAAGGTATGTTCAAAGATTGCCCCCAATTCCACAACCCAGAAACGTTGTGATGACAGTTTTGGGAATAGGTTTAAGTAGTTGGCTCGGACAAACCCTAAGAATTGTTGTTCTCCTGAATATGGGCTACCGTGTACATATAAGTATTATTTGCAAGGATTTCAGGTTGTATAGATCCCTTAGATTGTCATTACGATCGCAGCTAAGTAATCGCATAATTATCTAGTTTTTGCGATTGCTACCCTATGGTAAGGCTCCGCCTACATCATTCCTCCTCGCGGCGGACGGGTTACTGAATTGAGCGCAAAGCTTAGAGCTAAACGACGAAACCAAGCTATAGACGTAATTTCAAGACTTGTGTGTACAGCGAAGGGATATGCGAGAGTAGCACAAAAATTTTGGTCAATAGGGTTGAACCGTCTACCATATTCATCTTTAGACTTCAAGCTTTGGTTTCGTTACCTTTATCTTGTGGTTTCCCTTTCATTTTTGCTACCCCATCGCACATAAGGCGTAGTGTATTTTAGGCTTCGGTAAATTTGCTATATCTGCCAAAAATGAGAAAAAAGGTAAATAAAACCATTTACCTTTTTCTTTTACTATCAGCTTTATGCTATTGTCTGAAACTTTTGTCAAGTGTCTAGACTACAAAAAAGTTTAATATACCAACCAACAGTACTAAAGCAATCCAGACTCCAGAACCTAGCCATAATAATCTTTTAGATTCAACCCAGTTTTGAGGGGTGGCATAGGCAACAGGAACGCCAACAACTAATACAAAAGACATCAAAACGAGAGCTACTAAAGCGAACTGGAATATTATGGTCATTTTTGCTTCTCCCAAGACAGCGTAATACTAAAGATAGAATATCGTAAAGGGCGACACTGACAGTTTTTCCTTATTTGTTAACCTAGCAGAAATTGATACACTTTGGTTATTTGTCCTTAGTCATTTGTCCTTTGTCCTGTATTTAAGTACTAATGACTAGTGACTAATGACCAATGACTAAGGATTATGGATTTAATTCTTTGCCACACAACGGCTGATTTTGATGCTTTAGGGGCAGCGGTCGGGCTGACTTGCTTGTTACCGGGAAGTAAGATTGTGTTAACAGGCGGCGCACATCCACCTGTGAGAGATTTTTTGGCGTTACATCGAGATGAGTATCCGCTGATTGAGCGACGTTCAGTGAATCCGCAAACAATTCGTTCGATTACTGTGGTGGATACACAACACCGCGATCGCCTGGGTAAAGCAGCTGAATGGTTAGATTTACCCAGCGTGAAAGAAATTGTAGTTTATGACCATCACTTAGGGCAAGAGGGCGATATTCCGGCGACGCAATTGCATATTGCCCCGGTAGGCGCTTGCACAACTCTTATGGTGGAGCAATTACAACAACAGCAAATTTCCCTCACCCCGTCCCAAGCCACGGTGATGGCTTTGGGTATCCATGTGGATACAGGTTCATTAACCTATGACTTATCAACAGCCAGGGATGCTTTAGCTTTGGCTTGGTTGATGCAGCAAGGCGCAAGTTTACCAGTTATTTCTACTTATCGTGATCCTGGTTTATCAACGCAGTTACAACAGCTATTAACCACAGCGCTGCAAGAGTTAGACTATCTCTGCTTACGCGGTTATACGTTGGCTTGGGTAACTTTAAAAACTGAGGCTTTTGTGCCTGGGTTATCAGGTTTAGCATCCCAAATAGTAGAGTTAAGCGAAATTGATGCTTTACTGTTAGTCAATGAATATCCATTAGGGGAAGATGAATCAAGATTAACTGTGATTGGGCGATCGCAAATTCCTGGTGTCAATCTTAACTTGTTATTTCAACCCTTTGGCGGGGGTGGACATTCTCAAGCCGCATCACTCAATTTGCGGGGAGTGGATACACAAGCAACTTTAGAACAACTGTTAAATAATTTAAAAGCCTCCATTCCTCATCCTCTCACCGCTAGAGATTTGATGTCCTCGCCAGTCCGCACCATTCTTCCAGAAACTACCATTGAAGAAGCACAGCGGATTTTATTACGTTACGGACATTCTGGTTTATCTGTAGTTGATAATCAAGGACAGTTAGTCGGCATTATTTCCCGGCGAGATTTAGATATTGCCTTTCATCACGGCTTTAGTCATGCGCCAGTCAAAGGTTATATGACTATCAATCTCAAAACCATCACCCCAGATACCACCCTGCCACAAATCGAGTCGCTGATGGTGACTTATGATATTGGACGCTTACCAGTCTTAGAAGATGGGCAATTAGTTGGGATAGTCACCCGTACCGATGTCCTACGGGAGTTACATCAAAACAGTGAGGAGTTTCAAAGTTTAACTCCTCAAAACTCAAAACTCAGCACTCAGCACTCAGCACTGAATATCGCCTCACGTCTTGCACCCCAACTGTGGCAATTACTCACCAAAGCATCCCAAGCAGCAGAAAAACGCGGTTGGCATCTTTACTTAGTTGGTGGTGCTGTGCGGGACTTGTTATTAGCCGAAACAGCAGACCAATTAATGATTAAAGATATTGATTTGGTTGTAGATGGCTTTCATAAATCAGCAGATGTTGGTGCTGGGGTGGAATTAGCAAAAGCACTGCAAGAACTTTACCCAGCTGCACGGTTAGAAATTCATGGTGCGTTTCAAACTGCGGCTTTGTTGTGGCACAAAGACCCAGAATTAAATTCGTTGTGGGTAGATATTGCCACCGCTAGAACAGAATTTTATCCTTACCCAGCCGCGAACCCTGAAGTTGAGGCGAGTTCTATTCGTCAAGATTTGTACCGCCGGGATTTTACTATCAATGCACTGGCATTGCGGCTAACTTCTCCCCGTTCGGGCGAATTACTCGATTTCTTTGGTGGTTTATTAGATTTACAAGCCAAGCAAATTCGGGTTTTACACGCCAATAGTTTTATTGAAGATCCTACCCGGATTTATCGCGGTGTGCGCTTTGCTGTGCGCTTTGGATTTGATTTTGAACCGCGAACAGAAGAGTATATCCGCTACGCCATTAATAGTGGTGTTTACGATCGCACCACTCAACACAATAGCAGAACTCCAGCTTTGCAAACTCGGCTGAAAACCGAACTGAAACATATCTTGGAAGCACCGTACTGGAAATCAGCTTTGCAATTACTCGATAACTTACAAGCTTTGCAGTGCATTCATCATACTCTCTCCTTAGATGCGGAACTTTTACGCCAACTGCGGTTATTAGAACGCTGTCTGCACAGATTTGATCCCCAACTCACCCTTGTCCACTGGCAAATGCGCCTAGAAGCTTTAATTGCCCATCTCGAACCAAAATATCGGGAAAAAGTCGCCAAAAATCTGCAATTACAAGAAGATAGCATTCATCGTTTGCAAAATTTAGCCCAAACCCAAGCAGAGGTTAGGGAATTGTTACCGCAGTTGCAGCGTCCCAGCCAAATTGTGCAGTTACTGAAAAAGTATGACTTACCAATGCTGATTTTAATCGCCTTGCAAAGCCCGCGATCGCTCAGAAAACAAATTTGGCATTACTTAACAGTATTGACTCACATTCAACCCATTTTAAATGGTAACGACTTGAAGAAATTAGGCTACAAGCCAGGCCCTCAATATCGTCAAATTCTGGATGATATTCTTGCCGCTACGTTAGATAGAGTAATTACAAATAAACCTGAAGCCGAACTATTCTTGAGTACAAACTATCCTAAATAACCAGTTATTTTCAAGATAAGATTATGCAAATCCAAACACAAAAAAAAACGCTACACTCCCGAAGAATATCTCCAACTAGAAGAGACATCCGAATTTAAACATGAATACTACAATGGAGAAATTGTAGCTAAGGCAAGTTGTACTACAAGTCACAATGAAATAGTGGGAAACTTCTGCACTAATTTCAAATTTAATATGCGGGGTAAAAATTAAAAAATCTATATGGGTGATGTAAGATTGTGGATATCTCGTTACCGCATCTATACTTATCCTGATGCTATGGTGATTGAAGGAGAACCAATATATGAGGGAAATAGTACTACTACAGTCACAAATCCTAGAGTAATTTTAGAAGTATTATCTAAATCAACACAGAGCCATGATAAAACTGATAAATTTAGATATTACCGTTCTATTTCCACCTTCAAAGAATATATTATAGTCAACCAATATGAATATTTAGTTGAGCATTATGCTAAAAATGCTAATGCTCAATGGGTATTAACAGAATACGAATCATTAGATGCAGTTTTATCACTCCAAACAATAGATTTTGCAATTCCTTTAAGTGACATTTATGAAGGTGTGAACTTGTCAGCAGTTGGAGAAGAAATTTAATTTTTGTGAAACATACTACATCTGTGTGAAGATTCTTCGCTTTCCGTAATGCTTTTGTGCTACACTGTAGTCTATATCAAACCTCATCACATAATCATCGAGATAGCTGAAATGAAGTAGTACCAGACAAAAATTGTCAAAACCGAATAAATACGCCAAGTTTGACAGGTTTACTTCAAATAATCATGAGCTAGAATTTTTGTTTTTATCTTCAATATTGTGAGTTTAACCACATTTATCTGTGGTTGGTTCTTCATACAGATGCGACTGCATCGGAATATTTTGTCTATTCAATTCGCCCATAATCTTTGTGCATATATGGGTGAAAGTTGATGATTTGAGGTTTGGTAAGAATGCAGAAAAAATCAATATTAATCGCTGAGAATTTAAGTTATGAACACAGCGATATGCAGCTATTGTTGTCAGGGATTCAAGGAAGTATTACAATAGGCGATCGCATTGCTTTAGTTGGTCGCAATGGTGTTGGCAAATCAACTCTATTAAAGATAATTGCAGGGCAGATTCAGCCTAAATCTGGTTCGGTGTTTCGGCAGGGTAGTGTTTACTATTTACCCCAAATTAGTACTATTCAAGAATCAATTAATGCAGATACAGTATTAAATTATTTAATTTCAATTGCTGATGAATGGTGGAACATTGAAGAGATTTTGCAAACCCAATTCAACACAACCATTGATTTATCATTACCAATTGCTAATTTAAGCGGTGGAGAATTGACAAAATTATTTTTGGCAATTGGTTTATCACAACAACCCAATTTGTTGTTGCTAGATGAACCAACAAATCATATAGATTTACCTGCATTAGAGAGCTTGAGACAGTTTCTGGTAAATTTTGCTGGTGCTTATGTCATTGTCTCTCACAAACCTTTTTTCTTAGATCAAGTAACTGCTGTGACTTGGGAACTTACACCCAATCAATTAAAAGTATATGGAGGCAATTTTTCTGATTATCGACGACAAAAGCAAATAGAATTAGAAGTGGCAATGCGATCGCACGAAGTAGCGAGAAAGGAACTTAAACGCACCCAAGCAGCTGCGATGCAAGAACAGCAACGCGCCGCCCAAGCACAACGTAACGGTCGAGCGAAGTTTCTCAATGGTAGTATTGACAGAGCCGCTGCCGGCTCAATGAAAATTCAAGCTCAAGTCTCAGCTGGCACAGCTAAAAAGAAGCATGAAGCAGCTGTAGCCAAAGCAACTCAAAAAGTCAACGAGACAAAGATTAAAACTACCAAAGTCACCAACATTAATTTAGAGGAAACAAACTATAAACACAGAAATTTAATTGCTATTCAAGGTGCAAATCTTTGGGTAGCTAATCGGCTACTAATCCAAAATATTCAGTTGCATATTTCTTCTGGTGAACGCATTGCGATTATTGGGGCAAATGGTTCAGGGAAATCAACTTTAGCGAAAGCTATTTTGGGGATGGAGAAGGAAACAGTGTTATTAGAATCAGGTGAGATTTTAATTACACCTGTCATGAAAGCTGTTTATCTCGACCAAACTTATCAACTCATAAATCGTCAGCAGACAATTCTAGAAAATATGCAGTCTGCTAATTCCAATCTGAGTTATCAGTTATTACGTCAACAGCTAGGACACTTTTTATTTAAATATGATGACGTGCATAAATCTGCATTTGTGTTGAGTGGTGGAGAGTTGGCTAGACTAGCGATCGCTATGATTAGCATATCCGAAATTGACTTGCTAATTCTCGATGAGCCAACTAATAATCTTGATATTGAAACTGTAGAACAAATGGTCATCGGTATCAATGAATATCAAGGCGCTTTGTTGGTCATTTCTCATGATATTGATTTTTTTAAGTCGCATCAATATCAACCACAGTTGGCAAGTGAAACAGCAAAGCTTACAAATGACAAGTTATTTACCCAATCAACTTGAGCAATATTATCAAGAAATTGGGCAGGGTTGAAGTTTTAATTCAGTGCGATCGCATGATGACGAATATGGTCTTCAATAAAACTAGCAATGAAATAATAACTATGGTCATAGCCAGCTTGGTAACGTAAATTGAGGGGTTGATTTACAGATGCACAAGCTTGTTCAAATAACTCTGGTTTTAATTGTTCAGTTAAAAATTTATCTGCCGTGCCTTGGTCAATTAAAATGGGACTATGATAGCCTAATTGTTTGATTAATTCACTCGCATCATAAGCACGCCAACTATCTTGATTATTGCCTAAATAACCACTAAAAGCCTTTTGTCCCCAAGGACAACTCATCGGTGCAACGATGGGTGCAAAGGCAGACACTGATTTATATTGTTGGGGGTTACGTATGGCACAAACTAACGCCCCATGTCCCCCCATTGAATGACCGAAAATACCTTGTTTATCTGCTTGGATGGGGAAGTTAGCTGCAATGATAGCAGGTAATTCTTGGACGATGTAACTATACATTTGATAGTGCGATCGCCAAGGTTCTGCGGTAGCATCAACATAAAATCCTGCACCTGTGCCGAAATCCCAAGCATCATCTTCACCGACAATGCCAGTATTTCGGGGGCTAGTATCGGTTGCTACCAACATTAAACCATACTCGGCCGCGTAACGTTGCGCCCCAGCTTTGACCATGAAGTTTTCTTCTGTACAAGTCAAACCAGAGAGGAAGTAGAGAACTGGTACTGGTTTGTGTGCTGCTTGGGGAGGCTGATAAACAGCAAAGCGCATTTCACCCTTACAAGTTGCGGAAGTATGAGAGTAAAAGCCGAGTTGACCGTCAAAGCATTTATATTCGGAGATAGTTTGCAGATGCGTCATGATTTGTCTAGCGAATTTGTGGCGATCGCTATTATTCCATTAAATCATCGCTTGATGGTTCGCCAGGATAAAAGCTGGCGTTAAAAATGTCAGCTAAGATATATGAACATTGCTGAAGAAATGTTGAAAGTGGAAGGTTAGTTTCTGCTGAAGCTAAATCCCTAGCATTTTCATAAGCTTCCTGAATTGCTATTTCTAAATAAGAGTTTAAACTTGGATTTTCCTCTAGTAATTTGAGAATATCCCGCCGTTGAATGCGAATTGTGGCTAACCAACTGCGGCTGCGTTTTGTCGGTTGATATTCCCATTTTAATAAATGTGCAATTAATATACTGAGGCGATTTCGCAATTCTTGGCGTTCCTTTCTTCCCAAAGATTCAATTTCCTCAATTAAATTGGATAAGTCAAGTTGATGCCATTGTTGATGACGGAGTAAGTCAGCTTGTTGCTGACTCCAAGCATAAAAATCAGTTTCATAGAGATTAGTTTGTTTACTTTGTGGAGTTTGCATAGTTAAACTTGATTCAATTTTTATGCCATTAAATCATTGTTAATAACTCAACTACTGCTGAATTTGTGATTGCAACATTTTCCGAAAAGCGCGTTTAGTTTGGGTTTCGCCTTGAGTTTTGCATTGGGCTAAAAACTCGTAAACCATTGATTTAGTTAATATCGCAAATGTGGCGCTAGTTTCTGATTCTTGGTATTCGCCTTGCTCTAAAAGGTAAATAGTTAATTTTGTACCGTTATACCGCCAAAATTCAGGAACTTTCATATCCTGATACATTTGTTTTTTATTGATATCTGTATGGGTGATATCTACTTCTAAGATTAAATCTGGAGGTGGATCTACTGCTAAATTTACTGTTTTACCTCTCACAGCAGGCTCATTTTGAATGTAGTAACATTTATCCGGTTCTGCACCTACTTTTAAGCCTGGGATTTTTAGCGTCGTTGAAGCCATACTTTTAATATTAAGATTCAGTTCCTCAGTCAAAAGATGAATCAACATCCCAATATGTTCACTACCAGTTTCATGTTCTTCTAAAGGTGTCATAATCTCCAACATTCCCTGATAATATGTCAGTTGGGCTGCGCGATTATCACCTAAAGCATCAAGAATTTGCTCATAAGCATCCCAACTAATGTTATTCAGTGTGACACGCTTTTCTGCAAGTGGTGTTTCTTGAGGATTGCTTATCACTTCACTGGTAGTAATCATGTGCATCTCCCAAGTTTGATAGCAATTAAATTAATTAGGTGTAGGTTGGGTGGAGGAACGGAACCCAACATTCTCAAGACTTTGTTGGGTTCCGCTATCGCTACACCCAACCTACTATTTTCTTAACTAAAACGTTACAACACTGCGAATAGATTCACCTTTGTGCATTAATTCTAAAGCATGATTAATTTGTTCAATTGGCATGACATGGGTAATTAAATCATCAATATTGATTTTGCCATCCATATACCAATCAACAATTTTCGGCACATCTGTGCGTCCTCTTGCACCACCAAAGGCTGAACCTTTCCATACTCTACCTGTGACTAATTGAAACGGACGTGTGCTGATTTCTTGTCCTGCGCCAGCCACACCAATAATGACACTGACACCCCAACCTTTATGGCAGCATTCTAATGCTTGACGCATCACTTTGACATTGCCAATACATTCAAAGGTATAGTCTGCACCGCCTTTAGTTAAATCAACCAAGTAACTAACTAAATCACCTTCGACTTCATTAGGGTTAACAAAGTGCGTCATCCCAAACTTTTCGGCTAAGGCGCGTTTGCTGGGATTAATATCTACCCCCACAATCATATCGGCTCCTACCATCCGCGCACCTTGGATGACGTTTAAGCCAATACCACCCAAACCGAAAACTACAACTTTTGCGCCCGGTTCTACTTTGGCAGTATAAATCACTGCACCTATACCTGTGGTGACACCGCAACCGATGTAACAAACTTTGTCGAATGGAGCATCTTCTCGAATTTTGGCAACAGCAATTTCTGGTAATACGGTGTAGTTAGCAAAGGTGGATGTACCCATATAATGGTGAATCATTTCGCCACCAATGCTAAAACGACTCGTACCGTTGGGCATAACACCGCGCCCTTGGGTAGAGCGAATTGCTTGGCAGAGATTGGTTTTCAGGCTGAGACAATATTCACACTGGCGACATTCTGGGGTGTAAAGTGGGATGACATGATCTCCTGGTTTAACGCTGGTGACACCAGCCCCCACCTCTACGACTACACCAGCGCCTTCATGACCTAAAATTGTGGGAAATAAACCTTCAGGATCAGCACCAGACAGAGTATAAGCATCGGTGTGACAAACTCCCGAAGCTTTAATTTCTACTAAAACCTCTCCTGCTTGTGGCCCTGATAATTGCACAGTTTCAATAGTTAGGGGCTTACCCGCGCTGTAAGCTACTGCTGCTTTGACTTCCAAACTTTAACCCTCCTAATTTATATATAGATTTTAATGCCGTTGCTGCACTTAGCGTTACATAACAAAAACCATCCCACAATTATGTAACTCCCTAATTCGTAATTACAAATTGGCATAACGTTAAAATGGAAGTTGCTACAGCTTGCGCGAAACACGCAAATGTAAAAGTAGAAGCTGCTGCAACTTAAAAAAAAACACGGAAATGTTCAAGCGGAAGCTCTTACAACTTGAGAAAAACACGGAAATGTTCAAGCGGAAGCTCTTACAACTTGAGAAAAACACGGAAATGTTCAAGCGGAAGCTCTTACAACTTGAGAAAAACACGGAAATGTTCAAGCGGAAGCTCTTACAACAAAAGTGGAAGCTGTTACACGAAAAGCAGAAGTATGTATAAGGTGTGTTAGGCGTAAGCCGTAATTAACCAAAAGCTTTGCGGTAGATGCGTTAGTGCCAGCGTAATAGATTTTACGTGTCTTACGTAAGTTCGACGGATATTAAAAACCCTTCTCCAAACCTCTGCCCGCAACGGGGAGGCTTTAAAATCTTAATTCTTTGTGGAAAATGCAGAATATTTCTGCCCCTCTCTGCGTCGGAGAGGGGTGAGGTTTATAGAATTTATGTTGTATTTGAAAAATTCAATATAGTCTTATATTAAAATATACAATAACGCTTAAAAGTCCTCGGTCAACTTACTACTATGGTTGCAGACCACAGCATAGATTTTAATCATTATTTAGAATCTCTCAGCGAGGACGAAAGATATAAAGAGTGGGAAGATTTATATACACCAACTGATGCCCTAGACCGTCAAAGACTTGAACCTAAAAAAATCGCACCGACGCTTAGATATCAGCTTAATGGTGCAAACAATACTACCACCGCAACGAGAAGGTGAAGCAGTAGAAAAAGAAAAAAATTGAACGGTTGAACATCCTGGAAGGGTTACGGAAGTATGCAGCCAATCATGTTTTGCTAGTGGGAAAACCTGGTTCTGGTAAATCTACGGCTTTAGAACGCTTGTTGTGGGAAGAAGCCCAAAAGGCAAAACAGGGAGAATTAAATCAGAAAATTCCTGTGCTGGTGGAGTTGAGGCGCTACACAACTTCGGTACTGGATTTAATTAGAAACTTTTTATTTGAGCATAAATTAAACCTCAACAGTGAAGAAATTCAGAATTTACTGTTTAAAGGCAAATTCTTACTCCTTGTAGATGGGTTAAATGAATTACCCAACGAATTAGCTAGACGAAATTTAGATGATTTTCGCAAGCAATACCGTCAATTCACGCCGATGATTTTCACGACGCGAGATTTGAGTGTAGGCGGTGATTTAGGTATTGAAAAAAAGCTGGAAATGCAGCCTCTCACAGAAGCGCAAATGCAGCAGTTTGTTCACGCCTATTTACCAGAAAAGATGGCAGATGAAATGCTGCGACAGTTAAGTGGACGCTTGCGGCAATTGGGAGAAACGCCTCTGTTACTGTGGATGTTGTGTGAATTGTTCAAATCTGATCAACTAATTCCTGCTAGTTTAGGTGCGCTGTTTCGTTTGTTCTCTGGAGTGTATCACGAACTCAAAAGAGATATACCAATTGCTGAAAAGTTGCGTCACTGGCAAGCTGATTTATTACAACATCTGGCATTTGTAATGATTCAAGGTGACAATTCAACGGAGTTACAATTAACCATTTCTCAGCAGCAAGCTAGGAATATTTTAACAATATTTTTAGAGAAGAAAGTAGAATTTGCTGATGATTGTGCAAGACATTGGCTGGAAGATTTGCTCAAATATCACTTAATTCAAAGGCGAACAGATACAGAGATTGAGTTTCATCACCAGCTAATTCAAGAATATTACGCCGCAGAATTTTTACTCTCACAGCTTGACAAGATTAGTGATAAGAAGCTGAAACAAAATTATTTGAATTATTTGAAGTGGACAGAACCCTTAGCCTTGATGTTGGGGTTAGTAGATGATGAAAAACAAGCAGTGCGAGTGGTGAAGTTAGCTTTAGATGTAGATTTAATGTTAGGGGCAAGGTTAGCAAGAGAGGTAAAGCAAGAGTATCAGAAAAAAACAGTTAATTTAATTTGGGAGTTAGATATTCATAAATTACTCAAAGTTGAGTTTTTGGGGACAATTCGCTCTGAAAATGGCATTTATGTTTTCAATTATCCATTGCACGATGAAAATTATGTTTGTAGTAGAGTCGCAAAGCTGTTAGGAAATATTGGCAATAAAGGGGCGATAAATCCCTTAATTACCGCTTTCCAAGAAAACTATTCCTATGTTAATATGACATTCCAATTTGAGTTACTAAAAATCGCCAAAAATAAAGTGGCGGTAAATCTCTTAATTACCGCTTTGCAAGATGAAGATCATGGTGTGCGTAGAAATGCCGCATTGACGTTAGGAACAATCGGCAATAAAGCGGCGGTAAATCTCTTAATTACTGCTTTGCAAGATAAAGATTCTGATGTGCGTATGATTGCTGCATATGCGCTAGGAGAAATCGGTAATGAAGCGGCGCTCAATCCCTTAATTACTGCTTTGAAAGATGAAGATTATAATGTGCGTAGGAGTGCCGCACATGCGTTAATAAAAATCGCTAAAAATAAAGTGGTGATAAATCCCTTAATTACCGCTTTGCAAGATGAAGATTCTGGTGTGCGTATGATTGCCGCATATGCGTTAGGAGAAATCGGCAATGAAGCGGTGGTAAATCCCTTAATTACTGCTTTGAAAGATGAAGATTATAATGTGCGTAGGAGTGCCGCATATGCGTTAGGAGAAATCGGCAATGAAGCGGCGCTCAATCTCTTAATTACTGCTTTGCAAGATAAAGATTCTGAGATGCGTTGGAGAGCCGCACAAGCGTTAGGAAAAATCGGCAATAAAGCGGCGCTCAAT
Organism: Nostoc piscinale CENA21; assembly: GCF_001298445.1. NCBI lineage: Bacteria > Bacillati > Cyanobacteriota > Cyanophyceae > Nostocales > Nostocaceae > Nostoc > Nostoc piscinale. The sequence goes on along the minus strand of NZ_CP012036.1, from coordinate 364,667 downwards.
CCCTTAATTACTGCTTTGCAAGATAAAAATTCTGATGTGCGTTGGAGAGCCGCACAAGCGTTAGGAAAAATTGCTGATTCTGAAATTTTACCTCAGATTTGGGAGTTACACTTAAAAACACCATCACAAGATAAAAGCGATGCAATTGCTCAAATTCAAGAGCGTTGCAAATTTTATAATCATGCAATTTTTTATAATGTATTAGATGAAGAAACTAACAACGCAGATCCTTTAAGCAGCTCTCTTAATACACTTAATCAAACACTAAAAACTATGTCAGAAACTCCTAAATATGATTTTAGTAATGCTACTTTTAACAACCTCACAGGAAGTGTTATAGGAAATATTCAAGGTGATAACATTGGCACTCAAAACAATTACCCAGCAATACCAGAATTAGCAACTGTGCTGGAGCAATTGTTGGCGAAAATTGAGCAAGATAAACCGACTGTAATTGATGCTCAACCAATTGTGGCTGAAGTTGTTGAGAATCATCCTGTACTAAAAGATAAGCAAGTAGTTGAGCAAGTTATGAAAACATATCCCCCGCTTAAGGTACGTTTGCGAAAAGCAGTGACAGCCGCAGGTATTGAGACGGTGAAGATTTTGTTTGCTCCGGCTGGTATTCCTATTGAAGCGATTAAGGCTTGGAATGAAGCTGAGTAAGTTAATGTGACGTGAGTTTGATATAAAGAACCCCTCTCCAAACCTCTCCCCGCAACGGGGAGAGGCTTTAAAACTTGAATTTTTTTGTGGAAAATGCAGAATATTTCTGCCCCTCTCTGCGTCGGAGCGAAAAGTTTGCGCCGGGAAACCCGGACGCGCAAACTTTTCAAGACAGAGGGGTTGGGGTGAGGTTGATCAAATTCACGTAGATTGATCAATCATTGAACTTACATTAAAATTGCATTTTCTTGTGAGATTGGTACATTAGTTACAGGCGGCAAATGTGGAAGATGATATCTATCCGCCGCATGAATTTTATAATTTTGTCAACTTCTCAGTTAATTCTAATTTTGCAAAGCTTATGAACCCTGCCCTAACGAAAATTGGCGCTCAAATGTCCAACCTCACTGGTGTACGAGCGATTATGAAGGACATTGTAGAAACGTTGCAAGCGAGTCAGGGGCAGGAGTTAATTAATTTAAGTGCGGGAAATCCGTTGATTTTGCCAGAGGTGGAACAGTTGTGGCGCGATGCAACGGCGGAACTGTTGGCGAGTGCGGAATATGGGGAAGTGGTTTGTCGTTATGGTGCAAGTCAAGGTTATGCGCCGTTAATTGAAGCGATCGCAAATGACTTCAACAAACGCTATGGTTTAAACTTAACCTCTCGCAATATCTTAATTACTCCCGGTAGCCAAAGCCTTTATTTCTACGCAGCCAATGCCTTTGGTGGTTCCACCAGCAACGGTGAACTGCGACAAATTGTTTTACCTTTAAGTCCCGACTACACAGGCTATGGCGGCGTGTGTTTGCAACCAGAGGCTTTAATCGCTTACAAACCAACTTTGGATATAGACGCAGCTAACCACAAATTTAAATATCGCCCCGATTTTAGCCAATTGGCGGTGTCAGAACAAACTGGTTGTATTATCTTCTCTCGTCCTTGCAACCCCACTGGTAACGTCCTCACAGCCAATGAAGTCAACAAAATTGCTGCTCTCGCTGCAACTTATAATGTACCTGTGTTGATTGATTCTGCTTACGCGCCTCCCTACCCTGCTTTGAACTTCACAGAGATGCAGCCAATATTTGGGGAAAATATTATTCACTGCATGAGTTTGTCGAAAGCAGGATTACCAGGGGAACGTATTGGTGTCGCTATTGGTGATGAAAAGTTCATTCAAGTTCTTGAATGCTTCCAGACAAACTTGTGTATTCATGCTTCTCGTTATGGACAAGCGATCGCCTCTCGTGCCATCAACTCCGGTAAACTAGGAGAAATTGCGGAACAAGTTATTCGGCCTTTTTACCAAAACAAGTTTGCAGTTCTGGAAACTACTCTAGATGCTGCTATGCCAAAAGATTTACCTTGGTTCCTCCACCGTGGTGAAGGCGCAATCTTTGCATGGTTATGGTTGAAAGATTTACCCATTACTGATTGGGAATTTTACCAAGAACTCAAAAAAGTTGGAGTTATTGTGGTTCCTGGTAGTACCTTCTTCCCCGGTTTACAAGAAGAATGGTCACACAAACACCAATGTTTACGCATTAGCTTGACTGGTAGCGATACTGAGATTGTAGCTGCTATGCAACGTCTCGCTAAAGTAGCCGAGCAAGTTTATCAGCGTGCGGTGGTGAGTGCGTGAGAAGTAGGGAGTGAGGAGTTGGGAGTAGAGAAGCTAGGTATTGGGTATGAACAAGTAAAAAGTTAAAAGTAAAAAGGTAAAAGGTTTTATCTTTTTACTTTTGCTTTTTGCCTTTTAACTTCTAAATTGACTATTGACCAATGACCAAAAAACAGAAGAATCAAAAAACAGAAAAAAAACCCCCACTCCCCACTCCCCACTCTCAACTCCCCAATTTAGATGAGTGGTTGGCAATTGGGAAAATTGTTGCGCCTCAAGGGTTGGCTGGAGAATTACGAGTTTATCCAGAAACGGATTTTCCCGAACGCTTTGAAGAACCGGGAACACGTTGGTTATTGCGTCCTGGGCAAACAGAACCGCAACCAATAGAATTATTGGATGGGCGTTATTTGGAAGGAAAAAACTTATACGTGATTAGTATAGCTGGGGTGGACAACCGCAACCAAGCTGAGGAATTGCGTGATTGTCGATTATTTGTGCCGGCAAGCGATCGCCCCGAATTAGGCGAAGATGAATATCATGTTGTGGATTTAATTGGTTTGGAAGTTTTCTTACAGACATCGGGTGAACTGTTGGGGAAAGTGGTAGATGTCATCCCGGCTGGTAATGATTTACTCGAAGTGGAATTACTTAATCATGAAAAAGCCAACAAAACAGTTTTAATTCCCTTTGTCAAAGAAATCACACCAGTTGTAGATATTGCATCTCGGCGTGTGGAAATTCTACCACCGCCAGGTTTACTTGATATCAATTAAAGATTGGCTTTCTTCTAACTGCTGAGTTGCACCACCTGGTTGCGAAAAAACTAACGTTGTTAGTCCTACTGCTAACATTCCCAACGCAGCTAAGGCTAACATCGCTGTACGTTTTTTCAACTTCATAGCAGCCAGTAAAATTTCACTGACAGAAGCTTTACCCGTAACTGGAATTGATTTGAGTGCTACTAAAGCTGATGCTGCATTGGGATAGCGGTCTTTCCAGTTAGGCTGTACCATCCTCCATAACCAAGACCGAAAACTAGGATGGAAATGATTTTCTAATTTGGGAAATTTTAAGCCACCATAACCAATATTCGCTGTTTGGGTATTGGTGAGTAAGCAAATCAATGTTGCCCCAACACTATACAAATCTGAAGCTGGTGTCAAAGCATAACCAAACTGTTCTTCTGGAGGAATAAAACCAGGAGTCCCAGCAGATAAGGTAGTTAAAGCTATTTTGGCACTTTGTTGGCGAGCCAAACCAAAATCAACTAAATAAGCATTGAGTTGTTCGTCAACTAAAACATTTTCTGGTTTAATATCCCGATGAATCATTGGGTCAATTTGTTGTTGCAAATAAACCAAAATTTCTAAAAGTGAGATGGCTACCTGCTTAATTTCAGCCGGAGAAAAGTTATCTTTTGTCCCTAAAGGTACAGCATTCTTATACTCTTGGACTAAATAAAAGTTCTTTGAGGTTGCGAAAGAATTTATGTAGCGGGGAATGCGGGGATGTTCTAGTTGTTGTAAAATCGCAATTTCCCGTTCGTAAGCTTTTGAACCTGACCAATCAATAGTTTCATTAGCAAGGTTGAACTCTTTAATGACTACTGTTTGTTGAGATTTACAGTCAGTTGCAAGGTAAGTAATGCGTTCATCGGCGTGATTCCGTCCCAGTTCTCGAATCACTCGATAGCCTTGCACAGAAAAATCTGCATGGTGAATTACGGGAATTGTCCCTTTATTACGCACATCAAGCTCCATTACACACCACCTGAGTTTGATTTTGTCAAAGTGCAATCAGAATAAAAGGTACTCACCCGGTAAATGAAGTGTGAAAGAGAAAGCAGTATTCAGGAGGCAGAAGGCAGAGGGCAGGAGGCAGAAGGGAAGATTTTTAATCAAAGGTAAAGCCTTTTTGCCTCGCCCATTTGGGTTTAAAATCTTAGACTTGGCGGTCGTCCCTACAAGACGCTACGCGAACGATTAGAGGCGGTTTTGAATTACCCTCCAATCGGCCTCCTGCCTTTTAACTCCTGCCTTCTTCAACACTTCAGACTTCACACTTGTGTTAACCAATTGATCATTTGGGTGTTGACAATATCTGGAACTTCATCGTGGGGACAATGACCGGCGTTAGGAATGGGAATAATCTTGATATCTTTGCCATTTGCACACGCCTCTTCGTAAATCTTCGCCCCAGTAATGGGTGTCCAAGGGTCATCAGCGCCCCAAATCACTAATAAAGGACGTTCAACTTTGGGTAAAAGTTCCTCTGGACAAGGGCCTGGCGGCGCTGTCAAGATGGAAGCAAACACTTGTTGCGCTCCTGGGTCGCAAGAGGGTGTATAAAGTAAATCAACTAACTCATCAGTAACAGCAGCCCGATTACGGTAAACCTGATATAAAGTGCGGCGAATTTGGGATTTTTGGCGGATGCGGTTAAAGACAAATTTACCAGTTAAAGGCGATCGCACCACACGATTAAAAGTCGCCATCACAATACGTAGTGGTGGGTTTAATTCGTGGGGACGATGACTCAAACCACCTGCTGAGTTAATTAACACCCCAGCAGCACTAATTTCAGGATGTTTTGTTAATACTATCAAGCTAATCAGTGCGCCAATGGAGTTCCCGATAAATACCGCAGGTTCTTGAATATGTGCCGTCCAAAAATCTTTGAGTAATTCTACCCAGATTTCTACACAGTAATTTAATGGTGGTTTATCAGAACCACCAAAACCCAACAAATCTACAGCATATACCTTGTAACCAGCCTCGGCTAACACCGGGATATTTTTCCGCCAATGTCCAATAGAAGCACCAAAGCCATGCACTAATACTAAGGGCTTGCCTGTACCCATGACGGTATATTGAATTTTATGCCCCTGCCAAGTCCAAATAAACTTTTCTAAATCGACTGATGGTAGTTGCTGGGTTGTTAAGGTCATTATTAAGATTCCTAAACTATTACTTTATATAGTAAAGTCTAGGGAATTTATTTATTTTGGTTGAAGCGAAGCAAAACCCAACATTAATATTATTTGCTACCAACGGATGCTTCAGTGCGAGTCGCTTGTGTATTACTTCGTTGACTAAACTAGGCGATCGCACTACTACTTCTTCTTATAATTTCAGCGAAAATGCTATTTTTAAGCTAGTCACAGGTGAGTTGAGGTCTTTTGTCTATGACCATTTCTAGTAACCAACTCAAAACCGAAATATTCTATCCGGACTCCGACGGCAAACCAATGGCGGAAAGCGACCCAGCACGCGATTATTTAATTTATGCAGTAGAAGCATTAGATATTTATTTCCAAGCACGCAGTGATATTTATGTGTCAGGAAATCTGTTTATATACTATAAGCAAGGTATTCCAAGTGCTGTAATTGCGCCCGATGTGTTTGTTGTTTTTGGGGTAGAAAAGAAAAAAACGCTCTAGTTACAAAGTCTGGCAAGAAGGTGGTAGAGTGCCTAACTTTGTTTTAGAAATTACTTCTGCAAGTACCCAAGAAAATGATGAGGAAGATAAACCTCAAAAATATGCTTTCTTAGGTGTACAGGAGTACTTTCAGTATGATCCCACAGGTGACTATCTCAAGCCACAACTGAAAGGTTCTCGGTTGGTACAAGGCAAATATCAATCTCTGACACCTAACTTTTTACCCGACGGCGTACTGTCAATTCACAGTGAAGTTTTGGGTTTAGACTTGAGACTAATTAATGGTGAATTACGCTTTTTTGACCCCCAAACAGGGGAGAAACTTTTGAGTCATAAAGAAACAGAACAAGCACGTCAACAAGCTGAACAAGCACGACGTGACGCAATACCGAAATTGTTGGACTTGGGATTAAATGTAGAACAGATAGCCAGTGCGTTGAATTTACCGATAGATGAAGTGACTCGTTTGATGTCAGAGCGATAGTCAGCAGTTCTATTTTACAATCAAGGGTTTGGGAAAGGTGAAGCGGTAGACTGACAAGTGTAGGTTTTTAACAGAGTGATGAGTAATAACTCTCAAAATCACTGTTTAATCAGAGTTCCATCACTTCTACACCCTCACACCCTTATACCCATTCTGAACAGACAACCTTTATGCGTCAGTTTTGAAAGAGCAAGCGATCGCACTATTGTTAAGTAATCCAAATTATTTAGAGAAGTGTTAATTTCATCTGCACAACGGGATTAATAAGTCAAGGGAATTCATATTCTCTTCACTTACTCACCGATTGGTATGGTGTGAGATGAAACACAAAAAAAACTCGTTCTTTCGCTCATTTGAGTCAAATTATCATTGCCGCTACTTCAGTAGCAATGTTTTCGCCAATCTTTTCAGCTTCTGCAACTCCTCGGTTCTCTACCACCATCGCGCAAACACCTGTTAACTCTACAACGCAACAACTGTTAGCAGATGAGTTAAGCAGCAATGAGTCAGACTTACCAGAATCAGTCAAAGATGCTGTTTTAGAAGATATTTCTAGTCGCACAGGTTCACAAGCTTCAACTTTACGTGTGATTAAAGCCCAACAGCAAACTTGGTCTGATGGCTGTTTGGGTTTAAAAGCAGAAGATAACTGTTCTCAAGCAGTAGTTCCTGGTTGGCATATAGTAGTTAGCAACGCCCAAGAAGTTTGGGTGTATCGCACTGATGAGTCAGGAAGTGTAGCTAAACTTGATGAAGAGTCTACCCAGAGTTTGACAGCTTTAATTGCTCGTCGAGAAACTACCACTCGTCAAATTAGTCGCACAAGGATTCAACGAAATGTGGTAGCCCAACGCAATACCCAAGTGAGTGCGACGAGTACAGTAGTTAAAGCCAAAAAGACGGGTTTTAGTCTGGCTATTTTACAACCATCTGGGGAATTTTCGGAAGTAATTGCTCGTGTTTCCTTGAAATCTAAACGCCACAACAATTTCTTAAAAGAAAGATTTCTTGGTGACTACAAGTATAAAGTTAAGCGCAAGGCAAAATTTGTTAAAGGTATTAAAGCAGGCGATCGCGTAGTTGTCAGACTATACGATACTCAAAACCGCTTTATTGGCTACAGCGAATTTGAATGTTTGCAAGCATTCAGCAGTGTGAATCTAATTCTGTCCGCTAATCCGAGCGAATATCAAGTTGTTCGCACTGTCTACGGAGTTGATGCTGATGAAGACGGCACAATTGACTCCAGCACCAGCAGCTACGACTACTTTACCCAAGTTAGCGACCAACGAGTAACTTTCCTTAGCAGTTCCCAAACTGTTAACGTTAGCCAATTTGAAACAGAAGGTTTCTCGTCAGTTACCACAAATAGCATCTACCCTACTTCCTTTAGCAGTGGTAAATTCGCGCTAGTTCGTCAAACAATTAGTAGTTTCAGTTACAACTTAGCAGAAGCTTTAAAAGCCGAACCAGGGCGTTTAGTAGAACTCAATGAAGTCAGCGATGACGATAGTTCTATTTATGACATCGGTCAGATGATGATGAGTTACCGTGCAATCGGTGTAGCTCAAGGTATCCAAGTTAAATTTAGTGATGTTTCCAGCAATCACTGGGCTAGTGACTTTATTTCAGAGTTAGCAGCTTTGCAAGTCATTCAAGGTTTTCCTGATGGGAATTTCCGCCCTGATGAACAGGTAACTCGCGCCCAATTTGCCGCTATGATTAGCCAAGCTTTTGAAAAGGCTAACATTCGTCAGACGGTTAGCTTTAGAGATGTATCCGCCAATTATTGGGCTTACAGCGCCATCCGTAAAGCTTATTCTACAGGCTTCCTCGGCATTTCGGGGAACAAATTCAACCCCACACAAGCCTTATCTCGTTTAGAAGTCCTGCTATCGTTAGCCAGAGGCTTAAACTACACCTTTAGCGGTTCTACAGAGTCAATTTTGGCAGCTTACTCAGATGCTGCAACTATTCGTAGTGATGTGCGAAATGCGATCGCAGCACTGACAGAACGCGGTATTGTGGTTAATTATCCCAATGTTCAGACTCTCAATGCTGATAAAGTAGCAACAAGAGCCGAAGTTGCAGCCTTGATATATAAAGCGTTAGTCAGCACTGGTGAAGCTGTCGAGATTAACTCACAGTACGCTGTAGAACAAACACAGCAGCAAGCCGAACTGGAAGAAAGTAGTACAACCGAAACCGGAAAACTCCGCCGTCATTGTAACCAAGGAATAGGTAACGGTTCTGAAGGTTGTGACCCAGGAAATTCTCGCCCCCACGGTGGTAGTAACGACGAAGGAGGTAGAACTCCTGGTAGAAGATAATATTCAAGTTTTGTAGAAATGCTATTCATCGTTTCTACTAATGCACAGTAGGATACAATTCAAAGGTAAAAGATGAAAATCATTTTTGATTAGTGATCTTTTACCTTTTTTTTATCTCTATGATTCATATTTCATTTTTGAAATATACATAGGATGTGTTAGCGACAGAGTAACACATCCTACGTATATTTTGGTGTGTTGCGGCTTGCTAACCCCTAGTCACTAGCCTCTAATCTCTAGCATTCAATTGTTATTGTGAACATAAATATCCCGAATGGGAAAAGGAATAGAAATACCAGATTCTTGGTAACGTTTGTGTAATCTTTTGACAAACAGATGCTTGCCCATTCGCTGATCAAAATATTCACTTACTCGCATATACAAAGTAAAATCGATACTAAAATCATTGAATGTATGAAATCTAATATAAGGCTCATTGGCAATTAATTCTGGAGCAATTTCTCGCATAACATCTTTAGCAACTTCGACAGTAACTTTTTCGACTTGTTCTAAATCGCTATCATAACTAACTCCCACGTTCATCGTTAAAGTAATTTCTTTAGCTGGAAGATGGTAATTAGTAAAAATTGCCGAAGCTAATTTAGAATTAGGTACAATCACTACGTTATTAGAAAGCTCTTTAATAGTAGTATTGCGCCAAGTGATATCTGTAACATAACCTTCGTGTCCTTCATCTAGCTTGACATAATCTCCAGTCCTTACCTGCTTAGAAATTATTAAATAAAAACCAGAAAATAAATTTGCTAAAGTATCTTGCAGTGCTAAACCAACAGCAATACCACCAATTCCTAAAGTCGTGACTAGTGGTGTAACTGCTACCCCTAATGTTTGTAAGAGAATTAATATCCCTAAAATAAAAACTGCCGTTTTTGCCAGATTAGAAATTAGTGAGGCTGAAACTCCTTCAGCTTTGCGCGTCCAAGAATTGACAAAACCAGCAGTCAGCCTTGCTAAAACTAAAGTGATGGAACAGAGAAAAATAATTGTGATTATTCTTTGCAGCAAAATTTTTAATTCTGGGCTGAGGTTGGGAGAGGCGGCAACTAAAGCCGATGAAAAACCTGCTAATAAAAACCAAATAAAAGTTACTCGATGTAAAGCTTGAAAAATTAGCCGACTACCAGGGATATGTTTTTGGATAATAATTTTTTTAAACTTATGAAATAGAAATTTCTCGCAAACTATACCAATTAACAAGCTAAATAAAATTAGTGCGGCAGGTAAAATCCATTGGGTCATAATTAATGTGATTTCTTAAACTGAACAACAAAAATTAAAGCAACATTATAAAACAATTATTGCTACAACTCATCTTTCAAAGACAGTATTTGCTGAACCTCTAGGTATATTTAGTATCGGACTATGGTAAAAAATACATAACATGGACTTGCCAATAATTTATCATTCAGACTATGTTGCACCTTTGCCAGCAGGACATCGTTTCCCAATGGCTAAGTTTTGCAAATTGTATGAATTGCTGTTGACTGATCAAATAGCACACTCAAACCAGTTTCATACTCCACAGCGTCCATCACCAGAGTTGATTGAGTTAGTGCATACACCAAATTATGTGCAAGCATATTGTGATGGCACCCTAGATTATAAAGCCCAACGCCGCATCGGGTTGCCGTGGAGTCCAGCTTTAGTAAAGCGTACCTGTGTGGCGGTTGGTGGTACGATACTCACGGCTCAGATGGCGTTAAGTCAGGGTTTAGCTTGCAATACGGCTGGGGGAACTCATCATGCTTTTCCCAGTTATGGATCTGGTTTTTGTATTTTCAACGATTTAGCGATCGCATCTCGCGTTTTACAAAAACTGGGACTGGTGCAGAAAATTCTGATAGTCGATTTGGATGTGCATCAAGGAGACGGTACAGCTTTTATCTTCTCTGATGATGCCAGTGTATTTACTTTCTCAATGCACTGTGAAGTCAATTTTCCTGGTACAAAACAAAAAAGTGATTTAGATGTTCCCCTCCCTGTGGGAATGGAAGATGATGCTTATTTGCAAACCTTGGCTGAATATTTGCCAGATTTGTTATCAGAGATTCGTCCTGATTTAGTATTTTACGATGCGGGTGTGGATACTCATATAGGCGATCGCTTGGGTAAACTAGCCTTAACTGATACTGGGCTGTTCCGTCGAGAAATGCAAGTTTTACATACCTGTGTGAGTGCAGGTTATCCCGTAGCCTGTGTAATTGGCGGTGGATACGCCGATGATATGCAATCTCTGGTGTGGCGACATTCTCTCATTCATCGTGCGGCTAGTGAGGTTTATCGTCAGTATGGGCTTTAGGGGACAAGGAAGACACGGGGGACACGGGAGATAAGGAAGCAATCTTTCTACCTTGTCTACCCCCTCACCCCACTCAGCACTCAGCACTTTCAACTCAACACAGTGGAATCCGATATAATCACCTCAATAACTGTGATAAATCGAATATTGTGATTGCTATCTATCCTGGCAGTTTTGATCCCATCACTTTAGGACACCTTGATATTATTCAACGTGGTAGTCGGCTGTTTGACAAGGTAATTGTCGCTGTACTGCGGAATCCTAATAAAGTGCCGTTGTTTACTGTGCAGCAAAGACTAGAACAAATTCGGATAGCTACGCAACACTTACCAAATGTCGAAGCAGATAGTTTTGATGGGTTGACTGTAAATTATGCCCAACAGCGCCAAGCACAAGTGTTGTTACGCGGTTTACGAGCGATTTCTGACTTTGAAGTAGAATTACAGATGGCGCACACGAATAAAACTCTGTCTACTCAGATTGAAACAGTTTTTCTCGCAACATCAAATGAGTATAGTTTTTTAAGTAGTAGTGTGATAAAAGAGATCGCAAGATTTGGTGGTTCTGTCGATCATCTTGTTCCCCCGCACATTGCTTTAGATATACACAAATGCTACAACCACAACTATCCAATAGCGAACCCAACCACAACGGCAATTATCCCTCCCCTCCAGAGTATCCCAATGGAGTCGCCAACGGGGACAACTCCCGAAGCGGAAGTGTAGATATTCAGCAAGAACTCAACCGTTTAGAAGATTTGATTTTGTCGAGTTGGCGAGTTCCTCTCACGGGACGCACATTAATAGACGAAGACAAACTTTTTGAACAGCTAGATTTTATTCGTGTTTCCTTACCTTCGGTGTTCCAAGAAGCAACGGAAATCTTGCAACACAAGCAAGATGTCATGTTAGAAGCCGAAGAATATGGACAGCAAATTGTCGAAGCTGCCCAAGCCAAAAGAGCGCAAATTTTGGCAGAAAGTGATATTCTCAGGCAGGCGGAACACGAAGCAGAACAGCTACGGCGCAAAACCCAGCAAGAATGCGAGGCGATGATGCAAGAAACCCTTGCAGAAATTGAACGCAGGCGACAAGCTTGTATGGAAGAATTAGAACAAATGCGTCAAACTGCGATCGCTCAAGCCCAAGAAATTGAAGATGGTGCTGATCACTATGCCGATAGTGTCCTCGAAAATATCGAGCAAGACCTCAAAGATATGTTAAGAATTATCACCAATGGCAGACAACAATTACGCCAAGAAAATCAATCTCAAAATTATTCTTCAAAAAAGAAATGAGGTGAGAAGTGAGAGGCTAGAGACTAGAGGTTAGTATATTTTCTTGACTCAGCACTCAGCACTTAATATTGTAAGATTTTCGTAAACCTATCTTGCTTATAGGTTGAAAATTGCAGATTATTTGCAGTGCATTGCCTTACTATCAGGATCAGTTAAGCATTTCCACAGTTGATGAGGCTTTACAACAATTATCTGTTGATGAACTCAAAAAGGTGGCAGCATTACTAAATACTAATAGCAAACCCACGCGCAAAGCCGAAATCATTGCAGTAATTCACCGCCATCTTTTGGGGAAAATCTGCAACAATTGTGGCAATGAACTGTTTCGCTGCATTCTCGTCAAAGGCTAGGATTTTGAAGTTACGCGCAATCCTTGGAACTTGTATATTAGTGACTCCCATTACGGTAGCTTGGGTAATAATGGCGATGATTGGGAAATTTTGCAAGGCAGATATGCTTTATGTCTGTTATTTGAATATGTTGCCACCTTGGGGATGATTAATATCGCCTATGTTAACCCTGGCGGCGTTCGCCCTGATTATAGCGACTTATGGGGAACCGATGACTTACCGTTTCTCAGCCGTTACGACGGTTTGATGTGTTTGCAGTTAACACCCTTGGGTGCATATTGCTTGGGTTGGCAAAACGACTATACACCGCCACCGTTAGAAGTAAGGGCAGTATTTCGTGTGTTACCAAACTTAGAAATAGCGGCGACTGGCGAACCACTCACTCCTGCTGATACTATCGTGCTGGATGTTTACGCCCAAAAAATTTCTGATGCGGTGTGGCGGTTAGAGACAGCTAAGTTATTGAGTGCGATAGAAGAAGGACAAAGCATCACCCAATTACAAGAATTTCTACAAGCCCGCAGTGGTCATGAATTACCAGAAACCGTCAATCAATTTTTAGCAGATATTGAAGCGCGAGGCAATAGTTTGCGCGATCGCAGTCAAGCCCGTTTGATAGAATGCACTGATGCAGCTTTAGCTTTATTAATCGCCAACGATACCCGCACCAAAAAGCTGTGTTTCTTAGGCGGAGAAAAGCATTTAGTTGTGCCTAGCGAATCAGAAACTAAATTCCGTAACGCCGTCAAAAAATTGGGTTATAGTATTGCGTTGAGTGGTTAAAATTCCTCATGAATGAATTAATTTTAATGCAAGTAAATTTCGGATTCAATACAGCCAGTTTGATTGGTTTTGTGCAAATTATTTTTGCTGTAGCTTACATACTAGCTATGATAATTCTGCTGATTCAACATGCCAGAAGATTAGAGACTTTATCTTTAATCATTTATATTTTCCAGACTATAATTATCCCTATTTTTCTGCTAACTTCTGGGTTGATTTTGGTTTTTCAAGGTTGGCGCTTAGACCCTATTTTACAATTTATGCAGTTTTTACTAACTGTGTTGATTATTTATCTATGTATTAAAGATATTGTAATTAATGGTGGTTATAGAAATCGGTAGCTTAAAGTGAGCGATCGCACTCAAGCAGATTTCATTACAAATACAATGATCAAGCTTTAGCAATTTTATTTGCTGGTGCGACTTTGTGAAACAAAATAAAGCAAATGCGAAAAAACAGGATTAAATATTGTAGCTTAATTGCATAGGTGTATTTTAGCAATTAGTAGTTGGTATATGCAGCTAAAATTAGTGGCTCAATTATTACCAAAAGTAGCAGCAGCATCCGTAACTTCGCTTCTAGTTGTGGGAATTTCTGTAACTGAGCCGAGTTATGCTGGGCCAAGCAAGTTTTTCTGTACACAAGAAGGTGGTATACCTGTCACCAAAGTACGCACCCCACGAGGAAACGAGACGTTTATCCGTTGGGTGGTTGACGATTTTAAAAAATTCCCACCTGCAAACCGTTGTCAGACTGTGACTGCCAGATTTCAACGCTATTACGATAACGGTTCACTTTACATCACCAGTCGAGACAACTTTAACAGTTATCCAGTTTTGTGCATTGCCAATCGCAAAGGCGTACCTTGTACAACAGAAAATATGGCGTTGCATAATGAGAATATGAATTAGGGTGAATCTTCATGGAATGTCCGCGTTGTAATTCCTCTCATATCCGTAAGAACGGTAGACAAAGAGGTAAACAAAACTACATTTGTGCAGATTGTGGTCGTCAATTTATTGAATATCACAATCAAAAGGGTTATGGTGACGAAATTAAACGAGAATGCTTAGAAATGTATGTTAATGGTTCTGGTTTCCGTGCCATAGAAAGAGTAAAAAAAGTACATCATACAACAGTAATTTATTGGGTGAAACAAATGGGTGGTCAGTTACCAGAACATCCCGAAACAGCTGAAATACCTGAAATAACTGAAATTGATGAATTAGAAACTTTTGTCGGGTCAAAAAAAACAAAATTTGGGTATGGAGT